>CAZHTG010000023.1:0-50145 GCA_964535795.1 uncultured Rikenella sp.
GCTCTCTTGCGGGCGGTGATCAGGTTGTCAAGCATCCTTCGCCTCTGGAGGGTGAGCACAATCTGGTTGGCGATGAACTCAAACACCTGCAGGTCATCATGGTTGAAAGCGTCAACTGACTTGTAATCCTGGAGGCATATTGCACCGATGACCTCGTCATCCATCTTGAGAGGCACTCCCATCCATATTTTGCACGGTGATCCGACAAGACTGATGGCTCCTGTCTTCTCTATCTTCAGGATGTCAATCTCATCAAGCAGAACTGCCTTATTATTCCTGATGACCCATCCCGTCAGGGTGTTCTTTGCCGCCGTCTCCTGAAAATGGTCGCGTTCATCCGCAAAAAACGGGAAGGTAAGGGTGTCCTTCTCCCGGTTGTACAGGGCGATGAAAAAGTTATTAACGTTCCATAGCTTGCCAATCTCTTCAACGATGGTCGGGTAGATGTCAAAAATGTCCGAGTCCTGAAGCGCAACGGTTGAAATGTTATACTGTATCTCCTGCATCAGGCGGCTCTTTATCTCGCGGGTTATATCACGGTATATGCCGAGGAAGGCTATGGTCTTGTCATTGGAAATAACGGATGATGCTATCAGTGAAACGTTTATCCTGTTGCCCAGTTTGTCTTTCCGGATTGTCTCCAGGGCCCCGGTGCCGTTTGCCAGGGCGTCCTCATCGATCTTAATGGCTTCATCTCTCAGTTCGTCAGGTACCACAAGGTCGTCTATCATCCTGTTATTGGCCTCCTCAGGTTCATACCCGAAGAGTTTGGTGAACCCATGGTTTATCCTCATTATCCGCCCGTCGAAGTCAGTCAGGACGATGGCCTCCGGGGCTGCATCAATTAGGTGCTCGAGCATCGCCTTCTCGTTTGAGAGCTTCTGCTCGTAATCCTTGTGCTTGCTGACGTCGGTCAGTACGCACCTGTATCCCGTTACCCTGTTCCTGATTATAATCGGACCCGCATGGAAAAGGACTGATACATTGCGCTTAAGCTTGTTGATAAGAACATATTCATCAAAGGTGATCTGCCCCGGCATGGTCAGGTCTGAGAGCTCCTTCATGAGCCTGTCAAGATCACTGGGAAGGAACAGCTCCGGAAGAGATACCCCATGGGTGAGGTCGTTGTTGTCAAACCCCAGCGTGATCATTCCCTGGGTGTTCATGAAGGTGACGTTGCCCCTGGTGTCTATCTCCATTATCATCTCAGGAAGGAGCTCGGCGAAGGTCTCAAAGACAATTCCCTGCCTGAGGATCTCATTTTCCCTCTCTTTCTGGTGTTGTCCTGCCTCCCACGTCACAACAATGTCACCTGAAGAGAGGAGCAGCCCTATATAAAAACCGTTTTCATCGGTTCCGTCAGCAGAAACGGGGATCTTGAAGGGGCTCCGCCTGGCTTCAATATTCTCCAGCAGTGTAAGGAAGGCCTGGTTCTCTGCAAAGGGTGTCTCACTTACCTCCCTGCCGAGCATCTCCCGGCGCTCAAGCTGCTCAACATCCTCAGCCCTGTAATTGAAATCGATGATGAAATACCTGTTGTCATTCTCACGCCTGAGTATCACGGCATAGCTGCTCATGGAGTCAAAGATCTCCTTAAGAATCTTCTCCGACTCAGCCCTGGCATATCCGTCGTTCAGGGTGCTTATGTCATTGTAATAGGTTATGAGTAATATCTCCTCGCCATAGAAGAAGGTGCGGGCGCTGAAGAGGAACGCACGTTCCTCGCCTGACCTCATTCGCAGCCTGATCTCAAGGTCGCTCACCTTTTTCAGGCGCGTCAGGAGCCTCATGTACTTGCGGCTCTGTATGAGATCAACATAGAGCTGGATATCCTCGGAAGTCTTGCCTACAATATCTTCCTTACTGTAACCGGTGGTGTCAAGGAATGCCTGGTTCACCTCAATATACTGCTGGGTCTCCAGGTTGCTGAGCGTGATCAGCTGGTTGGTTGAATTGAACGCCAGTTCGGGGATGTCTGCAAGATACTTGAGAGAGGCCGGAAATGGGGATGACTGATCAGAATCCCTGGTTTTCTCTTTGCGGTTTTCCATCTGAATGCCTCTCTTGAATAGTTAACGGTTCTGGAAGTGGTGGTTGACTGTGGCAAAAATAGTTATCTCAGTCTTAGAACGATAATCCTCCGCCATTATTATTCTTTAAGCCCTGTCTCTTTCTGATAGTATGCGCACCAGCGTGTTAACCCGCATTTGCTGCATGCGGGCCTGCGTGCCGTGCAGATGTACCGTCCGTGAAGGAGCAGCCAGTGATGTGCCAGCGGCCTCTGTTCCTCCGGTATATGTCTTGTCAGCCGTAGCTCAGCCTGCAGCGGGGTCTTTGCACCCGGAGTAAGACCGATGCGACCGGCAACCCTGAAGACATGGGTGTCGACAGCAATGACCGGATTGTTCCAGACGACGGAAGAGATGACGTTGGCGGTCTTTCTCCCAACACCCGGAAGCTGCGTCAGCTCATCCCTCTCTGAAGGAACCACCCCGCCGAAACGGGTGACGATCATCTCCGCCATGCCCCTGAGATGCTTTGACTTATTGTTGGGATATGAGCAGCTTCGGATAAGGTCAAAGATCTCCTCCTGTGTGGCCGCCGCCATTGACCGTGCATCGGGAAACCTCTCAAAGAGCGCGGGAGTGATCATGTTGACGCGCTTGTCAGTGCACTGTGCAGAAAGAATCACGGCAACAATCAGCTGGAAGGGGTCGCGGTAACTCAGCTCCGTCTCTGCTGCAGGCATGCTCTCAGCGAACCATCCCAGAACACCATTATACCTGTCAATGACTTTCACTTAGCTTCTGATTTTCAGGTGATGAAAGTAATGTTTTTTTGGTTTTTTTGCCGGCATACCTTCATTTTGTGAATAAAATCATGGTAATTAATTGTTCTGTTTGCTATTTTTCGCCACTATGCAGAATATCAGGTTAAACATGGCTGAAGGCAGGTCTCTTCTGATAATGGGGGGAGACATGAATGATATCGGAACCCTGGTACCGGCCCGGGGAGTGTTCATTATCACTGACACGAACGTAAGAAGACTTTACGGCAAAGTCTTCCCGGCAGGTGAGGTGATTGAGACCGAGCCCGGTGAGAAGAGCAAGACGCTGGCGGTGGCAGGCGAGGTGTGCAGGAGACTGCTGGAGGCAGGGGCCGACCGCTCATCATTCATCCTGGGTTTTGGAGGAGGCGTTGTGTGTGACCTTGCCGGGATGGTAGCATCGATTTACATGAGAGGAGTAAGGCACGCTTTCGTTTCAACGACACTTCTGTCGCAGGTTGATGCAAGCATAGGAGGTAAGACCGGTGTAAACCTGGGAGATTATAAAAATATTATAGGCACCTTCAGACAGCCTGAGTTTGTGTTGTGTGATCACAGAATGCTCTCAACCCTTTCTGATGAGGAGTTCCGGTCAGGTATGGGCGAGCTTGTCAAACATGCCGTGATCAGGGACAGGAACCTCTTTTTTGATATCACGGCTTCGATAGACAGGCTCCGTGAACGGGATCCGTCAATACTCGGTGACTTTATTGCAAGGGCAGCCAAAATAAAGGCTGCCGTGGTAAGACGTGATCCTCTGGAAAAAGGCATCAGGAGAATCCTGAACTTCGGCCATACCTTCGGGCACGTTCTGGAGACATTTCACAGGATTCCTCACGGCGTCGCGGTGATGCAGGGTATGCTCATCGCCGCGGAGCTTTCTGTATGGACCGGCGAGATGCCTCATGCGGAGATGAGGATGCTCGAGGTGGCCCTGGCAGAGATGGGTCTGGGCCATGAGTATGAGCTGCCATCAAACATTGTAAGCCTCGTTTCAAAGGATAAGAAAAGCGACTCAGGCTCGCTGAAGTTCGTCCTGCTGAGATCAGTAGGGAAAGCCGTAGTGCGAAGGATTTCACTCACGGAGCTGGAAGCCTTCGTGAATTATTACCGCGAGAAAAAGAGAGAAGTCAATAAGTATAAGGAGGGAAAATGAACACAATCGGTACAGTTTTCAGGGTGTCAATTTTCGGGGAGTCACACGGACCGGCGGTAGGAGTGGTTATTGACGGCTGCCCTGCCGGCCTGCCCTTCTGGCGTGAAGAGCTGATGGCAGACCTCTCCAGGCGCAAGGGCCTTCTGCCCGGGACAACAACGAGGCGTGAGAGCGATGAGCCTGAAGTCATCAGCGGCATATACAACAACTGCACCACTGGCGGGCCACTTGTTTTATGCACCCGCAACAGCGATTTCCGTTCCGGCGACTATGAACAGTTCTCCAGCATCCCGCGTCCGGGTCATGCGGATTTTACGGCGGGATATAAATACAAGGGATTCAGTGACATGAGAGGTGGAGGCCACTTTTCAGGCCGCCTGACATGGGGGATGGTGACAGCCGGATACTTTGCCAGGCAGATACTCTCTCCGGCAATAATCACTGCCAGCCTTGCAGAGGCAGGTGGTGAGAAGGATTCTGCTGCGGCCATCGCCAGGGCCATGGAGACAAATGATACGGTTGGAGGAGTAGTGGAGTGCGTGGTAAGGAATGTTCCGAAAGGACTTGGTGAACCGGCTTTCCTCTCCGTTGAAGCTGCCCTGGGACTCATCGCCTTCGGCATACCTGCAGTGAACGGAGTGGAATTTGGCGCAGGATTCGCTTCGTCAAAAAGCTACGGATCGCTGCACAATGACCCCTTTATTGATGCCCGCGGCAAGACCTCTACAAATAACGCGGGAGGGATCAATGGCGGGATAACCAACGGCAATGATCTGATCATGAGGGTATCAGTAAAGCCGGCTGCCAGTACCGGTGTGCCTCAGAAGACCTTTGACACTGAAAAGGGAGAGATGACCGAACTGGAGATAACCGGCCGGCATGACGCCTGCATTGCAAGACGGATACCGGTAATACTGGAATCGGCTGTGGCAATCGGCCTTGCAGACCTGCTGCTGATTGACAGGGCAATAAACGGGCAAAGAGAGAGATAACCGGGCAATGTGTCAGACCTGACCCCTGCCAATCCCTTCAGACAGTCAGCACCAGTATTTTTGTGGAATGACCGGTCACCCGGAACCTGTCATCGATCCTGTAACCCATAACCCATACCACCTCATCTCCCGAAAGCATCAGGAGCACCTTCTCCTTTACCGTTACAGGGATCTTCAGATCGATGAGGAAATCACTGATCTTCTTCATCTGCTTCATGCCCAGAGGCATAAACCTGTCGCCCGGCTCCCAGTTGCGCACCATCACCGGGAAGGCAAGACGGTCGAAATCAATGCATGCAGTGAGCGGACTGGCCGGCAACGGCTCACCGTCCGGCTCTGTGATACGCAGGTCGGCGAAGAGGCCTGACATTCTCATCTCGTCAAGGGAAGAGAAGAGATAGTCAGCCGGTCCCTCCTCATCTTTCTCAGTGATCATTATCCTGCCCCTGTCAGAAAGGATGCGATGGGTGGAGGTATAGATGTACTTTCCTGTCTGTGCACTCATCAGGGAGATAACATCATCGGTCTGTTTGGGAGAGATGCCGAATTCACGGAAGAGCTCGTAAATATGCGGGGCCAGCGGATTCAGGGCTGAGAGGCTGTTTGTTTCCGCTTCAAAGCCCTCTTCCGTCTGCCTGAACAGAGTCTCCTTAAGACCTCCGATATATGCTTCAACAATCTCGGAGGTCGAGGCCAGATGACTCATGGTGTCGGTGATGGCATTGATGACTCCGGGATTCACTCTCTCCATCTCGGGGATGATCTTGTGCCGGATCCTGTTCCGGGTGTACTTGATCTGTGCATTTGAGCTGTCTTCGCGGAAGCATATGCCATTCTCAGCGGCAAAGGCTGCGATTTCGTCCCTTGATGCAAACAGCAGGGGCCTTATAATGTCGGCGCGGTGTTGACTCATGCCGGTAAGCCCGCTGATCCCTGTGCCCCGAAGCATGTTGATGATAAAGGTTTCGACATTGTCATTCAGGTTATGGGCAATAGCCACAGCATCGAACCCCTCGCGGCTTACAATTGATCTGAACCAGTCGTAACGAAGTTCGCGGGCAGCCATCTGTACGGAGATCTTTTTTGAGGCAGCATGGCCAAGGGTGTCGAACTTCATCGTGTGGAAGGGTATGTTATGCTCAGCCGCATAAGAGGCCACAAACTCCTCGTCGCCGTCTGATTCATCACCCCTGAGGGAGAAGTTGCAGTGAGCTATCGCATGATCTGTACCGGCCTCCCGGAAGAGGTGAGCCATAACCATCGAATCAACACCCCCGCTCACGGCAAGCAGTAATCTGCTGCCCTCGCTGAAAAGCCTTTCACGTTTTGAAAAATCCAAGAACCTCTGAAACATCCCGGTAAGCTTTCTGCAAATTTACGCATCATTAAGGAAAATGTCATTTCCCTGCTATAAAAAGAGGGGTTGCAGGAGGATTTCAATTGAAAGGGGTCACTCCCGGCGGATCAGGCAAAAAATCAGGTGGCTTCAGCCTTAAGATGCCTTCGGCGGCAATCCATGATTTATTGGAGTAAGGAGGTGCGTTCGGATACCAGGCGAACCTGATCTGCAGGGTGTTCATCACAAGCTGGTCATTCCTGATCCGGATGCCGGCACCGAGTGCCGCAACGGAATAATAACCGCCGTCAAATAGCCCCTCCCTTACAAGCAGACCATAATCTGCAAAGGCAAAAACGGCAAACCTGAAACCGAGGGCAGCCTTGTTGATCAGCAAAACTGGCTCGAGGGAGAAGGCCAGACGGGCGTTGCCGCTGATGGAATCGTTCCTGAAGCCCCTGACAAGGGTACTGTTCTTTAAGTAAAGGTACTCATCGGTATACCTGTTGAATCCCCTTGTATAATATACGTTCACGAAAGTCCTCATCTTTGACCTGCCGGCCGGAATAAGCGGCGTGAAATACCGGAGGCTGGCGCTGAGCATCCCCTGTTCCGTGTTCCCCTGGTTGTAGAAGGTTGACAGGGCTGCTCCTCCATAGATATAACCGATTTTATTGAAAATATTACCGTAGGAGACCTTCAGACCCGCATATGTCCTCCATTTGAATTCATTCTTCTCCCTGCCGCCAAGCAGCTCAACCATATAGCCATATGGAATATCTTCTGTTCGTCCGTAACTATATATCAGAGAGGTATTTATGAATCTCTGGGAAGAAAGTGCCAGGCTGCCTGTCACCAGCTTGTAATTCTGAAGACGGTAATATGAGAAGTCATCAATTACAGGTCTCCTGAAAACGTTGTTGTGCATGTATCTTCCGCTGATAATTAGCCGGGTAACGCTGTTGCGTTCAAGCATGAATGACCGGGCTGCCCAGTAATCATTCCATGTAAACCTCAGCGGCACCGGCAGTAACATTGTATCCAGATCCTCATTGGTTAATGTCATCCTGACGGTAGCCGACCATGCATACTTTGTTTCCGAGGTTACGAACTCCCGGCTGTATATGCCTCCGATAATGGTCGTTCCCAGGCCATCTTTGAATTCCAGGTCAAGGTCGGAAAAGGAACGGGCTATGTTTCTGATTGAATATTTTATACCGAGACCAGGATATTTATACTCATTGAAGTCATAGTGCATTGCAAGTGAAAGTTCATGAGCCAGTCCCGCAAAGTTCCTGTCATAAGCCCTTATCATGCCGCTATTTACTTCATCGATCCGCACCTCTGCTCCGTAAGGGTATTTTTCCCGGACTATTATCGCAACATCAACAAGGTTGCTGTCAACTGGCACTATCGTTATACGGGCATCGTCTATGAACGGCAATTCCCTCAGAAGACGTTCATTATCTGCAAGACTCAGTGGTGAGATGGTGTCTCCTTCCCTGAACAGCAGGTACTTGTTAAGGATCAGGTGTTTGGTCTTGGTGTATGATGAGTTAAGGAGTTTCTCAGGCCTGGAGGGGTCATTCTCAGAGGGGTTGTCAATATTTGTACCGAAAGCGTTAAGCCTGATGATCTCCTTCTTCCTGATCACCCTTCCCGCATAGGGCTCAAACGACGAAGTACTACTCATTTTTTCCCTGGCGGAGCCCGAATGTGTCGGGTTGACGATGATCATATCATACAGGAGGCTGGTTAACTTGCGCCTCTCAGCCCTGACCTTGAGGGTATCATAAAATGCCCGCGACAATGTATCATTCAGGGTCACAGCCTGGGAATGCATAACACGGCCGGGAGACAGAAGCAGCAGCGAAAGAATAATTAATAACCGGAGAGCAATGATTTTACTGATGCATGGCTTCACTGTTTACTTGAATTGGCGTCAAGAACATCGTCAGAATTAAACTGGAATCCGAGTCTTTTCCCGGTTATCAGCCTTGAGTGCTGGATCTTTGATTCTGCCTGTCCCACAGAAGCAATCTTTACCGCGTCATACGGTGGTACCAGTAGGTCAAAGTCCAGAGAATAGTTAATAGCGGTATATACTATTTTCTGCAGTGACTCAATGCTGAAGGCTTCATTGCCGAAATTGGTAAATAGCATGCCCATCTGTCTCTTGCCTTCGACAAAGTACTGGTTCTCATGGTTGATGAAAATACGGGCGATGAGATACCCCAGGTCATCAAGCCTTGAAAACTTGAATGAATCGGCCAGGAAGTTGTAAATGTTTATTATGCCGCTGTACGCGTTGAACTTGTTCTTCTGGATGTAGGCTGTCTTCCATGCCGGATGCTCGCGGTCAAACTGGAAAATGTTGGAGTGCATGCTGAAGAGAAGCATGTCGGCGGCAACCATAAGCTGGGCATCAAAAGAGCTCCGGTCAGTATATTCCATGCGTACCCTGGGATCTACGCCCGTAAGGTTACCGTTAACCTCCTTCGACAGGTTCTTGAGAATCTCCTTGATCATCATGAATGCCGTTGCCGTATTGTCAAACACCTTTTGTTTTAGTACGGATTTATTCCTGAGGGTGTCAACTATTATTACCTTTTTCTGAGTTGTCTCGTCAGTCATGGAAAGGATATTTGCTCAACCGACTAAATTAATATTTAATTTGAGATTTAAACCGTAAGCGGCGAATTAATATGCCCTGGCGAAGAGCACTCTTCTGTAAGAGGGTTTGCCGGTCAGGATGCACTTTCCCTCCTCAACGGGAGGATTGAACGGTATTGCCCGGATGGTGGCTTTGGTAAGGTTCTTGATCTGCTCCTCGGTCTCCGGCGTGCCGTCCCAGTGTGCCATGACAAACCCGCCCCTGTTTTCAATGATGTCCAGAAATTCATCCCAGGTGTCTGCCTTATAAGTATTCTGGTCTCTGAACTCACTGGCTTTCCTGAAGATGTTTGCCTGTATCTCATCCATGAGGGCGGTCACATGCTCAACAACTTTTTCACGACTGATTGTCTCCTTGGTCAGGGTGTCACGACGGGCAACCTCTACTGTGCCTTCCTGTGCGTCACGCGGTCCTATTGCCAACCTTACCGGAACACCCTTCAGCTCATATTCGGCGAATTTGAATCCAGGCTTCTGCGTGTCGCGGTCGTCATATTTAACCGTCAGTCCAGCCTTTTCAAGCTTTTCCTTAAGGTCAAGGGCTATCCCTGAGATTCCGTCAAGCTGTTCATTACCCTTGTAGATAGGCACTATAACCACCTGGATGGGAGCAAGCTTCGGCGGCAGCACCAGTCCGTTGTTATCAGCATGAGCCATGACCAGCGCTCCGATCAGCCTTGTTGTGACTCCCCATGAGGTGGCCCACACGTAGTCGAGCTTCCCTTCCCGGTTTGTGAACTGTACATCGAATGCCCTGGCAAAATTCTGCCCGAGGAAATGACTTGTGCCACCCTGCAGAGCCTTACCATCCTGCATCAGCATCTCAATAGTGTAGGTGTCAATGGCGCCGGCAAACTTTTCACTCTCGGTTTTGACCCCCTTAATCACAGGCACAGCCATGTAATTCTCCACAAAATCCGAATAGACTCCCTGCATCCTCAATGCCTCCTCCTGTGCCTCTTCCATCGTGGCATGGGCGGTATGGCCCTCCTGCCAGAGGAACTCGGTGGTACGCAGGAAGAGCCTTGTACGCATTTCCCACCTGACCACGTTGGCCCACTGGTTTATCAGCAGGGGAAGATCACGGTATGACTGTATCCAGTCCTTGTATGTATTCCAGATGATGGTCTCTGAAGTAGGCCTTACGATGAGTTCTTCCTCAAGTTTGGCATCCGGGTCCACAACTATGCCCTTCCCGTCAGGTGAGTTCTTGAGCCGATAATGGGTAACGACGGCACACTCCTTCGCAAATCCTTCAACATGAGCAGCCTCCCGGCTGAAAAACGATTTCGGGATAAAAAGCGGGAAATATGCATTCACATGCCCGGTAGCCTTGAACTTCCTGTCAAGTTCGGCCTGGATCTTTTCCCATATCGCGTATCCGTAGGGTTTGATGACCATGCAGCCTCGCACTGCCGAATTCTCTGCCAGATCGGCTTTTATTACCAGATCATTGTACCATTGTGAATAATTTTCTTCCCTGTTTGTAAGAAACTTGGCCATTCTTCAGTTATAGTATTTGTATTCTTGTTACTTCGTAAAAAGATTTCGTAAAAATAGATAAAACTTGCGAACCTGAAAGACAGCATATGATGATGAAGAAAATTTTGCTCGCGACGATAGCAATTGCAGCCATGGCCACTATGGCCGCTGCGGCTGACCGGGACCCATCGGGGGCAGCCAATGGCAGCCAGCAGGTAATTGTAAACAACTACTACCTGCAGGGCGGATATGAATACGCCGCCAGATTAAAGCGGTTTCATACCTCCTACGTGACTTTCGACTTTTACTCTCCCATGTACACCGAGGTATTCTGGTACAGATACACGCCATACACATGGGGTGTGTCAATATATGACGACTGGTACTACTATGGGGGTAATGTCTCCAGGCATTCATGGACCAGCGGATTCGGAGGCTCTTACTGGTGGGGATATGAACCGTGGAGGGGCTACAGCTCCAGGGTTGGATACGGTTGGAGTGGCTGGTATGGTAACGGCATCAGCTACAGCGTGAATTTCTACCTCGGAAGGCCGCACTACCATTATCCGGTTGCATACAGTAGCTGGAACAGTCACCGCTATGGGAACTTCTCACGATCCATGACAGTGGTCAACAACAACACTTATAACTACTATTACGGGTCAGAAAAGAGGAACAACTATCAGGGCAGAAATGCAGGGTATAATCCTGCCAACCCTTCCACTTCCGGGCGCAGGACCGGATACACAGCAACCGGCGGGAGGAGCTCTTCTGCAGGAACAGCCCCGGCCTCCACCGGCAACACCGGCACGCAGGCCGGCCCCCAGACCGGCACACGGACCGAAACCAGGAGCAGCGCCCGGACCGGAACACGGAGCACATCTCAATCCGGCAGGCAGGGTAACACTCAGACTGATAACCAGGGCGGTAATACGGGCACCGGAGAGGCGTCAGGTGAAAAGGACAAGAGCAACAACGGTCTCCGCATGGGACAGTACAGGAGGGGTGTTGCCGATCCCCCCGAACCCGGAGATAACGGCCTGCCCCGCACCAATAACCCGAATGTCAATGACCGCACCGATCCGGGCAGGGAGCAGGAAAATTCTTCCAGAGGCAACGTAAGGCAACAGACAGGAACACCGCAGGGCACCGCAGGTCAGCAGATGCGCACCACAAAGGCTACCTCAGGTTCGCCGACATCCGTTGACAGAGCTCCGGCAAGGACCACACAAAAACAGCAGGTTCAGAGCACCGTCAGGAGTACAACACGGAAAAATGAGACGGTCGTGCGCCAGGGAAGTCCTTCCGGATCAGAAACACCCACTGAAACCACGGCCAGGCAAAAACGAGAAAAGAGTAGCGGAAAGTCCTCAGAGGCAACAACTCCTGCCAAAGAATCGAAGAAAAAACCCGCTCCGCCACCGGGAAGACGATAATTGTGCGCCCTCCGTGTATAATTGGTACGAAATTTGTATAATTTTGAGTTAGATAATTACAGGAGGGTAAAATGAAAAAGTTTTGGTACATAATTCCGGCAATATTTGTGACAGCAAGTTCATGCACATCATTGAACTTCACTGGCACTGCCAGTGACGACCTGTACTACAGGCCGTCGGAACAACCGGTTATTGCAGCACAGAGCTCTGTACAGCCCGCTGCAGATGGCCAGATTTACTATGATAACATATTTGCCGCTGATACGCTCATCGCTGACGAGTATATTCCTGATAATGAATACATGGCATACAATGCTGATGCCGGGACAACAGTGGTAAACAACTACTATGGCTCCAGCGCAGCCGAAAGAATATACCTCTTCAATGATGACTACTTCTACCCTTACTGGAGAGACCCGTTCTATTTTTCTCCTTTCTCGGCCAGACTCAGCTTCGGATACGGCTACTATGGATCGTTCGGATACCCATACTCATGGGGTTATGATCCCTTCTGGTCAGACTGGTACTCTCCCTGGTCATATTACAGCCCCTACTATTCCTATTGGGGCGGATATCCTTACTACAGCTACTACGGCTACAACAGCTTCAGTCCCTGGTATTCGAGATACGGATATTATAATTACTACAGCAGCTACGATAGCCAGAGAACTGTCGGACGCAGGGGTGGCTACAGTTCAATGTCCAGGGGAACATACACTACCTCAGATACCAGGAGCAAGTCAGGATACGCTCCTTCGGGAACACTGAACACCAGGAGGACCCCCGGCACATCCACCGATACGAGAACTCCGGCAGGAACCACAGCTACCGGAACCCGCAGGACTACACAGGAGCCGGGAACATACACCAAGTCAGGATCATCCGGTGAAGGTACTGTTACACGGCCGGAATACACACGTCGTGATGCCCCGGGAAATACTGTACAGACCCAGACGAGAACCCAGTCAACCGTCAGGCCCGAGACCCAGTCTCAGATCAGGACCCAGTCTCAGACTCAATATCAGTCGCCGGCCAGAACACAGACCCAGAGTGTGAACAGGCCGCAGTATAAGACTACTGAAAGAACTTACACACCAAGCTATGACAACCAGAGGGTAAGCTCAAGGCCTTCTTACAATACCACCCGCAGCAGTGGAACGGTGCAGAGCACCAGCCCGGTAAACAACAGGAGCACACCCTCATCCGGCCGGAGCACATCAGGATATTCACCCTCAAGGTCATCGTCACCTTCAGTACAGTACTCGGCTCCGTCACGCAGCAGCTCATCGCCAAGCTATAACAGGAGCAGCGGTTCATCATCATCGTACTCCGGAGGCAGAAGCAGCAGCTACAGCTCAGGAAGCTCATCATCATCGGGCAGCAGCTATAGCTCAGGGTCACCCTCTTCATCGTCTTCCTCATCATCATCTTCTTCCTCTTCATCTTCAGGCGGAAGAAGGAGATAATATAACATTCTGATAACTAGTGCATATGTTCCGTGATAAGCAGGAGCACAAGGAGTTTTATATCAAAAAAACAGGAAATGAAAAAAATAATAATATTTGTAGCCGCAGCAGTCCTGATGCTCCCGGTACGGGTCAGCGGACAGAACCTGGATGATGCAGTGAGATACTCCAAGATCTTCTACCAGGGCACTGCAAGATTTAACGCAATGGGTGGTGCTTTCACCGCACTCGGCGGTGATATCTCGGCTATAGCCCTGAACCCTGCCGCCGCCGCCGTATTCCGTTCAACGGAATTCAGCTTCACCCCGGTAGTCTTCTTCAGGGACCTTAATACAGACTATAACGGGTTCAACAATAATGACAGCTACTCCGGACTGACGCTCGGACAGATTGGATTGGTCTCATCTTTCGGCACCGGCAATGGTTCGGGCTTGTCAAACCTCAGTGTTGCCTATTCATTTAACAGGACAAATAATTACTACCGGCATTCTGTGATAGATGGCATCAGTGAGAATGGTTCCATGGCCGACTTCTGGGCACTTCAGGCTGACGGATACAGAACCGGGGAGCTTGACGGCGCTGCGTGGATGGCTTATGAGGCTTACCTTATCGATACCCTCCCCAATTTTCTGGACCAATATGCTTCAATATTTTCATACTACGGAGAGACAGACCCGGAATATGGCCAGAAGGTTAAAAGGACGATCGACAATGCAGGCTTCAGCAACGAACATAACATTACACTGGGTGCAAATATCAATGACAAACTTTACCTGGGTGCAGGCTTCGGAATCACTAACATATCATATACCGGCCACTATGTTCACACCGAGGTGGATGAGGCACAGAATGTATTTGATTTCGTGAATTTTGTCTATACTGATCACTTCAACGCCGTCGGTTCAGGCTGGAATTTCAAGGTTGGCGCAATTGCCAGGCCAATAGAATCGCTGCGAATCGGGTTAAGCTTAACTACGCCTACAATCTACACCATAAATGAAGTATTCTATAAGAGTCTCACCGCAAAGCTCGACTATGATACGCCCAATGATCCGGGCGATGACATTAATCCTGAAATAAGCCAGGACGACATGACCTACCGCTACCGTATAACCACCCCTTACCATATCAATGCCGGAGTTGCTTACCAGGTGGGTAACATAGCCATGATCAGCGCCGATTATGAGTTCATTGACTATGCTACTGCCAGGCTGAGCAGGGGTGAAGACGGTTACAATTTCAATGATGAAAATGAGGACGTATCCACTGAACTGGGAAGCACCGGCAACCTGAGACTGGGAGCCGAGGTACGCCTGGGAGGTCTTTATCTCCGAGGAGGTTACAGCTACTACGGCTCAGCATTCAATTCAGAAACACTCAACGAGGATTCCGATTCCAACGGCTACAGCGCCGGAATCGGTTACAGGCAGAATAAGTTCTATGTAGATATGTCAATGGTCTGGATGAACAGTCGCGAGTCTTATATGATGTACCCTGATGACATGCGGAGCACTCCGCTATACAGCAGCGATCCTGCATACCTGAGTACAAAAGACAAGTACCTCTCTGTAACGGTTGGACTGAAATTCTGATAGTTGGTTAACGATTCTCACTATCCAGGGACCTCCGCAGCAATGCTCCGGTCCCTGGTCCGTTATTCAGCAGCATGTCAATGATGCTCAACCCTCCTGTAAAACCAAACTTGTCGCTGAAAACCTGAGTATATGTTGCCTGGGAATACCCGCCGGCAACGGAAGGTCTTTTCGGTGATATCGAGTACCTGTAATCTTCTTTAAGGATTCCGGCGGGTATGAATTCCCCGCTGAACAATATTTCCGCTGAGAGTCCTGTTGCTCTGGAGACCACAGTCAATGCCTCGGTATTAAGATCAAGCAGAAAAGTGTATGGTCTGTTAATGACCTGGCTGATGGCATCATAATAGTACTCGAAAAAAGGTGCGGCGGCATATGCCGATCTGATACCCCTCAGGTGCAGTTCCCTCCATCTTTTCCCGTTGTCAATCTTCAGATCGCTCAGCGCCGTCTTGTGAAATGAGCCCCGCATCACCGGCACGATCAGTGCCAGAGGACCGTTGGCGCCCAGTATCACACACCTGTTGCGGTAGGTCTGCTTAATGTAATTCTCATATTTTTCGATGATGACTTTATGGGCTCCGGCAATCAGGCTGAAGTATTCAGCCGGAGGAAAGTAGGCCGTCGAAAGAAGCACCCCCCCGCTCATGGCCTTACTATAGCCTGTTTATCCTGCTGGCAGAGAATCCGGCTCCGAATCCGTTGTCAATATTCACAACAGTCACCCCTGCGGCACAGCTTGTGAGCATTGCGAGAAGTGCCGAGAGGCCGCCGAAGGAGGCACCGTATCCTACACTGGTGGGCACGGCTATGACCGGCATATTCACCAGTCCGCCAACCACGCTTGCAAGGGCCCCTTCCATTCCTGCAATGACAACCGCTACCCTGCACCCGCGTATCTCAGGCAGCTTGTCAACCAGCCTGTGAATCCCGGCCACCCCTGCATCATAGATCCTTATAACATTGTTCCCAAGCAGTTCGGCTGTGACGGCAGCTTCCTCAGCCACGGTCATGTCAGAGGTGCCGGCTGAAATGACCGCTATTTTTGACGGCGGCGGAATAATCTCTTTTCTCCTGATGCTGATTATACGGGCAATTTCGAAATAGACTGCATCCGGGAAGAACGGGCTGATGTATTCAAACATCTCCCTGCCCGCCCTGGTGCCGATTATATCATTGCCGTGACTTTCCATCGCCCCGAAAATGGCTCTTACCTGTTCGGAAGTCTTGCCGGCACAGTATACAATCTCAGGGTATCCGGTCCGGAGCTCACGGTGGTGGTCTATACGCGCAAAACCAAGATCGGTGTATGGAAAGTCACGCAGCTTCTCCATCGCTTCATCCACACTCACAGACCCGTTTCTGATCGCCTTAAGTATCTTCTCAAGCTCGCTTGCATTCATAATCCTAAATTTTTTTGTTCATGCTGCCGCTGCGGTAACCCTCAGCATCTATTGTAATATAGTTGTATCCCAGTTTTTTGATAGCGGAAGTTAGCATTTCCCTGATATCATCATTCAATATTTTGGCAAACTGGTCACGCCTGAGTTCGATGCGAACCAGATCTCCATGGATCCTTACGCGTGCCCCGGTAAATCCCATTTTCGCTGTGAGGCGCTCGGCTTCCTCTGCTCTGCGCAGGTTCTCCTCCGTTATTGGGGTGTCATGAGGAAAGCGTGTGAGAAGGCATGAGTTCGAGGGTTTGTCGCTGACATCAAGGCCTGCTTCCCTGGCCAGCTCTCTGATCTCACTCTTGGTCAGCCCTGCCTCTGCAAGAGGACTCCTGATGCCAAGTTCCCTGAGCGCCTTCATGCCGGGACGATAGTCGACGAGGTCATCTGCATTGGTACCGTCAAAAACATATGCATATCCTCCTTCCCTGGCTGCATCGGTTACAGCCTTCATCACCACCCTCTTGCAGAGGTAGCATCTCTCGGGCGGATTTGAGACAACAGCACCGGGCATAGCCATACCAATCTCCATGTGTTTCAGGCCTACATTCTTACAGAACGATACGGCGTCACGGACCTCGGACGAGAACATATAGGGAGCGGTGACCGTCACGGCCATCACCCTCAGCCCTTTGATTCCTGCGGCAAAACTGGCCAGGTACGTACTGTCAGTGCCTCCCGAGAGAGCTATCACTGCTGACCCTGCATCAGACATGATGGTAGTCAGGATGTTTATCTTATCGGTCCGTGTCATGGTGATTGCAGTGCCTGTGCAGTTATCTCGTGTATCACCTGCTTCATTGGCAGTCCGGTCTCCATGGCTATGGCTGAGCACCTGTCGGCTTCCGGCTTGACGGATACAAGACGATCGTTAAAGTACGATTTTTTGATGACCACTTTACCGAAGCGTGTCTCCAGCTCCTCAAACTTGCGGTGCAGGGTCTCCTTGCTGAAGGGCGTCACCCTCAGTCCGATGGTGGTCGACTCGGTGAAGAGTATCTCTCTTACCGCATTTTTATGCTCTTCCTCGCAGATGACACTGATGGTGAAAGCAGGCCGGCCCTTTTTCATTATCACCGGGGTGAACCATACATCACCGGCCCCGGCAGAAAAGAGCCTCGCCGAAATGTAATCCGACAACTCCGGATTCATGTCATCTACATTGCACTCCACCAGCAAAGCCTGGTGACCTTTCTCTTCTTCAGGCTCTGTCTCGGCCAGAAAGACCCTGAGGATATTCGGTCGTTCGGGATTATTCTTCTGTCCTATGCCGTAGCCTGTACGGATGATGGAGAAATTTGTACCGGGCGGCAGAGGCCTTGCCAGCGCGGCGATGATCGCGGCTCCTGTAGGCGTGGTGGCTTCAAAGCTGACCCCGCCGGTGTGCACGGGGAAACCGGCAATGATACGGGCTGTGGCCGGTGCCGGGACGGGCAGCAGGCCATGTTCACACCTGACCATGCCACTACCCAGCTCTATGGTTGAGACATAAACCCTGTCAACACCCAGAGCATCATAGCAGATGGCAGAACCAACAACATCGACTATGGAATCGATGGCACCAACCTCATGGAAATGGATCTCATCTACCGGCTTGCCATGCACGGCTGCCTCCGCTTCGGCTATCAGCGTGAATATCTGCATTGCCAGATCAGTGACCTTATCGGAGAGGGAACTCCCCTTTATTATTTTCCGTATGTCAGACAGGTTGCGGTGGCCGTGACGATGATCATGCACGTTGCCAGGGCCATGCTCATGTTTATGGACATGTCCATTTTCATTTTCATGGTCGTGCGCATGGTCATGGTCATGTCCCTGGCCGTGCAGATGGCTATGGTCAGCGCTTTCCTCCTCATCGGTAAATACTGTGACCCTCGTGCCCGTAATCCCGTGCCGCTGATCGCTGGTGATATCAAGCCTCCAACCCCCGATATTCAGTTTCTCCAGTCCGCTGATCAGGGTGTCACTGCTGACTCCAAGGTCTATCATAGCCCCAAGGTTCATGTCACCACTGATCCCTGAAAAACAGTCGTAGTATACTATTTTCATTTTCATTTAGTTTTTTTAACAGTTATTGATCTCCTTGCGCTACTGCGGAAGACCGCCTGCTCAGGCCGCTAATATAAGAATACGGTGGCGATATATTAAAAAAAATGTTTACTTTGCATCCTCTCATTTTGGGGTAATATTAGAGATTGAAGGGAATGAAAAGACGAAGTTTTATACGCAGTTCGGCTGGAGCCGGACTTGCAGCAGGAGCATTTTTAAGTTTTGGACACTATGAGAAGATGCTGGCCGGCAAACCTCTGCCGGCAGCAGCCAATTATGACCTTGTTGCCGTCATGGGCGGCGAGCCTGCAGCCATGTTTGACATGGGCATCCAGGCACTCGGAGGAATGGGAACATTCGTCGGAAAGGGACAAAAAGTCCTTGTCAAACCAAATATAGGATGGGATGTCGTTCCCGAAAAGGGAGCCAACACCCACCCTGCACTGGTAAAACGGATAATTGAGCACTGCTTCAGGGCAGGGGCAAAAGAGGTCTATGTTTTTGATAATACATGCGATAACTGGATCAAGTGCTATAAGAATTCAGGCATTGAAAAGGCCGTCAAGGATGCAGGAGCCAAGATGGTTCCCGGCAATTCCGAAAGCTCTTATCAGGAGGTGACAATCCCCAATGGCAAAAAGCTCCAGAAGACCAAGGTACATGAACTTGTGCTCACCAGTGACGTTTTCATCAATGTGCCGGTACTTAAGAACCACAGCTCCGCAAGGATGACCGGCGCTCTCAAGAACATGATGGGTGTGGTATGGGACCGTGGTTACTGGCACAGCAACAACCTTAACCAGTGTATTGCTGATTATGCTCTCTACCCGAAGAAGCCGTCACTCAATGTCATGGATGCATATAATGTGATGATGCGCAATGGCCCCCGCGGGGTCTCGAAGGAAGACCTGTCGAATATGAAGTCCCTGATGATTTCGACAGATTGGGTGGCCATTGATGCCGCAGGGGCAAAGATGATGGGGAAAGAGCCTGATACAATTGAACACATAGCCCTGGCAGCTGCCATGGGCATAGGTAAGATGGACCTGGCAACAATGAATATCCACAGGATGAAAATGTAGGTGTTCATGAAGTCGTCTGCACTTAAACACATACGTACTGTATTTTCCGCCCTTGTCCTTCTACTGTTTGCATTCCTGTTTATTGACTTCAGAGGTATACTCGGGGAAAAGGCCTTCGGCCCGATCCTCTATCTGCAGTTCGCGCCTTCGCTGCTTAAATTTTTTATCGCCGGAGTGGCTACTGCCACGGGCTTCATTGTGGTGATTGTCCTGACAATTCTTACCGGCAGGACTTACTGCAGCTTCCTCTGTCCCCTGGGCATATTCCAGGATGCCATAAGCCGTGTCGGTGGCCTGTTCAAGAGGCGCTTCCGTAAGTACGGATACAAGAAGCCATATACGATACTGCGCTATTTCATCCTGGTACTTACTGCAGGAATATTGCTGCTGGGAGGAGTATATGTCCTTACCATCCTTGATCCGTACAGCACCTTTGGCCGGTTCATGACCTATTTTGCACAGCCGGCAGTCCTGTTTGTCAATAACCTGCTTGCCTCACTTCTGGGTAAATTTGACATTTATGCAATATACAGGGTTGACATCAAGGCCTATGAGCTCGCCGTTTACATCATACCGTCTGCCTTCCTTCTGCTCATTGGATTCCTGGCATTCAGGTACGGCAGGCTCTATTGTAACACCGTATGCCCTGTGGGCACACTGCTTGGCCTTCTGAGCAAATTTTCACTGTTCAGGGTCAGGTTTGAAGAGCAGAAATGCACACGCTGCGGAAGGTGCTCCATGGCATGCAAGTCATCATGCATAGACTTCCTGAACAAGCATGTTGATTTAAGCCGGTGTGTTAACTGTTTCAACTGCATTGACTCCTGCAAGGAGAACGGTATGTCTTACGGGCTCGTCAGGCTGAAGCGCAAAAGCATTGAGAAGGACACGACTGACGCCTCGAGGCGTAATTTCATTACCGGATCGCTGATAATGATCGCGGGCGGATCACAGTTAGTGCGCGCACAGACCACCACCCCTACTCCTACAAAAGATTCAACGGTGAAGGAGGACAGGCTTTACCCGGTGTCGCCTCCCGGTTCGATAGGTCTTGCTTCGTTTACGTCAAGATGCACGGCCTGTACCCTCTGCGTCACATCATGCCCCACATTCGTAATCCAGCCCTCCGTTAACGAGTATGGCTTTGCCGGCATCATGCAGCCCAGGATGGATTTTCACAGGGGATTCTGCAACTATGACTGCAACCGCTGTACCGATGTGTGCCCCACAGGAGCAATAATGCCACTGATGATGGAGGCCAAGAAACTGACTCAGATAGGCAAGGCAGTCTTCATTAAGGATAACTGCATTGTTCAGACTGAAAAGACAGCCTGCGGTGCCTGCTCGGAACACTGCCCGACTAAAGCGTGTCACATGGTTCCATTTGAAGGGAAACTGCTTATCCCGGAGGTGAAGGACGATATTTGCGTCGGATGCGGAGCATGTGAATATGCATGCCCTACCAAGCCATACAAGGCGATCTTCGTCGACGGAAACCCCATCCATGAAGCGGCACTCAAACCCGAGACGGAAGAGCTTGATGCTGCTCCGGTAGAATTCCCATTCTGAAGCGTTTCCCTTCTGAATAGTCCTCCTTCCAAATAGTCCCCCTTCTGAACCCGGTTACTGCCGGCGCTGCACCCCAGGTTATTGGTTTGAACAGCGGTTCAATAAATTCGAAAAACATGATAATTGTCCTGTAAGGCAGCGGTTAATTCCATTAATTTGCGCTATCTTTTTTTTGCGAATCTTTATACTGATTTTTTATGAAACCCACACATATTGAGCACATTGGAATTGCCGTCAATTCAATTGCCGATGCGATCCCGTTCTATGAAAGGGTCCTTGGCCTCAAATGTTACAACATTGAGGAGGTTGCCGATCAGAAGGTTAAGACCGCCTTTTTTATGATTGGCCAGACCAAGATAGAGCTTCTCGAATCAACGGACCCTGAAGGTCCCATAGGCAAATTCCTGGAAAAGAGGGGAGAGGGTATACATCATATTGCGTTTGCCGTCGAAAACATCGAAGAGGGGCTCCGTGAGGCTGAAGCCGCAGGGATAAAGCTGATTGACACGGTGCCACGGCGCGGTGCGGAAGGACTGAGCATAGCCTTCCTTCATCCGAAATCCACCCTGGGTGTGCTCACGGAGTTATGCGAAGACAAGAATAGACAAAACAACAAATAAAAAGATCCGATGAACAGTCAGGAAAGAATCAAGCAACTCCTTGATTACAGGGATAAAGCGCGAAAAGGCGGAGGTGATAAACGCATTGATGATCAGCACTCCAAGGGGAAGCTGACCGCCAGGGAGCGTATAACCATGCTCCTTGACGAAGGCAGCTTCGAGGAGTATGACATGTTTGTCACGCACCGTACCGAAGACTTCGGGCTGGCCGACAAGAAGTATCTCTCTGACGGGGTGATTACCGGGCACGGTACTATTGACGGCAGGGTGGTTTATGTCTTTGCACAGGATTTTACCGTCTTCGGTGGCTCACTATCGGAGACATTTGCACAGAAGATATGCAAGATCATGGATCAGGCGATGCAGGTTGGCGCACCGGTCATAGGCATCAACGACTCAGGAGGCGCCCGGATCCAGGAGGGTGTAAGAAGCCTGGCAGGATATGCCGAGATCTTCGAACGCAACATTCTCGCTTCAGGTGTGATACCCCAGATCTCTGCCATCTTCGGTCCCTGCGCAGGAGGTGCCGTCTACTCGCCGGCGCTGACCGACTTCATTGTGATGAGCCGCAAGAGCAGCTATATGTTTGTTACCGGACCGAAGGTAGCCAAGGCTGTCACGGGTGAGGATATATCTATCGATGATCTTGGCGGCGCAATGGTTCATGCCACCAAATCAGGAGTGGCACACTTCACTGTAGAAGAGGAAAAAGAGGGCCTTGACCTGATACGAAAACTACTCAGCTTCATGCCCCAGAATAATCTTGAGGAGCCTCCGCAGACCGAGTGCGATGACCCGATAGACAGGCTGGAGGATGAACTGAATGACATTATCCCGGAAAGCCCCAACCAGCCATATGACGTCAAGGACGTTATCACCAGGGTGGTCGACTATCACGATTTTACCGAAGTGCATGAGGCATATGCAAAGAATATTGTTGTTGGCTTTGCAAAGTTCGACGGCATGCCTGTCGGCATAGTAGCCAACCAGCCAGCCTGGCTTGCGGGAGTGCTCGATATTGAGGCATCGAGGAAAGCGGCCCGCTTCATTCGATTCTGCGATGCCTTCAACATCCCCATCGTGACCTTTGTGGATGTGCCGGGGTTCCTTCCCGGATCAACACAGGAGTACGGCGGCATAATAATCCACGGTGCAAAGCTGATGTTTGCATACGGTGAGGCCAACGTGCCGAAAGTTACGGTGACACTCAGGAAATCATACGGCGGCGCCCATTGCGTGATGTCATCAAAACAACTCCACGGCGATCTTAACTATGCATGGCCTACCGCCGAAATCGCAGTGATGGGTCCACAGGGTGCCATAGAGATCCTCGACGGAAGGGAGATAAGCGAGATCAAAGACCTGGCTGAACGCAAGGAATTCGTTGCAAGGAAAGAGGAAGAATACCGCTCGAAGTTCGCCAACCCCTATGAGGCCGCAAAATTCGGGTACCTCGATGACGTGATCGAACCGCGAAACACACGGTTCAGGGTCATCAGGGCTCTAAGAACCCTCTCAACAAAGAAGGATCCCGGTCCAATGAAGAAACATGGCAACATACCACTCTAAACCGTGAATTATGACATCCCAGTTGTTACATTCAGTACCCGCTGCCGGCCTCGAACCCATAACCTGGACAATAGTCGTGGTGGGGATAGGAATCGTCTTCCTTTCACTGATGCTGGTATATCTTTTCTTCAGATATGTGCTGACCTTCATCCTGAACTTCAGATTCCGTAGTTTCGCCCGCAAAAAGGGGATAGATCCTGCAGAGATCCATACGGTTAAAACAATACAATCAGGGGAGGTAAATGCCGCCATCGCCATGGCTATCTACTCATACTTCAATGAGCTCCATGACGTCGAGAGCGGGGTGATCACAATCAAGCGTGTCTCCAGGAATTACTCCCCATGGAGCTCCAAACTGTACAACATGAAAAATCTGTAAGATCATATTTAGACGATTGCGAGATGAAAAGTTTCAAATTCCTGATAAACGGTAACCAGTATGAGGTTGATGTCCTGGATGTGGACGGCAACATGGCAAAGATAGAAGTGAACGGCACGGTATACGATGTGGAGATGCAGCGTGAGATACCCAAGATCAAGACAACGGTAACACCGCCTCCCCAGGCAAGGGAGGTAAAGGAGGCAAAACCGGCTGCCGAAAAGAGTGCCGGCACTGGAAAGGAGGCGGAAGTGAGAGCCCCGCTGCCGGGAGTGATACTACAGGTGATGGTCAGACCGGGTGACGATGTGAGCGCAGGGCAGACACTGTGTACCCTGGAAACCATGAAAATGGAAAACGCAATCAAAACCGAATTGGGAGGCAGGGTGGCCACGGTAAATATTGCCCCGGGACAGTCAGTACTGCAGGATGAGTTGTTAATAGTAATCAACCAGTGATGGCAAAAAGAAAAACATGGACCATGTTTGCCCTGCTGGTGATCGTCTCACTGGCATGGCTGGCATTTGTAAAACCGGAACAGGATAAACAGCAGGCCCTGGCAGACAGCGGTGCCGTTGCAGAAACTTACGTCGCATACAGCCAGCCACCTGTTGAGGGTGAACCGAAGTTCCTCGATGGCCTCAAACAATTCTGGGCTTTCACCGGCTTCAGAAACGCCACCCCGGGACACCTTATTATGATGGTGATAGGTCTGATCTTTATCTTCCTGGCAATCAGGTATGAATATGAGCCTTTGCTGCTTGTGCCTATCGGGACAGGCATATTGATCGGGAATATTCCCTTCTTCACTGACGGAGGCATGAACCTGCAGGTTGGAATTTACCAGCAGGGGAGCGTTCTCAACTACCTCTATTTCGGGGTCCTCAAAGGGATCTACCCGCCTCTTATTTTCCTGGGTATAGGTGCTATGACCGATTTCTCTTCGCTTATCTCCAACCCGAGGCTGCTGTTGCTTGGAGCCGCAGCACAGATAGGAATCTTTGTAACATTCATCGGGGCACTCCTGCTTGGATTCAATATGCCTGAAGCCGGCGCCATTGGCATCATCGGCGGAGCTGATGGCCCGACGGCAATATTCCTGTCATCACGACTGGCCAACGGGGTCAATTTACTTGCTGACGGAACGACAGTCAGGAATCTGATCGGTCCGATAGCCATAGCTGCCTATTCATACATGGCCCTGGTTCCGGTTATCCAGCCTCCCATAATGCGTCTGCTCACCAGCAAAAAAGAGAGGCTGATACGCATGAAACCGCCGCGCGCAGTAACGAAGACCGAAAAGATTCTCTTTCCGATATTCGGGCTTATCCTCACATGCTTCATCTCACCGGGGGCCCTTCCTTTGCTGGGGATGCTCTTCTTCGGAAACATCCTCAAGGAATCAGGCGTGACAAAGCGCCTGGCCGAGACGGCTCGCACTTCGCTTATAGACATAGTGACCATAATGATAGGCCTTACCGTTGGTGCTTCCACACAGGCTGACGTCTTCCTCACCAGGGAATCAGTGCTGATTTTCGGACTGGGAGCTGCGGCATTTGCTGTGGCTACAACCTGCGGCGTGCTTTTTGCCAAGGGCATGAACCTCTTCCTGAATGGCGAAAATAAGATCAACCCGCTCATAGGAAACTCGGGAGTGTCAGCAGTGCCTGACAGCGCACGCGTGTCAGAGGCTGAAGGACTCAAGGCTGACAAGACGAACCATCTGCTGATGCATGCTATGGGACCAAACGTTGCCGGCGTAATCGGTTCAGCCATTGCAGCAGGGATCCTGCTGAGTTATCTCGGATAAATACTTAAGTTTGTTATTAATTCACCATCAGAGGGAATATGAAACAGGCTGTGACAGGAAATGCCGGACCTAAAGTGAGGTCCGATATCGAGGTGAGGCTGGAACTCACTGACAGCGGAGGCATCGAACTGAGTCTCAAATCAAAGGTCAAAAGCATGTACGGCAAAGCCATTGAAGCGCAATGCCGTGAGCTGTTAGACCTCTTCGGGGTAAGGAATGCAAGGATGACCATCAATGATTCCGGAGCACTGCCATTCGTCATTGCGGCGCGCGTTGAGGCTGCGGTAAGAGCCCTGACAGGTACGGAAGCCTCGTTCCTCCCGGACATGATACCTGAAAACAGTTACACCTCATCACGTGAGAGATTCAGGTTTTCAAGGCTTTATCTCCCGGGAAACAGCCCGGGTATGTTCCTCAATGCAGGACTTCATTCACCTGACGGAGTCATCCTTGACCTTGAAGATTCCGTCGCCCCGGACAGAAAAGACGAAGCGAGGATTCTCGTTAGGAATGCCCTGCGGGCGGTTGACTTCTACGGTGCCGAACGGATGGTACGTATCAACCAGGGCGAACGGGGCCTGGACGATCTTGAATATGTGATCCCCCATAATGTCCACCTGGTCCTGATACCTAAATGCGAAACCGCTGAGACGGTAAGGAAGATAGATGAAAAAATAAGGGACATAAAGAGGAGAGAGGCTCAGGACGAAGCTGTATTCCTGATGCCCATCATTGAGAGTGCCGCAGGAGTCGAGAAAGCTTATGAAATAGCTACTGCCACCGCTTCGGTGGTTGCCATGGCCATCGGACTTGAGGATTACACTGCTGACCTGGGTGTGCAGCGCACAAAGGAGGGAAGAGAGTCACTCTATGCCAGAAACCGCCTGGTGGTGGCAGCCAAGGCCGCCGGCATTCAACCCATAGACTCCGTCTTCTCAGATGTGGGTGACATGGAGGGGTTGCTTGATAACGTGATCTCCTCCAAGGCCATGGGCTTTGAAGGAATGGGATGTATCCACCCGCGCCAGATAGCGGTGATAAGGGAGGGATTTTCACCCACGGCAGACGAGATTGAAAAAGCAAAGAAGATAGTGGCAGCCTTCCACGAGGCACTGCAGAAAGGCCTCGGGGTGGTGGCTCTCGGCACGAAGATGATTGACCCGCCGGTGGTGGCGAGGGCAGATAAGACAATAACCCTGGCCGTCAGGCTGGGCCTGCTGCCCGAAAACTGGGCCGAAGCAGAGGCAGAGCAATAACATTAATGCAGACCTGGTCATGAAAATGGTTAAGAATGCTGCCGGCCGCATGGTGCCGGATGAGATTAACGGCACTGAAGCCGTTCCGTTCATGGGTGTTGGTAAACACCGTCCTGAAGGAAGAAAGTATGCACCGCCAATACCTACCTGCATCGATTACCCCGGTGATAACAACAAGGTGGTCTCTTCACTGAGTGAGGCTCTTGAACGCTGCGGTCTGAAGAACGGTATGACCATATCAACGCATCATCACCTTCGCGACGGTGACCTTGTAAGCAACCAGATCTTCCGGATAGCCTCCGAAAAGGGTATAAAGGATCTTGTGTGGCTCCCGTCAGCATCCTTCCCATGTAATGACCCGGTGATAGAGTACCTTGAAAACGGGACCATCAACCGTATTGAAGGAAGCATGAACGGCCCTCTCGGGATGTTTGTCTCGGAAGGCAGAATGAAGGGAATGGCTGTACTCAGATCGCACGGAGGAAGGGTTCAGGCTATACAGGACGGTGAGGTGAAAATTGACATAGCCGTGCTGGCAGCCCCGGCTGCCGATGCCTTCGGCAACGCAAGGGGAACAGGAGGTCCGTCAGCCACGGGAGTGTTGGGATATGCCAAAGCCGATTACATGTATGCTGACAAGGTGATCATTGTAACCGATAATCTTGTTGACCTGCCCTGCTTCCCCATGGAGATAGAGGGCAATTACGTCGACTGTGTGGTTGTGGTTGAGAAGATCGGCATCCCTGAAAAGATTGTCTCCGGCTCAACACAAATAACCAAGAGTCCTGACAGACTGCTTATTGCAGAGCTGACGGCATTATTCCTTGAAAAGTCAGGCCTGCTGCGCAACGGTGTGACCATGCAGGCAGGAGCCGGAGGCACCAGCCTCGCCATTGCGGTCTTCGTGCACGAGATGCTCAGGAAAAAGGGATGGAAATGCAGCTTCGGCTTCGGTGGCAGCACCAAATACATGGTGCAGATGCTGGAAGAGGGACAGATGGGGTATATCCTTGATGCACAGGCCTTTGACCTTGATGCCGTTGAATCGGTTGAGAAAAACCTGAACCATATACCTTACTCCGTCTTCAACGCATATAACTATCATTCGAAGGGAAATCTGACCACGATGATGGATATAATGATCCTTGGAGCGACTGAGATCGATACAGGCTTCAACGGCAATGTGGTGACCCACTCTGACGGTCTTCTCCTTCACGGGATAGGAGGATGGCAGAACTGCCTCCATGCCCGGAATGTAATCATCCCCGTTCCTCTCTTCCGCGACAGGATTCCGGTGATTGTTGACAGGGTGACCACACTGTGCGGACCAGGTGAACTGATTGACGTGATCATCACCGAGAGGGGTATTGCCATCAACCCTCGCAGGCAGGACCTGCTTGACTCCGTCAGGGGCAAGGGACTACCCCTGGTGACGATAGAGGAACTGAAGGAGATCGCTGAAAAGATCTGCGGAAAACCGGAAAAAGCAGCCTTTGATGAGAGGGTAGTGGCAGCAATCAAGTGGGTTGACGGCACAGTGATAGATGCAGTTCATAAAGTAAAAAGATAAACCTATATACTTATTGAGATGAAAAGATACAGGTGCCCTGTCTGCGGTTACATTTATGACCCCGCTGCGGGCGATCCCAACAATGATGTTGAGCCCGGTACCGCTTTTGATGACCTTCCTCCCGGATGGTCATGCCCTGTCTGCGGTGCCCCATCCGATGAGTTCGAAGAGTACGATTAGGAATCTTCTTCAGGGATGTGTCTCAGCACATCGATGAGCAGGTCCCAGAACATCTGGACCGTCTCTATCTCTATCCTCTCCTCAGGCGTATGCGCTCCCTTGATTGTGGGCCCGAAGGATATCATGTCAATTCCCCTGTATTTTTCAAGAATCAGTCCGCATTCAAGCCCCGCATGAATCGCTTTCACCTGTGGCACCTTTCCGAATAGCTTGCGGTATGAGTCTATCATCAGCCTTAGTATCTCTGAGTTCATGTTCGGCTTCCAGCCCGGGTAGCCGTCTGAATGGGTGACCTTCGCACCTGCAAGGTCAAAGCTTGCCTCGGCCTTCATGGCGGCATAGTTCTTTTCCTCATCCGACGAGCTTCTCTGCGTTGTGACCACATGAAGGGTGTTATCACCGGTAAGCCGTATCGTAGCCAGGTTGCTGGATGTCTCAACAAGGTCAGGAATCTCCTTTGACCACCCGAGCACGCCGTGAGGCACTATGCTCAGTGCCCCGAGAAGACGGTGCTGAGTAGCGGGATCAATGACGGTCTCCGGCAGGACGGCCGGAGTAGCCGATACCTTCAGGTCAGGTTCAAGAGCACCGAACTCATCCCTGACGAGCAGATTGTAGGAGGCAGTGTCGGCAAGAATCTGCTCCTCATGGGCCGGATTGAATGTGACAGTCACAAAAGCCTCCCTCGGGATGGCGTTGCGGAGGTTGCCTCCGCTGAAGTTGCTGATGAGTATGCCGTACTTCTTTTCAAGATCCTGCATCAGCCTGGAAATGATCTTTATGGAATTTCCGTATCCCTTGTGTATCTCATCCCCTGAATGACCCCCGTGAAGACCGGTGACGGAGATGTTCATTGCCCTGTAGCCTGCTGTTACTTTTACCGGGGTATAGGGTAGTATTGCCTGTGTGTCAATGCCTCCGGCACATCCTATGAACAGGATCCCCTCGTCTTCAGAGTCGAGGTTCAGCAGTATTCGCCCGGAGAAGAAGTCGGGCTGCAGGTTTATCGCTCCCGTCATTCCTGACTCCTCATCAACGGTGAAGAGACATTCGATGCGGCCGCACTGCAGGTATGGATCAGTCAGGACCGCCATCTGGGCAGCTATGCCAATACCGTCATCCGCACCCAGGGTCGTACCACTGGCAGTTACCCACTTGCCATCGATGACAGGCATAATAGGATCTGCATCCCAGTTATGCGGATGAGAGGCATTCTTCTCACCAACCATGTCAAGATGGCTCTGCAAAACAACTGTTCTTACCTTCTCCTTACCGGGAGCCGCCTCCCTTATTATAAGTATATTTCCTACACTGTCTTCCCTGGCCTCAAGATTATGTCCTCGTGCAAAATCAAGCATGTATTCCCTGATGCGCCCCTCATTCTTGGATAACCTGGGAATCTTGCAGATATCCTCGAAGTAACTCCATACCCTTCTGGGTTTAATCTCCCCCAATTCGCCCATTCTATTATTGAATTAAAAATGTGATATATAGGTTAAGCGGCAAATATAGTTTTTTTCCATTGTATCAGTTATGAGTTTTAACTGTTCAAACTCTTTTTTTTAACACAATAAAAACTATATTTTTACGGCGAACGAAAAACAGATTAATACAGGGAAAATTATGGCTAAACGTACGATTGTGGCACTGCCGGGCGACGGCATTGGTGCCGTGGTTCTGAAACAGGCAGTACGCGTCCTCGATGCGGCTGGATTTGAGGCTGATTATGTTTACGGCGATATCGGGTGGGACTTCTGGTGTAATGAGGGCAATCCTCTGCCTCAGCGTACCATTGACCTGATAGCCGAACATAAGATCGCGCTCTTTGGTGCAATAACATCCAAACCCAAAGATGATGCTGCCGCCGAACTGTCACCCGCCCTGCAGGGAAAGGGATTTTCCTACAGCAGCCCCATAGTAGGCCTCAGGCAGCACTTTGGACTGGATATCTGCGTGAGGCCATGCCGCAGCTACAAGGGCAACCCCCTCAATTTCATCCGTCGAGGAAAAGATGGTAGCCCTGAAGAACCAATGGTTGATGTGGTGATATTCAGGCAGAATACTGAAGGTCTTTACGGAGGAGTTGAGTGGTCAAACCCGCCACAGCAGGTTTATGACGCCCTGATGACTCACCCGAAGTTCCGTGAAAACTTCGGATGGTGCCCGAAAGAGGAACTGGCTGTCTCAACCAGGATCTTTACCAGGAAATACACTGAACGTATTGTCAGGGCAGCATTCGAGTATGCAGTGAAGTTCGGATACAAGTCGGTGACAGTGTGCGAAAAACCGAATGTCATTCGCGAGACTTCAGGACTCATGTGGAAGATAGCCAAGGAGATGCAGAAGAGCGAGTTTCCGGCAGTGCAGCTCTGGAATACCAATATTGATGCACAGATGATGTGGCTCACAAAGAACCCCGAGGATTATGGTGTGATAGTTGCCGGAAACATGTTCGGTGATATCGTCTCCGACGCTTTTGCCGGACTGATAGGAGGTCTGGGTTTCGCGTGCAGCGCCCAGTTCTCGGAAGATGGTATTGGCGTGTTCGAGCCGACCCACGGATCAGCACCCAAATATGCCAGCTACAGCACTCCAATCGTGAACCCGGTTGCAATGATAGAATCAGCATGCATGATGCTTGACTATATAGACGAGAAGCCGACCGCCACCCGCATTCGCCAGGCAATCGCCGAAGTGATAGAGGAGGGAAAGGTGAAGACCTATGACATGATGAAGCTTACCGGCAAACAGGAGGTTATTGACATGGGAGCAGCCTCTACCATAGTGATGACTGACACCATCATTGCAAAACTAAAATAGCCTGCCATGACCGAAGAGATAAAAAAACTGTGGCCCGAGCTTGAATGGATAAGCGACATCGACCTGAGGGAGAAGACCGCCCACACCTGGGAGGTGGCACTTGAAAGAAGCGTTCTGAATACTGATGACCTCAACAGGATACCATTTACCCTGCTCTGCGGACCTGACCTGAAGGTGACCTTCATGGACCACAAGAGATGCGTGGTACACGTTGCCAGGGAGGCAGGTGAAAAGATGAACAGCTTCTTCCGCGATGAACTCCCTGTGAATATGGATGTCCTGATTGCAGGTGCAATTCTTGCCGATGTCGGTAAAATGCTTGAATATGAGTTGGATGCACAGGGAGAGGCTGTTCAGGGCAAATATGGCCAGTATCTCAGGCATCCCTTCTCAGGCGTAAGTCTTGCTGAGGAGTGCGGTGTCCCGCCTGAGGTCTGCCATATTATTGCCGCCCATGCTCACGAGGGTGACCTTGTGAAACGCACCACGGAGGCATATATAGTTCATCACGCTGACTTCATGACCTTCCTGCCCTTTAAAAGCAGACTGATCGTCTGATCAGTCTGCTCAGGCAATAGGCAATAGGCAGTAGTGAAAGTATGCCCGTAGAGCCTGCCCCGATAGCCGTCAGGCGTATCAGGGGCATAAAGTATTGTAGTACTGACGGTTAATAGTTAAGTTTATTCCTCGTAGAGGATAAAGTATTGTTATTAGTCGACAGTTCGCAGTCAGCTGTAAATCAATTAGTTGTACTAATGCCTAATGCCTACTGCCTATTGCCTGCCATGGCCTTCCTTACATTGGCAAAGCCCATCTTGTCAACCTTACGGTCATAGGTCATGAGCCCGTTGGTCTCGGTTTCCACATCGGTGGTCTGTGTGTAGACTGAAGCACTGAGACCCTGCTCAGCCACCATCTGCCTGACAACTGAGTAGAACTCCTCATATTTTCTGAGAAGGCCGGTGCTGTCACTCATCTTCTCATAACCCCAGTTCTTCTGCTCCCAGGTGTGTCCCTGTACCGGCAGTCCCAGTCCGCCAAACTCACCCAGCACTATGGCTCTCTCCTTCTCTGCAGAAGGAGCCACAGGCTCAGGGTAGTGATGCACGTCAAGCACATGACCGGTCCCCCGGTCAGTCCATCCGGAGGCGCTGTTGATCAGTCTAGTTGTGTCGTATTGCATGACGTAGTCAGTCACTGCCGTCGTGTTGTACTGTCCCCATCCCTCATTGTAGATGACCCACATGACTATTGACGGGTAATTGAACCTGGTGTCAATCATTCCTGACAGTTCCGTCATGAAAATGGCTGAGTCGGAGGCGCTTTTTGTAATATCAGGCTTATCGCCCCAGATATATTCATCACCGCTGGGCATATCCTGCCAGACAAGCATCCCCATGCAGTCAGTGTGGTAATAAAACCTCCGGTTCTCCACCTTGACATGCTTTCTCATCATGTTGAACCCCATCTTCTTCAGCATCTCAATGTCATACCGCATTGCCTCGTCAGAGGGAGGAGTATAAAGGCCGTCGGGCCAGAATCCCTGGTCAAGCGGTCCGTTCTGCCATACAAATCGGTTATTGAGCATGATACGCGTGAAGCCATCTTCGGTGACGCCGAGTGAGATCTTGCGCATGCCTGCATATGAACTGACATCATCTGCTACTATACCACCCGTTATCAGCCTGACTGTGAGATCATAGAGGAAGGGATCTTCAGGACTCCATAATTTGGGATCAGGAATATCAAGGGCGATAGGGATGTCTGTCACACCTGATGCCACGGCCACCGTTTTACCTCCCGACATAACAGTGACTTCTGCCAGTGACGGAGCCATGTCAACGGGCGGACAACCCACAGGCCCCTGGCATCTTTCTTCCATGACGGTAACGGTCAGAATGCCATTGTCAATGTCAGGCACAATACGCAGGTCACCGATCCATGTCTTATCAACAGGTTCAATCCATACGCTCTGCCATATGCCACTGGTGGGAGTGTACCATATGCTGCCGGGTGATGATACCTGTTTGCCTCTCGGCTGCCGGCCGCTGTCAGTCGGATCAGTCACTTTTACAACCACCGTATGCTTCCTGCCTTCTGAGAGAAAGGGCGTGATATTACATGAGAACGGATCATATCCTCCCTGGTGGCTGACCACAAAGTTGTCATCGATCCAAACGGTTGTCTCCCAATCGGATGCCTCAAAATTAAGTATCAACTGCTTCTCCTTCCAGTTCTTCGGGACGGCAAACTCACGCGAATACCACAGGGCCAGAGAGTCGGTCAGCCTTAGCCTGACACCTGACAGTGCAGATTCGACGGGGTAGGGGACAAGTATTTTTCCCTGGGGTGCAGGCCGTTCTTGCTCTCTGAGGCAGATGGCATAATCCCACAATCCGTTGAGACTCATCCACCCGTCCCTGACCAGTCCCGGCCTCGGGTATTCAGGCCACGGGCCGGAGGGGTCAACATTCATGCCCCATTCGGTGAAGAGAGGATTTTCGGCAGGTTGCCATTCATGTTTGTTGTCAGTAGTACAGTATGTCAGTACCCCTGCTGCAATAGCGAGGGTCAGAATAATCTTCAACTTCATGGCGGAATTATTTAAGGGTCAGCCGAGTTTCATCTTCTCGACCTCTTCCATATTGCGTTCTTTATATGCTATTTTACACATAGGAGTGTACAGCCATTCGATCAGTTCACTGTACCTTTCTGTTATTTTTCCCCTGACGAAATTCATGGATGAGGTCATCATTCCGTTCTCCTCATTGAAGCTTTCATTGAGTATCCCGAGGGCCACCGGCAGCCAGCGATGCGGGAACATGTGTCCATACCTGCCGTTTATCCGGTATTCATTTACCTCATGTTCAATCAGGTTGAGAACGGCGCGTTTTCCCTCCTCGGTAGTGGCGGAGAGGTTGCGGTCCTCAAGATAGAGCTTCATCGCATGCTGGTTCGGAACTACCAGCGCTATGGTATATGGTTTCTGGTTGTTGTACAGCATGCACTGGTCAATGTACTTCGACTGTTCGCTTATTGCCTCTTCAATTCCTTCAGGGCTGAACTTCTCCCCGTCATCCGCGATCAGAAGACTCTTGAAACGCCCCATCACATAAAGGAAGCCGTCTTCGGACATGTATCCCATGTCTCCGGTATAGAGCCATCCGTCGCGAATGGCATCCCTGGTGGCAGTTTCATTCATCCAGTATCCGTGCATTACATTACCGCCCCTGATCACTATCTCTCCTTTTTGTCCGGCGGGGAGTTCCTTGCCCTCATCATCACATATCTTCAGTTCCATGTTATTTACCAGGAAGCCTGACGACCCCAGCTTATGCTTTTTGGCAGAGTTTGACGATATTATCGGGGAAGCTTCCGAAAGACCGTAACCCTGGTACATTGGCACACCAATGGCGTAGAAAAAACGCTGCAGCTCAATGTCGAGAAGGGCACCGCCACCTATGAAGAAATCAAGCTCGCCTCCGAACGCTTCACGTACTTTTGCAAAAAGGATTCTGTCAAAGAGAGTGATAAGCGGCTTTTTGAGCTTTTGTATGCCCTGTCCCCTGTTGTATCCCTCCTTGTTGTAGGAGTATGCCATCTTAAGGGCAAAGTTGAACAGGGCTTCAGTCATCTTACCCTTCTCTTTTATCGCTTTTTCGATTGACTTACGGAAGTTTTTTGCCAGTGCCGGCACACTCATGAGCAGGTTGGGCTTAATCTCCTTCATGCAGACGGGGATATTTCGCAGGGTCTCCATCGGGGTCTTGCCCACCTTGACCGATGCAATGCTTGCCCCCTTGCCCATGAAGGCATATATGCCTGCCGTATGGGCAAACGAGTGATCCCATGGCAGTATGAGCAGGGTCTTATAGAATTGCGGGATGTCCATCAGGCTGTATGACTGGTAAACGTTTGTCACGTAATTGCCGTGTGTCAGAATAATGCCTTTGGGGTCTGCGGTTGTACCGGAAGTGTAACAGATATTTGCAAAATCCGAGGGTGTAACAGATGATGCGAACTCCTCGAACGACTTTCTGTTGACCGGGTTCTCAAGCCACTCACGTCCTGTTTTCCTGACCTCGTTGAAATGGATCTGTCCGTCAGTGTACTCCTCGCGGGGATCCATAAAGATGACTTTTTCCACATCGGGGCACCTGTCAATGACCTCCAGAATCTTCGGCGCCTGGGTACTTGAGGTGATAACCATCTTCGAACCTGAATGAATGAGACGGAACTTTATCTCCTCGGGATTCAGCTTGACAGACAGTGGTACGTTCACACCCCCGGCATAGAGAATGCCCAGTTCTCCTATTACCCAGCTGTTGCGACCGTCAGCGAGCATACTTATACGATCACCCTTCTTTACTCCAAGCTGCATGAGCCCGGCGCCGAACTCCTGCACCTGACGTTTGGTCTCCTGGTAGGTGGTGCCCTCATACTTATCCTGCATCTTCTCCCAGAGGTAAATATTGGATGCATATTTTTCAACATTCTCTTCAAAAAACTTGATCAGTGATTTCATCTGAAACTGCATTAGGTGGTTCTTATAATCGTGATCTAATATAGAAAAGAAATGGGGAGTCCCGCCATGTTTCATGAATTTTCATTGCAATTTTGAGCTTTAATCCATACCTTTATCCTTTACAATCATGAAAAACTGTCATTTATGAAGAAATTATCCTTACTGCTGCTCGCGGGGATATTGCTGCTAACCCCTTCATGTGATTTTATGAAAAGCATCAATCCTTTCGGAAAGAAGGCAAGGGAAGCTGAAGCCCTGAGGCAGCAACAGGAGGCATTCAGGATTGCCGACTCCATCCGTGTTGCCAACGAGGTGCAGGCTGAGGCGGAGCGCGCCAGGCAGGCCGAGATTGCCATCGCGGCCGAGGAAGTAGCACGTGCAGCAACAGGTTATCATGTCATCGTCGGCAGTTTTCTGACTCCTGCCTATGCAGACGCATGGCTCACGCATATCAGGGGATTAGGTTATGATGCCACCCTGGTCGACATGAACGGCGGGAGATGGCAGCTTGTTTCCGCAAAATCATTCCCTGACCTGCATGCCGCATGGAATGCTCTCGGCACTATCCAGGATAATATAAACGGCGAAGCCTGGGTATACAGGATGGAGTGAGTCTTATCTGTAAATGGTGGCCGACCTGTCAGGCCCGACTGAGACAATGGTGACAGGAACACCTGTCTCCTTTTCAATGTATTCGATATAATCCTTCAACTCAGCGGGCAGTTCGTCCCAGTTCCTGCATCCTGTAATATCACCCTGCCATCCGGGCATGGTCCGGTAATTGAGAGATTCAATATCATTGAGGCAATAGGGCAGTTCGCTCACCTCCTTACCGCCTACAGTATAAGACCTGCATATCTTTATTTGGCTGAACCCCGAGAGCACATCAGCTTTCATCATGAAGAGACGTGTTACCCCATTGATCATGATGGCATATTTCAGCGCAGGCAGGTCAAGCCATCCGCAGCGACGGGGTCTGCCTGTAGTGGAACCATATTCATTACCGCGGTCACGCATCATCTGACCGTCTGCATCATCAAGCTCCGTCGGGAACGGGCCGCTGCCTACCCGGGTGCAGTATGCCTTGAAGATACCGAAGACCTCTCCCGTGCGCGCAGGGGCAATGCCAAGGCCTGTGCAGGCACCCGCAGCAACGGTGTTTGACGATGTGACAAACGGATATGTGCCGAAGTCGATGTCAAGCATCGTCCCCTGTGCCCCCTCGGCAAGAACACGCTTGCCCTCCCTGAGGCTCATGTCAATATGATAGTCGGCATTGACTGTCGTGAATTGCATGAGGAATTCCACGGACCCGAACCACTCATCCTCCAGCTTCTCCAGATCATTGCTCAGGCCATAACCCCTGAGCATCCTGAGATGTTCGTCGGCACGTACCCTGTAAATCTCCCTGAACTCTTTCCTGAAGAGATCACCTACTCTAAGTCCGCCACGCGACGCCTTGTCTGTATAGGCAGGTCCTATGCCCCTGAGTGTCGATCCTATCTTTGATTCTCCCAGCGAGGCTTCATGAGCGGCGTCAAGTAGCTTGTGAGTGGGCAGAATAAGGTGGGCCTTCAATGAAATGAGCAACCGCTCCCGTACCCTGGCAATCTCAATGCCAAGGCTTTCAACCTCATGTTGGAAAACAACCGGGTCAATCACAAGTCCGTTGCCGATAATGTTAGTCTTTCTCTCATGAAAAATCCCCGAGGGGATGAGGTGAAGAACATGCTTCATCCCGTTGAACTCAATGGTGTGCCCGGCATTGGGACCGCCCTGGAACCTTGCAATAATATCATAATCCGGTGTTAAGGCATCAACTATCTTCCCCTTACCCTCATCGCCCCACTGGAGACCAAGCAAAATGTCAATCTTCATTATTCTTATAAATCCTGATAAGACAATCAGGTTCGAATTTACGAAATAAAATTCTCCCTGCCGGAGGGATAAACCCGATTGTTAACAAAAAGAGGGCAACACCTTACAAAAGGCCCGGCAATACAATGCAACACGGGTTAAATGGGTTTGAAATATAATAAATTAGCCTTTTTTGAGTTACATCTTTATTGAATACTAATCTTAAGAAAGAACTGCAATGAAGAAATTAACCTGTTTGCTGGTATTAATCCTGGTAGTAATCATGTCAGGTAACAGGACATTTGCCCAGGGATCAGAGTCTGACAAGGATTTCAGGTTTACCGTAAAGACCAATCCGCTCTCTGTGCTGGGCGGACCTCTGTATGCCCTTTGGGTAATTCCGCTAACCAATGAATACAAGGTGTCTTTCGAGGCTCAGACAATGTCCAAACAGTCAATACAGATTGGTTTGGGTTATCTTGGAACAAGTCCGTTGATCAAGACTTTTCAGGACATGGCGGAGACCGAGAATGATACCACAGTAAATTCAGGTGGCTTTCACGGTCAGCTTTGGTACAAGTTTTTCCTGACAGGTGATGATGCACCCGCTGGTTTCTACATCGGCCCTCATTTTTCCTATGCCTGGGCAAAGATGAAGAACAGCGAGGACAACTCACAGTATGTGACAGCCAGTAAAATGAATATCCATCTGGCTCTGGGGTATCAGGTAATTTCCAAAGGAGGCTTTGCCCTGGATATCTATACGGGTTTCGGAGTGAAGAACAAGACATTTGAAACTCCGGACGGCGAAATGGAGGGGTGGCTTGACGACCTGAACCTTACAAATAAGTTTACGGTGAGCGTTCCGCTTGGCTTCACCTTCGGATACGCATTCTGACATCTCACGGTCCGCGGGAAGCGGTCCGTCATTTACTTCTTCCGGACCTCTCCGGAATACCGAAGACATAAAGTGCATAGTGATGCAGAACGAATGAGTTCTCCTCACATGCATTTTTTATTATGTCATTTATTCTCGGATCGCTGAACTCTATCACCCTGCCTGATTCTGTATCGATAATATGGTCATGCTGGCCTGCCCTGTAGGTCTTTTCATACTGGGCCTGGTTACGGCCGAATTTGTGCCTGGTAACCAGCTTGCAGTCGAGGAGCAGGTCTATAGTGTTGTAAAGAGTTGCCCTCGAGACCCGGTAGTTCTTGTTCTTCATGAAATTGAAGAGAGAATCAATGTCAAAGTGCCCGTCATGCGAGTAGATCTCATCAAGTATGGCGAACCGCTCCGGCGTCTTCCTGAATGACCGGGCTCCCAGGTATTCTGTAAAAACCTGTTTTACTACCGATCTGGCATCTTCATTTGACATTGTACCATTCAGTTTAAACCTCAGTAACTTTTTATTCGATGAATTCCTCTACCCTTTTAACACTTGCAATACCCTTCACGTTTGACAGCTGCAATATAAGATTGTTGAGGTCGCGCGTATGGTGCACATACAGGTCGATCGTCCCCTCGAATATGCCGTCGTAAACCGATACGTTGATATTGCGGATGTTGACATTAAGTTCAGTGGAGATAACATTCGTTACCTCGTTAATCAGTCCAATCCTGTCTATACCGTTGATGCTTATCCTTGCAAGGAAGGAGGCCAGCTTGTGTATTGTCCACCTCACGTGGATGATCCTGTTGCCCTCGCTTGACATCAGCTTGACGGCAACTGGGCATTTGGGCTTGTGAACAATAATGGAGTTGGAGGGGTCGACATAACCGACCACTTCATCTCCGGGAATCGGATTGCAGCATCCGGCTATCACATAAGAGTTTCCGGTGTTGTCAACATTCTCTCTGAGCAGGTAGGGCTGGCTCTTGTCAATGGTTCCCGGGATCGGAGGACCTTCCTTTTCACCGGGGCTCTTCCTGGTCACTCCTCCGATCGCCAGCTTCCAGTATTTGCGCAGGCTGCCTTCAGGAGCCTTCCTTAGCACCTTGCGAAGGTCGTCAAGGTTGATGAGACCAAGCCCGATGCGGGAGTAGAGCTCGTCCTTGTTAAGGAGCTCATAATTGTCAAGCAGTTTCTTGATAATGTCCGAGTTGGGCAGTATGCCAAGTTCGCTCAGCCGGTTCTCGAGCATCTCCATGCCCTTCTGTATACGGTCAGTCGATTCATCCCGGAGCACATCCTTGATGGCGTTCTTCGCCTTAGCCGTGTGGGCATACTCGAGCCACTCCTTCTCAGGTTTGGCGATGTTTGACGTAATTATCTCCACCTGGTCGCCACTCTGAAGAGTTGTTGAAAGAGGGGAGAGCTTATAGTTGACCTTTGCACCGATGGCCTTGTTGCCTATGTCAGTGTGTATCTCGTAGGCAAAATCGAGCGCCGATGCCCCTTTGGGAAGATTTACCAGCAGGCCTTTCGGAGTAAAGACCATAATCTCTGACGAGAAGAGGCTCATCTTGAACTCGTCGAGAAAAGTGATCGGATCTGACATCGGGTTGGCAAGCATCTCGCGAATGTGCTTCAGCCATTTGTCGAGCTCGCTCTCTGACTGCGAAGTATCACCCTTGTATATCCAGTGTGCTGCGAACCCCCGTTCAGCAATATCATCCATGCGTTGGCTTCGTATCTGTACCTCCACCCATCTCCCTTCCGGCCCCATCACCGTAAGATGAAGGGCCTCGTAGCCGTTCGACTTCGGCCTGCTCACCCAGTCGCGCAGCCTGTCAGGCTTGGGCGTGTAAATGTCAGTTATCAGCGAGTATATCTGCCAGCACTGCGCCCTCTCACTCATCTCGGGACCAGGCTCGAAAACTATCCTGACAGCAAGAAGATCATAGACCTCCTCAAAGGGTACATTCTTTGACTGCATCTTCTTCCATATCGAGTAGATCGATTTGAACCTCCCGGATATGTCAAAGATGATGTTGTTTTCATTCAGCTCTTCAATAATCGGCAGGCTGAACCTGTTGATGAGTGCCAGGTTCTTTTTCTCATCCATCTTGACCTTGCGGGCTATCTCATCGTAGATTCGCGGATGCCTGAACTTGAAACTGAGATCCTCAAGCTCTGTCTTGATGGCAAAAAGCCCAAGGCGGTGTGCCAGCGGAGCATAGAGATAGACGGTCTCGCCTGCTACTTTCATCCTTTTGTGCTCAGGCATTGAATCAAGAGTCCGCATGTTGTGTAGCCTGTCAGCTATCTTTATGAGAATGACCCTTATGTCATCAGACAGGGTCATGAGCATCTTACGGAAATTTTCAGCCTGAAGTGAATGTGTCTCCTTGTTGTATGTGCCTGATATCTTTGTCAGCCCGTCAATCAGAGTGGCTATCTTCGGCCCGAACTCCTTCGATATATCCTCAAGGGGTATGTCCGTGTCCTCTACGACATCATGCAGCAGCGCCGCCGCCACTGACCGTGCTCCAAGCCCTACCTCCTGGTTTACTATGCGGGCTACATTGATCGGATGGATGATATAGGGCTCCCCTGAGTTGCGGTACATGTCACGGTGAGCCTCATTGGCAAACCTGAAGGCCTTGTCAATCAGCTCCATGTCTCCCGGCTTGTCACATCTGTAGAGGTTGTCCCTGAGCAGGCTGTACTCATGTTCGATGCGACTTACGTCGTCGGATGTGAATATTTTTGTCTTCGTTTTAACCATCAGTGATTGCCTGCATAGGACGAGCAAAGATAAGAAAATCGGGGCATTTTTGCCGAGCCTGTTAAGGAAGTATGGTTACCGTGCCTCTCCTTGCCTCTGTTCTCCCTGCAGGGGTAGTCAGCCTGAGGCTGTACAGGTAAACGCCTGCAGGAAGTGTTGTTCCGTTGCTGCGTCCGTCCCATCCGGTTGCATAGTCGCTTGTCTGAAACAGCAGGACTCCACCCCTGGAGTAGACCCTGAACTCATATGTCAAAGGGATGAATGAAAACTCAGGCCTGAAGAAGGCGTTTTCTCCTCCGCGTTCAGGTGTGAAGGCATTGGGGATGAATATATTCTCCGTAACAGGTACAGTGATTACAGACGAGCGGTGAAGAGGTGTTCCGGCAGGTGCATCAGGTGACGTGGCGGTGACCTGGTAAGCCACCTCTGCAGATGCAACACCAGCTGAAAAAACCGAGTAGTCATCTGACCAGGCGGTGTCTGAGAGGTGTGTAGCCACCTCAATCCAGCCACGACCTGTCTCACGCCAGACTGAAAACAGGGCTTCATCCTCAGGAAAGGGATTGTTCCAGCTAAGGGCTATTATTGTTCCGGTAACAGCTGATTCAAGTACCATGTTTCTGATATTGCCTGATGATGCCATGGTAACGTTGCAGTTATTCAGTATAGTGATACGGTAAAGGCTTACTCTGCCAGTGTCAGCTCCCGGGTACGATAAGGTGAGGATCCCGTTCATCCCTGTGGCACCGGCAACATTCTCCCACGAAGCAGTGGCGGGATTAAACTGCAGCAGGGCAAAATCATCCATGGTGGTCGACTGGTCATAGCTTGCAAGGAACTGCAGCGCCCTTCCTGCAACTGCCACGGCATCCACTCTGATAAAGGCGGGAGCTGTTTCAGTTCCTGTAGTCACACATTCCCTGTTGGAGGAGGAGAGCCCTGTGCCATCATTTGAAGCAGTGACAAAAAAGCAATATTCAGTTCCGGGGTCATAGTCGGAAAACAGATATGATGTTTCTGTGGAAGGAAGGGTCTCATGAAGTATGGCCGGGCCGCTGCCGGTGGCCACACTTAATTCGTAATTCCCGGCCGGGTGGAATGAATTTTCATATGGGGTCCAGAAAAGATTTAGGGTGCTGTTGCAGGTATCGTTTACGGAAGAGAGAAATATAGTACTGAGGCTGTTGCTGAGCGGACTGATATTCAATGAGGAATCGACCGCGGCTACGACATATGTAATGCTCCTGTACCTTGCCGCTGATGCCGTATGAGTGTACATGGTTTCGTAGGGTGATCTCACCGTGTCAATGGCACTGGCCGTGCCGTCGCTGAAAGTATAAACAACGTAGCTCTCCACATCCGTTGAGGCTGACAGAAGCCATTTGACAGTGGCAAAACCGGTGAGAGGGTCTACCGTTACCATGTCAAGCTGCGGTGACAAAGGCTGCGTTTCGTCCTGACCTGCAAGGCAGGGCATGAGAGCGATATAAAGCAGAGACATTGCTATGAGCCTTGCTGATTTCATTTTGCCCCGGCGATGATCTCAAATGCATCCCCGATATTAAAATACGTATTGAATAGTTCTTTTATTTTCCCGGGCGATATGGTTCTCACAGTATCGGCAAAACGAGTGTAATAATCCGTTCCGCACTCATAGTCTATGACCCCCCTGATTGCTTCAGCAACGGCAAATGGTCCGTCAAACATCCGGGCGAGTTCACCCATCAGATGATTCCTCACCAGTGCCATCTCGTCTTCACCTGGTTCCTTCTCGCGGAGACTGTTTATCTCCTTCCTGATCTCCATGAGCGTCTCTTCGCGGTAGATGTTGGCCACGTCAGTCATTATAGTGATGTACCCGATGTCGTGAAAGGCCCCTGAGACAGCATGGATCCCGTAAGTATAACCCTTTTCTTCGCGTATGTTGCGCATAAGACGTGACCCGAAATATCCTCCGAGTATCATCGTGGCCACCTGCAGCGACTGGTAATCGGGGTGATCACGTTTGATCCCTTTCCATCCCATCCTCACAGTACTCTGGACCGAGTTGCCTACCTCCCTGAAAATCCTCCCCGGTCCGGCAGTTTCAAACTGCAATCCGGGTATGAGGGGTTTATGCCACTTTACGGTTGTATCTTCTGAGAAGTGCTTCTCAAGCACCGGAACTGCCTGTTCCGGGTCACGTCCTGCAACTGTAATGTACATATTGTCAGGAGTATAGTGCTGAGAATGAAACGCCCTGATGTCTGCCGTTGTCAGAGCGGTATAGTCACCGGCAGTGGTGATGCGGCCGTAGGGGTTTCTCTCACCGCAGAGAGCCTGGTAGAAAACCTCGCGTGCTATCACAGAGGTCTTTTGTCTGCCGGTGAGGAATGATTGCAGCCGCTTATCCTTGAGCATCCGGAACTCCTTTTCAGGGAATGATGGATGAAAGAGCACCTCCTTTGCCAGGTTCATCACCTCCTCAAGTTTTCTTGTAAGTGTAATCACCACCAACCCGGCACTGTCCTTGTCAGCCGTATGGTTGAAAATGGCGCCTGTGCTGTCAATAAGGTCATTAAGATTGCCGGCGTCATGCATGGCCGTGCCTTCTGTAAGCATGGCATTTGCCGCTGAGGCTGCCAGCTGCACATTCTCCACGAGCTGCCCGGCATTGAAAACAAATTCGATCCTGAGAAGATCCACAGCCCCGTTGCCAAGAAGATAGACGGGTACTCCGTTCCCCAGTCTGGTCAATTCAGGGAATGAAGTGTCACCTGGCGAGGGGGTGATGATTTCGGGCGCTGCTGTCATACCTGGTGCTTTCATATCTCCTCCGCCATATAATGTATCACACTGCAGTTTCCGGGACTGAATACCCGTGCTGAAGTGTCTGCGATCTCCTCCGCGGTAACGCTCATATATTGCTCTGTCTCACGGTTTATTCCTTCTGCATCGCCAAGCAGTTCATGAAAAGCCAGGCTGAAGGCTTTACTGGCGGCATTGAGATATGACATCAGCCTGTGAGATTCATAACGGTTCCGGGCCTTATCGAGCTCCGAGGCCGTTACCCTGCCTGTTGTAAGCCTCCCAAGCTCCTCAGTCACCGCAGCCTCTGCTTTATTAATATCAACACCGTTCTTCAGCCTGCCACTGAAGATAACCAGCCCCGGGTCGATCTCGCCGGAGAGATAAATGTCAGCCTCGGCAAAGAACTCTTTTCTTCTCACCAGCTGCTCAGGGAAACGTCCTGAGTCACAGCCTGCGAGGATATCCGTAAGTAGGTCGAGGATATAAAATTCACGGCTGTTTCTGACATCACTATGGAATGCCATGATCAGATGAGTGGCCGGCACCGCGCGGTGGACAGTTATCTCCCGGCGTTCATCCTGAGGTGGCTCCGCCGGCAGGACCCTGCCGTTACTCTCCCCGGCCGGAATAGAACCAAACCATCTGTCTGCCATCCTGAATACTTCGTCCGGAGCGACATTGCCGGCGACACAAAGGATGGCGTTCGAGGGGTTATAATACCTTCTGTAGAACCGCCTGAGTGATATGCTGTCAGCTCTTTCAATGTGACTGACATCCAACCCTATTGCAGGCCATCGGTAAGGGTGCACCTTATAGGCGAGAGTCCGCAGCAACAGCAAGATGTCACCGTAGGGCTGGTTGAGGTACCGCTGCCGGAACTCCTCGGTAACGACACTCTTCTGGGTAATCAGCCTTTCTTCAGACAGATCAAGGCCTGTCATCCTGTCTGCCTCCAGCCACAGAGCCGTCTCCAGGTTGTTTGCAGGCAGTGTGATATAGTAATTTGTAAGGTCATTGTTGGTGAATGCATTGTTTTCACCTCCCGCCATCATCACCGGTGCGTCAAAAACGGGTACATTGGCCGTGCCTCCAAACATGAGATGCTCAAAAAGATGTGCGAAACCTGTCGCTTCAGGATCCTCGTCGCGTGAACCGGCATCATACAGGATATTTGAAGTGACCATGGGAGTCCCTTTATCATGGTGCGCTATCACCCTCAGCCCGTTACCAAGCGTATACTTCTCAAATCTGATCATACAGCCAAAATATTTCAAACTTACCAAAATAAACATCTGCTCCTCATTTTATTCTATATTTGTGTCAGGGACAGGCTTTTTATTTAACCGAGGAACATTGAATACTCTGATAATAAGAAAACTAAGACAGTTCAAATCATTTTTTGCCGATCAGCAGACCCTGATTTACCTGCTTAGTTTCGTGGTGGGCCTGGTCAGCGCGCTGGCAGCGGTGTTAATGAAAAATGCCATTCATTTTACTCATGAATTGTTCACCCAGGGAGTAATGAAAGGAGCAGGGGGTATCCTTTCGCTTGCCTATCCTCTTTTTGGTATCTTCCTCACGGTGCTGGCTGTCAAGTACCTGGTGCGTGACAATATCTCTCACGGGGTAAGCAGGGTCCTCTATGCAATATCAAGACGCAAAAGCTATATCAGAAGACATAACAGCTGGTCATCAATACTCACCAGTTCCCTGACAATAGGATTCGGAGGTTCAGTGGGGGCGGAGGCCCCGATTGTGCTTACGGGTGCCTCCATCGGCTCAAATATCGGACGATATTTCAACCTGAATTACAAATATGTGACCCTCCTTCTGGGTTGCGGCGCTGCCGGGGCTATCTCCGGGATCTTCAAGGCCCCCATTGGCGGCATCCTTTTTACCCTTGAGGTGCTGATGCTTGACCTTACCATGTCATCAATAGTGCCACTTCTGATATCTTCGGTCACTGCTGCCACAGTTGCCTTTTTCTTTATGGGCGACAACGTGCTCTTTTCATTTCAGGTAAAGCAGAGCTTTCTTCTCAGCGAGCTGCCTTATTACCTCATTCTGGGGGTCTTCTGCGGGCTCGCGGGTATTTATTTCACAAAGGTTACGGTTGGTATTGAGAAGATTTATAAAAAGATAAAGAATCAATGGGTCAGGATGGTTGTCGGAGGATTGATCCTGGGAGTCCTTATCTACTTTCTTCCCGCACTCTATGGCGAGGGTTATAATACGGTAATGCTTCTTCTTAATGCTGATAGTGGCATGGCACCGGGCACCGCCGTTTTTGGGGATGTGGTCTCCGGCTTCTGGGTGTTTGCTGCGCTGATGGCAGCGCTGCTCCTTCTGAAAGTTGTGGCCACTGCCTCTACAAACGGTGCAGGGGGTGTGGGAGGCATCGTTGCTCCGACTCTCTTCACAGGAGGTGTTGCCGGATATTTTTTCTGCAGTCTTATTAACCATCTCTTTGGACTTTCACTGGTGGAGAGCAGCTTCACACTCACGGCAATGGCAGGGGTTTTTGCCGCCGTGCTTCATGCACCACTGACGGCAATATTCCTTATAGCCGAGATAACAGAAGGGTACGGACTGCTGATTCCGCTGATAATGACCTCAACAACGGCCTATGTCACCGCCAGAACCTTTCAGAAGCACTCTATCTACAGTGAGCAGCTGGCTGCCAGCGGTGAGCTGATAACGCATGATAAGGACAAGGCCGCAATGATATTGCTCGACTGGTCTAAGGAGGTTGAAAAAGATCTGCTGACAGTCAGCCCTGAAGGCACTCTGGGAGACCTCGTAAAACAGATATCGAAATCAAACCGCAACATCTTTCCGGTTGTTGATGAATTCAATATCCTGGAAGGAGTCGTACTGCTTGACGATGTACGTGACAAGATGTTCAACCCGGACCTCTATGACAAACTCACCGTCAGGGATCTGATGACAATACCTCCTTCATATATCGATATAAGCGAGAGGGGAGATGCGGTGCTGTCAGCCTTTGAACGGACAGGGGCCTGGAACCTGCCGGTGCTCGACAAGGGGCAGTATGTCGGATTCATCTCCAAATCGAGGATATTCACAGCATACCGTGAGCTGCTTAAGCAATTCTCGGAGGAGTGACGGCAACACGGGTGTCATGGATAAAATTAATTTTTAAATGTATATTTGCTCCTGATCTTGCTGCGATCACCATTCCGGGGTCCGGTAGCAAATTCAATTAGTTAAGAAAGCATTATGGAAAGAGACAAAACCATATTTGATCTGATCGAAAAAGAGCGCAGACGTCAGACTGACGGCATTGAGCTGATTGCGTCCGAGAACTTCGTCAGCCCGCAGGTGCTGGAAGCCATGGGCTCGGTACTCACCAACAAGTATGCGGAAGGTTATCCGGGAGCAAGGTATTACGGAGGTTGCGAGGTGGTTGACGAGGTTGAGCAACTGGCCATCGACAGACTCAAACAGCTGTTCAGCGCAGCTTATGCAAATGTGCAGCCTCACTCGGGCGCACAGGCCAATATGGCTGTCTTTCTGACCATGCTTAAACCCGGTGATACTTTTCTGGGACTTGACCTTTCGCACGGCGGACACCTCTCTCACGGATCACCGGTGAACTCCTCCGGAATCCTTTACAGGCCGGTATCGTACGGAGTCAGGGAAGAGACGGGAAGGGTAGACTATGACATGATGGAGGAGGTTGCCCTCAGGGAGAAGCCAAAACTGATAGTCGGCGGCGCCTCAGCCTATTCCAGGGAGTGGGATTACGCCAGGATGCGTGAGATTGCTGATAAAATCGGGGCCATGCTCATGATCGACATGGCTCACCCGGCAGGACTGATCGCAGCCGGACTGCTTGACAATCCCCTCAGGTATGCTCATGTAGTCACCTCTACAACACATAAGACACTCAGAGGACCTCGCGGCGGAATTATCCTGATGGGCAGCGACTTCCCCAACCCCTGGGGGGTAACCACACCCAAGGGTGAGATAAAGATGATGTCAGCCATGCTTAACTCAGCCGTCTTTCCGGGTATACAGGGAGGACCACTTGAACATGTCATTGCCTCCAAGGCAGTCTCGTTCGCCGAGGCCCTGACACCCCGGTTCCGGTCATACCAGCAACAGGTAAAAAGTAACGCGGCGGTGATGGCAGAAGCGTTCATGACACTGGGATATAAGGTCATCTCAGGCGGGACGGACAACCACTCCATGCTTATTGACCTGAGAACCCGCTTCCCGGAGATATCCGGCAAGAAGGTCGAAAACACACTGGTAAAGGCTCATATTACGGTAAACAAAAATATGGTGCCTTTTGACTCACGCTCGCCTTTCCTGACTTCAGGAATAAGGGTCGGTACACCGGCCGTCACCACTCGCGGACTCAAGGAGACCGATATGGGTAAAATAGTACAGTTTATTGATGAGGTTCTCGAAAATATAGAAAACGAATCTGCGGTTTTATCCGTTGGTGAAAGAGTGGTAAAGATGATGAAGGACTATCCTCTGTTTGCAGTGTAGGTTTTAATTAATTCCTTTTGTATTTTTGATGCCATGGAAAAAGTGAGACCCGAAACCGACAATCTGATCTTTGTGGTTGACGATGATCCTGTCATCACCGGTCTGGTTGCGGCCCGGTTTGAGGGTGCAGGCTACAGGGTCAGATCGTTCGCCTATGCTGAGGAGTGTATAGCAGCCCTTGATGAAACCCCTGATCTTATTATCCTCGATTATTATTTCCTGAAGCAGGGAGAAGTGCCAATGAACGGCATGGAAGCCTATGATGAGATCACCAGGCTGGCTCCGGAAATTCCGGTTATCATGCTCTCCGCACAGGAGAAGGGAGAGGTTGTGCTTGAGTTCGCCCGCAAGGGCATAGCAGACTATGTTATAAAGGATACTGACCTGATCGATAACCTCCAGATGGCTGTCAAGGAGATCCTTGACAGATAGCTCCCTCCGCTTATGGAATGGTATATGTACCTGGCCGTCATTGCCGCAGGCCTGTTTGCAGGATTTGTAAATACACTGGCTGGCAGCGGGTCACTGATTACACTTCCCCTCCTGATGTTCCTCGGCCTGCCGGCCAATATAGCCAACGCTACAAACCGTATTGGTGTTTTCGTGCAGAGTACTGTCAGCAGCCTGAGCTTCCGCAGCCAGAAGCTCTACACCTCACGCGAAACCCTGTGGATGGCTGTCCCGGCCCTGGCAGGTTCACTTCTTGGCTCTCTGCTGGCAATAAGGATCAACGAGCGGATGATGGAAACGCTGATAGGCGGACTCCTCATCATCATGTTCTTCATCATCCTGTACAAGCCGGAGCAATGGGTGCGTGAACATGCGCTTTCAATCACCCCGAGGCGCCGCGGGTGGGTCATGGTGATTTTCTTCTTCATTGGCATTTACGGAGGTTTCATACAGGCCGGAGTGGGGTTTTTCCTCCTCGCTGCACTGGTGATGGGGGCAGGGATGGGGCTGACGAAGGCCAATGCCCATAAAGTGCTTATAGTTGCAGCATTCACGGCAGTTGCACTGATAGTTTTCATCATCAGCGGACAGGTAAATTATCTCTACGGAATTGTGCTTGCAGCCGGACAGGGAATTGGAGGATGGCTTGGCTCCAGAGTGGCCGTCAGCTGGGGTCCGAAGGTAGTGCGCATAATACTGCTGGTGGCAATAATGGCTTCAGCAATTAAGCTTACCGGCCTGTTTGACCTTATGGTCAGGCTGTTCTGAAACAGGTGAATTTTATTTGAAACGGAAGTCGTAGGTGATTGTACCCTTCTGAATGATAGGGGCATCATTGCTGCTTTCAAACCTGGTCTTCAGCGCAGCTTCCTTTGCCAGTTTGAGGAGATTCTCATCAAGTGTCGTCGACCCCTTGATGCCGGGAGTCGCTTCGGTGACCCTTCCGGAACGGTCAACTGTCACGGCAACAACTACAATTCCGTCTTTCTGGAAATTATAAGGCGGTTTGAAGAGG
>CAZHTG010000024.1:0-49367 GCA_964535795.1 uncultured Rikenella sp.
GGGACAGGGTGGCGTCCGCCACGGAATCTGAGCTTCTGCGGATGAACTCCTTTGTCCGGCAGGCACCAGTGCTGATTGTTGTGGTGCGGAAGAAATCGAATTTCACCTCAAGGGCAGGAGACCTCATAAAGCAGAAGGATTATTCCGTGATTGACATAGGTATTGTAGCAGCCTCAATAGTATACCAGGCCACCGCCGAAGGCCTTGGCACCTGCATTCTCGGGTGGTTTGACGAAAAGGGTATTAAAAAGGCGCTGGGAATACCGGCATCGAAGAAGGTTGAGCTTGTCATCTCAGTCGGTTACACCGAAAACCGGCTCAGGGACAAATCGCGCAAGCCGCACGGAGAGATAATATCCTATAACCGTTACTAGATCAGTTTCGCCAGTGCCTCCTTTATGCGTCTCACTGCTTCGGTGATGCGTTCGTCAGAGGTGGCATAGGATATGCGAATGCAGTTCTCTGCACCGAAGGCGCTGCCGCTCACCATCGCCACCCTGGCCTCCTCAAGGAGGAAGAAGGTAAGGTCATCGGCGTCTTTCATCACCTTGCCGTTATGGCTTCTGCCAATGAAATTGCTTATGTCAGGCATGACATAAAACGCCCCCTGCGGAACCCTGACCTTCAGACCCGGGATCTCTCCGAGCAGCCTGCATATCAGGTCCCTGCGACGAAGGAATGCCTCGCGCATCCTCTCTTTTGAGTCGCTCTTCGAGGTCACTGCCGCCAGGGCAGCACGCTGGGCTATGGAGCTGACCCCGGAGGTGAACTGACCCTGCAGCTTGTTGCAGGCCTTAGACAGCCAGAGAGGAGCTCCCATGTAGCCTATCCTCCATCCGGTCATGGCATACCCTTTCGAGACACCGTTGACTGTCACAACCCTGTCGGCGATTGAACTGAAGGTTGCCAGGCTGATATGCTGGCCGGTGAAGGTGATATGCTCATAAATCTCATCGGAGACAATGATGACCTGGGGAAATTTCTCAAGGACCTTCACCAGTCCGGCCATCTCCTCACGGGTGTAGACCATCCCGGTGGGGTTTGAGGGGGAGTTGAAGATCAGAAGGCGCGTGTTAGGGGTCAGAGCCGCCTCAAGCTGTCCGGGGGTGACCTTGAAGTCGCTGTCAATGGTTGTCTGTATTATCACCGGAATGCCCTCGGCAAAGGTGATATGGTCAAGGTAACTGACCCAGTAGGGGGCGAGCAGTATCACCTCCTCTCCTGGATCCACCACCGATAGCACTATGTTGATGAGGGTATGTTTCCCTCCTGCAGACACTATGATCTGTTCAGGCGAATAGTCGAGTCCGTTTTCCTCTTTGAATTTCCGCGATATTGCCTGCCGCAGGTCGGCGTACCCGGGCACGGGGGGATAGAACGAATAATTGTCGTCGATAGCCTTCTTCGCTGCCTCCTTTATGTCGTCCGGGGTGTTGAAGTCAGGTTCCCCGAGGCTGAGGCTTATCACATCAATACCCTGTTCCTTCAGTTCGCGGCTCTTCTGCGCCATGGCAAGAGTCTGGGATACCGAGAGTGACTGCACTCTCCTGCTTACATGCTCCATAGTGGGTAATTTTTGTCGTTATCCGGTTATGAGAAGGCCAAATGTAATTGTAATAAGTGAAATAGAAAAGGGTTTATAACAGACCCGGGCCGGGTAATCGGGCTTGAATAAAAATGATTAATTTGCATGCCGTAACAATCCAATCATCCTTCACATGGAAACCTTCCTCGAGATACTCAAAATATCGATCCCGGCATTGCTTGTGATGATCACAGCGTGGCTGGTGATACGCAACATGCTTCGTGATGACCACGACCGCAGGCGGCAGGATCTTCTTCTTCAGACAGTAAAGACCATCACTCCGGTGAAGCTGCAGGCGTATGAGAGGGTGGTTCTTTTCCTGGAACGCATCTCGCCCGAGTCTCTCATTATGCGGACGGCGCAGCCGGATATGACCGCCCAGCAGCTTCATTCGGCCCTGGTCAGCAACGTGAGAAGCGAATATGAGCACAACCTCTCGCAGCAGATCTACATGAGCAATGAAGCATGGGAGATGGTGAAGAATGCGCGCGGGACGGTTGTCAGGATGATCAATGGTGTTGCCACACAGCTGCCTCCGGCAGCATCAGGTGAAGAACTCTCACGCCTTCTCATCGAGGAGGTGATGGAGATGGATACGGAGCCTTGCCGGGCTGCCATCAACTACATCAAATCGGAACTGGCACGGATAATGGGATAAAAAAAAAGACGCCCTTGCGGGGCGCCCTTTAATCAGACTTTGATATTTATAATGCCTCTAGAGGAGGCTGATGCTTCTTTTCACGAATGCACTCAGTGCCTCTCCCTTGAGCATGTTATTAGCCAGCATAGCGAGGTCAATCAGCTGTTTAACTGCTTTGTGTTCACTCCCGAAACCCTCAAGAATGCCATTCCTCTTTTCCTCAAGCTGCTTCAGCTCGCCCCTGAGTCTCTCAAGGTCATCCTTTTCGACTGAAGGAATTTCCTCGGGCTTCTTTTTGCCGTGCTCCTTCTCCATGAAGTCAATCTCAACCTTTGTCTTATCGATGCCTGCGCTGTTTTTCTTCAGCTCGTCGGCATGCTCCTTGTCAATGTCCCCTGCAAGCGCGACTACCAGCGGATGGTTGGTGTTCAGCACCAGGTCAAAGCTGTCAGGCATCTCACCGTAGAATGAGTACCCCCCACCGAACTGTGCCATATCCTTCATCCTGCGCATGAACTCACTCTGTGTGATAACCAAAGGCAGGTCGTTCTCATCGAGGCTCTCGGCCCTGACATGGAAACGGGCCTTGTCACTGTCGGCAACCTGGCTGCGGAATACATGGGCAACGTCATCCGACTGCGCCTTTGAGAGTTTGGAAGTGTGGCTCTCATCCTTCTTTATCAGGTTCTCCACAACGTCACTGTCGACCCTGACGAATCTCGAACCCTGATCCTTTGATTCCAGAGCATTGATCAGGTGAGTGTCAAGCTGTCCGTCAAGCACCAGGACGTCATAGCCCTTCTCTCCTGCCTTGGCTACATAGGTGTGCTGGGCAACCGGGTCAGTGGTATAGAGATGGATCAGAGCCTTGTCCTTGTCAGTCTGGTTCTCCTTTATGATCTTGTCGTATTCCTCAAGGGTAAAGTATTTGCCGGCAGTGTTCTTGTAAAGGGCAAACTTCGAGGCCTTCTCATAGAACTTCTCTTCGGTGATCATGCCATACTCAATGAAGAGTTTGAGATCATCCCACTTCTTTTCGAAGTTCTCCCTGTCTTTCTTGAATATGTCAGCCAGGCGGTCTGCCACCTTCTTGGTTATATGGCTTGAAATCTTCTTCACGTTGGAATCACTCTGCAGGTAGCTCCTCGATACATTCAGAGGAATATCAGGCGAGTCGATCACTCCGTGAAGAAGTGTCAGAAAGTCTGGCACGATCCCCTCAACGGAATCGGTGACGAATACCTGGTTGCAGTAGAGCTGGATCTTGTTCTTCTGAATCTCGAAGTTGTTCCTGATTTTCGGAAAATAGAGTATTCCCGTGAGTTTGAAGGGATAATCAACGTTAAGGTGGATGTTGAAGAGAGGATCCTCTCCCATGGGGTATAGTTCATGATAGAATTTGTTATAGTCCTCATCCTTAAGCTCCGAGGGCTTGATAGTCCAGGCCGGGCGTGTGTTGTTGATAACTTTGGGTTTTCCCGTATCGACCATCTTGCCGTCTTTCCACTCCTTCTCATTGCCGAAGTGCACCGGCACCGGAAGGAAGCTGCAGTACTTCTTCAGGAGTTGTTCCAGCCTTTGTTCATCGAGGAACTCCTTTGAATCCTTGTCGATGTGCAGTATCACGTCGGTGCCCCTTTCTGCCTTGTCAGTCTCTTCCAGCGAGTACTCGGGACTGCCGTCGCAGCTCCATTTCACTGCAGGCACCTCTTCACGGTACGACTTTGATATTACCACCACCTTGTCCGAGACCATGAATGAGGAGTAGAATCCCAGCCCGAACTGCCCGATGATGGCGCTTGCCTGGTCCTTATACTTGTCAAGGAACTCGTTGGCACTTGAGAAGGCGATCTGGTTCAGGTACTTGTCGATCTCTTCGGCGCTCATGCCGATGCCGTTATCAGAGACCGTGATAGTCTTCTTTTTCGGATCGAAGCTGATGTTGACCCTCATATCGCCGAGTTCGCCCTTGAATTCGCCTGTTGAGGCAAGTGTCTTGAGTTTCTGTGTTGCATCAGTTGCGTTGGAAACAAGTTCTCTCAGGAAGATCTCATGATCTGAATAGAGGAACTTCTTAATGATTGGAAAAATGTTCTCTGTAGTAACTCCAATTTTACCCTTTTCCATATTATATAGTTTTCGTGATTATCCTGCCCTGATCTTCAAAGTGCGTGCCGCGGCAGGAAGCATGACAGAGTGTCAGTATGAAAGTATGAAAGTCTGTAAAGTCGAAAGTCCATAAAGTCCGTAAAGTCTGTAAAGTTCGTAAATCTGAATGATTTGCGATTTGCGATTTGCGAATTTTGATTAAATCGACAATCGAAAATCTGCAATCGAAAATTCCACTACTGCCTACTGCCTACTGCCTTAAACAGTGCTTTCAGACGCTGGCAGGCAAGGTGTATCTCGTCAGAAGAAATAGTCAGCGGGGGAGCTATGCGGAACGCTTCGTCGCAGAAGAGAAAATAGTCTAGCATCAGTCCGTGTGCCGGTGCCTGAGACACCAGTGACGGAATTATCTTCTTCTCTTCAGGTACCACTGCCAGGAGGAGGCCTTCGCCCCTGATCTCCCTGAATGGCATGGTTTTCAGCTCACTTCTGAAAAGCTTTTCCTTCTCAAGGGCTGATTCGGTCAGACCCTTGCCCACTATCACCTCCAGGGAGGCCAGTCCTGCAGCACAGCATACCGGGTGGCCGCCGAATGTGGTTATATGGCCCAGTACCGGGTGATGGGTGAGTGACGACATTATCTTCCCTGAGGCGACGAAGGCGCCGAGGGGCATCCCGCCGCCCAGAGCTTTAGCCAGGACGAGTATATCGGGGATGACATTATACCTGTACATTGAGAAGAGGCTGCCTGTGCGTCCGAAGCCTGTCTGTACCTCGTCAAATATAAGCATGGCGCCATATCTGTCACATGCAGTGCGCAGGTCTGCGAGGAAGTTTGCTTCAGGCGCAATCACCCCGGCCTCAGCCTGTACAGGTTCAACCAGAACGGCTGCAGTGTCTGAAGTGATCATGGTGACAGCCTCCGGCGAGTTGAACTCCGCCATGGTTGTGGCCGGCATCAGAGGTCTGAAGGCGTTGCGATAGGTCTCGGATCCCTGGACGCTAAGTGCCCCGGTGGTTGAGCCGTGATAGGCGTTTCTGAAGTATATGATCTCGTTTTTGCCGGTATGCCTGCGTGCCAGCTTCAGTGCGCCCTCAATGGCTTCACTGCCTGAGTTGACAAAGAAGACCGACTCCAGCGACGGGGGCATCAGGGAAGCCAGTTTTTCCGCATAACGTACCTGGGGGCTCTGCACCACCTCGCCGTAGACCATGAGGTGCATGTAACGGTCAGCCTGTTCTTTTACTGCAGCCACCACGGCCGGATGCCGGTGGCCGGTGTTGCTCACCGATACACCAGAGATAAGGTCGAGATAATCCTTGCCGTGCCTGTCATACAGAAATGATCCTTCAGCCCTCTCTATCTCAAGCATAAGGGGTGTTGGAGAGGTCTGTCCGAGATGATCAAGGAAGAGTTGCCTCAGTGACGGCATTTAACGCGTCATTATATTGATATAGTTCATTATCCCGTCACGGTAAGATTTTCCGACGGGCAGGATTTTTGGGGTGTTACCGACAAATATGGTCAGGCTGTTCTCGCTGATAGACCTGATAACGCTTTTGTTTACCAGGTAAGACCGGTGTATCCTCACAAAGAGGCCTGACGGGAGTTGCTGTTCGATGGCCCTCATGGTAAAGTGAATGGTATACTTCTCGTCGCGGGTAATGACGCTGACATAGTTTTCCAGTGCCTCCACATAGAGAATCTCTTTAAGCTTGAGGCGCACGAGGGACGATGCCTTCTTGATGAATATCTCCTCCTCGCCGACGGTAGAGGGCGCCTGGCGCGGGGCATAGTATTTCATGATCTTCTCCACAGCCCTGCAGAAACGGGGGTAGGTGATGGGTTTGAGGAGATAATCGATGCCATTGTAATTGAAAGCCTTGTATGCATGCTCCTCGCTTCCCGATACAAATATTATATGGGGAGGATTCTCAAGGCTCGAAAGGAAGTCGAACCCGTCCATCTCCGGCATCTGGATATCGAGAAAAATCAGTTCAATGTCCCTGCGAGACATAAGCAGGTTGCGTGCCGACAAGGATTCCGTGAAGCTTCCGACCAGGGAGAGGGACGAGGATTTGCCCACGAACTCTTCAAGGGTTCTGAGCCATACAGGGTCATCATCAACGATAATACAATTCATTGCGGGCCTTTGCGGTTGCGTTCAAAGCGTGGTTAACAAATATACTAAAAATAATAAGAATTAATAACTGCCCGGAAATTTTGAGTTTTATAAAAAAAAAGAAATGCCGTACATGACGGCATCAATTTCAGAAAATTAAAAAGGGGTGCTGGTGCACCCCTGAAACTTTTACTTCAGGCCTTTTGTAAGAGCCGGAGCAGCTTTGAACTTAACGACCTTCTTGGCCGGTACATTCAGTTTGGCACCAGTGCGGGGGTTGCGAACAACTCTTGCACTTCTCTTCTCAACTTTGAAAGTTCCCATTGAGGGGAGCTGGAGCCTCTGGCCTTTTTTCATGGCGTCACCGAATGCACCAACGAAAGCGTTCAAAGCGATGTTGGCATCTTTAAGTGAAAGACCTGCTTTTTTTGCAATGCTGCCTACTAATTCTTTTTTTGTCATAGTCAATACAATTTTAGGGTTAGACGAATTTCCTATCTGCATACAAATTTATTTCATTCTTATTCAAAAGCAAGTCTTTTAGCTTTTTTTTATGCTGAGATGCTGATTTTTATGATAAATGAGCGTTTCTACAGGCAAAAAATCCCCATAAAATGATTAGAAGAGCTGTCGGGGATGTGTCAGATGCCCATTTACGGGGAATTTCAGACATGCCTGTCAGAAGCAAAAAATGCAAATTTTTATCTTCCTGAAGCCAAAAACAAAAAAACACTATATTTGCGGCGGAGAAATGGCAGAGTGGTCGATTGCGGCGGTCTTGAAAACCGTTGTCCGGGCGACTGGACCGGGGGTTCGAATCCCTCTTTCTCCGCAGAGCTTAAATGACCCCGCCACAGGCGGGGTTTTTTATTTTTCCGAAGGAGCGGTGAAAGCTCGCTTTCATAAGCACCTGAAGGGAAAATAAAGAATACCCGAAGGGTCATTTAAGCTCTGCAGGTTCCACTGCCAGGGATCACGATCCGCCAGCCGGCGGAGAGTAATCCCTCTCGCTGAGCATGTGTTCCTCAATTGTCTGGTGAGGGTTACTTCCTTTCCTTAATTTCACTAATCAATCTTAAAGTGTATTCCAATGTGTATTCTTTATCCATAAGCAAATCATCGATTGTTGGTGTTACGGGATAATCAGGAAACACTCCATTGACATCATCATTATTGTGGCAAGGCATATAAACCTTCGAGAGAGCTGTTATACAAAACATTTTTGTTTCGGGTAACATAAATTGATCCTGATCTCCATTGCTCACCAATGGTTGTCCGGTTTCTTCTCCTACCAAAAATGCACTCTGATAACACCTTGCTGCTGAGGGGAAACTTGTTGCAGCAGAGTATGACAAAGGTCCTGTTAAAATATAAGTTGAACCGGTGAACCTCCTGTCACGAGCAGAGATATGACTTGAATATTCTTCAATAAAATAACCCTCTTGAATATATCCCTCTGATTTTTTGTCCTCAACAAATTCCATTGTTGAGGAACTTATTTTTGTCATTTTCTTCTCGAGCATGCCATATGGTTTATCCGTAAAATATGACATCAGGGAATCTGCAAGGTCTGTTAACCCGCCGCCACTGAGATTATCTATAATCAAATATTTTATTTGTTTTTCAGAGATTACTGTAAAAGCAGAATCCATAAAATGCATGAAATCTTGCGGTGGCATAAACATTCTTTTATATATATAGGCGATATCATCATCATAAAAACGCAACTCAAATTTTGGTTTGGATACCTCCTGAAAAGCATCCCAATTAGTCCCATTCAGATTATAGTCAGATTTATTTACGGTGATTTCAAAATCAGAAAATGAACCATAAACCAATGCCAGATAAATGTGAAAATCTTTTTCAAGCTTTTTTGTTTTATACGATTCTTTTTCGCCAGGTATATACCTTATAATGTCGCTTATGATTTCTTTTGATGAAACACCATTTATTTTTTCGATAACTGAACCTTTAATCAGAGTCTCATTTGTCGACAGGTTTTCCTTTATATAAAGTGAGTTATTGAACACAACAACCCTGAATGGAAATAAAGGATTTTCTTCATTAGGGCAAAGTGGTCCGGTATATCTAAGGGTTGTATGCCCGTCGATGGTTACAATGGGCTGCATAAGCCTGAAGAAGTCCAGCTCAGACATTGGATTATTGATGGTGTTTTTAATACTGTCTACTTTACTTTTTGTATTATTGTTTTTGTAATGTTTCGAAAACGTTGGATGAATATCCTTTAATTTGTAGATCAAGGTATCAATATCTGCCTTTATTTGCACGGGTTCAAAAAGTTGGATGCTATCCTTTTGTCCAAATACAATTGTCGGAATTATCAGAATGTAAAAGAAAATTAGCCTTTTCATTGCTTTGTCTGTTAATGGTTTACATTTAATAACTTCTCCTTTTGAAACGGGATCTTGCTATGCTGCCACCAGTGATGTGGCCAATTTACTACGACGCAATGTAGTCAGATTATCCGGCGTATGCAGGCTAACTACTAAAATATGTTCTATCCAACATTACTCATCTCTCAGAATATCAACGGGATTAGCAGAGGCTGCCCTGTATGACTGGTAACTGATCGTCATCATAGCTATAAAGTAGGTTAAAGCTCCTGTAAATGCAAAGATCCACCAGGGAATATTTGTACGATATGCAAAAGACTGAAGCCATCTACTCATTAGATATAATGATACCGGGCAGGCAATAACAAAGGAGATAAAAATCAGTTTTGTAAAATCGGTAGATAATAACCATATAATCTGGGTTATACCTGAACCATTGACCTTTCTTAATCCGATTTCTTTTTTTCTGTTTGCAGAAGAGAACAAGGCCAGGCCAAATAGGCCAAGACAGCTTACAAAAAATGCCAGGCCGGTAAATATTCCAAGAATTTTTCCTAATCTTAATTCACTTCCATATTGAAGATTAAGATCATCTGAGATAAAATAATAGTTAAATGGCTGATCGGGAGCAAGCTCAGTCCACTGTGATTTTATAAAGTCGATCAGAGCATTGATGTCTGTCTCACTTTGGATGCGACATGTGATTTTTGAGTTACTTTCAGATAGATAGATGGCCAATCCACCTATAGGTTCCCGAAGCGAAGAAAAATTAAAATCATTAACTACACCAATGATTGTATGTAAAGTCATTAAGGGCTTTTTTGGTTGTGATTCTATATCCATCCCAAATCCAAATTTCTTGCCGATAGGATCTTCCCATCCGAGAAGTTTAGCTCCTGCTTCATTAATAATAACTGCAGAAGAATCGGTAGAAAAATCCTTTGAAAACCATCTTCCCCGGACAACCTTCATTTGAAAGGTTTCAAGATAGTCATCATCAACGCTGAAATGGCTAAAGAATATGGGATCGTTGGAAAGTATACCATCTATGAATACTGATCCGTTATTTCGGTTTGAAGGTGATGGAAGAAAACCACTTTTGGTTAAACTAATTACATGTGGATTTGTAAGAATCTGTTCTTTAAAACTATTGATATTTTTCCCCAGCAGATAAGTATTATCAATAACAAGCAGCTGTTCTTTATCATAGCCAAGATTTTTCTTTTGAATATAATTCATTTGCCTGTAAAGAATAAGTGTAGATGTGAGTAGCAGCAAGGATATCGTAAACTGGCCTATAACAAGAATGCTCCTGAAGATTGTTCTTTTCTTTCCTGATACCATCTCTCCCTTTAATACAGAAATAGGCTTGAAGGATGATAAATATAATGCAGGATAACTCCCTGCAACAAAACTTATGATTATTATAAGTCCAAGAATTAACCCTATAAACCTGAAACTAAAATAATCTATTGAAAGGTTCTTTCCTGAAAGATCATTGAAAAATGGAAGAGATACTTCCGTGATTATCACTGCAAAAATGTGGGCTGCGAATACTATGAAGAATGACTCAAGTAAAAATTGAAATGCCAGTGTTCCACGCTGAACTCCGAAAGCTTTTCTAATCCCAACTTCTTTCAATCTGGTAGTTGATCTGGCTGTGGAGAGGTTTGTGAAATTAATACATGCAAGTATTATTATGAATATTGCCGTCAAAGTAAATATGTAAACATATTTGATGTCACCCGAAACTTCAAATTCCCCTGAAACACCAGAGGTTAAATGAATATCTCGCACATTCTGAATACTGAATGAAATTAACAACCCATTTTCCAATAGTTCATCCCATGATACTCCCAGTATTTCTGAAGCCTGTGGAGCTATATAATTTTCAATTACCTGTGGCAGCTTTTTCTCAAATGAAGCAGGATCTGCATTTTTCCTGAACAGCACATATGTCTGAAAGTTACTGTTCACCCAAATTTGTTCCTTGTATTCATTTGAACTATAAAGTGAAATAATGAAATCAAAATGAAAATGTGAGGCATCCGGAATATCCTTGTATACAGCAGTAACTCTGTAATCTGTCCGGTTATTGAATTTTAAAATTTTATTAATCGGATCTTCATCTTTAAAATACTTTTTTGCCATTGACTCGCTGATGGCAACTGTATATGGAACTTTAAGTGCTGTTTCAGGATTACCCTTTAACAGAGGGATCGAGAAAATGTCGAAGAATGATGAATCAGCATATATAATTCTTGATTCGGAGAAGCTGTTAGCTCCATATCTGATTATGGACCCTCCCCTCTCACGAAACCTTAACACATTTTCAACCTCAGGATAATCATTTAACAGTGCTGCTGCAAGGGGAGCAGGACAATTGGCATTTGTACCCTCTGTACCGTTTAACCTTGTATACATATTAATACGATAAATTCTGTCAGCTTTCTCATTATAACTGTCATAGGATAATTCGTCAGAAACCCATAACATTATTATGATAAAGCTTGCCATTCCAACAGCAAGGCCAAGAACATTAAGAAATGTAAATGTTTTACTGCGAAAAACGCTCCGGATAAAAAGTTTAAAAAATGATAACATAATTGTGTGTGTTTGTTTTTTATTAAGCATTTTTATCATAATCCCAAGCCTCATGCCAACTTGTATAAATGCCTGTAATACTGTATGTTATCACTTAATGCCGTATTGCAATACTTTGAAATGTGTTTCGTTTCTATCCACTAGTGTATTATTTGTATCCAAAATTTCTGCCACTTTCTTATCTTAACCAAATTAATATAGCATTAATTAGAAGCAAAAGATATTCTATATTCTGTTATCGCGAAAATATATGAGTAAGATAAAAGGCAAAATATTAATTGCTGATGATAATGAAGGAATAATACAATCCCTTCAGTTCATCCTTAAGCAAGAGTTTGAAGAAGTTATAGCTATAAAAAATCCGGCCAAATTTACTTCGCTCCTGCAGTCAGGGTCATTCGGCACTATTCTTCTCGACATGAACTTCTCAGCAGGAATAAATACCGGTAATGAAGGACTTTTCTGGTTAAAAGAGATTCTGAAATATGACCCAAATGCTGCTGTAATACTTATTACTGCGTATGGTGATGTAGAACTTGCTGTTAAAGCTATGAAAGTAGGAGCTATTGATTTTATACAAAAACCCTTTGATCCTATAAAACTTGTTTCCACAGTAAAATCTGCCTATCAGCTTCACCAGTCAAAACTTCAGATTTCAAAACTCGTTAATAAACAGAAGCATCTTTCAGAGGAACTGGATAAGAAATATATAACAATTATTGGGGAATCACCGGCTTTGATGATTACCCTTGCTGCGGTAAAGAAGGTAGCTCCGACCGATGCGAATGTGCTTATACTCGGAGAGAACGGGACGGGGAAAGAATTAATAGCACGAGAAATACACCGGCAATCGAAGCGATCGGATGAGCTATTTATAAGCGTGGATCTTGGTTCTTTATCAGAGTCACTTTTTGAAAGTGAGTTATTCGGACATCAGAAAGGTGCCTTTACCGATGCAAAAGAAGACAGAATGGGCCGGTTTGAGGCAGCATCCGGTGGGACCCTATTCCTTGATGAAATTGGAAATCTTCCGATTTCATTGCAGGCAAAACTATTAACGGTATTACAAAACCGCTATATCATTCCTGTCGGATCTAATAAACCGGTACCGATCGATGTAAGATTAATAACTGCTACCAATAAAAACCTGTCAGATCTTATTAGAGATAACCTCTTCAGAGAAGATCTGATGTTCAGGATCAACACTGTACAGGTCGAAATACCACCATTACGAAACCGGGGAGAAGACATACTCCTGCTTGCGGAACATTTCCTGAATATTTACAGAAAAAAATATGAAAAAAGTAATCTTAAGATAAGTAACATAGCGGTTGATAAACTTAACAGGTATGAATGGCCAGGGAATGTAAGAGAGCTTCAGCATATTATCGAAAACGCTGTGATCATGACCGATGACAAAATCATAAAACCTGATGATCTGCGATTTACAACAAGGATATCGTCTGCGAGTGCTATTCTGCATGATTCTCTTAACCTGAATAATATTGAAAAACAAACAATAAAAGAGGCTCTTTTTAAACATAAGGGTAACATTAATCAGGCTGCGAAAGAGCTTGGTATCACCCGAAAAACTCTGTATTCTAAAATAGATAAGTATGAACTCTGACAGGTACTACTTCGGGATCATTATCAGGGTCATACTAATCTTAATCTCGTCATTATTGCTCTCTTTTACAGCGTTCAAAACAAATTATCTGTATTCACTTTTAACTCTTCTGGTGATTTCTGTTTTACAAACGTGGGAGTTAATCCGATATATCCTTAACAGAAGGAACGATATTAAGAGAATGTTGGAGTATATAAGGGAAAATAATCCTACAATGTACTTTTCTCAATCCAGAGTTTACCCATTTAATGAACTTGGAGATTTCTTAAATGAAGTGGGCAATATTGTCCGGGAAGTCCGTATAGAAAAGGAAAAACAGTTACAGTATATGCAATATATTGTTCAACATGTAGGAATAGGATTGATTTCTTTTGATAAAGAAGGATCTGTTGATGTAATCAACCAATCAGCCAGAGATATTCTGGGCCTTCCGGAAATTAATTCAATTAATATTCTGGATAAAGTACAGGACGGATTGTCTGAAACCCTTAAAACATTAAGGAGCAGTGAACAAAAGGTAATTACTTTATTATCGGGAAACAGGATACAACAGGTGGCAATAAGGATTTCTGTTTTCAAAATAGGATTAAAGGAGATTCGGCTCGCTTCATTTCAGGATATTAAGAATGAGCTTGATGAGAAAGAGATGGACTCATGGCAGAAACTTATCAGAGTACTTACTCATGAAATAATTAACTCCGTAACACCTGTCACTTCACTTACAACAACAATTTCAGGCTTCTTTAAAAAGGGGGATAGAATTATTGCTGCAAAGGATCTTTCAAATAAAGATATTGAGGAGGCTCTGACAGGCCTCGGTTATATTGAAGAGAGGGGTAAAAATCTGATCAACTTTGTTACTAAATTCAGGAGCCTTACAAGACTACCTGAACCCAAATTTGAGCAGGTAAGATTGTCTGACATTTTTGATAGAGTGGCAATTCTTAAGAAAGAGGATCTTGCCAGGAAGAATATTACACTGAAATACAGCACATCACCTCCTGATCTGATTCAGTTTTGTGATCGCAGTCTGATTGAGCATGTACTTCTGAATCTAATAAATAACTCTTCAGATGCTGTGGAAAATAATGATGATTCCAAAGGTAAAAACATAAATATCAAGGGTATCCTTGGCGAAGACAAACGTATTTCAATAAGCGTAATAGATAACGGAACCGGAATTGAAGGTGAACTTATGAAGAATATATTTATTCCATTTTTTACAACAAAAGACCAGGGATCAGGAATTGGGTTAAGTTTATCACGCCAGATAATGAAGCTCCACAAAGGCACAATATCTGTCATATCGAAGCCTGGAATCGAGACAGAGTTTATATTAAATTTCTAAGAATAATGTAGTCAACGCCTTTAATCCTGGCGTCTCGGCTGAAGTCATAATAAAGAAGACGGGCCATAGTGATTTTGACGAATGTAACCGAACTCACTTATAATCTAACTCAATGGAATTTCAGTCAGTTGATCTTTCCCAAACTTTCATGAAATGAAGGTTTGAGAACCTGTTTATCCGCAGGTTCCGTCTGTGGGGATACAGATATGATTATCTTCTTTATTGTCTATTTGCCGGGATTATATATCCTGATGCTGTTTTTTTCAAGATCCTCACGGTAGAACAAAACGTCTTTAAACTCTCCGTCGGCATACATTTGAGCCTGGTTCATGAAGTAGGGCGATAAGGGATCCCCGCTTACCCCACCGGCAAGGGAACTCTTTGCTTTAACCTTATCACCAAATTCAACAACTGCCACAAAGCTGTTTCCACGAGTCCCGTAGATCCTCTTTGTTCCGGGAAAAGCAGTAGCACCAAATGCTGCAAGCGATCCGAAATTTGCTGATGCGAAACCAACCGGTATACTTGGTTCCTCATCGCTGAATTTGCCTGCTATATCACCTGTAAGTCGCTGAAATCTGTTTATCTCGCCCCATGGTGTTTCCCATGTTCCAAAGTCACCTGTCAGGTTGTCGACAGCTCTGGAAAGGGCATCGCAGAGCTGTTTCTCCCCCGATACCGGTGCTGTTTCCGCGCCGCCAGCTGCTGCTGGTCGTCTCGCCTGTGCCTGATAGTAATAGTATGCCAGTGACATCGGTACGGAAGAGACAGAAAACCTCAGATCCCAGTTACGGAGAGCCTCAACAGGAGCTTTTAGTTTTTCCCTGACAATCCTGTCAGTTTTTGACACAGCATCATAGGCTGCTATTACAGCAGGAATCATCTCCTCAAATCCCGGAAGATATGAGTCGTATGCTGCCTCAATTACCTTATCTATGGTAAAGTCGTTACGGTCGCTCAGAACCATTACAGCATGTCTTCCCCTTGCATTTTCAGAATCGTAGGACATATATTCAGGGTAGTCATCTTTTTTCGGACTGAATTCGGCGGCAGCCGTAAATGGAGTTGAATTACAGTTTTGAATCCATCCGTTCCCCGGATTTTTAATTACGATCATTTCATCGATCCCGTGGAGTCCCATCCAGTCTGTTTCGGGATTATTTCCATCGACGGTTCCTCTCCAGTTAAAAGAGGGATTCCTCCGTGGCATAAAGTTTCCGTGATAATAAACAATATTGCCGTCAGCATCGGCATAGACGGTGTTATTTGAAGAATTCGTCTTCAGTTCCATTGTTCTGTTGAACTCCTCAAAGTTTGTCGCCTTTGTGCGCATAAATGACTGTGTCAGGGCATCGATATGTTCCACCATCAGTTTAACAGCAACCCATTTACCATCCTGTTCCCGAATAACCGGACCATGATGGGTATAATAGGCTTTTATTTCCCTGACAGAAGTTTTGTCTCCATCCTTATAGGGTATGGCAATTATTTTCTCTATTACCGGCCTTAGAACATCGCCGTGCCTGTAGAAATATTTTCCATCCTTTTTCTCTACCGTAACGCTATAGTGATCAATGACATCAGCCTGGCTGGAGGTATGCATCCAGCCACATCTCTCGTTGAATCCCTGGTAGACAAAAAACTGTCCCCACGTAACGGCTCCATAGGCATTCAGACCCTCTTCCGAGACCATTTTGATTTCAGGCCGGAAATAAAACGATGTATGCGGATTAATAAGAAGGATTGACTTGCCCGAATCAGTAACTGACGGGCCCAGAGCTATCCCGTTCGATCCAGCCGGTTCCGTTTCAACTGTTTGCGGATGATAATCAGGGCTACTATTGAGTGTTATTGTTGTCGGGCCATAGAATGCCCGGAGCTGGGCAGGAGATATACTTTCAATATCGCCACCAATACTGCCCTCTGTAAAAGTAAGGGCCATCCATGGTTCGAAACGGGTGATGAGTTTTGGTTTTACCCCGGGATGAGTGTAGAGATAATAGTTCACGCCCCCGGCGAATGCGTTCATAAGTTTTTTAAGCCATGCGGGGCTTTCGTCATATTCTTTCCTGACAATTTCCGGATCAATGAATAGTTTCATCCTCAGGTCGTTGTATATCTGACCTTCGCCCTCGACCTCAGCCATCCGACCCATTGAGTTGATATAGTTTACCTCGACCCTGTTGAAGTCATCTTCGCACTGGGCATAGATCATGCCGAATACCGCATCGGCATCGGACTTCCCGTATACATGAGCTACTCCCCATTTGTCGCGGATAATAGTAACATTATCCGCATACTTCTTCCATTTTGTCTGTTCGCTCCTGCTTCCTTCTCCCTGAGAACATGAGATAAGGATCAGTACCATTACTGACAGCAAGGTCAGCATCCGCAGATTGAAATGAACTTTCATAGGTTTGTATTTAGGTTTCTATCCGGAAAACAGTGTCTTCTTAAAGTTAGTATATAAATTGATACCTGATAGATTGTTTGGCTCTGCTATATAACAGTAAAAGGTATCACTCGCCGTCGGCTGGCGGCGAGTGATACCTCTCAAATGCGGAATGTCATTCAATCTTTATCCGGTCTGAAATCACAGATAATATCTTTCACACGATGTGGCATCCCGGATGTCGGTTCGCATAATTCATATCATACTTACAGTTTGACTTAAGTTTTAGGGAACACCAGCACCTCGAAGGTCATATAATCAGTATTTTTATAATTACATATGAAAGCATCATTTCTGAAAGTGGTAATCGTCAGCCTTGCAGCACTGATGATCCTGTCATGCGCAGAACGGAACACCGGCAATTTAAATGCTGAAGAGGAAAAAGCAATCATTGAGAAAGTGATCCGAAACAGTATTGGCTGGGCAAAGGAGAAAGACCTTCGGCTACTGTACAGCATAATTGCCGATGACTCATGTTACCTGGAAGTCCAGCCAACCAACAGGGTTGTTAAAGGGATCTCCGAATTTAAAAAGGCGGAAGATTTCTGGATGCATCCTGAGTTTAAGGCAGTGCGGTTTGAGACAAGGGATATGACCATTAATATCTCTGAGTCCGGTACGGTCGCCTGGTGGTACTGTATGCTTGATGACATAAACACCTGGAAAGGCCAGCCGGCAAACTGGGAGAATACGCGCTGGACAGGGGTGCTTGAAAAACGAAATGACAGCTGGGTCATTGTACAGATGCACTTCTCGTTCGCCAATGAGTAAATCAGCATATCGAAAACTTCAAAATGGTCAAACTTAAATACCATCACCTGGGAATCCCTACAAACAGGGAACTTCCTGATAAGGATTACATTCCCCATTTAAAACTTCATGCATCCGGATTTGAAGAAAGTCCCTACGGGATCGAATGGATGAATTTCGATGATGACTGCCGGCTGCCTGATCTTGTCAAATCGGTACCGCATATTGCCTTTGTTGTCGACGATTTAACGGAAGCCCTGGAAGGAAAAGAAATTCTGATTGCACCAAACAGTCCGTCAAATGGGATAACCGTGGCGTTCATTGTCGAGAACGGTGCCCCGGTAGAGCTGTTGCAGTTTGACAGCCCCGAAAATGAGTTCTGGCCTGAAAAGGCGTTGTACCGTTGAAAGCCGGCCGGCCTTCGATCTGCGCCCTGTACAATTTGTGCTATCTTTGCACCAACCTTCTCCAAGATGAACAAAGACATAACCCTGACTGCCGGCGAAGCCACAACCCTCATGCCGTTCCTCCTCGGATCACTAAAAAACAAGAGCCGTGACAACGTCAAGTCGCTCCTGCGCAACAGGCAGGTTCTGGTAAACGGTGAACCCGTGACACAGTTCAATCATGAGCTTAAGGCAGGCGAACAGGTGGTAGTAAGAGGCGAGAGGCAGGCTGACGGTATCGTGGCCCGCAACATGCGCATCGTCTTCGAGGATGAACACGTCATAGTCATAGACAAAAATGCCGGTCTGCTCTCCATGGCCTCCGACAACGAGAAGTACCTGACCGCATACAACATCCTCAGCAGTTATGTCAAACAGCAGAAACCCTCAAACCGGATCTTCATCGTTCACCGTCTCGACCGCGACACATCGGGACTGATGATGTTCGCCCGGAGCGAGAAGGTGCAGAGCCTCCTGCAGCGCGACTGGAAGCACAACGTCACCGCCAGGACCTACGTAGCCCTGGTGGAAGGTGAGGTAGCTGACCCGGAAGGGGTGATCAAATCATACATCTATGAGAGTAAGGCGCTGATGATGCATACAACGCGTAACCCTGAAAAGGGGGACCTGGCCATCACCCGCTTCAGGAAAATGAAGAGCAACAAGGATTATACGATGCTGGAGATAATGCTGGAGACGGGCAAGAAGAACCAGATAAGACTGCACATGCAGGAACTGGGCCATAGCATCGTCGGTGACAAAAAATACGGAGCTTCCACCAGTCCTATTGGCAGACTCGGACTCCATGCGAGTGTGCTGGCATTCATCCACCCGGTGACCGGGAAGGAGATACGCTTCGAATCGAAGGTCCCGGCCAAATTCCGGCGTATGGTTTAACAACTCCATACCTCACTGCAAGCCCGGAAGAAGGAGCCAAGGTTTTAGACTCTAGAAGGGCCAGAAGTTATTGTCATACCACACCTGCTCCCTCAGTTCCTTGTCGATCCTCATCAGCCACTTGTGGTGTCCCCTCTCCCATTCAGCAAGCATACGGTAGAGCTCCTTTTCATTGGGGTCCGCAGCCGACTCCGCACGCGATGAATAGAGCTCGACAGCCTTCGCCTCGAAATCCATTGAGGCGCTTATGGCTGCAGCTTCAAAGCTTGCAGCGCTGATCTGACTCTTCATCTCCTCCGAGAGTACCTTTCTTGCCACCTCGTCAGGAGCGTTTCCGGCCTCCAGGGTAATGTCCATGAAGAAATTGTGCTTCTGGTAGTGCCTGTACTGTTCTGACAGAAACCGAATGTGCTGTTCCTCCTCTTCTGAGATCATGGTAAATATCCTTCTAACAGCTTCGCTATTCGTCTGGGCGGCAATATTTGAATAAAAGGCTCTGCCTCTCTGCTCGAGCAATATCGCCTCCTTCAGGATGTCAGTGGTGCTTTTCGTTTCCATCTTTTGTTTAGTTTATTCATGTACAAGTTAACGATTTAACAAATCAAGGAGGATATTGTTTTTATTTGAATTTAACTACAATACTTTATTGCCTCCGGCCAAAAAACACTACTGCCTGTTGCCGCCCCCACTGCAATCTGGCTTCTTCACTAAAATGACCCACCGGGTCATTTCTTAACGCTCGCCCCTCTATTGCCTAGAAGGATTGCATCGCATACAGTTTCCTGTAAATGCCGTCAGGATTACTGATCAACTCTTCATGAGTGCCGTACTCCTCAATGCGTCCGTCTTCAATAACCACTATTATATCTGCGTGCTGTATGGTCGAAAGACGGTGCGCAATGACTATCGAGGTACGGTTCTCCATAAGCTTCAGCATGGCATCCTGCACAAGCCGTTCCGACTCGGTATCGAGTGATGATGTAGCCTCATCAAGAATGAGTATCGGCGGGTTGGCCATTATGGCCCTGGCTATGCTGATCCTCTGTCTCTGTCCTCCACTCAGCTTGTTGCCGCCCTCGCCCACGATGTTCTGATATCCACCGGGCGTCTCCATGACAAATTCGTGAGCATTGGCAATCGATGCCGCTCTATGCACACTCTCCGCATCTGTCTCCTCTTCAATGGCGAAGGAGATATTATTATGAAAGGTATCATTGAACAGAATAGCCTGCTGGCTGACTATTCCCATCAGGTGCCGCAGATCCTTGATGTTTACGTCGCGCAGGTCAATGCCGTCAATGAGGACAGCCCCACTGTCAGGGTCCATAAATCGGGGTATCAGATCCACTAAAGTCGATTTGCCTCCTCCCGAGCGGCCGACGACAGCCACCGTCTGTCCCTTCCTGATCGTAAGCGAGACATCTTTCAGAACAGGCTCATGGTTATAGGCAAACCAGACATTTCTGAACTCGATGCTCTCCCTGAATTCCTTTATCCTGACAGCGTCAGGCTTCTCCCTTATTGTCTCCTCGGCACCCAGGACCTGGTTGATGCGGTCAATGGAGGCCATCCCCTTTTGTATGCTGAACCATGCGGTGGAGATAGACTTAGCCGGCTGTATTATCTGTGAGAATACCACCACGAATGCTATCAGCTTGTCAGGTGACATGTTGCCGGTGCCCTTCAGCGCCAGCATGCCCCCGTAATAGATCACTGTCAGCAGCACCAGGGTTGACAGGAACTCGCTGACGGGATGGGCCAGGTATGCTCTCCTCACCACACGCCGGAAGGTGTTGGTGTACTTCTCGTTCGCCCTGGCGAACTGCCCTGTCATCTTCCCCTCTGCATTGAATCCCTTGATGATGCGCAGGCCTGTCAGGGTCTCCTCAAGCACTGAAAGAAGCCTTCCCAGTGCCTGCTGGCCTTTAAAGGAAGCACCCTTGAGAGACCGGCTGATGCGGGCAATAACCCAGCCGCTCACTGGCAGCATGAACAGGGCGAAGAGAGTGAGCTGAGGACTGGTAACAGCCAGGTATGTGACAAAAATGATAATCGTGAAGGGGTCGCGGAACATCATCGACAATGATGACATCACCGATATCTCTATCTCCTGAACGTCATTTGACACCCTGGTCATAAGGTCGCCCTTGCGGGCCTCGGAAAAGTATGAGAGGGGCAGTCTGAGTATCTTACTGTACACCCTCTTCCTGACATCCCTGACCGTGCCGGCCCTGAGGCTGGCCATACAGTTGTTGGCCAGGAAGACCAGGAGGTTCTTCAGGAAACTGGCGAAGGCAAAGAGGATGACCACGACGAGAAGGGTCCGCATCTCTCCATACCGGGCTATCTGTGAAGAGAAGAACCAGTCAGCCAGGTCACTGAAATATTTCATTGTAAAAGAAAACGACCCCGGATGCGGAGCCTCCCCTATCCTGTTGAATAGTATCTGAAGGAAAGGCACGATGAGGGTAAAGGTAAAGAGAGCGAAGAAGGCACTCAGGATATTGTAACCCATATTCTGCACCGCAAGCCATTTATATGGCCTGATGTACTGCAGGAGAATCTTAATGCTCTTCATTCTTTACGGTCAGAAACCTGTGTAGTTGAACGGCGTGACGGCCTTCATCTCCTCTTTCACCGCCTCGCTTATGTCAAGAGTGTCAATGAATTTATGAATGGCCTCACCTGTGACCTTCTCATTGGTCCGGGTCAGTGCCATCAGGGCCTCATAGGGCTTCGGGAAACCCTCCCTGCGGAGTATGGTCTGCAACGCCTCGGCAATCACCACCCAGTTATCCTCCAGGTCACTGATAATCTTTTCCTTGTTTACAATAATCTTTGACAGGCCCTTCTTAACTGATTTCCAGGCGATGAGCGAATGCGCCATAGCCACCCCGGTGTTTCTTGTCACGGTTGAATCTGTCAGGTCACGCTGCAGCCTCGAGACGGGCAGTTTCGATGAGAGGTGCCCGAACAGTGCATTAGCCACGCCAAGGTTCCCCTCCCCGTTTTCAAAGTCGATGGGATTGACCTTGTGTGGCATGGCCGAGGAGCCGATCTCGCCCTGCACAATTATCTGTTTGAAATAGTCAAGTGAAATATAGCTCCAGAGGTCCCTGCAGAGGTCGATGATAATGGTGTTGATCCGGCTTAAATTGTCAAACAGCGCCGCCAGTCCGTCATAGTGTTCGATCTGCGTCGTTGTCTGCTGCCTCTCAATACCCAGTTGTTCATTGAGCAGACGGTTTGAAAATTCAACCCAGTTGACTTCCGGATATGCCACCCTGTGTGCATTGAGGTTGCCAGTGGCGCCACCGAACTTGCCGCTGTATTTTGTCATCATCAGCGTCATCAGCTCAGCGTCGAGCCTCTCGCTGAAGACTGCCAGCTCCTTCCCCAGCCTGGTGGGCGTTGCAGGCTGACCGTGCGTGCGGGCAAGCATAGGCACATCGGCCCACTCTTCAGACATGGCTTCAATGATTTCGCGCAGGGTGACCAGCATGGGTATCATCACTTCCCTCACCGAGTCTCTGACAGCCATCGGCATGGCAGTGTTGTTTATGTCCTGCGAGGTGAGGCCGAAGTGTACAAACTCACTCCAACGACCAAGACCAAGCGCCCCCACCTTTTCCTTGACAAAATACTCCACGGCCTTGACATCATGGTTGGTCACGGCCTCCTTTTGCTTGATAAATTCAGCATCGGCAATTGAAAAATCACGATACACCGATCTCAGCTCCTGCTCTTTCCCGTCCGGAAAGCCTGCAAACTGCGGCAGCCGGGCCTGCGAGAGGGCAATGAAGTACTCTGTCTCAACGTGGACACGGTAGCGCATCAGTCCATATTCCGAAAAGTATGGGATCAACTCCGTCACCCGCTCACCGTAGCGGCCGTCGACCGGTGAAAGTGCCTTTAAACGGTCCATGATTTTATTTCCTCACCGTGATTTTATCAATGAATCAAAAAACAAAAATACTATTTTGTACTGGTGTAAAAAAATTGAACCTTTGCATTTATCTGCATGCGGAACAAATGAGATGGAAAAGATAAGGGTATCGGCAGTTAAATACATTAACAGTTATCCGTTTATGATAGGCCTTCGTGACAGCGAAGTGGCGATGATGATAGACCTTGAGGTGTGTCATCCCTCCGAATGTGCTGACAGGCTCTTATCCGGTGACACCGATATAGGGCTGATACCTGTTGCGACCATCGCTTCGATGAAGGAGTACCATATTGTCAGCGACTACTGCCTTAGCACCAACGGTGAGGTACGCACGGTGCTTCTTGTGAGCAACTCTCCGTTTGATCAGATTACAAGGATTTACCTAGACTACCGGTCGAGGAGCTCGGTGACCCTCTGCCGTATCCTGGCCGCCATGTCGTGGAAACGCGAATTTGAGTGGCAGCCTGCTTCGGAGGAGTTTGACATCATAGCCATGAAGCATGGCGAGGCTGCTGTCATGATCGGAGACCGATGTTTTGAGTATGCTCACCTGTTTTCCCTGAGGCTCGATCTGGGTCTCGAGTGGAAGAGACTTACCGGCCTCCCCTTTGTCTTTGCATGCTGGGTTTCAACGAAGAAGCTCCCGGAGGAGTTCACGTCACTGTTCAACAAGGCTCTGAGTGAGGGCCTCGACCGCAGGAACGAAGCCGTTGACCTGATTAAGGAAGGCACGGCAGCCACACCGGAGGAGATCATCCATTACCTGAACCACAATATCGACTTTCGTCTTGATGACCGTAAAAGGGAGGCTTTGACGAAGTTCATCGACTATATTAAAGAACTAAAACTAAATCAATGAATAAGCTCACCCTCAAAATCATCTCTCTTTTGTTCATCGCCACCGTGGCTGCCGGCACAACAAGGGCACAGTCGGGGCCTGACACCACCACACTGGTGTACAAGGTAAAAATTGACAAGATGATAGCGGCCCCGCTGTGGCGAAGCGTGAAGAAGAGTTTCGATGAGGCCGACTCGCTGAAAGCTGATTTCATGCTGATTCACATGAACACCTACGGCGGGCAGGTCGATATAGCTGACTCCATGCGCACGCTGATCCTGAACTATCACATCCCCGTACTGGTTTTCATTGACAACCAGGCCATCTCTGCAGGGGCACTGATAGCTATCTCGGCTGACAGCATCTACATGAGGCCCGGAGCCAGCATTGGCGCCGCCACCGTAGTAGACCAGTCCGGAGCCAAGCTGCCTGACAAGTACCAGTCGTTCATGCGCGGCATGATGCGAGCCACGGCGGAGGCGCATGGCAAAAAACCCGTGGTGAAGGATGGCGACACTACATGGGTGTGGCACCGTGACCCGGAGATAGCACAGGCTATGGTAGACCCGTCAATAGTGTTGAAAGGGATCGTCGACACCGGCCAGGTATTGACGCTCACTACCCTTGAAGCAATCAAGTACGGCTTCTGTGAGGGAGAGGCAACCACGGTGGAGGATGTCATAGCCCGGGCCGGCATTGAAAATTATACCATAAAAGAGCTCAGACTCTCGGTGGCTGACAGGATAATCATGTTCCTCGTCAATCCTGTTGTCTCAGGCCTGCGCATCATGCTGATCATCGGCGGCATATACTTCGAGCTGCAGTCGCCCGGCGTGGGATTCCCATTGGCAGCTGCTGTAGTGGCGGCGCTCCTCTACTTTGCACCGCTTTATCTTGAAGGTGTGGCCGCCAACTGGCATCTCATGATCTTCATAGTGGGGATAATCCTTGTGGCGGTAGAGATCTTTGCCTTACCCGGCTTCGGTGTCACAGGCGTACTGGGTGTTATAGGCATTGTAACCGGACTGGCATTTGTCATGATTGATAAGATAGTGTTCAGGTTCGGCCCCTCAGGTGACGGTGTCAGGGAGGTGGTGGCAGCGTTTGCCATAGTTGCGCTGGCCGCGATAATTTCATTTATCCTTTCGCTCTGGCTCTCAAGAAAACTGTTTTCACCGAACAGGCTCTTCGGAAGCCTGGCGCTCGAGACATCAGTAAACACGGCTGACGGATTTGTAAGCTTTGACACTGAAAAATTGTCATCACTTGTTGGCAGCACAGGCACAGCCCACACCGTACTTAAGCCATCAGGAAAGGTGATGATCGGAGGCGATGTATATCCTGCCGTGGCTGAGACCGGCTTCATCACAAAAGGAACGGGAATAACAGTCAGAAGAGAAGAGCAGGGACAACTTTACGTGGTGCCTGCCGACAAGAGTTGAGAATCCATGAAGGGGATTAATGTCAGGCCATATTCCAAAGGCGATTTCCCGGGTATAATGGAGCTCTGGACTGTCACCGGTCTGAGCAGACCCGAGAGAGGCGACGATGAGGCTGCTGTTGAACGGAGCATCGCCCTTGGAGGAACAATGCTTGTCATGTGCGACGGAGACGCCGGGGAAAAGATAATCGGTACATCATGGATGACATTCGACGGCAGACGCATCCATCTGCATCATTTCGGGATAACTCCGGCATACCAGGGCAGGGGCCTCTCAGGAATGCTCCTGAAGGAATCGCTTAAGTTCGTTAAGGAAAAAGGATACCAGGTCAAGATCGAAGTGCACAGAACCAACACGGTGGCGGTAAAACTCTATAAAAAGGCCGGATTTGAGTACCTGGGCGATTACGACATCTACATCGTCAGAGATGTTCAATCAATTGAAATCTAAAATGTTAAAATAACCTTAAAGAGGAATCTTAAATTACCAAATCAATAATTTTTTAGTATATTTGGAGAAATCTATCCATTCAAAATCATGGCACGAACAATCACTTTTGCAGATCTGAGGAAGATCAAGGACCAGCTTCCTGACGGGAGCATACGGAAGATAGCAGATAAGCTTGAGATGTCTGAGGAGACCGTCAGGAATTATTTCGGAGGATGGAACTTTGATCGTGGGCTGAGTGCCGGGATCCACATAGAAAAAGGACCCGAAGGGGGAATAGTCACCATAGAAGACACAACAGTACTGGACCTTGCAGAAAGTATGCTGCAACGCTAATTCATACCCCGGCAGGTGACAAAAAGCAAAAGTTCTTACTTTTGCTTTTTTCATGTCCTCTTTTCATCTCCGAAATGCCACAAACTTAACCAACCGCTTTACGGAATTATCAAAATGAACCACAAACTCTGCATCACCCTTCTTGCGGTCATTCTGGCCATGGGACTCAATGCCCAGGACAGCAGCATCACTCCCTCGCTCAGGTATGATGAGAACCACAGCCTCACCTGGGAGGAGGCCATCAGCTTTTACAAAGCACTTGATGAAGCCTATCCTGAGGCCTTCCTGATTGAAATGGGCATGACCGATGCCGGAAGGCCACTGCACCTGTTTATCATTTCAGGTGACGGGGAAATAATACACAGCAAAGACAAGGCCCTGGTACTCATCAACAATGGCATCCATCCGGGTGAGCCGGAGGGCATCGATGCCAGCGCACAGTTCGCCGCAGACATCCTGGCCAACAGGGACGGAATGAGGAACTACCTCCGCAACTGCACGGTGGCTATCATCCCGGTCTATAATGTAGGAGGAGCGCTGACACGCAGCCGTTACTGGCGCATTAACCAGAACGGCCCCGATGAGAAGGGAGCCAGGCGCAACACCCGGTTCCTCGATCTGAACCGCGACTTCGTCAAGCAGGATTCGCGTGATGCCCGCGCCTTCGCCGCAATCTATAATTACCTCGATCCGGATGTCTTCCTTGATACCCATACTACCAATGGTTCAGACCATCAGTTCACGGTCACACTCATAGCCACCCAGCCCGAGAAGATGCACCCTGAGATGCAGGAGTTCTTCCGTAAAAAGATGCTTCCCGAACTGTACAACCGCATGAAAACGGAACAAAAGAATGAGATGGTGCCGTATGTCCAGTATACCGACAGAGGAGAGATCAAGGCAATAATTGGATTCGAGGAGCATGCGTACTATTCAACCGGATACTCCGCACTCTTCAACTCCTTCGGATTCATGACCGAGACACTTGTTTACAAGCCCTACCCTGAACGTGTTGAGGGAACGAGGCAGTTCATTGCCGAGCTTGTTCGTTTCACCTCATTGAACCATGAGGAGATTCTCAGGCTGAGGGCTGAAGCCAACCGCAGGACACTGGATGCACGTGAGTACGTGATTGACTGGGAACAGGACACAACCAGGTGGGATCTGATCGAGTACCACGGCTACAGGTATGAGGAGGCCGTAACACCAATCACCGGAAGGAAGACAGGTTTTTATAACCATGAAAAGCCTTACACAGATATCATCAGATATTACAACTACTTCAACCCTTCGGTCACAGTGACTGCCCCGGAAGCATATATCCTTCCATTTGCGTGGGAAGAGGTCATTGAACGGCTTCAGGCCAACGGAGTAAAAATGCAACAACTGAAGAATGACACCACCCTGACCGTGGAGTCCTATTATGTAGAGAGCTATGAGCCGGCCAAAAGAGCTGCACAGGGTCATTACTACAACAGCAAGGTACGGCTGCGTACTGTGACACAGAAGGTTGACTACATGAAGGGAGACTACATCATACCGTTGAACCAGCGGGCAAACAAGTATATCGTCACCATGCTCGAGCCGCAGAGCGAATCCGGCTTCTTTGCATGGAACTTCTTCGATTCTTTCCTTGAAGGACAGGACTGGTATTCGGTATGGGGGTTCGAGAGTCACCTGAAAGAGTTGCTTGACCATGACCCCGTTCTGAAGGCTGCCTTTGACAAGGCGCGTAGCGAGGATGAGAGAATGGCCGCCGACCCCGTAGTGCAGCTTCAGTGGCTGTACCAGAACACCCCGGCTTCCGAACTCGAGAAAAGGACAAGGTTATATCCTGTTGGCAGGCTCATGCAGGCAGGGGATGTTTTACATGACAACAAGTGATATTTCATGACAGCCAAAGGGCTTAACCACACATATGACAGCGAGGAGTTCCGCAGCCAGGGTCATGAGCTGATAGATATTCTTGCCGACTACCTCAGGGAGGCTGTCTCGCGCAGCGAGATGCCGGTTCTCAGAAATGTTGAGCCAGACGATCTTGTTGATGAGTTTTCTTTCGACAACCCGGCCAATAATGATCTGCCGCTTAGCGGTTTTGTCCGAAAGGTCATTGCCGGCATGAACCATATGCACCACCCCCGTTTTGTGGGGCATCAGAATACTCCCCCCCTTACGGCGGGTATCATTGCGCAGATGTGCACAACACTGCTGAACAACGGGGTCGCCGTCTACGAGATGGGACCGGCATCCATGGCTGCAGAGCGTAACGTGATCAGGTACATGGCACGTCTCGTCGGCTTCAGCAATGAGGCTGACGGAATCTTCACCCATGGAGGAAGCGCCGGAAATCTGACAGCTCTCCTTGCAGCACGCCAGGCGATGAGTGATTACAACATCTGGGAGGAGGGTGTGAGACACGACAGGCCGGTCGGAATCATCATCTCCGACCAGTCGCATTACAGTGTCTCGCGCAATGCAAAGGTGATAGGCCTTGGAGGAAGATCGGTGATACGCATTCCATATGACAGCCGTTACGCCATGCAGACGAAGCTCCTCACGGAGACGAAGCAGAAGGCGGAGGAGAAGGGCGTCAGGGTGATATGCGTGGCTGCCAACGCCTGCTCAACGGCAACAGGGACATATGATAATCTTGAGGAGATCGGCGCTTTCTGCCGTGAGAACAATATCTGGTTCCATGTTGATGGGGCACACGGACTCGGGGTTCTGTTCTCAGACAAATACCGGCATCTGGTCAGAGGCATCGAAGCGGCTGATTCCGTGGTCATCGACTTTCACAAGATGCTGCTGACACCCGGACTGAATACCATGGTGCTATTCCGTGACGGAAAGAGATCATATGAGACATTCGCCCAGAAAGCAGGATACCTGTTTGACAAACAGGACGAAAATGAATGGTTCAATGGGGCTAAAAGAACGCTTGAGTGCACTAAAAGCGCGCTTGGGATAGTGGCCTGGGCAGTCATAAAATATTACGGCGACGAGACCCTGGGCAGATATGTCGACAGCCGCTATGACCTGGCTTTAAAGTTCGCAGAGGCTATCAGGTCTGATAGTGACATGGAGCTGGCAGTGACTCCTGAATCAAATATCGTCTGTTTCAGGTACGCTCCTGCCAGCTGCAGCAGCGGAAAGCTGAATGATCTGAACAGGATGATCAGAAAGAAAATAGTGAAGAGCGGTGAGTTCTACCTCGTCCAGACGGAGCTTGAAGGGACGATCTGGTTGCGCACTGCACTGATGAATGCCATGACTGATGAAAATGATCTCCGCAGACTGATCGGATCAGTAAAGCGACACGGTGCAGGGCTTGTCTCTGAAGCTATCTGACAAAGAAATCGAGTACGGTTTCACCTTCGAGCGAAGCAACCAGGTTGTCCCCTTTGTGAACAGGGCCAACACCCGAAGGAGTCCCTGTAAAGATCAGGTCTCCGGTCTTCAGGGTGTAATATTTTGATACATAAGATATTATCTCATTGAATGAAAAGATGAGATCTGATGTGTTGCCGCTTTGTCTTCGGGCACCGTTGATGTCAAGGGCGAAGCTGATATCTGCCATATCAGTGAATTTCTGCTTAGGAATGAAGGTACCCAGCGGTGCAGAGCCATCGAAGGTCTTTGAGAGCTCCCACGGGTGGCCGGCCTTCGAGAACTTATTCTGCAGGTCACGTGCCGTGAAGTCAATCCCCACCGTCAGGGCATCAAAATAACGCCCGGCATAGCTGGCAGCAATGCCCTTCCCCAGCTTGGAGATGCGCAAAACGATCTCCGCCTCGTACTGGAGGTCTTCGGAAAAGTCGGGTATGAAGAAGGGTTTATTCTTTTTAAGAATGGCCGAATCGGGCTTGAGAAATATCATCGGCTCAGCCGGTACCGGGCGGTTCATCTCAGCCGCATGCTTCCGGTAATTTAGGCCTACGCAGATTATTTTCATACTGACTTCAGGCTTTCCCGAATGATCGCAGCTTAATGGCAGTAAGCACCTGCTTAGTATTCAGCGGGAAATCGCCGTTCATCATCCAGGAATAATATGAAGGCTCCTCCTTCAGGACCAGTTCAACGGGCTTGCCCTTGTGTTTCCCGAAGTTGAATACCTCCGTTCCCTGTTCGTTGAAGACGATGCGGCCGGCCAGGTCGGCGTTGTTGTTGAAGGCGCTGAAAGCGGAGAGCTTCTCGATGTCATTCTCAAGGTCAGGGTATCTGTCGAGCTGGGCCTTGAGTATCTCATAAGTGGCAGCAGTGTCAGCCTGCGCGCTGTGGGCATTCTCCAGTTCCCTCTGGCAATAGAACTTGTATGCTGCCCCAAGCGTCCTCTGCTCCTTCTTGTGGAAGATTACCTGCACGTCAACATACCTGTGGCGCGCCGGGTTAAAGTCGACATTCACTCTCAGGAACTCCTCGCAGAGGATTGGGATGTCAAATTTCATTGAATTGAATCCTGCCAGGTCACAGCCTTCCACAAAAGCTGCGATCTTCCTGGCAACATCCTTGAAATGCGGTTCATTGGCCACATCAGCATCGGTGATGCCATGTACGCGTGTTGCCTCCGGTGAGATGGGTATACCGGGGTTGATTCTCAGGGTCAGCCACTCTTCTGTGCCTCCTGGTGACACCTTCAGGGCGGAGAACTCAACGATGCGGTCAGAAGCGATGCTCACCCCCGTGGTCTCGAGATCAAGGATGACCAGGGGTTTTCTCAGGTTAAGCTCCATTTTTGCTGTTGTCTCAGGCGTTGATCATCATTGGCATGAGAAGCATAAGGAGGTCTTCCTCCTCATTTGCCGGCTCAGCGGGAAGGAACAATCCTGCCCTGGTCGGGTCTGCCAACTCAATTACAACATCCTGTGATGCGATGTTCGAGAGTATCTCAATCAGAAAGACTGACTTGAACCCTATCTCCATGTCGTCTCCCTCATAGAGGCAGGTATGACGCTCGTACGCAGAGATGGAGAAATCTACATCCTGGGCTGAGACGGTGATCTGGTTGGGGGTGAACTGCAGCTTTACCAGGTTGCTGGCCTGATTCGAGAAGACGGATACCCGGCGCAGGATATTGTAAAACTCCAGCCTGTCAATGCGTACCTTGCGCGGGTTATTCTTGGGTATAACCGAATTGTAGTTCGGGTAATTGCCTTCAACGAGACGGCAGACCACCTTATAGTCAGAGAGATTGAAGAATGCGTTCCTGTCATCGAACTCAACCGACACTACGCCGCTCTCCTTCGGGAGGATGTTCTTAAGCAGTGAGGCAGGTTTTTTCGGGAGGATGAATGAGGCGTTGTCATCAGCCCTGGCGTCGCTCCTCTGGTACCTGACCAGCTTGTGGGCATCAGAGGCGACAAAGGTGAGCTTCTCGGTGGAGGCCTCCACAAGAATGCCACCCATGACCGGACGCAGTTCGTCATCAGCAGTGGCAAACAGAGTCCTGGTTATGCCTGAAAGAAGCACATCGGCCGGAACAGTGAATCCGAACCTCTTCTCCTTCTTGATGACCGGCAACACCGGGAAATCGATCCCGTTCTGGCCCACAACACTAAAGCGACCGTTCTCCGAATTGATGACTACAGCCATCGTATCGGGATTGATATCAAATGTAAGGGGCTGTTCGGAAAACTCCTTAAGAGTATCAAGCAGTATCCTTGCAGGCAGTGCTATGGTGCCGCTTCCAGTGATATTGTCAAGCCTCATTCGTGTGATAAGCGTCGACTCAAGATCGGAGGCCGTTATTTCCAGATCATTGCCGCTGATGTTGAAAAGGAAATTGTCAAGGATAGGAAGGGTATTTTTTGAACTGATCACCCTGCTTATAGCCTGCAGATGACCCAGCAGTTCTGTACTTGATACAACAAATTTCATATTGTCATTTTTTAAGTTATCCCCAATTATATTGATATTTACCGGTAACTCATTGATTTACTGAGTTGTCTGCTTTACAATCCGGTTTATCAATATTACAAAAAAATATCTTACCCTCAAACAAATTTATTTAACTGAAATATAATGCCTTCGCTTCAGCCTGTTGTAGGCAACTCCTCCAAGGATGATAATTATTACCGGTACCAGGGTGTTCACAAGCTGCCACATGGTCCTCTGGCTCTTTATCCTGGCCTGGTCGAGGAGCCTGGGCTTGATCTCGCGTGAACGCATCTCAATGAGCCCGTTGTCATGGACGAGGTAGTTTATGCTGTTGACAAGAAAGTCCTTGTTGCCGAAGGTCTGCATGGTGTACCTGTCGAGGCCCAGGGTAAGTGGCTCTGCCACTCCGCCCTGCCAGCTGACCTCATTCCTGATGATGTCACCGTCAGCGACGACGATCATTTTTGTGGGCTTGCTCTCTGTCAGAATCGTTCTGCCTGCCTCTCCCATAAGGCTCTCTGTCATCCTGTTGGTGAACACTGACTGGAAAGTCCCCTCAAGCAGTACGGCCACCGGCAGCGCTCCGGCAGTGAACATCTCCTGAGGCAGCATCTCGTCTGCCTCTTCAAGTGAGATGACCAGCGGCGGGGTAACCGTGCGCGTCTGGCCTGAGGTGGTAAGGAGAATATTCTTTTTAATGCCGGGGTCACGGCCCACAGTGTCAACGGTACCGGCGAATTCGGCCTTCACCCTGTTAAGATTGCGCGTAACGGGGTGTGCGTCAGACGGCCGCAGCAGGGGGTAGTAGATCCAGGGGACCGGAACATACTGTGATTCACCGCCTGGATTGGTCACCTTCAACGGGATGAGTATGCAATCAGCATCCTGAATGATCACAGGATTGATCCTTGCCCCGTACCTGAAGAGCATGTCGCTGAAGCTGAGAGGATCATACAACGCTACTGTTGATCCGGCTGTGAGACTGTCGGCATCCACCTTCACCTCCTCGGCAAGCCACATGACACGGCCGCCATTCATGATATACTGGTCAATGATGAACTTGTCCTTCTCATCAAAAGCCCTTTCAGGGGCTGCAATGATTATCGCAGCATAACGGTCAATGATACCTGGTCTCCCTCCGATAACGCCCCTGTCAATATTGTAGAACTTGGCCAGCTCAAGAGTCAGGTCAGCGACATATGCTTCCTCAAGCTCTCCGTGACCCTCGATGAAGGCCACCGTGTGGATCGTATCAGCTGTGGCAGTGGCAATAGCCTGTATGATCTCATATTCAAGTCCTTCAGTTGAGTGAAGGAGATTTGTCTCGGCTGGAAGTGACGGATTGTTCCTCAGGAAATTGACCGGTATTACCGTCTCTCCGCATGTGACGGTGAGTGACGGGAATATTTTTTTCTGTGTTCTTCCTCCTTCGCCGTCGGAGGCCATTACATTCACCGGCATCAGTCCGCGGCTCATGAGAAGATTGTGGTAATTTTCACGCTCCGCACGGTCAGATGACCCTGAAGGGTTGATGAAGTCATACGAGACCTTGCGCCCTGACGTGATCCGGAACTCATCAAGGTATTGTGCGGCGCTGCGTCTCAGCTTCCGGAAACCGACGGGCATCTCGCCATCGAGGAACAGATCAACCTGCACCTCCCTGTCAAGGTCGCGGAGGATCTTTCTTGTCGGTTCTGCAAGGGTAAAGCGCCGGTCTTCCGTCAGGTCAACCCTGATATGAACCAGGGAGATAAGTATGCTGACCGCTGCCACAGCAGAAATTATTGCCAGGGGTTTCTTCCATGAGCTGCGGCGAAGAGTCAGGCGTGCCGCCTCATTGAAAAGAACCGTCACAAAAACAAAATATGCCACGTCACGGATATCGAGCACTCCTCTGCTGATCGACTTGTAGTGTTCGTTGATGCCCATCGCTGACACCTCTTCACCTATTGATGAGAGCCCCGGCACCAGTGAGAGGGAATCAAAACCGGTGAACATTATGAATGAGAGTGCTGCTGCAATGATAAAGGCAATGACCTGGTTCTCCGTCAGTGACGAGGCAAAGAGTCCTATTGCAGAATATACTGCTGCCAGCAACAGCAATCCGATAAATGATCCGGCTGTTCCTCCCCTGTCGAGGTTGCCAGGCGTTTCTCCAAGAATCCATACGGATATCACAAACACTATGCATGGCAGCAGCGCAAGCAGTACCAGTGCCACTGAAGCGAGGAACTTGCCGTAAATGACGGAACCATCACCGACCGGGCGTGACCAGAGCAGTTCCATTGTTCCCGACCGGCGCTCTTCGGAAAAAAGCCTCATGGTGACGGCAGGTACAAGGAACAGGAATATCCAGGGTGAGAGGACAAAGAGGGTGTCAAGTCCTGCATAACCGCTGTCAAGCAGATTCCACTGGCCAGGCATGATCCACATTATCAGACTGTTTGCCAGAAGAAAAACGATCATGACAATGTAGCCTGTGAGCGAGCTGAAAAAACCTGCTATCTCTTTTCTGAAGAGAGTGAACATAACTTCAAGTTTGCTGTAAAAATATCTAAAAGTTTCATGGCCTCACCGGCCTCCGGGCATTTTTGACGTCAGTTATCCTGGTGCCCGGGTAATAGGAGCCGGTTATTTTATCATAGGTGACCTTTTTTTCTGCCATCGCCTTTGCTCCGTCCTGGCACAGTCCCACGCCGTGCCCGTAACCCCTGCCGCTCACCAGTATGCTGTCTCCTGACGGTGTGAGTGCAAAGTATGCCGACCGCAGTCCGAAACGCATCCTGATCTCCTCGCTGGTTAAGTGTCTTCCTGCGACAGAGCGGTCCATCTTCCTTACCGGCCCTGTTCCCGGTTTTGAGTAGAGGGCGGTCTCCTCTCCCTTGGCAATGCCCTTCGATCTCAGGAAGCTGTTCCAGTCTGCAAGCGGAATGCCTTTATTCCAGTTAAAAGAAGCCGAGTATCCGCACCACGGGTCGTTGACGCTTACCAGGTACGGGTATCCTGCCAGCCACACATCGGCCGATGATGCCGTCACGCCGCCGCAATTGCCGTGAAACGCCGCCACTATCAGCATGCTGTCGCTGCCAACCAGCACCTGCCCTGCCGTAAAATGGCATGCATCAGCTATGGGCATTTCGCTGATCATTCCCGGGTAAACCTGGCAGTGTATGTCATCACAGAGGTTATAGCCATCGAGTTCATGCCTGTTTATGTTCCGGTACACATAGGTGCGCGCCACCACAGCCTGTGCCCGGAAGTAATCGGGCGGTCCGTACTTGCCAGCCTCAGCCCTGACCACCCCGGGCAGGTAACTCTCAACGGAGGTGACATTAAGCACCTGAAGTGATCCGGGGAACGATTTAATCTTCAGCACGCCGTCAAGGGTCTTCACGGCCTCCTCCTTTCCGGGAGCACGCAATATGAAGAGAGAGGTTCCGGCTGCAGGAGTGAAGGTCAATGAATCAGCCACTCCCGAATGGCCGGAGAAGGTCCTGTATTTTACGTTGCCGTCATAACGGGTGACAGCAACGGTCTCACCGGGAAACAGTCTGATATCCTTGAGAAGTCCGTCACTGAGGATATACTCTCCCCGGTCAGGTGTAAACACCACTGTTACAGGCTTTGTGCGGGCAAAAATACGTATTGAAACCTCATCTTCGGCAGCCAGGGGCAGAAACACCATCAACAAGATTATGGAAGCTACTGACTTCATTCAGTACTCTTTTCCTGAAGGTTTCTCAACATGTCTTCCGCAACCCTCTCTGAGGCCCCCCTGCCACCCAGGAGCTCACGGAGCTCCCTGTAGTCTCTTTTAATTATCTCATGCCTGTAGCCGGTGATGAGGATATCCTGCAACTCAGAGTGCAGCCTTGCCTGGTTCATGTCATTCTGTACCAGTTCCCTGACAACCTCCCTGTCCGTTATCAGGTTGACGAGTGAGAGGAAACGCACCTTGATAAATCTCTTCGCCAGGTGGTATGTAATAGCGCTGGTCCTGTAGCAGACAACCTGCGGCACATCAAAAAGAGCAGCCTCCAGGGTGGCGGTCCCGGAGGTCACCAGCGCCGCCTCGGCCACAGAGAGGAGGTCGTATGTCCTGCCGTTGATAACCCTGACGGGAAGAGACCCTGTTATACCTTCATAAAGCTCAGCCGGGAGGTGATCCATCGCTGCAACCACGAACTGGTAATCAGGAAAGCCTGCCGCAACGCTGACCATTGCGGGCAGTATTTTTGCAACCTCCTGCTGCCTGCTGCCTGCCAGCAGGGCAATGACAGGTCTCTGATCAAGGCCCATTGAAGCTGCCACGGTCTCCCTGCCAGGGGCTGCACCGCGCCATGTCTCCACATGGTCAACCAGGGGATTTCCAAGGAAAGTGACGCTGTACCCGTGCCGACGGAAGAACTCCTTTTCAAAGGGAAAAATAATATAGAGCCTGTCGACATATTTCTTTACCTGCTTCACCCTGCCCTCGCGCCATGCCCAGAATTTCGGTGAGATATAGTAGTACACCCTGATACCCAGCTGTTTTACGTAGCGGGCTATCCTGAGGTTAAAACCGGGGTAATCGATCAGGATCACCACATCGGGTCTCATTTCTGCTATCTGCTGGCGGCAATCTCTGAAATTGGCTCTTACCCGGCGGATATTCCTGAGCACCTCCCAGGCACCCATGAAAGCTGTCTCCCGGTAGTGCTTCAGCAGCCTCCCTCCTGCCTGCCTCATCAGGTCGCCTCCCCAGCAAGAGATCTCTGCAGCCGGGTCAACTCTGATCAGGTTTATGACAAGGGTGGAACCGTGAAGATCGCCTGAAGGCTCTCCGGCGATGATAAAATACTTCATGTCAGAACAGCTTTATGCCGAAGACCAGGAAGGCCCATGCTATTGTAATACCCAGTACCCCTTTGGACGCTCTCAGCATATCAAAACGATTGAACAGCAGGAAGATCACGATGTTGGTAAAGACTGAAATGCTCATCACCTCAGTGACTTTATCAACTTCGATCATCCTGCGGATGAAGAGGTCAAGTGTCAGGCCGTGCCTGGTCAGGAGAAAGAAGACGAAAAATGCTGCTACCGGCATGAGGATCCCGGAAATGACACCGGTCAGAGCATTGTTGTACCGTTGGCTGAACTGCATGTCAGAGTTTTGTTTTGAGGGTGCCGATGAATGCATGGGCGGTCATGTCGGTAGATACCGGGACAACTGAAACATATCCGTTCCGAAGTGCCCATTCGTCGGTATCTGTTGATTCGGGCTCATGGTTTATGAATCTTCCCGTGAGCCAGTAATATGTCTTTCCGGCCGGGTCTTTTCTCTTTTCGAACTCCTCCTGCCAGCAGCCCTTTGCCTGCCGTGCGATCATCATCCCCTTTATTTGTGGTGCAGACAAAGCCGGAATGTTGACATTCAGGCATATACCCTCGGGCAGCGGCTCTCGAAGAAGCTCTTGACAAACCTTCCGGATGTACTCTTCGCATACTGAGAAATCTGCAGTGGCAGAGTAACTGTTCAGCGAAAACCCAACGGAGGTTATGCCGTAGAGGCAACCCTCCAGCGCTGCGGCCATTGTCCCGGAATAGAGGACACTGGCGGAAGCGTTTGAGCCGTGGTTGATCCCTGATACTATAAGATCCGGCTTGCGCTCCAGGAGCTGATTAACAGCCAGTTTGACACCGTCGGTGGGGGTGCCGCTGCAGGCATATACCCTCTGGGTTTCGTCCTCGATCAGCAGCTTGACCCTGAGAGGATGCTTTACAGTCAGTGCCTGCGACATTGCACTTCGGCTCTCAGTGGCCGAAATGATAACCAGCTTGCCGAACTCCTTCATGATGCTGATAAGAGTCCTTATGCCGTTGGCATACAGTCCGTCATCATTGGTTATGAGTATCAGTTTGTCATTTTCCTCTACTTTCATCTGGCATTTTGTTGACGTGCAAATATAACTATAATGATCGTCCATTTAATAGGACCGCAGTGATGCCTCTAACCTTTTTTCCTTACTTTTGCATGTCATAAAAAACAGTAAATTTTACCGCGATGAAGATTTCTTATAACTGGCTGAAGGAGTATCTCAACTTCGATGCGGGACCGGAGGAGCTGTCAGCCATACTCACAGGCCTGGGGCTTGAGGTGGAGAGTGTCAGTGAGTGGGTCTCGGTCAGGGGAGGCATGAAGGGTGTTGTCATTGGCAGGGTCCTGACGTGCGAAAGACACCCTGATGCAGACAGGCTGAGCGTCACCACCGTTGATGTCGGTGGTACAGAGCCCCTGCACATCGTCTGCGGTGCGCCCAACGTTGCTGCCGGTCAGCTTGTTCCTGTTGCAGTGTCCGGAACCATGGTCTTCCACGGAGATGAACAGTTCGAAATAAAGCGTTCAAAGATACGTGGGCAACTCTCTGAGGGGATGATCTGCGCCGAGGATGAACTTGGTATCGGGACAGATCATGAGGGCATTATAGTCCTGGACCCCACGGCAAGGGTCGGATCACCGGCAGCAGACTACTTCGGGGTGACAAGTGACATTGTCTTTGAGATAGGGCTGACGCCCAACCGTATTGACTGCAGCTCACACTACGGCGTGGCGCGCGACCTGGCGGCCTGGTTCAACCTTCAGAAACCGGTAAGGGCAAAGCTTCCTGACCTGCCAGTATTCAGGAGAGACAGGGCTGATGGAGCCATCAGTGTCACTGTGGAGGCAACGGATGCCTGTATAAGATATTCCGGCCTGACTATCAGGGGCATAAAAGTAGGGCCCTCGCCAGCATGGATGCAAAACAGGCTAAGGTCCATAGGACTGACCCCCATCAATAATGTGGTGGATATCACGAACTTTGTTCTGCACGAAACCGGGCAGCCACTGCATGCCTTTGATGCAGGAGCGATAACAGGCGACAGGGTGATCGTTAAGAAGCTGCCCGAAAAGACGAAATTCGTGACCCTCGACGGCGTGGAGCGCGAGCTTTCATCATCGGACCTGATGATATGCAATGAGAAGGAAGGGATGTGTATTGCCGGCGTCTTTGGCGGGCAGAAGTCGGGTGTCACCGGCGCCACCACCGATATCTTTCTCGAGAGCGCCACCTTCAGCCCGGTGTCAGTGCGCCGCACCTCACGCAGGCATGACCTGCATACCGACGCCTCCTACCGGTTTGAGAGAGGCACTGACCCAGAGATAACAATCTATGCCCTGAGAAGAGCTGCACTGCTAGTGAAGGAACTTGCAGGAGGAGAAATAGCGGGTGATATCACGGATATTTATCCCTCACCCGTGGGCAAAGCGGTCGTAAGATACTCTCTTGACCGGATGACAAAGCTGATTGGCAAGGAGATACCCCCTGAGACGGTCAAGACCATCCTGTACAGCCTCGACATACATATTACAGATGAGACCCCTGAAATTTTAACCCTCGAGATACCTTCCTACAGGGTTGATGTGACCCGCGAAGCCGATGTGACTGAGGAGGTACTCAGGATCTTTGGCTATGACAACATTGGCATCAGCAGCGAGATGCACTCCATGCTTTCACATACTGCCAGGCCTGACCGTGAGAAGGTAGCGGCCAACATGGCCGAACTCCTTACAGGTAACGGTTTCGCAGAGATAATGTGCAACTCACTGACCCCGGCGGCATGGTTTGAAGCAACAGGCGACTTCGACGTTGCCTCCATGGTGAGGCTTGCCAATCCGCTCAGCAGCGACCTCAATGTCATGCGGATGTCTCTCCTCCCCGGAATGCTGAACACCATATCGTGGAACCTGAACAGGCAGAACGGTGACCTCAGGCTCTTTGAGCTGGGTTATGCCTACGCCAGGAAACAGGGCAGGGGAACAATGGAGATCACCGATAACTTCAGCGAGCGCCAGTTACTGGGTATGGCGATCACCGGGAACATAAACCCGAAGAGGTGGAACACAGCCGCGACACCTGCAGGATTCTTCCACATGAAGGGCTATGTTGAGCTGGTACTCACCCGCTTCGGCATTTCAGCACGGGAGATCACCGCCACAGGTGAGAGCGCCGGATGGTTCGCTGAGGGAATGAAATACATTGCTGGTGGAACAGATGTGGCATCATTCGGGAGAATATCGAGAAAGTATCTCGCTATGTTCGACATCAGGCAGGATGTATGGTACGGTGAAATCTCCTGGGAAAACATTCTGAAACTCCTCAAAGGCAAACAGATACGGTTCAGTGAACTCCCCAGGTACCCGTGGGTCCGTCGCGATCTGGCCCTGTTGGTCGATAAATCATTAAATTTCAGCCAGATACGTGATCTTGCATTTAAGACTGAACGCAATATTCTTCAGGAGGTTGACCTCTTTGACGTTTATGAAAGTGAGGCGATAGGAAGTGATAAGAAATCATATGCCGTCAGTTTCATACTCAGGGATGAGAGACAGACCCTCACAGAAAAGAATATTGAAAAGGTAATGAGCTCTTTAATCAAAGCTTTTGAGCGTGAGTTCGGGGCCACACTGAGATGAAAAAGTTAATGGGAAAGACTAATGACTACCTGTCGCTTGTCAAGTTCAGTCACACTGTTTTTGCCATGCCGTTTGCCCTTGTTGGATATTTTCTCGGGTCCGTTGAACCGGGCTTCGGTTTCAGCCTGAAGACCCTTCTGCTCGTGCTCGCCTGCATGGTCTTTGCACGCAGCGCCGCCATGGCGTTCAACCGTTATGCCGATATGCATTTTGACAGCATGAACCCCAGGACTGCCGGGCGCGAGATTCCCTCCGGGAGGATCCCTCAACGTCATGCCCTGTTATTTGTCATTGCGAGTTCACTGCTCTTTATTGTCTCAGCTGCTTTTCTTAACCGGCTGACGCTTATCCTTTCGCCCCTGGCGCTTCTTATCGTTCTGGGGTACAGCTACACCAAGAGGTTTACTCCCCTGTGCCACCTGGTTCTGGGACTCGGCCTGAGCCTCGCACCCATCGGGGCTTATATTGCCGTCACAGGAACATTTGCACTCCTGCCCCTCATCTATTCACTGATCGTCCTTACCTGGGTAAGCGGATTTGATATCATCTATGCGCTGCAGGATGATCAGTTTGACCGTGAGACAGGACTCCATTCCATTCCTGCAGCAATGTCAAGGAGAGACGCCCTGGCAGTCTCAGTGGCGCTGCATTCGCTTTCATTCATGTTTGTGTCAGTTGCCGGAATCGTCGGGCAGGCAGGTATCATCTTCTGGGCAGGTGCGCTGATCTTTTCAGCCATGCTGCTCTACCAGCACCTGCTGGTGAAGCCTGATGACCTTAGCAGGGTGAATATGGCGTTCGGAACCACCAACGGGGTGGCAGGTGTCATCTTCGGGGTGGCCGTGATAACAGATCTTCTGATCTTCTAAAACTTAAAGACGAACGAGACGCCCAGAAGCTCCTTGAACTGAACCATCGGAGCCTTCTTCTGCTTGCCGTCAGTGCCAAGCACCGGCTCCCCGTCATCAAAGACCGGCAGCATAGTATCATCATCATAAATGAGATGCACATTCACCCTCAGGTCTGTGAACCAGTTAAGGCCCATTGTGGCAACCATCTCCCACTCCACATCAACATTCTGCGGTTTTGACAGGAAATTACTGAAGAGCTGGATCCTGTTGCTCATGTTCACCTTCTCAAACAAGACAAGTTTACTGTTTATAGTCAGGTAGGCCCCTAATTCCTTCTTTGATCGCTTGTCAGCAGCAATACCATACTTGGTCTGATTAATGTGTGCCGTGTCAGGAACGAAAGTACCCTTGAAAGAGACCGGAGAAAAACTGATGAAGGTGTTCTTGTCAGGCTTGTACTCCAGGCCGTAGCCGAAGAGAAAGGTGGCAGGGTTAAAGAATTTGGAAACCTTTACCGAATCGTTGGGATAATTGTACCCCGGCAGAAACTGTGTCTTGAACTGGAAGAGACCAGACAGATCGAACTTACCGAAGGCCTTATGGTTGATCTTCGAGTTGATCTCAAGGATATCGAGGTTTTTCTTTATATCAGCATTCCTTCCTGATGCCTGCAGACCGAGCGCAAACCTGGCCGATGTGGAGGAATTGACCTTCGTGACCTTGTTGTTATAATTCATCGCAGAAGTCACATCAAGGACCGACGAGATATTATTCTCGCCCCCCTTCGCCCAGTTGGAGATCACACCCTGGGAGAGCAGGTATGAAAGGTCTGACTTGAACTTCCACAGATCGGGCTTGATCTTTCTCAGGGCAACCCGCCGGAGATCCTCCTCCATTGCTGTGGTGACATTTACACGGGTGTTGGCATAGGTGTCATACCAGATCTGCTTTTTGAACAACACTCCCTCTTCCGCCCTGAGCGATATGGTGTTTCTCGCCGGGCTCCCCAGCCAGACGGTCACTGAATCTCCCTCACCGTCAGGCAGCCAGAACCTGACCAGATTGTCAGACTGGCTGTTGAGCCAGACGTCAGTGCCTCTGCCCGTCTCACCGGTGACCCGCAACAGCGTCGAGTCACGAGTCTCAAGATACCCTATCAGGGAATTTACCGCCGCCTCAAGAGAGTCGCCCACATAGGGGTTCTTCAGATACCGGAAGGGGATGTCGCTGTGGTAAACCGATGCCTCTGGCAGCGTATCGGTTATCACAAGCACTATGGTGTCATGTGTCTGTTGAGGCAACCGTGCCGGGATAAAATCCCTCATCAGTATGTATACTGAATCATTCAGCCTCAGGGTGTCATTCGTCATTACCGGTTTTGAATCAGCTGACAGTTTGACTTTCTCAAGCCGTTTGCCGGCTTCAATGAACATCTCTCCTGTCTTTGGCATCCCGGTTACAGTGTCAGTGGCTGAAGAGTCAGGCTGAATGACAGGCAGAATGATCCGAATGGAATCGAATATGAAGTATTTGTCAGCCGGTACCCTGATCTTTTCAAACCCATAATCCGACAGGTAGCTCATCACCGAGTCGGCCGGAGGCCTCGATGCAATCCATATGAGGTTCCTGATTGCCTCGCGCAACGGGTCATTGCTCTTCCTCCATATCTGGCTTGCAGAAGCAATTTTCTCAAGATACCGCAGCGAGGCATCCCGGTCAAGTTCTATATCCTGCGGACCGTTAATGGCTGGCACCGGGGCACCCTTGACGGGTTTCAGAAGGGGTATTGTGACTTGAAGGGTGTCGGCCGACACCACCGGCAGTGTAACCGGTGCAGTCGCCGGTACATCAACTACCTGCCCGGAGAGCATTATGCTTCCAGCCATGCAATATAAAAATAAAAGAATCTTAAAGGTTCTCAATCTCATTTCACGATGTTTAAACAATTCCGGATTATACCCCAAACATAAAAAAGTTATCTTTGTAAAAATAGCCCATTTCGATGATTTTCCTTTTTCTGTCGGAAAGAAACCGGAAGCTGATATTCCGGAACATCAAGAACAGGGACGCATTCTGAACCCCAAGGGTTGCATGTCTGAATGCTTTTCCACCCCCTCTCCCCTTCCTGTTGTTAATAATTCTTAATTCCCTAATTCTTATAATTCAGCGTTAATTCTTAATTCTTAATTACCATGACTTTACCATACTGTGAACCATTCAAGATAAAGATGGTTGAATCTGTCCGTCAGAGCACTCCCGCAGAGCGCCGGGAATGGATACAAAAAGCCTCCTGGAACCTCTTTAACCTGCGGTCAGAGCAGGTGTTTATTGACCTTCTCACCGACTCCGGAACCGGGGCCATGAGTGACAGGCAGTGGGGTGCCATCATGACCGGTGATGAGAGCTATGCCGGCGCCTCATCCTACTATAAGCTCAAAGAGGCAATCAAAGAGATTACCGGATTCGAATACTTCCTGCCCACGCACCAGGGCAGGGCTGCGGAGAACGTCCTTTTCTCGGTGCTGGTTAAGGAGGGCGACGTTATCCCGGGCAACGCCCACTTTGACACCACCAAGGGGCATATTGAGTTCCGGAAGGCCACAGCGGTTGACTGTACCGTTGAGATTGCAAGGAACATCAACGCCGTTGATCCCTTCAAGGGCAATGTCGATCCTGAAAAACTTGAAAAGGTACTGAAAGAGACACCCCATGACAAGCTGGGATGCATCATCATGACCGTCACAAACAACACTGCCGGGGGGCAGCCTGTAAGCATGGCCAACCTTCGGGTGGTAAGGGAGCTCGCCGACAGGTACGATGTGCCTGTTATAATTGACTCTGCGCGTTTTGCCGAAAACGCCTGGTTCATAAAGACTCGCGAAGAGGGATACGCTGACAAAAGTATCAGGGAGATAGCCCGCGAGATGTTCTCATATGCTGACGGAATGACAATGAGCTCAAAGAAGGATGCCATTGTCAACATAGGCGGATTCATAGGCTTCAGAGACCAGGAGCTGTTCCGCAGGGCCACAACCTTCAATATCATGTTCGAGGGTTTTCTGACCTACGGAGGCATGGCGGGCCGTGATATGAACGCACTTGCAGTAGGCCTGTTCGAGGGCACCGAATCTGACTATCTTGAGTCGCGCATCCGGCAGGTGGCGCACCTGGGTGAGAAACTCAGCGCGGCAGGCATACCGGTTCAGGTGCCCTACGGCGGTCATGCCATCTTCATCGATGCAGGCAGATTCCTGCCGCAGGTCCCTGCGGATGAGTTCCCTGCACAGCGACTGGCAGTTGAGATTTACCTGGAAGGGGGAATACGAAGTGCGGAGATCGGAACCCTGATGGCCGACCGTGACCCGGTTACACGCCTGAACAGGCACCCGGAGCTGGAGCTTGTGCGACTTGCCATCCCAAGGAGGGTCTATACCGATAACCACATGGATTATGTAGCAGCGGCAATATGCAACGTCCGGGAGAGAAGGAACCAGATCACAAGGGGCCTCTCCATCAAATGGGAAGCCCCTATCATGAGGCACTTCACCGTTGAACTCGACCTGCTCACCTGACATAAAAAACCTATCTTTGCCTCAGGCATAACTGCACAATCATGATAAGATCAATGACCGGCTATGGCAAAGCCATGCTGGAGACATCCCACCGTAAGATCACCGTTGAGATCAGGTCGCTCAACAGCAAACAGGCTGACGTCAACACCAAGATGCCTTGGATCTACAAGGAGAAAGAGCTCGAGATAAGGAACATGGTCATAAGGAAGCTGGAGAGAGGAAAAATCGACCTGATGATCTCCTTCGACGCAATGAATGACGAGCCGGCACCGGTGATAAACAGCAGCATTGTTAAAAACTACTACAACCAGATCAGGGAGATAAGCAACGAACTGGGCATCAAAAGCGACAGTGAGTTGCTCGGCATTGTGATGCGGCTCCCCGAAACACTCCGGACCGAGAGGGCTGAACTTACTGAGGAGGAATGGAGCATGGCCGTAAAACTGATCGATGATGCACTCTCGATGACCGACCTGTATCGTCTTGAGGAGGGCAGGGCCATGGAGGCTGACCTCACAAAGTCCGTCGCCAGCATCAGCCGGTACCTTGAAAACCTCAGCACGGTAGAGGGCGACCGCCTGACACGCATGCGCGACAAGCTGATGGCAACACTTCAGGAGACCGTCGGATCGGAAAACATCGACAAGAACCGCTTTGAACAGGAGCTGATCTTCTACCTTGAGAAGATGGACATCAATGAGGAGAAGGTGAGGCTGAAGAAACATTGCGACTACTTTATTGAGACCATGAGCGGCGATGGTCAGAACGGAAAGATGCTCAACTTCATCTCGCAGGAGATGGGGCGCGAGATCAATACAATCGGTTCCAAAGCCAATGACGCCTCAATGCAGAAGCTGGTGGTGATGATGAAAGACGAACTTGAACGGATAAAGGAACTGACCCTGAATGTGCTTTAGGCTCATGAAAAGAGGAAAAAGCAGGAGAGTACTTATCATTTCCGCGCCCTCAGGGGCCGGCAAGACCACTCTTGTTAAATATCTCCTGAATGCCGGGCTGCCACTCATGTTCTCAGTATCGGCAACGAGCAGGAAACCAAGAGGCAGTGAAGTCGACGGCAGGGAATATTATTTCATCACTTCGGCCGAGTTCAGACGGAAGATCAAAAAAGGCGAATTCTTAGAGTGGCAGGAGGTCTACAGTGATCACTACTACGGCACCCTCCGGAGCGAGATATACCGTATCGCCGGGGAAGGGAAGAGAGTCCTCTTTGACGTCGACGTGCAGGGGGGGATCAACCTGAAGAAGATCTTCGGGAAGGATGCGCTGGCTATCTTTATCATGCCACCCTCGGTTGACGAGCTGCGGACGAGACTGCTGAAACGCGGAACCGATTCAGCGGAGAAGATAGAAATGAGAATGGAAAAGGCTGCTACGGAGATCCTGCTGGCAGACAGGTTTGACCGCGTCATAGTCAATGACGGGCTTGAGAAGGCCTGCAGCGAAATACTTGAGGTTGTGACGGAATTCATCGGGGAGAGGTGATGGAGACAGGATTGTTTTTCGGTTCATTCAACCCGGTGCACATTGGTCACATGGCTATCGCAAACTATATAGCCGAGTACTCCTCACTGAAAGAGATCTGGTTCGTAGTCAGTCCGCATAATCCGCTCAAAGCCAAGGAGTCACTGTTAAAGGACCGCGACAGGCTTTATATGACGGAGCTTGCCATCGGAGAAGATCCCCGTTTCAGGGTATCGGATGTCGAGTTCACCCTGCCGCAGCCCTCCTATACGATAGACACACTGGCATGGCTGAGAGAGAAATACCCGGCGCGAAGCTTCACTCTCATAATGGGAGAAGACAACCTCACCACTCTTCACAAGTGGAAGAATGCCGAAATGCTCGTTAAGCAATACCCAATAATTGTTTATCCCCGTCTTTATCCTGGCAGGAAGGGCAGCAAGAGACTGGAGGAGATCCTCGCCATGGCGTCAGTAAAGGAGATTGATGCACCGGTTATGGATATTTCCGGCACCTTCATCCGCAAAGCGATAAAAGAGGGTAAGGATGTCTCATGGTTCGTTCCGGCACCCACATGGCGGTACATACGGGAGATGCACTTCTATGAATAGGCAGTAGGCAATAGGCAATGGGCAGTAGTGAAAAATTGGCCGTAGGCCATAATGTATTGTAGATCAGATATTTGTATGATACTATTGGCTGTAGGCCATTAATTATTGACTTTCGACTTTAAAGACTTTATGGACTTTCAGACCTGCCTGATGATTTCCATCCCATGCTTTATGGCCTCCTCGTTCATGGCGATAAGATGATGGTACCTTTCGGGGAGTGATTTCTTCAGACCCTTGATTACATATTCTGTTTTGAGTATGGGTTTGACTTTCATGAAGCCTCCCATGACAAACATATTGAACACCTTCTGCATCTTCATCTTCGATGCCTCTTCTGCCGCATCTATGCGGTAGATGGTTATGTCCTTCCTTTCAGGGTGCCTTGTTATACCGTTGCCGTCATAGATGAGCGTACCGCCCGGTTTGACGGTATGTTCGAACTTGTCCATACTCTGCTGGTTAAGGATGATGGCTGTATCAAAGCTCCTGAGGATGGGAGAGCTTATCCGCTCATCACTCAGGATCACATTGACGTTGGCGGTGCCGCCCCTCATCTCCGGACCGTATGAAGGCATCCAGCTCACCTCCATGTCCTGCATCATGCCTGAATAGGCCATGATCTTGCCCATTGAGAGTACCCCCTGTCCGCCAAAACCTGCTATAATTATTTCTTCTGTCATGATCTGATCCTTTAATTAAATACATCTTGTACCGTGTTGCCGGGTTGCATTATTTCTCCTGGCTGCAGGCGGATTATTTTTCTTCCGGAACCTTAATATCTCCCAGGGGATAGAAGGGGAACATGTTCTCTTCCATCCATTTGTTTGACTCCACCGGGGTCATCTTCCATCCCGAGGGGCAATTTGATACCACCTCGATGAAGCATGTTCCTCTCTCCTCATTCTGGTACTGGACAGCCTTTTTAATAGCTCTCTTAAGCTTTCTCGCGCCCAGGGCGGTGTTGACGCTCTGACGTGTGACATAGCAGGTGCCTGGCAGCAAGGCAACGATGTCGGCCATTTTTATGGGAGAACCCATAGTTGATACATTGCGGCCGTAGGGTGATGTGGACGATTTCATTCCCTCGAGTGTGGTAGGCGCCATCTGGCCTCCGGTCATGCCGTAGATGCCGTTGTTAATGAAGAGTATCAGTATGTTTTCGCCCCTGTTGCATGTGTGGATGGTCTCAGCAGTGCCGATGGCGGCCAGGTCGCCGTCGCCCTGGTAGGTGAAGACAAATTTATCGGGCATAAGGCGCTTGACTGCCGTAGCCAGTGCCGGTGCCCGGCCGTGGGCTGCCTCCTGGAAATCAATATCGATATAGTTGTACATCAGTACCGAGCAGCCAACCGGGGTAATACCTATCGTTCTGCTCTGCAAATCCTCCTCCTCCAGCACCTCTGCCAGCACGTTGTGCGCGGTTCCGTGACCGCAACCGGGACAGTAGTGCATGACGTTGTCTGTCATCAGCCTGGATTTGGTATAAGCCAGGTTCTCCGGCTTAATTATATCATTGAATGTTAATTCTGCCATCTCTCTTCTCCTTTTATGAATGATTTAAGGTTCTCAACCACCTCCTCGGGTGTGGGGATCATCCCTCCCATCCTTCCGTAGTGGCCAACCCTTGTTTTTCCGTTCACTGACAGCATGACATCTTCCACCATCTGTCCTGCGCTCATCTCAACAGCGAGCATGCCTTTGACCCTGTCAGCCAGTTCATTCAATCTCTTCTTCGGGTATGGGAAGAGGGTTATCGGCCTCAACAGACCGGCTTTTATCCCCTCAGCCCTTGCCAGCTGCAGTGCTTTCTGGCATATCCTTGCGCTGGTGCCGTATGCTACGAAGAGGTACTCGGCATCGTCAGTCATGAACTCCTCGAAGCGCACCTCCTTCTCCTCTATCTCACGGTATTTGGCAATCAGTTTCATGTTGAACTTCTCCTGGCGTTCCGGGTCAAGGTCGAGCGAAGTGATTATGTTCCGCTCCCTTGATGCAGGCTTGCCTGTGGTTGCCCAGGGGAGTATCTCCTCCGACCTCTTCTTCTGAGGCTTGAGCCATACCTTTTCCATCATCTGCCCTATAGCGCCGTCAGAGAGGATCATGGCAGGGTTCCTGTATTTGAATGCCAGGTCAAAGGCCAGCTCTACGAAGTCAGCCATCTCCTGTACTGACGCGGGAGCAAGCACTATCAGGTGATAGTCGCCGTGCCCTCCGCCCTTGGTAGCCTGGAAGTAGTCGCTCTGTGCCGGCTGTATTGTGCCGAGGCCGGGGCCGCCACGCACCACGTTGACTATGAGGCAGGGCAGCTCGGCGCCTGCGATATATGTTATGCCCTCCTGCTTGAGGCTGATGCCGGGCGAGGATGATGATGTCATCACTTTCTTGCCGCAGGCAGCGCCGCCGTAAACCATGTTTATGGCTGCCACTTCACTCTCCGCCTGCAGCACCACCATCCCTGTCGTTTCCTGGGGATTGGCCTCCATGAGATATTCAAGTATCTCACTCTGCGGAGTGATGGGATACCCGAAATAACCATCGG
>CAZHTG010000025.1:0-45181 GCA_964535795.1 uncultured Rikenella sp.
TTTCTCATAAAGATATAGTTATTATTTTTGGACTGCTAATCTAAAGGTAGGCCATAAAGTATTGTAGAACATGATTAATCATAATCCCACCCAAACCCACCTGAAAACCGTCATCCTCGCCAACGGTAATTACCCCACCCATCCCGTTCCCCTGGCCAGCCTGCATGATGCAGAACTGATCGTATGCTGTGACGGGGCCGCGGAAAAGCTGGTGGCTCATGGCCTTGAACCGGGGATCATCATTGGCGATCTTGACTCGGTATCGCCGGCACTGAAGAAGCGATATGAAAAAATCCTTGTCACTGACGCCGACCAGGAGACCAATGACCTCACCAAGGCTGTAAACTGGTGTATCTCACAGGGCATAGAAGAGGTGGTGATACTGGGGGCAACCGGCATCCGGGAGGATCACACCCTTGGCAATATATCCCTCCTGGCCGGGTACTGCGAGAAGATAGATGCAGTGATGCTGACCAATACCGGCACATTCAGGGTCTATGACCGCAGTGTGACCATAGCATCGCACCCGGGACAGCAGGTGTCGATCTTCAGCATTGACCCTGCGCTGATTGTCTCCTCCTCCGGCCTGCGCTACCCGCTGAACAGTCTCAGACTTAACAGCTGGTGGAGAGGTACTCTGAATGAAGCTGAGGACGAATCATTCAGGCTGGAATTTACAGAAGGGCAAATCATTGTATTTATGGAACACGTGAAACCGGACTGACATAATTACATCACTTCGTTCCCCTGATCGCTTTGCAATGAAATTAATTCTAACTTCGGTTGTTCATTTTTTAAAATCTATTTCTATGAATAAATTCATCCCCGCCCTGACAGCACTGATTCTGGTAACACTTGTTTCCTGCAATCAGAAAACGGATAAAAAGGAACCGGCTGCAAAATTCCGTTTTGAAGAGTTCACGATTGAACTATTGCAGCAGGGCTATGCCAACGGTGATTTTACCGTCACAGATGTTGTGCAGGCCTATCTTGACCGCATTGACGCTATCGATGATGCAGGTCCGATGCTCAACGCAGTAATCCAGATCAATCCAGACGCCATGGACATCGCCGCACAGCTTGATGCTGAATTAAAGGAAGGCAAATCACGCGGTCCGATGCACGGAGTACCGGTGCTTCTTAAGGATAATATTGACACTCATGATGCGATGGCGACCACCGCCGGGTCGCGTGCGCTGAGTGCCTCCCATCCTCTGCAGGACAGCTACGTGGCGATGAAGCTCCGCGAATCCGGTGCCGTAATCCTCGGCAAGGCTAACCTGAGCGAGTGGGCCAACTTCCGCGGAAACCTCTCATCGAGCGGCTGGAGCGGGGTAGGGGGACAGACAAAGAACCCTTACATCCTTGACCGCAACCCGTGCGGTTCAAGCTCGGGATCAGGGGTGGCCGTCTCGGCCAACCTCTGCATGATAGCCATCGGCACGGAGACGAACGGCTCCATAGTGTGCCCCTCAACCGCCAACGGCATCGTGGGCATCAAGCCTACCGTCGGTCTCCTGAGCCGCAGCGGCATCGTTCCCATCTCGTTCACACAGGATACACCCGGCCCGATGGCACGTACCGTGCGTGACGCGGCAACAGCACTCGGAGCACTGACAGGCATAGATGCTGCAGACAGCAGGACCGCAGCGTCGGAAGGCAAATACCTTACTGACTATACTCCTTTTCTTAAGGAGGATGGCCTCAGGGGCAAGCGCCTCGGATGGTACACATCTGCACGGGGACAACATTACAAGGTCGATACCCTGATGCAGAAAGCCGTTGACTATTTGAAAGGCCAGGGGGCAGAAGTGATAGAGATAGAGAATATCTACGACAGGGAGGCCGGATCACTTTCATTCCAGGTTCTGCTTTGGGAATTCAGGGACGGACTGAACAAATACTTTGCCTCGCTCGGTGAGAACGCTCCGGTGAAAAATGTGGAGGAGTTGATAGCATTCAATAAGAATGACAGCATTGAGCTCCTGTACTATGACCAGGAGCTGCTGCTCGAAGCACAGAAGAAGGGCAGTATCGAGTCAAAAGAGTTCCTTGATATCGTCGAAAAAATGAACCGCCTCGTCAGAGAGGAGGGGATCGACCGGGTGATGACCGAAAACAGGCTGGATGCATTCATCGCACCCACCGGTTCTCCGGCATGGAAAACAGACCTTATCAATGGTGACTCATATACTGTCAGCAGTTCATCACCGGCAGCTATTTCAGGCTATCCGAACATCACTGTTCCCATGGGTTTCGTTGAGGGACTTCCCGTAGGAATATCATTCTTCGGAAGGGCATGGAGCGAACCCCTGCTCGTGGAGATAGCCTATGCCTACGAGACGGGAACGAAGCATCGCAGGCCGCCTGAATTTATTCCCGTGTGGCCTCCGGAGACTGACCGTTAAGTTCTGAAATATAATCGTGGATCTCAATTTGTGAATGCAGGGGCTTACTATCGGCTTTGACCAGCCTGTTTGACTGATCTTCATCGTAGATTCGCGCTTTTACGTTGTCATTCCACTGTATGTCAAACAGATCGGTGATCTCCTTTTTCAGTTCCGGATCCCAGATCGGACAGGTAACCTCTATCCTGCGGTCGAGGTTACGAGGCATGAAGTCGGCCGAGGTAATATAAATCAGCTCATTACCTCCGTTGCAAAAGATCATTAACCTTGAATGTTCAAGGAACCTGTCAACAATGCCGATTGCCCTGATGTTCTCACTGACACCCCTGACACCCGGCACCAGCGAGAGCATACCCCTGACAATCAGCCTGATCTTTACACCCGCGGTTCCTGCCTTGTACAGGTTGGATATGATCTCCTCATCTGTCAGGTTGTTGATCTTGATATAAATGTACGCCTCCTGTCCGGCTTTGGCGTTTTTCATCTCGTTCTCTATCAGCATCACAAGCTTGTTGCGAAGTCCGAAGGGAGAGACCAGAAGGTGGTAGAACTTATCCTTGCGGTAGTTGGCTATGAAGAAATTGAAAGCCTTCAGCACCTCGTTGGTGATCTTCTTGTCTGAGGTCAGAAGGAGATGATCAGTATAAACCCTTGCAGTATCCTCATTGAAATTACCGGTGCCGATAGCAGCGTACCTCTGGGTGACTTCACCCTTTACCCGTGTTATAAGGCATAGTTTTGAGTGGACCTTAAGCCCGGGGACGCCGTAAATAACCTTCACCCCTTCGTCGAGCAGCTTGTTTCCCCACAGGATGTTGGCCTCCTCGTCGAACCGCGCCTGCAGCTCGACCACCGTGGTGACGCTCTTGCCGTTCCTTGCCGCATTCATCAGGGCATTGATAACGCTGGAGTTCCTTGCCAGCCTGTAAAGAGTAATCTGAATCGAGGTTACCCAGGGGTCAATCGATGCCTCGCGCAGAAGGTCTATGAAATGATCGAAGGGATTATAGGGGAAGTAGAACAGGATATCCTTCTTCTTGATCACGGAGAGGATGCTCTTGCCGTAGTGTATGTCACGGTGCCTTATTGGGGGAAGCTTATGGTAACTGAGCCCTTCGCTCTCAATCTCAATGAACTTCATGAAGTCCTTGAAGTTGTGATACCTGTCTCCTGGTATCTGCACGTCGTTCGGACCGAGATCCAGCTTCTTAGTCAGTATCTTTAACAGCTCGGGAGGCATGTTCCTGTCATAAACGAACCTGACGGGAGTCCCCTTGCGCCGCTGCTGCAGGCTCTTCGATAGCTTGTCAATGTAGCTCTCGGAGATGTCGTCGGCGATGTCAAGCTCGGCATCCTTGGTGAGCTTTATGGTATATGCCGTCAGTTCATCGAATTGAAGGATATAAAAGATCTCTTTCAATCCCAGCCTGATAATGTCATCAAGGAAGATCACATACTTGATTCCGTTCCTGTCTGGCAGCCTGATGAACCGTGGAAGAATATTTGCAGGAGGGATCTCAAGCAGGGCATACCTCTTCTTGTCTGTTTCAGTGTTCCTGAGATGAATGGCAAAATAGATCGCATCATCAGTGAGGTTGGGGAGCTTGTTTTCCTTGCTCATGATCAGAGGCATAAGCCTGGTCCTCACTTCCTTATGAAAGAATCTTTCTGCAAATTCAGCCTGTTCCGGAGTGAGCTGCTCTTCATTGACGAAATGGATATTATGCTTCCTTAGTTCCCCGAGAAGGTCGGCATAGGTCTTTTCGAACCTGGCATTCTGCTCAAGGACGATCTCCTGGATCCTTTTCAGGGTGGCTTTTGGGCTGTAACCAAGGATGCTCTTTGACTTGCTGCCAAAGAGTGAGAGCCTCTTGAGAGTGGCTACCCTGACCCTGAAGTACTCATCAAGGTTGTTGGAATATATTCCGAGGAAATTGAACCGCTCAAGCAGGGGCACCTCCTTGTTCTCAGCCTCCTGCAGAACCCTCTCGTTGAACGAAAGCCAGCTTATCTCCTTTGGAATATACGCTTTATTCATAGAAGGGATTTTGGCACAAGGAAATACTCGGTCTTACCGCTCTCCTGTTTAATGTCAGACCAGTGCGGAGCATTGAACGAAACACAGAAGATGCCTGTTTTGGGCAGTGTATCCGGCTCATCGGCGGCGAAGAAGGTTGCCATTTCAGTGATCAACGGGTTATGGCCGAATATTGAAATGGTATACACATCGTCGTTCTGACCTGCTATGAAAGGAATAAACCCTTCCGGCTCCAGGCCGAAGTAGAGGTCAGAAAGTATCTCCATTTTATCTGGGCTGACTTCAAATTCCCTGCAGAAGATAATTGCTGTCTCAATAGCCCTGAAGGCCGGACTGCTTATTACCGTTCCAGGGTCTTTCTCCTTCGATTTAAGGATCCGGGCCATGAGCATTGAATCCCGTTTTCCTTTGGTTGTCAGTGAGCGTTCGAAGTCGGTTATCTCAGAATTCTGAATTTCAGCCTTAGCATGCCTTATGAAAATCAGCCTTCTTTTGCTTTTGTCACTGTTGCCTTGATTCTTCATTTATATATATTTTAGTCAGCGATCGCCAAAGCTGGTTCCCATCTCCCTTGCCTGTTTAACCATCGGGTCATCAGAGCTAACCAGTTTGGTCTTTCCTGCCACTTCAGACAGTTTCACAGAGGTTATCTCACCATTGCGGTGCGCCACCATCCTGCCATATTCTCCCCTGGCTATCAGGTTGGCGCCGGCAGCTCCGAATCTTGAAGCCAGCACCCTGTCCATCGGTGAAGGTGATCCTCCTCTCTGGATGTAACCAAGAACTGTCTCTCTTGTTTCCAGCCCGGTGACCTCCTGGATCCTCCTGGCAAGATATCTCCCCGGAGAACTCTCTCCGTCAGGCACTTTAATTCCTTCTGCAACCACAACAATTGAATAGGGCTTATTGTTGTCTGCCCGCTTTTGCAGGTAATCCATTATAACTTTTTCGTCGTGCGGAATTTCCGGGATAAGAATGACGTCTCCGCCGCCGGCCATGCCTGAATAGAGAGAGAGCCACCCGGCATTGTGCCCCATAAGCTCAATCACCATAATTCTCTTGTGCGAGTTGGCCGTTGAGTGCAGCCTGTCAATGGCTTCAGTAGCAATGTTTACCGCCGAATCAAAACCGAAGGTCATATCCGTACCCCAGATGTCGTTGTCTATTGTCTTGGGTATGCCCACCACGTTAAGGCCCTCCTCTGAAAGCATGTAAGCTGTCTTCATCGTCCCGTTCCCTCCAATGCATACAAGACAATCGAGCCCTATCTGCTCATAGTGTTCCTTGATGAGCATCGGCTTACGGAACTCGTCCTTCTTCTTGCCGGTACCCTTAAAGGGTTTTTCGCGGGAGGTGCCGAGGATGGTTCCGCCAAGGGTAAGAATGCCTGAGAGGTTGTTCTCGGTCAGCTCGATGTACTCTTTGTTAATAAGTCCCGCGAAACCGTCACTGATGCCTATGACCGTCATTCCGTACTTGACGATGGCGGTTTTGCCGACACCTCTGATCGCTGCGTTGATCCCGGGGCAGTCGCCTCCTGCCGTAAGTATGCCTATCCGCTGAGGTCTGCTGTTCTTGTTGTTTGATTTGGCCATTATGGTTTCAGTTTATCCTTTATCAAATGTATGAAAAAAACAGAGGCAAAGGGTGAGCTCCCGTTATCGGAGATGCCGCGACAAAATTAACTGCTGTCTGGCTATCCCGGGCCGGGGAATGGTTACAATTATGTAACTTTATGAGGTGCAAAATAATGGTAAATGCCGGCAAAGGAACCAAAACAGGCTAAGGAGATCAAGCCGTCGATGACGGGTTATATCACTGATTCGTTAATACTGCTTGATCAGCAGCCCCTGCCCGATGATGCTGCCATCCATGATATCAGGGTGATGATGAAGAAGCATCGGGCAGCCATCAGGCTGGCCAGGCCGCTTCTTGATGAGGCAGTCTACAAAAGGGAGTACCTTGCCGGGAGGGAGACAGGCCGGATCCTCTCTTCATGGCGCGAGACGGCGGTACTGCGCAAGACGGTAAGGTCTCTGAGAAAGGATAATCCCGTACTCTTCCTTAAACTATGGGACAATGAACAGATACAGAGCCTTCTGAGAAAGCGTTATTCATCATGGGAGGAGGCCGGTGTGCAGGCCAGGGCCGTCAGTGAGGTGAAAGACCAGCTGAACAGGACTAAGCACCGGCTGCGGTTCATCAGCCTGAAGGAGCCTGATTACAGGATGCTGCTCGAGGAGCTTGAGAGGAGCTACGTGGCTGCCGCCGGAGCATACCTTAAATGCCGGAATAATCCCAAAACAAACCTCCTCCATGAGTTCAGGAAGAAATCCAAGACCTTCATGTACCAGCTTGTCTATTTCCGTCACCTGAACCCTTCGGCCCTGAAGTCGATTGAAAAAAAGCTCGATTCCATGACCCAGAACCTGGGCCGTTGCAATGACCTGGCGCAGATCATGGCCATGACCGGCTACAAGTTTGGCTCCGAAGGGAACAGTGATGTGGCCGACGAACTGGCAATTGTGATCAGGGACAGGCAGGATGGGTACCTTATGAAGGTCTGGCCCATTGCCTACCGGCTGTTTGCCCCCGGGAAAAAGCTGGAGGACCAGCTGGGCATAACCTTCAGATAACAATACCGGGCTTACCGTACGGAGTCCATGGCCCTGACAAGGGTCATGAGCTGCATCCTGTTCCTCACATTTGTCTTGGAGTAGATCCGCGAGGTATGGTCCTTCACTGTCTGCAGGCTGATGAACAGCTTATCTGCTATCTCCTGGTTGCTTAGTCCGTTACATATCTCTGCGATGATGTCGGCCTCGCGCGGCGAGATCTCATGTCTCCTTATGAAATCCTCCATGCCGCGCGGCAGCAGCAACGGATCAGGAGGGAGGCATGGCCGAAGGTCTGCCTGGTAGGTGAGATAAAGAGGAAGGAGGGTCATCTCCGCAAATAGGAGGAAGACAAAGATAAGGGCCATCCATACCGAATAGGGCAGGAGCAGAAGCACGGCAGCCTGCGACAAGGCACCTGCCGCGATCAACACGGCAAGGTATGCCCGGTCACGCTGACCGGGTGACTCCTTCCTGCCTCTGATGAGAAGCAGGGCCGCCGTAAATGAATAACACACTGCCGCGCTGGCATAAAAGTATTTAAACAAAGGCATGGCTTCACTGAAGTCCATATCCCTTAATGCGAAACCCAGAACGATGATGATTCCGAAATTTACAAGAAGGAATAAGAGGGTTTGATAATCCCTGAACCGCAACCCGGCAGCCTCGGCGCTGAACCTGAGGATCATCATCCATCCGAAAACCAGGAACGGCAGCCCGAGAAGAAGCGATATGACCGACACCGTTGAGAAGGTGTCCGGTGAAAGCCTGCTGCCAGCAAAGGCTACAATGATAAACTGTCCCCATATCCCGTAAAACCCAAAAGCAGATATGAAAATATTGTGATAAAAAAGTGATCTGACAAAGGATTCGGGGTGCTCTTCGAGCAGCCTTGTGAGCAACAGGATGCTCCCGGCAGCCATCGCTGCACAGAAAATAAAAATGACAAGGCTTACCAGCTCCATGCTTTGAAATTTGTAATGATTTGACAAACAGTCACTACCAAAGTAGTGCAGGGCATACTTAAGTAGTATTTTTTTAAATCACTACTAAGGTATGAAATCCGTCTCAGCATCCTGTAATAGATTTGCTTCAACAAACATAATTTTTCTGAACAGTAAAAAGCAAATAAAAATGGAAACAAAAAGAATTTATCGCTATGTCCCTTCCTTCAGCGGCTCATATGGCACCGGATGGAAGGTGATGACTGACAATTTCCTCAGGTTATTGCTGGTTGTCATTGTCCTTGCCATTGTCTCCGGTCCGATGTCATTCTTCGGACACAGTAACTGGAAAGTCGACGCCTTAGATTTTAACCGCATACCGTTTGATATGGATAACTTCTTCAGGATCGGTGCCATCGGCATTGCGGCAGCCTTTCTGGGACTGCTTGCCCTGATGTATGCCCTTCTGCTGAGGCCTGTCTTCAGGTACGGGGCCAAGATGATGTTCGTGCAGGCAGCCCGTTCTATCACACCAGACTTTGAAATGCTCATCCAGGGTTTTCGCAAGAACTACCTGAACATTGTGCTTGCCAACCTCCTGGTCACTGCCCTTGTTGGCATAGGCATCGTCTGTCTCTTCATTCCCGGCATAATCATCGGATGCCGGCTGGCGTTCACGGCTTACCTGGTGATGGACAAGGGTCTTGATCCGATCAGGGCGGCTGAAGAGAGCTGGAGACTTACCCGGGGACACGGGTGGAGAATATTCCTTATGGGTTTCGTGGGCTTCTTCATCTACATCGCAGGATTGATCTGCTTCTTCATCGGGGTGTTTGTCTCAGACATGTGGGTCAAGAGTGCATATGCAACCCTCTACCAGTCGGTGCTTATCGAAAAAGGACTTTACCAGGCTGAGCCTGTTCCCGTAACCGATGCAGCCCCTGCTGATGCACCTGAGACCGAGAACCAGTAAATTATTGCACCAACATATTTGAACTTCAAAATCTTCAAGATGAGAGCCGGTGATGAGCCGGCTCTCTTGATTCCTATAACTTTGTGAGTTTGGCAAACCGCAGCAGCAACTTCTTCGTTCCTGCGGACTTGAATTCGATTACAGCTGTGGTATTTGGAGCTTCTCCCTCTACTGCCATCACTTCCCCCTCACCGAAGCGTTCATGGGTCACCCTGTCACCCGGCTCCAGTACCGTATTGATCTGAGGCATTGCAGGCGTATGGACGTCATGGACCCTTGTCATCTTTCCTGGTGACGGCTGGGAAGCAGGGCTGAATGTTTCACCCCTGTCGCGAACCGCCTGGAAGTCAGATCCCGCCCTCTGGCCGAAAGGCCTGCCGCCCGTCTGAGGATACCAGAGATATTCACTTTCGATCTCTCCTATGAAACGGCTGGGAGAGCTCCTCTCAAGAGTACCCCATTTGTACCTGTTGAGGGCATAGCTGAGGGTAACACGCCTGCAGGCCCTTGTCAGGGCCACATAGAAGAGCCTGCGCTCCTCCTCGAGTTCCCTGGGATTATAGAGGTTCATGGCTGAAGGGAAGAGGTTCTCCTCAAGCCCTACAATATATACATACTTGAACTCCAGTCCTTTTGCTGAATGGATAGTCATCAGCGTGACCTTGTCCCTGTCCTCCGGTTTTTCCCGATCCTGATCGGTGAGCAGCGAGACCGACTGCAGCCAGGTTGCAATGTCCGCCGGCTCTTCGTTGGTCAGGGCGGCCTCGGTGAACTCCTTGATGCCGTTCAGAAGTTCCTGAACGTTCTCAAGCCTGTCTATCTCCTCAGGCACCTGCCCCTGTTTAAGCTCGGTGATGATCCCGCTTGCCGAGGCCATGCCACTGGCTACATCATATGCCGTGGCGGTCTCAGCCACAGCCATGACAGGCAGCATAAGCCCTGTGAAGAGACCGACCTTTGCTCGCAGTGAGGGAGCGAGGTACTGAGCGTTCTGCTGTTGTGAAGAGATTATTGACCAGATGCTGGTGTCAAGGCTCCTGGCAAGCTCCATGAGCTTCTGCACGGTGGTGTCACCTATACCCCGCTTCGGGTAGTTGATGACACGCCGCAGGGCCTCCTCGTCGTCAGGATTGACCACCAGCCTGAGGTAGGCCAAAAGGTCACGGATCTCCTTGCGTTCATAAAAAGACTGCCCGCCGTAGATTTTATAGGGTATGTTCCGTTTACGCAGCATCTCCTCAAAGATGCGCGACTGTGCGTTGGTGCGGTAGAGGATGGCAAAGTCCTTCCAGTCAAGCCTTTCGCGCATGCGGGTATCGAGAATGTCAGAGGCGGTGACAATACCCTCCTCACTGTCAATTGTTGTCTGTACAACCCTTATCTTCTCGCCCTCATCGTTCTTTGAGTAGACCCTCTTTTTTATCTGTCCCACGTTTTTTTCAATAATGCTGTTGGCTGCATTGACAATGGTCTGGGTGGAGCGATAGTTCTGCTCAAGCTTGAAGAGGCGGTAGTCGGGGTAGTCGTTCTTGAAATTGAGAATGTTTTCAATGCGTGCCCCCCGGAACGAGTAGATGCTTTGTGCATCATCGCCCACAACGCACAGGTTGCGGTGCTTCTCCGAGAGTTTGTGTACGATGATGTACTGTGAATAGTTGGTATCCTGGTATTCATCCACCAGCACGTAGTCGAAACGGTTGCGATACTCCTCAAGCACGGCGGGGAAATCGCGGAAGAGGATGTTGATGTTCATCAGCAGATCATCAAAATCCATGGCATTGGCCTTGAAGCACCGGGCTGCATAATTCCTGTAGATTGCAGCAGCCTCAGGCACCCGTGATGCCTTGTCCGACTCAGTAATCTGTGACACAGAGCCATACTGCTGCGCAGTTATGAGGTTGTTCTTGGCATGCGAGATCCTGCCGGCAATGGATGCAGGTTTATACAACGAATCATCAAGGTTCATCTCCCTGATGATGGTGCGGATCAGGCTCCTGGTGTTGTCCTGGTCATAGATGGTGAAGTTGCTTTTGTAACCGAGGTAGTGTCCGTCATGCCTCAGGAAACGGGCAAAGATGGAGTGGAATGTACCCATCCACAGACTACGTGACGTCTCGGCACCGACTATCCTGTTTATTCTCTCCTTCATCTCCCCTGCAGCCTTGTTTGTGAACGTCAGGGCCAGGATACGGTGTGCCGCGACGCCCTTTGCCAGGAGGTGGGCCACGCGGTAGGTCAGTACGCGGGTCTTCCCTGATCCTGCGCCGGCTATGACCAGTGCCGGACCCTCGGTGTTGACGACGGCGTCCTGCTGTGCCTCGTTAAGCTCTTTCAGATAGTCGCGAAACATTAAAGAGAATGCAGATTTTAATGCTCCAAAGAACGGCATTTTTTTATTAGGTTTGCATATCATTTTGGTGCTTAAATCCGTTTATCAGGTGTGTCAAGATACCTTGCCTTCATAATCATCATCTTACCGCTGGCACTGCAGGCGCAGATTACCGCCCCTGACAGCCGTGCCATGCGTATGACAGATTACCCGTCCACGGCCAGGCATGACCCTGTCTTCGTCTTCTGTGCCTCCGGCCCGACAACCACCGGGTCACTTGTGGCAGCCAGTCCCGGAGGGACAGCCCCTTTCACCTTTGTCTGGACCAGGCATGACCAGGCAGGAGGAGGCTGGTCGATACCCGTGAAGACAGAATCAGGAGTGACCTCCACTGCAAGCGGCCTTGTTGAGGGCGGCTACAGGGTGATCATCACCGACGGAGGGGGGTACAGCACGGAACTGTACGCCTGGGTCAACATTGACAGCCCGGTTGCAGTGGCCGCACTGCTGCACTACACCTGTGACTATGTGGCACTTGACGGCACCGCCGCTCCGGACCACTTCACCTATTATGACCCCGCCACCAATGCATCACGGCGTCTGCCCAACGGGGTGAGACACCTCTGGTCATCAACACCGGCATCGGCAATACCTTATCCTGACCTTGAAATAGACCCGATTACATTCTCCCCTCCGCTTGAAGATGTAAGGTACATGCTGGAGGTCACTGACAGTTTTGGCTGCTCAACGACCTCTTCATTCGACTATGAATCGATACATGTCAAGGCTGACTTTACGGCTGACCCCACCGAGGGAGAGGCACCGCTGGAGGTTACTTTTACTGACAATTCAGTAAAGGCTGCCATGTATACCTGGAAGTTCGGGGACGATTCCGTATCGGTATTACCTGACCCCGGGACACATAAATATTATATACCCGGTGAATACACGGTGACGCTGGTCATTGAAAGCGAGCTCACCTGCACTGACTCGGCAACCGTGAATATAAAGGTAGTGCCCTCAATGCTTCAGATCCCGAATGTCTTTACTCCCAATGATGACGGCATTAACGACTTTTTCATCCCCGACAAGAAATCGCTGAAGTTCCTCAACCTGCAGATCTTTGCCAAGAGTGGCCACAGGGTCTATATTTACGAGGGGGACGGTGACGACATGCAGAGCTGGCAGGGATGGGACGGTAAGATCAATAATTCCGAACGGCACGCAGGTCCGGGAGCATATTACTATGTGCTCAGGGCCGTCGGTTATGATGATGTCAGCTATGCCGGCAGGGAATACCGGGGCACGGTCTATCTTTACAGGTAGGAGTCGAAAGTCCGTAAAGTCCATAAAGTCTGTAAAGTCAAAAGTATGAAGTCTCAAGGTCTTAGGTCTTGCGGCCTTGCGGTCTAATATGATGGTTATCAATTCTTAATTCTTAATTCTTAATTCCTCCCTACTACCTCCTGCCTATTCCCACCACCCTGATTCTCCAATCACCGTCATTTTCCCGCCCCCTGTCGGTATTTAACAATTATTTGGCAGAAAAAACTTGCAAAACTGAAAAAGTTTTCTGATTATTGCACCCAATTTACGTGAACCACATGAGTCAGACCGAAGATTATGATGCCAGGATAGTGGCCGGTGCCGCCGAACTGTTCCGGATATACGGAATCAGAGCCGTTACAATGGATACAATTGCTGCTCATCTGGGTATGTCGAAGAGGACTATCTATGAAAGGTTCCGCGATAAGGACGAGCTGCTATACGCGGTGATGAATGACATGATACGCAAGCAGAAGGAGAAGGTTGAACAGGTCCTGAACAGTTCATCCAATGTGATGGAGGCTATTTTCACAATGATCAGGGTAGGGAGGGAACATATGGCATCTATGAATCCCCTGATAGGTTCAGATCTGCGCAAGTATCATGACGCTGTTTTGCAGAGGCTGAAGGCCACATGCGACAACCCTGATTATGAGGGGGCAAAGAAAATCCTGCAGGCAGGGATTGAGCAGGGGCTGTTCAGGGATGCCATTGACATTGAAATCATCAGCAGGACGGTTTCAGGGCTCGGTAATCTCATTGGTGACACAAGGCTCTTTCCGCCTGAACAGTTTCTGCATCGCGATCTGATCAGGAATATCATGATCATTTATTTGCGTGGAATCTCTACTTCAGAGGGCAACAGACTTATTGACGAGATGGAACCCGGTATATAATTAAGGAATGATCAACAGTAAATTTTAAGAATATGAAAAGAAGAATTTTTGCTTTTGTTTTACCTCTCCTTGCCGCCTCCGCACTCAGCCTGTCGGCGCAGGATGCTCCTGTAGCGCTGACGCTGACCGTTGACCAGGCAGTGGATTATGCCCTTGCCCACAACCGGAGTGTGGCTTCTGCAAGGTATGACCTGATTGCTTCTGACAAGAGCTTTCTTGAGGCTGTGTCAGCAGGGCTTCCCTCTGTAAGCGGCAGTGCCGGATTGAATGACAACCTGAAGCTGATGACTACTCTCCTTCCCGGGGAGATAATAGGTCAGCCGGGAGAGAAGGTCCCGGTGACATTCGGATCAAAGTATAACACCTCTTTCGGGGTAACTGCTTCAACGGCCATAATAAATGTGCCCTGGATCATCGGCATGAAGACGGCAAAGCTGGCTACCGACCTTTCTGCAAAAGGCCTTGAACAGACTGAGGCTGATACCCGTGAGGGCGTACTGACGGTCTACTATCTGATTCTCGTATCACAGGAGACGCTTAAGGTGATTGAGGCCAACCTGAGCAACCTGAACGAGATACTGGCCTCCACCAGAGCCATGTACAGCGTAGGAATGGCCGAGGCAACTGATGTTGACCAGATGCAGTCTACGGTTTCTACCCTGATAAACACAAAGACCTCAATGGAACGTGCTCTCTCAGTGAATTACAACCTTATGCGGTTCATGCTCGGAGTCGGCAGGGATACTGAGGTAAACCTCACCCAGACTCTCGAAACCATCCTGGAGGAGGTCAGAGTTGAAGATCTGCTTGCTGAGGATTTCACAATAGAGGACAATATAAGTTACAAGCTGATTGAGGGTCAGGTACGGATGTCGGAACTCTCTCTCTCAGGAGCCAAAGCTTCAGTCCTGCCCTCACTTGCAGGATCAATATACTACAACAAGAGCGGCATGGGCGATGAGCTCAGTGACCTTCAATGGTTTCCCAGCTCTGTTCTGGGCTTCCAGATCAACGTTCCTATCTTCGACAGCGGAGAGAGGTATGCCAGGATCAGCAAGGCAAAGATAAACCTCGAAAAAGCACACAATACCAAAGCCATGGTCACTGACCAGCTTCTCATGCAGGAGAAGGAGCTGCGGTTCAACCTCCAGAGCGCCTGGGAACAGTACCGGCTGCAGAGAGAGAACATCGATCTTGCATCAAGGGTTCTGAAGAGCTTCGAGAACAAGTACAACCAGGGGATGGCTTCAAGCCTCGACCTCACGCAGGCGAACAACAACTACCTGACGGCACAGAACAACTACCTCTCTGCAGTGATGAATCTTCTCCAGACCAGGGTGGCCTTCGACAAACTAATGAACAGATTATAAAAACAATAACAATACAAATACGCATACAATGAACCGTAATTTACTTCCTATGATTTTCGCCGGCAGCCTGCTGCTGGCATCCTGCGGCCAGAAGGGGAAACCTGCAGGCACGGCGGCAACAGATTCCACGGCAGCTGAATCAGCAATACCTGTAAGAGTCATGCCGGTAACCAGAACAACCATCGCACGTACAGTTGATTATACCGGTACAATACAGGCTTATGAGGAGGTCAGCATGGCTCCGTCAACCCCCGGCCGCGTGGACAGAATATATGTTGAAGTAGGCGACAGGGTTCAGAAAGGGCAGCAGCTCTTCCTGATGGACCGCACGCAGTACTACGCGAACAAAATTCAGCTTGCAAACCTCGAAAAGGACCTCTCCCGTCTCGATACCCTCCTCAAAGTAGGTAGTATCAAGGAGCAGACTTATGACCAGACCAAGGCACAGTATGAGGTGATGAAGACAAATGTCGACTTCATGGAGGAGAATACGCTCCTTGAGGCACCTTTCAGCGGTATTATCACCGGCAAATACCTTGAGGACGGGGAGCTCTATTCGGGCGCTCCCGGAATGTCAGGCAAGGCTGCCGTGGTCACCCTCATGCAGATCAATCCCGTGAAGATCATGGTCAGCATTTCCGAACAGTATTTCCCCCTCATCAGGAACGGGATGAAAGTCCGGGTGATAGCTGATGTTTACCCTGACAAAGATTTCGAGGGAACCATCTTCAGGGTTCATCCGACCATTGATGCCATGTCACGTTCATTCCGGGCCGAGGTGCGAATCAGCAACGGCAGCGAGCTGCTTCGTCCTGGGATGTTCGCCCGCTCCTTCATAGACATGGGCCGTGAGGAGGCCCTGGTGGTCCCGGCCAACGCCGTCATGATGCAGGAAGGCACCAATGAGAGGTATATTTTTGTTGTTGAAAATGGCATCGCCGTAAGAAAGACCGTAATCCTGGGCCAGAGGTACGATGACCAGTTCGAGATTGCCGGCGGCGACCTCAAGGAGGGCGACAGCCTCGTCATTGACGGTCAGGCACGCCTCAATAACGGCCAGACGGTGGAAATATCCAGATGATAAATAACAAGAGACAATTTTAGAATATGAGTATATATGCCAGTGCAGTAAAGAAGCCCGTCACCACGATTCTGATCTTCGTCATCACGATGGTCATCGGGCTTTATTCCCTGACGCAGCTGCCAATCGACCTCTACCCTGAGATCGAGCTCCCCTTCCTCTCTGTTTACACGAGCTACCCTGGAGCCAGTGCGGCGGATATTGAAACGAATATAACCCGTCCCCTTGAGGACGCCCTCAACTCAGTCACAGGACTGAAGGAGATAACTTCCCGGTCGAGTGATAATGTATCGGTCATCTTCATGGAGTTTGAATACGAAACCAACCTTGATGAGGCATCGAACGATGTAAGGAGCTCCCTTTCCTTCATACAGAGCTTCCTTCCCGAAGATGCCGAGGACCCTACCATCTTCAAGTTCAACTCCAGCATGATGCCCATAATCTTCTATGCCATCACGGCGGAAGAGAGCTACATGGGACTGGAAAAAATTCTCGATGAGAAGATTGTCAATCCTCTGAACCGCATCGATGGTGTCGGTAACGTCGGCCTTTCGGGCGTGCCCGGCCGGGAGATCTATGTGGAGGTCGACCCGCGGCGGATGGAGGCCTACAATCTCACAGTCGAGCAGATAGGAAATGTGCTCCGGGCTGAGAACCTGAACATGCCCGCGGGATACCTCGAGATGGGTAAGATGGATTACCCGATCAGGATCCAGGGTGAGTTCGCCGAAAGCGCCCTTATCTCAAACCTGATCATCGGAAACTATAACGGCAACAACGTTTACCTGAAGGATGTCGCCACGGTAAACGACACTATCCGTGAAACCAAGCTGGTTGCGAAGATAGACGGCAAGCGGGGGATGACCCTGTTCGTGCAGAAAATGTCGGGAGCGAACAGTGTTCAGATATGCCGCGAGGTCGACAAAGAGATAAATAAGCTGCATAAGGATCTTCCTCCCGATATCCGGATCGAGAAGTTCTTTGACACCTCGGAGTTCATCCAGGGATCTATAAACAACCTTACGGAGACGCTTATGTATGCAGCGCTCTTCGTGGTGCTCGTGGTGCTGTTCTTCCTCGGCAGGTGGCGCGCTACCCTGATCATCATACTGACAATTCCCATATCGCTGCTGGTTGCTTTCATCTACATATTCCTCACGGGAAGCTCCATCAACATCATCTCGCTCTCGTCACTCTCAATTGCCATAGGGATGGTGGTGGATGACGCCATTGTGGTACTTGAGAATATCACGAAGCACATTGAGCGCGGAAGCCGTCCGCGAGAGGCAGCCATTTACGCCACCAACGAGGTGTGGCTGGCAGTCATCGTCACTACCCTGACGGTTGTGGCGGTCTTCCTTCCCCTGACCTTTGTGAAGGGACTGACGGGAGTACTGTTCGCACAGCTTGGGTGGATTGTTTCAATCACGATAATCATGTCAACCCTGGCCGCCATCACCCTTACCCCGACGCTCAGCGCGCTCTTGCTCAGGGTCAGGCCGATAAAGGAGAACGCATCCGTCTGGACATGGGACGGTTCAATTCATAAGTTCCTGAAGGGGCTTGACGGATTTTATGTGAAGACACTCTCATGGGTACTTTATCACAAAAAATTCGTGATTGCTGCTGCCATTGTCCTGTTTGCCGGGTCAATGTATCTTTTCAAATTAGTTGGCACGGAATTCATGCCGGCGGCTGACGAATCTCAGGTAACGGCAACCGTCGAGCTTCAGACCGGAACAAGAGTATCTGAAACCGAAAAGGTTGCTGACAGGATCGATTCAATTGTAAGGAAACAGGTACCGGAGGTAAAACTTATTTCGATGTCCGCAGGTACTGATGACAGCGGAGGGTTCACCGCGCTGTTCGGCCAGGGCGGGACTCATGTGGTGACATACACCTTCGTTCTTCTTGATGTGGAAGACAGAAAAAGATCCTCGGAGGAAGTCGCTGAGGAGATCCGAGGGATAATTGCCCCTATGCCCGAGGTGATCAACTTCTCGGTACTTGCCGCAAGCGGTGGAATGGGCGCCATGGGCGGCGGCAACACCGTTGATATCGAGATATACGGTTTCGACATATCCCAGACAAACATGCTGGCCGAACAGCTGGCTGAAAGGGTCAGAAAGATCCAGGGTGCGGCCAACGTTGATATAAGCCGCGACAGGTCCAAACCGGAGCTTCAGATCATTATTGACCAGGAAAAGCTTCTGAGGTACGGACTGACCACCGCACAGGTTTCATCGATGATAAGGAACCGTGTTGACGGTCTTACCGCCACCCGCCTGCGCCAGTACGGAGATGAGTATGATGTTATTGTAAGGTATAAGGAGTCGGCACGCAACTCTATCACCGAGGTGCAGAACATAGGAGTGGCGCTTCCTTCAGGGCAGGTCATAAGGCTGGGTGAGATTGCCCAGGTCAAGGAGTACTGGTCGCCACCAAACATTGAGAGGAAACGCAAGGAACGCATCATCACCGTATCAGTGACCCCCTACAAGAGGGCGTTGAACCTTATAGTGGCTGACATCCAGAAAGAGCTCGACAGTCTGACTATCCCCTCCGGCGTGATGGTTCAGATATCGGGAGCCTTCGAGGATATGTCCGAATCATTCATGGACATTGGTTTGCTGATGGTAGTCTCGCTGATACTGGTCTACCTTGTCATGGCATCGCAGTTTGAGTCGCTCAAGATGCCTGTCATCATTATGCTCTCGATACCGTTTGCCTTCTCGGGGGTAGCTATGGCGCTCTTCCTGACCGGCACCAAGCTCAGCCTGATCGCCGGCATCGGCGCCATAATGCTGATCGGTATCGTTGTCAAGAACGCAATTGTGCTGGTCGACTTCATCAACCTCACCCGCGACAGGGGAGTGGAACTCTACCAGGCAGTGCTTGACTCTGGTCGTTCAAGGCTCAGGCCTGTGCTTATGACCTCGATGACAACCATCCTTGCCATGCTGCCGCTGGCCATCAACCCCGGCGAGGGTTCCGAACTGTGGCAGCCGATGGGTATTGCAGTAATCGGAGGACTGATCTTCTCGACTGTTGTCACAATGGTACTGGTCCCCGTGGGCTATGTGCTTATGGCACGCCGTGGTGAGAGGGATAAAAAACATAAAGTGGCTTTCAGGGACATGAAGTTCCTCGAAGACATAAAGGCAAACCATGAAAACGGAATATCATGAAAGCAGTAATGATGATATATAATCTTGCCCTGACTGAAAAGATCGAGTATACTCTCGAACGCCTGGGCATCAGGGGATACACCCAGTGGGATAATGTAGAGGGTGTGGGCTCATTTACGGGGGTCCCTCACCTTGGGACACACACCTGGCCCGAGATCAATGGCGTCACCCTGACCTTCGTTGACGAAGAAAAGGTTCCGATGCTTCTTGAGGCTGTAAAACGGGTAGATGCGATCAACAAAGAGGTTGGCATCAGGGCCTTTGTCTGGAATATAGAGCAGGCGGTCTGAGAAAGACAGCATCTGTTTGATACATTGCAGCGGCGCCCCGCAAGGGCGTCGCTGCTGTTTTTGTATGACTGCCAAAGTGGTTTTTTGAGTGCGGAAACGATTGTGTTGAGAAAATCTTTATTTTTAAGCCGGAAGAATCACAAACTTAAAACACCTGACCATGTCACGATTGATTTCTTATTTTTCGATCTTAATTTTCTTATTTACAGTAACCTCCTGTGCCGACAACCAGGGAAGCCAGGCCGTGAAGGCATCCGAGTCACCTCAACAGGTTTCATCGGATGTGGCTCTTAACTCCGAACTTCAGGCCAAACTCGGCTCATGGCTTAAAAAAGATGCAGAATGCTACGGTATTGTCGTGGGATATTTTGCTGACGGAAGCACACTGGGCAAATCTGTCAAATGCAGGGTGGTGGCCATCAAGCCTGACAAGATCAAGATGAAGACCATTGAGAGCGTCAGCCTGCTCCCGGGTGAGGGATGCGACAAGATGGGGCTGGCTTACGGCGATACCTGGTGGGAAGAGGAGGGAGACATCTTTAAAACCCGGGAAGAGGCTGAGTCCTATATAAGCGACAAGGGCTGGACATCGAAATAGCTGTTTGCTTTACTACTGAAGGAGCATGATAATTCAGCTCATATACCTGTACACCATCTGGGATGAGTGACCAGGAACTGGTTAAGGCTATTATCAGGGGTGATAACAGCGCCATGCGTGACCTGATATCAAAGTATCAGGACCTGGTGCTGAACACCTGCTATAAGGTCTTGCAGTCAAGGGAAGATGCACAGGATATTGCGCAGGAAGTATTTATAGAGACATATCGCTCAGCTGCCGGCCTGCGGAATGAAGAGAACGTGTCTTTCTGGCTCTACCGTATATCACTGAACAAGTCGATCAATTACCTCAAGCGGTCACAGAACGTACTCTTCAGGTCACTGATGCAGCTTGAGACCCTGTTCCGTCTTGATCATCATGAGGGATCATCTGTTATGCCCCACTCTGATGACCATCCAGGCGACAGGCTGGAAGATGCCGAGAGGGACGAGATCCTGGCAAAAGCCGTGGCATCACTTCCGTCAAACCAACATAAAGCCTTCATCCTTTATTATTATGAGGAACTCTCCTATAAGGAGATAAGTGACGTGCTTGGACTGACTGTCTCATCAGTTGAGTCACTGCTGTTCCGTGCACGCGAGAACCTGAAGAAAAAATGCTGCCCTGACCCGCCAGTTAAAAAGGAATCTAAAACTTCAAATCATGATACCTGAAAAGAACAACAGGATTTTGTTATGGTTCAATATGATCCTGCTACTGATCATCACCTCCGCTGTCGTGACTTTCTTCGTTATGAAAGGCTCAGGCGAAAAAACAACAAATGACACGGGAGTGATAAATTCGATGGATATGCTTCGCAAGGAGCTGCGCCTTTCTGATGAACAGTATCGAAAGGTGCTTGTGGAGAATGACAAGACAATCAGGACCTACAATATTGTTTTTGACATGATGTGCGAAACCAATGTTGCCATGATAGAGGAGCTCGCGAAGGAAATCAGCGACCCGGCGGTGCTTGACAGCCTCTCCAGGAAGGTGGGGACTCTCAGTACATCGCTGAGAAGGCATACAACGGATTACTTTATGAACATAAAAGGTATCTGCAACGAGGAGCAGCAACAGAGGCTGACTTTAATATTCAAAAGTATGATGCAGCTGGAGGAACAGTGCAAGACCTGCAACAAGAAAGACTGCCCCAGAAAGGAACGTATCAACAATCTTGGAAAATAATTTTCAGAGAGACCGCAGGTTTTCGTTTGTTAAGTTGTCTTTTTAGCAAGGACCTATTATTAATTTGAAGCAAATCATGCAGGATTCTATATCTGATTTAGCTAATAGATTGAAAGTCAGGAGAATAAGTGCCCCCGAGTCATTCGCCGATGATGTTATGCGACGGATCGAATTGCAGAAGGAGGGAGGGCTTAAGTCATTGCCCGTGCCTGCAAGGATACTCCTGTCCACTGTGGTTGTGGCAGTGTACTGTTCCCTGGGAATCCTCCTGGGAGTAACAGGTTACAAGAACCTGAAGCCCAAAGTGAACAGTTCCTCACAGAATGCAATTGTGGATCTGATGGATTCGCATCACATGAGCTCAGACCTGCTTCATGATCAGTTGTTCATTAATTTAAATCTCAAAAAATAACTTTAACGCCAGACCTGCCTTTATGAAAAAACAAAACTGGTACAAACTGATATATCAATTTGCGATTATTGGTATTCTTACATTTATGGGTTTCCGCCTGCTCTTTGACAAAGCTTACGCTCCTGACTTCGAAGCTTACTGTCCGCTTGGCGGACTCCAGGCACTTGGCAGCTATGTTACCATGGATTCCCTCTCCTGCTCCATGACCAGCACCCAGATCATGATGGGGGTGGTCCTTTTCATTGGCATCGTGTTGTTCTCAAGGCTGTTCTGCGGTTATATCTGTCCGCTCGGCACTATAGGAGAATGGATAGGCAAGCTGGGTGACAGGCTGAAGGTGAGGATAACGCCAAAGGGTTTTGTTGACTATGCCCTCCGTCTCCCCAAGTATGCATTGCTCTTTATAACATTCTACTTTACTCTCAAATCGAGCGAGCTCTTCTGTAAGAAATTTGATCCCTACTATGCCGTTGCCTCAGGGTTTGACAGCGATGTGGTGCTGCTTTGGGCTCTGCTGGCCATCGTGGCCCTTGTTGTCGGATCACTCTTCATAAGGCTTTTCTGGTGCAGGTACCTCTGCCCGCTGGGGGCCCTCTCAGCCATCTTCAAATTCTCATGGTGGTTTCTTGGCATAATGGCTGTCTACGTAGTCCTGCTGCTGGCCGGGCTGGAAATATCATACGTTTATCCGCTCGTTATAATCACGGCGGGAGGTTACATACTGGAAGTTGCCCGGATGAAGAAAGTCTGGCCCGACCCGGTGCATATCACCCGCAATACCACCACTTGCATTGACTGCGGTCTCTGTTCAGAGGAATGCCCGCAGGGCATAGATGTGGCATCAATGGAGAAGGTGACACATACTGACTGTACCCTGTGCGGCGACTGTCTCCACTCTTGCCCTGAGAAAGATACCCTTCAGATAAACAAGAAGAACATGAAGTGGCTGCCGGCTGCGGTGCTTGGCGCCCTCATTGTCCTTGGAATAACTGCGGGAACCCTGTTTGAGCTTCCCACCATCGACCAGAAATGGGGCACACCTGAACAGATAAAGAACGCAGGCCTCTTTGAGATGTCAGGACTGAAAAACATCAAGTGCTTCGGCAGCTCAACAGCCTTCGCCAACCAGATGAGAAAAGTGGAGGGCATTTACGGCGTCTCAACCTACGTGGCAAGTCATTCGGTCCATATACTCTATGACACCACCCTCTACAATGATGAGAAACTGCAGCAGATGATCTTCGTGCCTGTAAAGCGTGTCATTGAGCCTGTCTCAAAGGATGTTGACTCGGTTGTTTACTACAGCCTCACTATTGATAAGTTCTTCGATCCGCTTGATGCCACCTACCTGCAGCATCTGCTTGACCAGAAGACCGAAGCCTGCGGCTTCCAGTCAGATTTCGCCTGTCCGGTGATAGTGCGTATCTATTTCCCGGCAGGAAAGGAACCAGTCATGGATGATCTTGTTGAAGTCATAGAATCAAAGAACCTGACATTCACAGCCAATGACAACGAGTTTCATGTAAAACTCCCTTACAAAGTCATCACTTTCGATGAGCAACCGGTAACCCTCTCTAAGGCAGAATACGCTACTGCCATGTTTATCCCAACCAATTCACGTTTCAACGGATTCTCAGGATTCACTGATGACGTTGTCTCGCAGTATATACTTAACATGGGTGCAAATGCGTCGCTGAAGGCACGTTACACATACCTGGTAAGTCATCTCTCGAATGACAAGGGTGTAATTGCGTTTGAGACAATGCTGGACTCACTTGGAACTGAACTGGGGGTCATCCATTTTGTTGACACGGTCACAGTGCCGGAAAACATCTATGCGGCCGTCAACGCCGACACTCTTTTATTCCATTACTCTGACGGCCGCATGGGCAAGCTTGCCAACCCGTTCAAGTTCCCCGACCCGGGAATTATAAGATAAAAATCAACCGAAACTGACAAACGCCATATGTACGCAATTGAGTGTAAAAACCTCACCCATTATTACGGAAAGAAGCTGGTCTACGAAAACCTGAGCTTCAACGTCGAAGAGGGCAAGATACTTGGTCTCCTCGGCAAGAACGGGACAGGCAAATCAACCACAATCAATATCCTTAACGGTTTTCTCCAGCCATATTCCGGAGAGTGCCTTATCTACGGAGAAAATACTCAGACGCTCACCCCGGAGTTAAAGAGAAGGATAGGTTTCCTGATCGAAGGACATGTGCAGTATTCCTTCATGAATATTCACCAGATCGAAAAATTCTATTCAGGCTTCTACCCCGGATGGAACAGCGCTCCCTACTGGGAACTGATGTCAAAGCTGAAGGTCACTCCGAAGCAGAAGATATCCACCATGTCATGCGGACAACGGTCTCAGGTGGCACTGGGTCTGATCCTTGCTCAGGATCCGGACCTCCTCATCCTTGACGACTTCTCGATGGGACTGGATCCGGGTTACAGGAGACTGTTCATAGATTATATGCGCGAGTACGCCAAAGCCGAACACAAGACCGTCTTCGTCACCTCCCACATCATTCAGGACATGGAGAGACTCATAGATGACGTCATGATCATGGATTATAACAAAATCCTTGCACAGCAGCCCGTTGAACAGTTCATGAGTACCTTCAGGCAGTTCAACATCACCCTCACCTCGCCGGAGCAGGAGGTTGATCTGGATGGTATTGCCGTCAACATCGAAAAGGTTAAGGACAAGATAGAGTTCTATACCTACTCACCCGAGAACGAAGTAAGGGACTACCTCAAGTCGAGGAGCATAGACTTCAGCTCATTCGAAGAGAAAAAGATGTCGCTTGAAGATGCCTTTATCGGGCTGACACGTAAGTATTAACAATGAACCTTATATTTATGGTGAAGTCAATTTTATATAAAGAGTGGATAAAGATCAGGCTGATAGTCCTGATAGCCCTTGGCCTCAGTCTCATGGCCCTTATCAACATATTCCTCAAGGTGCGACATGACATTCTGTTCGTTGATGCCGCAAACTACTGGTATTCATTTCTTTTCAGAGGAGTTACCTACTTCGGGATACTTAAGTTCCTGCCTTTTGTTACAGGCCTGGCCATAGCCATAGCACAGTACTTCCCGGAGACAGTCAATAAGAGGATAAAGCTTACCTTTCATCTTCCCGTTTCAGAGAACGGTGTACTGATAAGCATGCATGCTTTCGGTGCACTGGTGCTGGTGGCTCTCTTCCTGGTTGTGCTGGGGCTCTTCACGGCAGGAAGCGCAATCTTCTTTCCTGCAAACATCATCATGGCATCTCTTCTTACCATGCTGCCCTGGTTCCTCGGAGGCCTGGCAACATATTTTCTTGTTGCACTGATACTCCTGGAGCCGGTGTGGCTCTTCAGAGGCCTCTATACGGCGATAGCAGCAGGGTTTGTCACAATATTCTTTACTGGGGCATCTATCGGTGCCTACAGTCCGGTGCTTCTGCCACTGGCACTCATTACCCTGCTTTTGAGCAGTGTTGTTTTATTTTCAGGTTACAGGTTCAGGAAAGGAGAGATGTAAGATGATAAAGTTCAGCAGATATATCCTTGTTGCTACAGGCATTCTGGTTGCCTCCATAACGCTTCCGTCATTGTTCTGGACAATCTTTGAGAAGGTGCCCCGGTCACCCAATATTTTTTACAGTTGCATAACGGACGACTTTGTTGTTGTTGATGGCAGCACCAGGAAAGACCCTTCAGGGAGGGAGTATACCTCGGACGAATATGAACAAGTCCTTCCGTTCATGTTCTTCCGGCAGCTAATGGCTGATGGCACAATGCCCGATTCGATCGAAGGTGTGAAGATGGAGACCCCGTCTATCAGCAGGGCCTCTTCATTCTATCGCTACACCCCGAAAAAGCTGGATTCTCCGGTGCCAACCCTATGGCCTATGCTGGAATCACAGAGCGGGAAGGTTAACCTCGCGATGCCCGAAGATTATTTCCGCATAGATAAAAGGATGGAATTCATCATTGCACGCACCAACGAGATTAATGAAGAAAAAAGCAGGCTATTTACCGATGCGCTGACGGCTGAGGGATTTGTTTTCCCTGCAGATATCATTGCAGGGTTGCCAACTACCAGGAAGTCGTGCGACGAGGGCTACTTCATTACTGACAATGAGGGATCACTCTTCCATGTGAAAATGATTAAGGGTGAACCCTACGTGGCCAGGATAGAGACACCTGACGAGCTGGATATTGTTTATATTGAAGCCATTGATCTCAGGAGCAAAGAGTATTACTGCTATGTTTTTACAAGGAATCAGGGTATCTTTGTGGTAATGGACGAGGTTTATGACCTTCAGCGGCTGCCCGTTGACGGTTTTGACCCGACAGTCCATATGTTCAGACTGACAGCTGACCTTTTCAACAAGACCATTACGGTTATGGGCGAAAACTGGTACGAAGCAATAGCAATTGATGATATGTATCAGGTAGTGGGAACACACGGAGAGAAATGGGAGGGCCTCTACGAGAGACCGGATGGGAAGATGTTCGCTTCACTCTTCCCGTTCGAGATCAGAATGAGGGATGACAGTTCATCCTTTGTGAGGTTCTACTTCAAGCCTTCCCCTGGTATCCGGTGGCTGATCGTCAACATTATTGCCCTGATAGTGGCAGCAGTGCTTATTATGAGGCGCGGATGGACACTGAGGTCAAATATCCCGGATCTCCTTATCACCGCAGTAGCGGGAGTATACGGGCTTATTGCCACACAGTTCTTCCCTAATAAATTCAGTAAAGTGAAACCCCCAGCCAAAAAATGAAGCCTTGAAAAAGTTTCTTTCCATATTATTGGTATTGTTTTTCGCGGTGCTGGCGCTCTCAGGACAGACGCGACCCTCTATGGAGGGGAAAGTAGTCTGCCGTACAACCGGAGAGCCGGTGATGATGGCTACCGTGGTTGTGAAGGAGCTTAACATCTGGGCCACCACAACTGATGCCGGAGAGTTTGTACTGCGCAATGTGCCTGCCGGAACCTATACCCTGGTGGTATCATGCCTGGGTTATGTACAGCATGAGCTGGCTGTGACCTTCCCAGTCAGGGAAGAGAAAGTGACGGTCCTGATCGATGAGGCCACGCTGGCCATTGAAGATGTTGTGGTAACAGCGAAGGAGGGGAGACGAATCGCTTCAGGATCAGTTATAGAACAGTCTGCCATACAGCACGTTCAGCCCACCGACCTTTCTGACGTGCTCCAGCTGCTGCCCGGCCAGACAGCACTCAACCCTGACCTGTCAAAACCCAAGCAACTGACAGTGAGAGAGATCATAAGGAAAGACGGCTATATCGGTGACAATATGGCCAGCCTCGGGACCCTCCTCATAGTGGACGGGGCTCCGGTGTCAAACGATGCCAACATGCAGTTTCTCAAGACAACGGGAGCATCAACCGGAGTGACGGCAGGCTTCGGGACCACAGCCTCAGGCGGAACTGATGTGCGTCAGATATCCGTCGATAATATTGAGACCATTGAGGTAGTGAGAGGGATAGCAGGTGCGGAGAACGGCGACATGCTCAGCGGTGCCGTCAAGGTGACAATGAAAAAGGGAAAGACACCTTTTACCGCCAAAATAAAAACCGATCCGGGGATCAAACAGTTTTATGCAGGCAAGGGACTGTCACTCGGAGACAAGGCCGGGACACTTAATCTCGATTTTGATTATACCCAGTCATTCGATGACATAAGGGTAAAATATCAGACATTCAACAGGCTCAATGGCGGCCTCATCTATAACAACACCCTTTTCCGGGAAACAAAACCCCTTACCTTCTCTCTTTCGGCAAGAGCCTCACAGACCCTGGATGTGAATAAGAGAGACCCTGATATGCTTGATATTGAAGACTACGAGTCAAGGGATCAGGGGCTCGCAATGAACCTTAACGCCAAATGGGCCCTTAACTCTGCGGTGCTGACAAACCTTAACCTCATGGTCGCAGGAGATATACAGCACCAGGTAGGTCATGAGGTTACCCTTGAGCAGATACCCTCAGGGGCCCAGCCACAGCCTGTGGCTTTGGAGCCGGGTGAAAACCAGGTGCCGATACTGCCTTCATCCTACATCAGTGATCTCACCATAGACGGCAGACCTTATTACTATAATGCGAAACTGTCAGGCAACCGCTCATTTAATATCGGCAAGGCGCTCAGTAACCTTGTTGCAGGAGTGGAATGGAGACTTTATGGTAACAACGGCCTGGGAAGGGTTTATGACCTGTCACGTCCGCCGGTACCTGTAGGTGGCACAGACGCAAGACCAAGATCATACAAGGATATCCCCTCCCTGGGGCAGTTATCATATTATGCAGAGGAGAACCTGGGTATTCCCTTCGGTAAGACGAGGCTGGACCTTCAGGCAGGCGTCAGGTTCACCAATGTGCAGCCTGACGGGATCTTCAGCTCAAAGGAGGAGACCACCATGCTTGACCCGAGGCTCAATGCAAGATATACTGTCATTGACAACGGAAAGGGAGCACTGTCTCACCTGGCACTCAGGGGAGGATACGGCCTCTTCTCAAAGGCGCCTTCACTGCTCTACCTTTATCCTGACAAGGCATACTGGGATAAGACAGGACTAAGTTATTATGATCCGGTTGCAATGAGTGGCACATTCGTTGTGACGACGAAAGTATTCGAAAATCCGCGGAATGAGAACCTCATTCCCGCCGTGAACAGGAAACTTGAGGCTGGGTTTGACGTGACTGTCAGTGAATTTGACCTGAATGTCACCCTCTATTCCGAGAAGATGGAGAACGGGTTCAGCTTTGATTCATACTATGAGAACTTTATCTTCAACAGGTATACCCAGCCTTTACTGAATGGACTGGAACTCTATTTTGTTCCGGGAGAGGGTGTATTCTATACCGATCCTGTTTCCGGCTCTGAAATACAGCTGCCGGTGACGCAGGATACGGTATTTGTCAGCTTTACCTATCCGAGGAACGGTACCATGACAACCAAGAAGGGCATTGAGTTTACTCTTGACCTTGGTACGGTCAGGGCGCTCCGTACATCCTTTATCGTAGACGGTGCCTGGATGATGGTTAAGAGACAGAATACCGTGGAGGATCTGACGAAGCCCTCATCAGGGAGCATCGGTGGCAAGGAGTTTCCTCTTGTCGCAGTCTACCCTGCAGGTAACGGCAGTATAGATAAGCGGTTCAATACAAATATCAGGACCATCACCCACATAAGGGAACTGCGGATGGTAGCCTCCGTGACAACCCAGATAATCTGGATGGACCGTGATCAGAGCGTATGGGATGATCCTGACGGCAATCCCCTGTTCTACACTGCCAATCCTGTCGACGACGTGTACGCTGACAAGCTCCAGCCGAAATTCGTCGATCCTGTGGGTTATTATGACCGGCAGTTGGTTTACCATGAGTTCGACCGCGCTCTTGCCGTCACCAAACCCTATTCTGACCTGATAAAGCGTTACAATACTCCCTGGTACTTCGCGGAGACGGGCTATCCACCCTACTTCGTGATTAATTTTAAGCTCACAAAGGAGATAACTGACAAGGCCAACTTCTCTTTCTACGCAAATAACATTACCAATCATAACCCGCTGTTGAAACAGCGCGGGGGTGCTCCTGAGGTATTTGCACGCAGGAACCCTCCTCTCTATTTTGGTGCAGAAATTAAAATCAAATTCTAACCTTAAAATCAAGATCATGAAAAAGTTTTCAATCTTTCTGGTTATCATTCTCGCGGGAGTGGCAGCCCTTACCTCGTGCGAGAAGGGAGCACAGCTCTATGATGTCACAATCACGGCTTACTATCCCGAGGGATACGGTGCCACGGTAGCTTCAGCCGTGGATGTCGTGGTTCAGAACACCATCTCAGGCCAGGAGTTTAACCTGGTAACGAATTCACTCGGCCTTGCAGCTATTTCGTTAGAGGAAGGCATGTATAAGATATCGGCCACACAGGAGACAAGTGACTTTTATCTTAACGGAATAACCGAGAACCTGACTGTACAGCCCTCCGGAGCAAATAGCTGGGACGTGCACCTGGTAGCTACCTCGAAAAAGGGTGGCCTTGTCCTCAAAGAGATCTATTACACCGGCTCAAAGACTGAAACAGGCGGCAACTACTATTCAGACCAGTTCCATGAGATCTATAACAACAGTGATGAGGTTGTATATCTTGACGGCCTCTGCATCGGGCTCACCTGGCCGGTCGGATCATCTCCTACTGAGTTTGTCAATCCTGACGGGTCGCTCATGGACCGCATACCGTGTTACTTTCATACGCTGATGTTCCCGGGAACAGGCCAGCAGTACCCGCTTCAGCCCAGGACAAGCGTTGTGCTTGCCATGGACGCCATTGACCACCAGACAGACCCCCTGGGCAATCCCCTGTCACCTGTAAACCTGGGAGCAGCACAGTATGAGGCTTTCATTGAAGCTCCCGGCAAGGACACTGATGCTCCACAGGCTGCAAACATGATTGTTATGTACACTACCTCCACATCAATGTATGACTGGCTCCATTCAGTCTTTGGCCAGGGCGTGATCCTCTTCCGCCTCCCGACAGGACTCGACTGGCAGACCTTTGTAGCCAATCCCGACAACTTCATGCTCAGGCCGGGCTCCACTTCAACCACGGAGTTTTTAATGGTGCATAAGGACTGGGTTATTGACGGAGTGGAATGCAACCGTACGGAGGAGGACAAGAGATTCAAGAGGCTTCCCACCTCTGTTGACGCAGGCATGGTCTGGAGCCTTGCCACCTACAACAGCAAGAGCGTGAGACGCAAGGCCGAGAAGATCCTTGACGGTAAAGTGATCTACAAAGACAGTAACAACTCTTACAACGACTTCATCAACGACCAGACGCCCACACCGTTTGTGCATCCGGCAACCGTTGATCTTTAGACATAATAAGTGAATGTGTGCCGGATGCCGGTCGGACTGCTATCCGGCACACCACTTTAAATTCAATATTTTAACCGGGCTGATGAATAGAATTACCTCTGTACGTTTACTGATGGCCATGGTGGCCGCAGGGCTGGGCTGTGATGCATTTGCCCAGGAACAGGCGCCCGCCAGTCTCAATACCTTTGAGATGCTGCCGGTCATCTTACCCTGGATGGGTACCTCTAACAGTGCGGCACTTTCTGAGTTCAACCTTGGTAGCATGAGCCTGGCGCAGGCAGGATACACCTACACAGATGACGAGATAAAGTTTATCCAGCAGCCTGAACTGACATCGTCATACATTGCCGGCACAAAAGGCTTCATGCAGCTAGGCAAGCTTTCTCTCTACGGATCGTTCGGGTACTCCAACACCGGATTTAAAGGGGTGAATTATAACGGTACCATGATGTACAATACCTTCAATCCTTACCTGGTCGGAGATACAGTATCTGCCAGGCAGTTCGCGGAACAGTTTGATATGGAAGGGAAGGTGAGCTATAAGCTAAATGACCGGATCACTTTAGCGGCAGGAGCACAATATTTATCAGCAGTAGGGGCCAAGCAGAAGGACCCGCGGAACAAGAACACAATATCTTCGCTGAGGATAAGCCCGGGCATTACATATGATTTCGGCAGCACAAAGGTTGGTGTGTCAGGGTCAGTATATACTGCAAGCAATGAATTAACCTATAAAGTTGAAGGTAACTGGAACCAGAATCTGTTTGTTTTCCTTGGCCTTGGCTACTTCAGGCAGGAAGTGAACATTTCATCCTATTCACAATGGTATAAAGGCATGGGTTACTCCGGAGCTTTGCAGGCTTCTCACGACAGGGATAACCTCTATATGCTGGCTGAAGTCAGCTATGACCACTTCAATGAAGAGGCACGTTCCGGAAGTTCCTACCGGCTTATCGACGGTATAACCGAGACAGATGATATATCACTGTCAGGACTGCTGAGGATAGCCCGGGGAAAGGCATTACATATCTTCAGACTTAATGCCTCACTCAAGGCGGTAAATGCCGATGAGATTCTGCAGAGATCGTATTCCGTAAACAAGGGCACCTATTCCTACGATTCGCTGGCAACAGTCAGCTGGATAGAGAACAAACATATGATCAACGACATCGGGGGCGGAGTGAGGTACTCCTATCTTGTTCTCGACAGCGACCACAACATCGATATTGAACTGGGGGGTGCGGTGGAGGCAGGTTACTTCTCTACCGAACATTTTCCAGTGCAGAGCTACGGCTACTACAACACTTTTGACCTCACCGGATCACTCTTTGCGAAGAAACTGCTAAGGGCGGGTCGCCTGTTGTTGACGCCTGGTCTGGAAATAGGCTACCGAATGAACCTTGGGTCTGACATAGCATATATTATCCAGCCCCTGAGTATCCCTGATATGGTTTACCATGACTATTTTGTATCAAAGGCGGATGTTATCAGGGCATCAGCCTCCGTCAGGTGCGAAATGCCTCTGGGTCAGGACAATTTTATCAAATCCCTGTTTCTTATTCCGGAGGGCAGGTGGGCTGCGGCCCCGGGATCTGAGGCCGGAGAACTGTCCGGTTACATGATCAGCGCCTTAGCCGGATTCACATTCTGAAACTATGAAGAACTCAATCGTATCAATTGTTATGGCGTTAACCATGTTAACGCCTTCACTTTCTCAGACCCCGCAGGGTGAGTTTGCAATAATAGCGGACAGTCATTCGATGAATAATGCCGGCAGAGAAATAAAGCAGTATGCCGATATGCTTAAAGCTGAAGGGCTGGAGGCAGTGATCATTGAAGACAGGTGGCAAAACCCTGACTCCATCAGAATGCTCCTTCGTGCGATGCATGAAACAAACAAGGGCTTCGAAGGGGCTGTCTTTATCGGTGACATACCGGTGCCTATGCTGCGTGATGCCCAGCATCTCACTTCGGCCTTTAAGATGGATCAGGAAAGATATCCCTGGCACAGGTCGTCAATCGCCTCTGACCGTTTCTATGAGGATTTTGACCTTCAGTTTGATTTTCTCAGGGCAGACACCAACGGACTCTATTTTTACTACAGCCTGAATCCCACATCAGTGCAGGTACTAACACCGGACATCTACAGCGGTCGCATCCGGATACCAGGCGACAGCGACGGCTCAGAGCTCAGAGCCTACATGGTCAAGGTGATTGAGGCACACAAAAACCCTGACAGGGTAGATGAGGTACTCTTCTTTGCCGGCCACGGATACAACTCCGAGTCAATGACTGCCAGGATGGATGAAAAGGCTGCCCTGCTTCAGCAGTTCCCGCAGCTCAACAGGCAGGACAACGGCCTTGAATACATTGACTATACCTTTGATGAGCATATAAAGAACCGCCTTCTGTCAACCATGACCCTTGAGAAGATTGACATTGCGCTTCTGCATCACCATGGCTCGACCGACGCGCAGCTTGCCGGTTCTGAAAGTGCTGCAAACGGCGTTCATCAAAATATTGAAAGCATTAAATTCTACCTCCGCTCAAAGGTGAGGGGTGCAAAAGACACTACAGAAGCCAAAAACAGGTATATCGAGTGGCTGGGAGCCCCTGATGCCTGGTTTAAAGGTGCAAATGAGAAAATACAGACGGAAAAGGATTCGGTCTGGTTCAATGAAATGGATATTATCAAAGCAGACGTTCTGAAATATGATGTCAATGCAAGGTTTATAATGTTCGACGCCTGCTTCAACGGTTCATTCCATGTTGATGAGTTTATCTCCGGGGCATATGTTTTTGGTCCCGGGCGTACCGTGGCTGCCCAGGCAAACACCGTCAACTCGCTACAGGATAAATTCCCGGATGAGATGGTGGGCTTGCTATCTTACGGCATGAGGGTGGGAGAGTGGAACCGCATGGTATGCCTCCTGGAGTCACACATAATAGGCGACCCCACCTTCAGGTTTGCATCATCGGACCCGAAACTGGATGCAGAGATGATGATGAAGAGTGCCGCCAGCAATACCAGGTTGCTGAAGCTGACCTCCTATCCTCACCCTGACGTCCAGAGCTGGGCCCTGTGGCACCTGAAGGCGAACGGTTATTCAGGCATAAGCAACCTTCTTGCTGAAAAGTACTTCAGCTCATCCTATGCAACCACGCGCGTTTCTGCCATGAAGCTGCTTGCGCAGCTGCGTGATGACAACTTCGTAAATGTGACAGCTGCCGCGCTTGATGACTCTCATGAGCTTGCGAGGCGTTTTGCTGCAGTATACTGCCAGGAGTCAGGAGATCCACGGCTGGCACCTGCTTTGATCAGGGCGGTCACCGACCCAAACATATCAAAGCGGGTGAATTACCAGGCTGCTGACGCGCTGGCCTATTTCGACAGGGAATTGCTGATGCGGGAGCTTGACAAAAGGTTCGCAGGCCATGATACTTCGAATTATCTGGGCACCATCTACAGGCAGACTGCCGCCAATATTGAAAAAAGGGCAAAGTCGTGCCGTGAGACCCTGGAAACCATAACAGGGCCTGACGTGACCGAGAAGAACAGGATTTTTGACATCAGGGCGCTTCGCAACCTGACATATCACCCTTTAGTTGAACCTCTGTGCGACTACCTGCTCACCTCTCCGGGAGAGAAGCTCGAGGTTGTCCTGGTGGAAGCCCTCGGCTGGTTCAGCCACAGTTACAACAGACAGCATATTATTGATACGTGTAACAAAATCATTGCAGACAAGGAGAACTTTTCCGAGCCGGTGCGTCTCGAGGCAAACCGGACGATCAGACGCCTGGAATAAACGTGGTCATCGCGCTGCAGAGTTTTCCCGGAGGTATCAGATAAAAATGCAGAGGCTGCCCTTTTGAGGCAGCCTCTGACCGTAAAGACTTATCGTTTTGGAATCCGGGTCTATTCTTCTTCCTCTTCTCCGGCGTAGGCCTTGATGACGGCATCCTGGACGTCACCGGGAACCTGCGAATATTCAGAGAATTTCATGGTGTACATCGCGCGGCCGCCGGTGAGTGAACTGAGAGCCGTCGAGTACTTGTTCATCTCGGCCAGGGGAACCCTCGCCTTGATCACCTCGAATCCCTTCTCGCTTGCCATGCCCAGAACCATGCCGCGGCGCCCCTGCAGGTCGCTGATGACATCGCCCATGCGGTCTGACGGTACCATGATCTCTACGTCATAGACCGGCTCGAGGATCTTCGGACCGGCGTTCTTGAAGGCCGTGCTGAAGGCATTACGGCCCGCCAGTCGGAATGAGATTTCGTTGGAGTCAACCGGGTGCATCTTGCCGTCATAGACATACACCCTGATGTCACGTGCATAGGAGCCAGTGAGAGGTCCTACCTCCATCTTTTCCATGATCCCCTTGAGGATCGCCGGCATGAAGCGTGCATCAATGGAGCCGCCCACGATACAGTTCATGTAGATGAGCTTGCCACCCCACGGGAGTTCTATCTCTTCCTTGTCACGGTTGGCCAGCTTGATCTCCTTGCCTGCGATCTTCATCATCGACTTGGCTTCCGAACCCTCCTCAAACGGCTCGATTATCATATGCACCTCGCCGAACTGGCCTGCGCCACCCGACTGTTTCTTGTGACGGTAGTCGGCCTGCGCTGACTTGGTGATGGTCTCGCGGTAAGGGATCTTCGGTGCAAGAAACTGTGTCTCTATCTTGAAGATATTGTCAAGATGCCATTTAAGGATATTGAGATGGTATTCGCCCTGGCCGTGAATGATGATCTGCTTCAGCTCCTTGGAGTACTCGACGATGATCGTCGGGTCTTCCTGGTGCATGCGGTTCAGTGACTCGCCCATCTTCTCCTCGTCGCTTTCGCTGAGAGGCTTGATGGCAGCCCGGTACTTGGGTGCGGGGAACAACATGTTCTCATATGTCCAGTCGTTGCCCGGAGCATTGAGAGTATGGTTTGTCTTGGTATTCTTAAGTTTTACAAAGCCGCCGATGTCTCCTGCATGTATCTCGGGGACGCGCGTACGGTTCTTGCCTGCGCAGATAAAGATCTGCGAGAGACGTTCCTTCGTGCCGTTGCTGGTGTTGATGACATCGAGGTTCTCACCTATCTTTCCTGACATTACCCTGAAGTAGTTGATCTCACCGATATGCTCCTCGAGGGTTGTCTTGAAGACGAATACTGATGCCGGTCCGGCAGGATTGCATTTGACCTCGTTGCCTTTTGAGTTCTTCGTGGCGGGCATGTCGGCAGGTGAGGGGGCGGAAACAGCCACGAAATCGAGCAGCCTGTCGACGCCGATGTTACCCTTTGACGATACGCAGAAGACGGGGAAAATACCCCTCTTCAGGAGTCCTTCGCGAAGACCGCGGCCTATCTCTTCCTCGGTGAGCTTGTCATTGGCAAAGAAGAGCTCCATGAGCGCCTCATCACTCTCAGCCACCTTCTCAGTCAGAACGGCATGCAGCTCCTGTGCCCTGTCAGCATGCTCTGCCGGTATGTCAAGCACCTCGGCCTTGCCGCCATCCTTGCCGTAACGAAGCATCTTCATGCTGATGACGTCAATGATGGTATTGAAGCCTGTACCCTCGTTCACGGGGAACTGGGCCAGTGTAACGTTGCTGCCGAAACGCTCGTGAAGCATCTCAACGGCTTTTTCAAAGTTGGCCTTCTCATGATCAAGACCGTTAACCACAATTATAAGAGGCTTGTTGAACTTGTCGGCATGCCTGAACTGTATCTCCGTTCCGACCTCCACGCCGTTCTGGACATTGATGACCAGCATCACCGTGTCAGCGGCATACATCGATGAAATAACTCCTCCCGAAAAATCATCCAGACCGGGGGTGTCAAGGATATTTATCTTTTTATCCCTGAACTCTGCATAGAGAACTGTGGAAAAGATAGAGTTGCGGTTCTCCTGCTCAATCGGCTTGTAGTCAGAGACGGTGTTCCTTGCTTCCACGGTTCCCCGTCTCTCGATCACCCCGCCGTTGAAAAGCATTGCTTCCGCGAGTGTGGTCTTACCTGAGCCAGAGTTCCCCAGCAGCGCAATGTTCCTTACGTGGTCTGTTGAGTATGTCTTCATCTTGGGCTTGTATTATATATTATGGTATATATCGTCTCTTTGGGAGCGCAAAAATAGCAAATTTTCAAAAGAGTACATAAAAGTTGTGGTGGATTGGAAAATATTTCTTTTCTTTGCACCGGTTTTTTGAGAAACAGGAGTACCGGTCTGTCCTTCAGAATGTAAGTTTACAAAAGAAGTCGATAGGAAAGGTCGGGAAGAAAATCCTGTAAATAACTTACAAACCAATAAGTTACATCTCGAGAACACTTTGCCCCGGGGGCACTGCGACGGCTTGTTGCCGCTGCAATGACGGTGGCGCATGTATAATGATGAGATAAGGCGCAAGGCGCCATGATGAGTGAAGAAAATTTTTGCAGACCAGTATAAAAAAAAGGAAAATTAATTTAAAAGAGAATTATGCCAACAATTCAGCAGTTAGTTAGAAAAGGCCGCAAGAAGCTGGTGGACAAGAGCAAGGCACCCGCTCTTGACTCATGCCCGCAGCGCAGGGGAGTATGTGTCCGTGTATATACTACCACGCCAAAGAAACCTAACTCAGCCATGAGAAAAGTTGCCAGGGTAAGGCTGACCAACCAGAAGGAGGTCAACGCCTACATACCGGGTGAAGGACATAACCTCCAGGAGCACTCGATAGTGCTCATAAGAGGCGGCAGGGTCAAGGACCTTCCGGGCGTCCGCTATCACCTCGTCCGTGGCGCACTTGACACCTCCGGCGTGGATGGCCGCAAGCAGAGAAGGTCAAAATACGGAGCAAAAAGACCAAAGAAGTAACAGTTAAAGGATTCACAATATGAGAAAGGCAAAACCAAAGAAGAGGATCCTCTTACCGGACCCGAAATTCAACGATCCCTACGTTACCCGTTTCATCAACAACCTGATGTACGATGGTAAAAAGACCGTTGCCTTCAGGATTTTCTACGACTCACTTGAGATAGTGGGTGACAAGATGAAAAGCGCTGAGAAGCCTCCGCTCGAGATCTGGAAACAGGCTCTTGACAACATCACCCCGCATGTTGAGGTGAAGAGCCGCAGGGTAGGTGGCGCCACCTTCCAGGTGCCCCTCGAGATAAGGCCTGACCGCAAGGTGAGCATAAGCATGAAGAATCTTATACTCTTCGCCCGCAAGCGCACCGGACACTCCATGGCAGAGAAACTTGCCGCAGAGGTGATGGCTGCCTACAACAACGAGGGCGGCGCATATAAAAGGAAAGAGGATACACACCGTATGGCCGAAGCCAATAAAGCCTTCGCCCACTTCAGGTTCTAGTCTGACATAGACGTGGCAAACAACCAGCTACAGATGAACATCGATCTCAGATATACCAGGAATATTGGCATTATGGCCCATATCGATGCCGGGAAGACTACCACTTCCGAGCGCATCCTTTATTACACGGGCCGTGTACACCGCATCGGCGAGGTCGATGACGGCAATGCCACTATGGACTGGATGGTACAGGAACAGGAGAGAGGGATCACCATCACATCTGCAGCTACCACCACATTCTGGAAATACAGGGACCAGCTCATCAAGATCAATCTCATTGACACCCCGGGTCACGTCGACTTCACCATGGAGGTGGAGCGGTCACTCAGGGTACTCGACGGGGCTGTGGCAGTCTTCTGTGCCGTTGGAGGTGTTGAACCTCAGTCGGAGACCGTCTGGAGGCAGGCAAACAAATATAATGTGCCCCGCATCGCCTTCATCAACAAGATGGACCGCTCAGGTGCCGACTTCCATGGCGTTGTCCAGCAGATGATTGACAAACTCGGAGCGCATCCGGTGCCCGTTCAGATTCCCATAGGCGCTGAGGATAAATTTATCGGGCTCATCGACCTCCTTGAGATGAAGGCAATCATCTTCGAGGACGGTGCAGATCCCCTGACGAATTTTACCGTTCAGGAGATACCGGATAACATGTCGGAAGAGGCTGAAGAATGGAGGATGAAGCTCGTTGAGGCCTGCGCGGAGATGGATGACACTATCCTTGAGCGATACCTCGGAGATCATGAAAGCATTACTCCTGATGAACTGATGACAGTGCTGCGCCGCGAAACGGTAGAGGGAGTGATAGTCCCGGTCTTCTGCGGTGCCGCATTCAAGAACAAGGGCGTACAGAGACTCCTTAACGGCGTGGTGGCTTATCTGCCTTCGCCCGTTGACGTGGGTGCCGTCAAAGGCAAGGACCCGCGTGACGACAGGGATGTTGAACGCAAACCTGAAGCCGATGAGCCGTTTGCAGCTCTCGCCTTCAAGATAGCCACCGATCCGTATGTAGGACGGCTCGTCTTCATGAGGGTCTATTCAGGCACCCTCAATGCCGGCGACACCGTACTGAACGTGAGAAGCGGCAAGAGGGAGAGGATCAACCGCCTCTTCCAGATGCATGCAAACAAACAGAATCCCATTCCAAGCGTCTCCGCAGGAGATATATGCGCCGGCGTGGGGTTCAAGGACCTTAAGACAGGTGACACTCTCTGTGCCATCAACAAGCCTGTGGTGCTTGAGTCGATGGAGTTTCCCGAACCGGTAATATGGATTGCCATTGAACCGAAGACGCAGGCTGACATCGACAGGCTGGGCAATGCCCTCGGCAAACTTGCCGAAGAGGACCCGACCTTCAGGGTAAAAACTGACCCTGACAGCGGACAGACCGTGATAAGCGGCATGGGAGAGCTTCACCTTGAAATTCTTATTGACCGTCTTAAGAGAGAATTCAATGTTGAATGTAACCAGGGCAGACCCCAGGTTGCATACAAGGAGGCAATCACAACATCTTACTCACACAGGGAGCTCTTCAAGAAACAGACCGGAGGCAGGGGCAAGTTCGCGGATATATCCGTCGAGATCATGCCTGCCGATGATGATCTTCCGGGGCTGACCTTTGTGAATGAGGTCAGGGGAGGGAATGTGCCCAGGGAATACATACCTTCCGTTGAGAAGGGATTCCGCGAGGCCATGCTCAACGGCCCGCTGGCCGGCTTCCCCCTTGACAGCCTCAAGGTTATTCTCAAAGACGGTTCGTACCATCCCGTTGACTCTGACTCGCTCTCGTTCGAGATAGCGGCCAGGCAGGCCTTCCGCCACGCGGCAGGCAAATGCCACCCGGTGCTCCTCGAACCCGTGATGACCGCCGAAGTCGTTACCCCCGAAGAATACGTGGGCGACGTCGTGGGCGACTTCAACAAGCGGAGAGGCAAGGTGGAAGGTATGGAATCGAAAGCAGGTGCAAGGGTTATCAGGGCAAAAGTACCTCTGGCAGAAAACTTCGGATACGTTACAGTACTTCGGACCCTTACCTCGGGAAGAGCAACATCCACAATGGAGTTCTCACATTTTGAAGAGGTGCCTGCAGAATTGTCGAAGAAAATTATTGAAGTAACAACAGGAAAAATTCTTTAAAAAAGATGAGTCAGAAAATCCGCATCAAACTGAAGTCTTACGATCATAACCTGGTCGACAAGTCGGCTGAAAAGATTGTCAAGACAGTCAAATCAACGGGTGCAGTAGTCAGCGGCCCTATACCGCTGCCCACCCACAAGAAAATTTATACGGTGCTTCGTTCACCGTTCGTGAACAAGAAAGCAAGAGAGCAGTTCGAACTGTCGTCGTACAAACGACTGCTTGACATATACAGCTCAACACCCAAAACCATTGATGCTCTGATGAAGCTGGAGCTTCCGAGCGGGGTTGAAGTGGAAATAAAAGTGTGAAACCGTTAAAATACTGAATTATGCAGGGATTAATAGGAAAAAAGGTTGGAATGACCTCCGTCTTCGATGATAACGGAAAGAACATTCCATGCACAGTGCTGGAAGTGGGCCCGTGTGTCGTGTCACAGGTCAAGACTGTGGAGAATGACGGTTATGCAGCACTTCAGCTGAGCTTTGATGATAAAAGGGAAAAGTCGAGCAACAAGGCTGAGATAGGACATTTCAAGCAGGCCGGAACCGGCCCCAAGAGAAAGATGGCCGAGTTCTCGGGATTTGAGGACGGCAAATACAAGAGAGGCGATGTCATCACCGTCGATCTCTTCAATGATGATGTATTCCTTGATGTAAGAGGATGGACCAAGGGCAAGGGCTTTCAGGGCGTAGTCAAGCGCCACGGTTTCAGCGGCGTCGGCGGTACAACCCACGGCCAGCATGACAGGCTCAGGGCTCCCGGTTCAGTGGGCGCCTCATCATGGCCTTCAAGGGTCATGCCCGGGATGCGCATGGCAGGACGAACCGGCGGAAGAATGCAGGAGACTGAACTGAGAGTCGTTAAAATACTCCCCGAATCAAACCTGCTCCTCGTTAAAGGTGCCGTACCAGGCCCCAAAGGTGGTTACGTAATAATAACAAAGTAATGGAAGTAGCAGTATTTAACATAGAAGGCAAAGAGACCGGAAGAAAGGTCAATCTCAATGAGACCATCTTCGGCATTGAACCCAATGATCACGCTATCTACCTCGATACCAAACAGTATCTGGCCAGCCAGAGACAGGGTACGCACAAAGCAAAGGAACGCGCCGAGATCACGGGAAGTACACGCAAGCTCAAGAAACAGAAAGGCACCGGAACAGCCCGTTTCGGAAGCATCAAGAACCCCGAGTTCCGCGGCGGAGGCCGCATCTTCGGCCCCAGGCCCAGATTCTACGGGTTCAAGCTCAATAAAAAGGTGAAACAGCTGGCCAGAAAATCAGCCCTCTCCTATAAGGCAAAAGAGAACAAAATCATCGTTCTTGAGGATTTTTCATTCGAGGCTCCCAAAACAACAAAAATGGCCGGGATGAGCTCAAACCTCAACATCATGAATAAAAAATCACTGTTTGTTTTATCGGAACAAAATAAAAACATATATTTGTCATCTCGAAATTTGCAGGGAGTTGAAGTTGTAACTATCAGTGATTTAAATACTTACAACATTATGAAAGCTTCAACTCTTGTGCTTACGGAGAGCGCAGTTGATGTTTTGCAGTCAACATTTTAAAACCAGGAACTGAGATGGAAATATTACTTAAACCCATAGTGACAGAGAAAATGACCAGTCAGGGCGAGAAATTCAACCGGTATGGTTTTCTGGTGTCGCGTAAGGCCAACAAACTGCAGATAAAGAAGGCAGTTGAGGAGCTCTATGGCGTTAGCGTTGAGGCTGTGAACACCATCAACTACGGCGGTAAGACCAAGAGCCGGTACACCAAGTCAGGCATGATGAAGGGTCGTACATCAGCTACCAAAAAGGCTGTTGTGACTCTCTCAAAAGGGGAGACAATTGATTTTTACAGCAACATTTAAAATAATATGGCAGTCAGAAAGATCAAGCCTGTAACGCCAGGCCAGAGACATAAAGTCATGAGTTCCTTTGAGGAGGTGACCCGTGGCACGCCGGAGAAATCCTTGCTCGCGCCGCTGAAAAAGACGGGAGGAAGGAACGTTGACGGCAGACGGACCATGAGGTACATTGGCGGCGGCCACAAGAGGATGTACCGGGTGATCGATTTCCAGAGGAACAAGGACGGTGTAGCAGCCACCGTGACCTCCGTGGAATATGATCCCAACCGGTCGGCAAGGATCGCCCTTCTCACCTATGCAGACGGAGAGAAGAGGTATATCATTGCTCCCACAGGGCTGAAGGCCGGGCAGGAGGTGATGTCAGGCAAGACGGCTACGCCGGAGATTGGCAACACCCTGTTCCTTGAGGACATACCTCTGGGAACCATTATCCATGCCATTGAGCTCAAGCCCGGCAAGGGCGCAGCAATGGCCCGCAGCGCAGGTACATTTGCACAGCTGGCTGCCCGTGACGGCAAGTATGCCATCATCAAGCTCCCCTCGGGTGAGACAAGGATGGTGCTTACCGCATGCCGCGCAACCATAGGTACCGTTTCAAACACCGACCACAACCAGGAGAGATCAGGCAAGGCGGGACGCAAGCGCTGGCTCGGCCGCAGGCCAAGGACCAGGGGTGTTGCAATGAACCCTGTTGACCACCCCATGGGCGGAGGTGAAGGAAGAGCCTCGGGAGGCCATCCGCGCTCACGCAGCGGCATGCCTGCCAAAGGCTTCAAGACAAGGAGCCGTACCAAGTATTCGAACAAGCATATTATTGAAAGAAGGAAAAAATAATTGATACGATGAGCAGATCTATTAAAAAAGGCCCCTTCATCGATCTCCACCTGGGCAAAAAGGTGGATAAAATGAATGACAGCGGAAAAAAAACTGTGATCAAGACCTGGTCAAGAAGATCAGTTATTTCTCCCGACTTTGTGGGACACACTCTGGCAGTGCATAACGGAAACAAATTCATACCTGTTTACATTACCGAGAACATGGTTGGTCACAAGCTGGGTGAGTTTGCCCCTACCCGCACCTTCCGCGGTCATGGTGGAAAACAGAAATAGGGTAATGTATCGTAACAACTGAAAAACAATCAGAAATGGGTGCAAGAAAAAGAATAAGCGCCGGCGCCAGGAAGGAAGCCGCAAAAGAGAGAACGGGGGCCGTTCTTCGCAATGTCCCCACCTCACCGCGTAAGATGAGGCTGGTGACAGACCTGATCAGGGGTCAGGAGATCAACAAGGCCCTTGATATCCTGAAGTTCTCCAAGCAGGAGGCTTCGCGCAGGGTCGAGAAACTCCTTCTCTCAGCCATTGCCAACTGGCAGGCAAAGAATGAAGGCGTGCGCCTTGAAGAGAGCAATCTCTATGTCAAGGAGGTACAGGTTGACAACGGCCGCATACTCCGCCGTATCCAGCCTGCCCCCCAGGGAAGAGCTTACCGCATACGCAAGAGATCAAACCATATAACCCTTGAACTGGGTAGCAGGAAACAGGAAGTTGAAAACATTTCAAAGTAGACAATGGGACAAAAAGTTAATCCGATAGGCAACAGAGTAGGTATCATCAAGGGATGGGACTCAAACTGGTATGGTGGCAGCGACTTCTCGAGCAAGCTCGTTGAAGACACCAGGATCAGGGAATACCTGAATGCCAGGCTTGCCAAGGCCAGTCTTTCAAAGATCATTATTGAACGTACCCTTAAGCTCATCACCGTCACCGTCAATACGGCACGCCCCGGTATCATCATCGGGAAAGGCGGCCAGGAGGTCGACAAGCTGAAGGAGGAGCTCAAGAAGATCACCAAGAAGGAGGTTCAGATAAACATCTTCGAGGTGAAGCGTCCGGAGCTTGATGCAGCCATTGTTGCCGGCAACATTGCACGCCAGGTGGAGGGCAAGATATCTTACCGCCGTGCCATCAAGATGGCCATCGCCTCAACCATGCGCATGGGAGCTGAAGGCATCAAGGTGGTTATCTCGGGCAGGCTCGGCGGCGCCGAGATGGCCCGTAACGAGACCTACAAGGACGGCAGGATCCCGCTTCATACATTCCGCGCCGATATCGACTACGCCCTCGCTGAAGCTCTCACCAAAGTGGGTCTTATAGGCATCAAGGTGTGGATCTGCAACGGCGAAGTGTACGGCAAGCGTGACCTGAGTCCCAACATTGCCGCCAAAAGCGCCAAGGGAAGCAAGGCACCGGCCGGCGGTTTCAGAAAGAAAAGCGGAAACAAGAGAGATAACCGCGACAGGTAATTAATATTTAATACAATATAGCGATGTTACAACCGAAGAAGACCAAGTTCAGAAGGAGCCAGAAGGGCAGGATGAAAGGCAATGCCCAGAGAGGCAATCAGCTGGCATTCGGATCATTTGGCATCAAAACCCTTGAGGAGGCATGGATAACAGGCCGCCAGCTTGAGGCTGCACGCCAGGCTGTCACACGTCACATGAAACGTGAGGGCCAGATATGGATCCGCGTCTTCCCTGACAAACCCATAACCAAGAAACCTGCAGAGGTACGTATGGGTAAAGGTAAAGGTGCACCTGAAGGCTTTGTCGTTCCGGTAACCCCCGGACGGATCATCATTGAAGCAGAGGGCGTGCCCTTTGACGTGGCCAAGGAGGCACTCCGCCTTGCAGCGCAGAAACTGCCTGTGGCAACCAAGTTCATTGTGCGCCGTGATTTTGCAGAGTAATAAAGAATAAGAGTGATGAAAAGTTCAGAGATAAGAGAATTAAGCAACCAGGAGCTTCTCGAACATATTGACAACGAGAAGACCAGTCTCGTGCGCATGAAACTTAACCACGCAATTTCCCCCCTTGAAAACCCACAGAAGATCAAGGAGAGCAGGAAGACAATTGCCAGGCTCATGACAGAGAAGCGCAGGAGAGAGATGAATGATAAAACAAAATAGCCGCTATCAGCATGGAAGAAAGGAATCTTAGAAAAGAGCGTATAGGTGTTGTCGTCAGCAACAAGATGGACAAATCTATTGTCGTTGCCATCCGCAGAAAGGTAAAACACCCCATCTATGGCAAGTTCGTCAACAAAACGAAGAAGCTCATGGCTCACGATGAGGGGAACACCTGTAACATCGGTGATACGGTACGCATAATGGAGACCAGGCCTCTCAGCAAAAACAAAGCCTGGAGATTGGTGGAAATAATTGAAAGAGCTAAGTAATTATGATACAGCAGGAAAGCAGGTTGACTGTAGCC
>CAZHTG010000026.1:0-40006 GCA_964535795.1 uncultured Rikenella sp.
CCCATGCCGCTGCGGTGCGTCAGGAGATCCTTTATGTTGAAGTCTTCTGTCACATATGCGTTATATAGCCTGAACTCCGGGATGATATCAATCACTTTCGTCTCCCAGCTGAGCTTCCCCTCATCAACAAGAATCCCGAGAGCCGCAGCTGTAAAGGCCTTTGAGTTGGAGGCAATGGCGAACAGTGTGTTCTCATCCGTCTTTTTGCCGGTTTTGATGGAACTGACACCATATCCCTTCATATGAACTACCCTGTCATCCTTTACCACCGCAACCGCGATGCCCGGCACATTGAAGGCCTCCATCGTCTGCAGTGCCAGTTTGTCTATCTGGTCCGGGGTAAGGGGTTGCGACCATGCTGTGATGATTATAAACAGCATCAGCGAAAGTGAAAGTGTCTTTTTCATAGTCTGTGATATTCCTTTTATGAGAGAATAAAGTTAGCATAATTGCCGTAAATGACCTGCCCCTGTTGAAAACCGGAGGGCCGGACAACAATAGCCTATGATACCGGGATTGTAACCTGTTTTGCTGACGCAAAATCATGAACATACTGATGGTCACAGACCATCAAACAAGGGTAGTCCAATTGTCTTAATCAATGATTTTCCTCTGCCGGAGGTTATACCTGTCACCAGATCTGAGCAGGTAGAAGAGAAAATCTTTCCCTGGAAGGATTTTCATATCACTGCCTTCACGCGACCAGAATGAACCGTCATAGACCAGAACATAACTGGCCCCGATCACTTCCATGGTGTCACGTTGCACAACAACGGCCGTGTTTTCATCTATCCCTATCCCCAGTAACCCGGGATGCTCACGGAGTATCCCGTACATGTCAAACTGCCTGTTCCTGGCAAGCACATGCTGATCTATCGCTATATTGCTGATGTAACCGAATCCCTCCTGGTGATCGCCCATCATTACCTGGTTATTCTGCGTGTCTCCTCTTGCCAGGAATGAGCCCTGAATTGTTGCGCCGGCCGAGGAGCCACCGATAACGCCCCCGCGGTCAAGCACCTGCCTGAACATCGTCTCGGAACGGGTACCCTTGTAGGAGTCGACCAGCCTCCACTGCCGTCCGCCGCCAAACCACACGCCTGTCGCCTCCTCAAGAGGCCGGGTAAAAAACCCGCTGTCAGCAGTGTCCCTGTTGTCAGTATGTAAAACCGTAACCATCTCAGCTCCCCTCGACCTGAACATATCACCTGCGCTGTCAGGATAGCTGTCTGCACCGGCAGCAGTGGGAACCAGCACTATCTTCGCAGCAGCCCCGCCTGCAAGCTCTATGAAGCGATCAATAATGGCATCTGACAGTCTTCCTCCGCCGGCGATGACAAGTGTGCCTGATAATGGACCTGAGGTCTGACCTCCGGAAGTGATGTCCTGACAAAGGAGCTGGCCAACTGAAAAGGTTACGAACAGAAAAGCTGTTATTATAGTTTTGAATTTCATTTGCCGGTGAGATGATTGAAATTTTCCGAAAAAATAGGATTCATGAGACTGCAATAAGGATAAGCATTATCAACAGTGAGAAGGAATTGATGAGTATAAATGCATTCCTTGACCTGCCTTCAGCATCTGATACCTTAATGACCGTTCTGAAAGCAGCAATAAAGACAATGTTGAGTACCAGCAACAAAACAGCAACAGGTGGCTCAACCGGCATGAACATGCCTGTAAGTATCCAGAGCAACAGTGATGAACCTGTTATCCACAGCAGTATCAGACGGTTTATATGATCGGTACTCATTGAAGCGTATATTGTTCTGATGCCGGCCTTTTCATATTCACTGCCATATCTCGTCAGAAGCAGCCAGAAGTGCGGCATCTGCCAGAGGAACATGAAGAGGGCAAAAAGGATTATGACAGTGTCCGTCATTCTGCCACCCGCAGCCGTATACCCTATGAGTGGAGGCACGGCGCCTACAAGCGCCCCCGGGATGATGGCAAGAGCAGTTACTTTTTTCAGTCCTGTATAGACAATATTGTAAAGGAGCACATTGACCAGTCCCAGAGCCAAAGGCAATAGACCGCTGATCCCGAGTAACACGGATCCTGAAACGAGGAGCAAAAGCGCCGTCCATACTGCTGTGCCCGGCGTCATCCGGCCGGAGGGGAGGGGCCTTCCGGCGGTCCTCGCCATAAGTGCATCACTCTTTCTCTCAGTGTACTGGTTGAGAGCCGCAGCGCCTGACGACAGAAGAAAGACACCCGGGGCAACCACCATCAGGCCGGTGCCGGCATCGCCGGAAAAAACAAGGTAGCCGGTCACGGCTGAAAAGGCAACCGCCAGTGAGAGCTTCCATTTTGTAAGCTCAGCAATCATGGCGAAGGCTGACCTCTCAGTTGGCATCCTGGCTGATTGTTTTAAGGTATTCGGTGATTACGGCTATGTTCTCAATGGTGAGCAGATCGCGGTATGACTGCATGAGGTTCCTGGCATAACCGACGACAATTTCCTTGTTGGGGTCATATATTGAGCTGATGACATAGGCTTCATCAGCCGTCACTGTTTTTTCGGTATTGCCTTCCAGAACAGATCTCTGCGATCCATAGAATCCTGCAAGTGAGGGACCGACCAGCTTTGTTCCGTCAAGTGAGTGACAGGCCAGGCATCCTGTCCCACGGAGAAGTTTAAGACCCTCAGGTTCAGGGATGTATGAGGCAGTAATCAGCTCTTCGTACCATTTGTCAAACTCCTCCTGCTCTACTATGCGTGTCTTTGAAACCATCGCCGAATGCAGAAGTCCGCAGTATTCCGTGCACAGAATCTCATAGTCGCCGATATAGTTTGGAGTGAACCAGAGATAGTTGTCGTAACCAGGTATCACATCTTCTTTAACCCTGAATGCCGGAATGAAGAGGCTGTGGTTGACATCCTCCGATACCAGCTCGAGTTTGACGGGCTTGTTGATGGGCAGCACCAGCTCCTTCGACCTGAGACTGTCGCCATAGATGAATTCCCATTCCCACATCCTGCCAATGGCAGTTATGACCATCGCATCAGCCGGCACCTTACGCATCGGAGCAAACCCTTTCCAGCCGATCCAGAACATAATCATAACCAGTATCAGGGGTACAACCGTCCATAAGACCTCAAGCTTCATGCTGCCGGTGAACTGCTGCGGTGCCTTTCCCTTCTTCCGGGAAAAATGGATTACAGTCCAGATCATGAAGGCAGTTATCCCGATTATGAAAATGAAGGCGATGATGAAGATGAACAGGAATGCCTTGTCTACTCCCTCTGCAAGATTTGATGCCCCGTTAAACATAACTATCCTTATTTATCTGAAGAAATAATCAATGAATGTAATTACGGTAACCAGTGCAAACAGTACAAACACCCCTGTCACGGCCAGGCGCAGGAAACGGTTCTCGAACCTGAGATGCATGAACTGCGTGAGCACAATGTAAACCTTCACGCTTGCGATCAGCAGTGCCACCGCCACGGTTAATGCCCCGAGGTGAAATCCTGTGACCAGTACTGAGATGGTGGTCAGAAAAAGCAATATCGCAAGGACTACAGTCAGCGATGGGTATGATGAAATATGTTTTTCGTCGTTTTTCATATCTCTCTCAGGTTATGAGGTACAGCAGAGGGAAGAGGAAGATCCATATCAGGTCAACCAGGTGCCAGTAGAGGGCGCTGTTCTCAAGCATCAGGTACCTTTCGCTGTTCACGGCTCCCGACCGCACCTTCACCACATTGATGGAGAGCAGGATCATCCCGATAAGCACATGTAATGCGTGCAGTCCTGTCATCATATAGTACAGGCCGAAAAACAGCAGCTCACCATGAGACATGTTTTTCAGAACGGGAGAGCCCGGGTAGATACCGTATTCAAACTTGTGTGACCACTCGAAGTACTTGTTTACCATAAACAGTGCCGCGAGAAGAATGGTCACCAGCAGCAGAAAAAGGGTCAGACGCCTGTCACCTTTCTGCATCGCAGCCAGCGCCATTGCCGCCGTCATACTGCTTACGAGCAGGAAAACGGTGTTCATGGTGCCAATGAATGCATTCAGCTCCGCTGCCGCAACATGAAAATCAGCTGAGTATTTTGCCCTGAAGATGGCATAGACGAGGAATAAACCGCCGAAAAGGAAAAGCTCCGTGAAAAGAAAGATCCACATCCCCAGTTTCCCGGTCTCGCTGTCAATGTGTTCACTATGGGTCTGATGAACTGTCATGGATAACCTGCTGTTAGTTTTTATCCTTTGTTCCGAAGAAATATGGCTTTGTCGTTATCTCTGGTATCTCATCAAAGTTCTCGTGGGGCGGGGGAGAGGGAATCTTCCATTCAAGCGTGACACCATGCCATGGATTGGCCGGAGCCTTCGCCCCGCGCCGTGCTGCAACAATGAGATTGTAAACCATCAGTATCAGCCCGGCAAAGAGTATGAAAGCCCCTATCGTTGAGAGAAAGTGCCCCGTGTGGAACTGCGGCAGATAGTCGTATGAACGCCGTGGCATCCCCTGTATCCCGATTATGAAATGCGGGAAATAGAGCAGGTTGAACCCTACGAAGTTGAATCCCCATGCAATATTTGCTATCCTGTTGTTGTACATCCTGCCGTACATCTTCGGGAACCAGTAGTGAATTGCTGCAAAGAATGCAAAACCCATTCCTCCGAAAATGATGTAATGAAAGTGAGCGACCACAAACGCAGTGTCATGAGTCTGAACGTTGGTTGCCAGTGAACCCAGCACCAGGCCGGTGAAACCGCCGATCAGGAAGAGAAAGATAAACGATATAGAATAGAGCAGGGGAGGCTTCAGATCAATTGATCCGCCATACATCGTTGATATCCAGTTAAATACTTTAATGGCGCTGGGAATGGCAACAATGAATGTAAGAAATGAAAAGAACCACCGTGCATAATAGCTCATGCCTGAGGTGAACATATGGTGCCCCCAGACGAAATAACCTACAAAGGCAATGGCGAGGCTCGAGATCACTATGGCACCGTATCCGAAGACCGGTTTCTGGCTGAAGGTGGGAAAGATCTCCGTGACGATACCCATTGCAGGCAAAATCATTATGTAAACTGCCGGGTGCGAATAAATCCAGAAGAGATGCTGGAACAGCACCGGGTCACCGCCCAGCGCCGGATCGAAGAAACCGATATTGAGCACTCTCTCTGCTATCACCATGAGGAGGGTGATCCCCACTATCGGGGTGGCGAGCACCTGTATCCATGCGGTTGCATACAGAGCCCATGGAAACAGCGGCATCCTCAGCCACTTCATTCCCGGTGCCCTCATCCGGTGGATGGTGACTATAAAGTTCAGCCCCGTAAGGATGGATGAAAACCCGAGAATGAATGCGGCAGTCAGGGCCCAGATGACGCTGGTGGCCGACTCCACGCTGTATGGCACATAGAAGGTCCAGCCTGTATCCGGCGGCCCGCTGCCCAGGAACTGTGACAGAACCCCGAGAATTGCCCCTATCATGTAGAGATACCAGGAAAAGAGATTTAGCTTTGGAAAGGCCACATCCCTGGCCCCGATCAGTATCGGCAGGAAAAAGTTGCCGAATACTGCCGCCAGCCCCGGGATCACAATCACAAAGATCATGATGATCCCATGGATAGTGAAGAGCCCGTTATAGGTCTGAGGCTCCATGATCGTGCGCCCCGGCGAAATCAGTTCAATCCTCATCAGCAACCCCAGGGTGGCTGCAACAAAAAAGAAAAACACAATGGCATAGAGGTACAACAACCCTATCCGCTTGTGGTCAGTGCTCAGCAGCCATGACCAGATACCTTTGTGCCTGCCCTGGTATTCCAGGTAACTTACCTCAGCTTCATTTCCCATAATCTGCCCGATTTATTTTTTCCTCCTCCTGACAAGCAGGATCACCATAATTACAACAAGGAAGAAAATGGTTATAATCCCTACTATCCTTGTTACCTGCAGCGTATAAGTCTTACTGGCCGGATTATAGGCAAAACAGTACTCCAGGATACGGTTTGCCGTGGGCCTGGCTATCCCTTTCTGAGCCTCGATGATGGCCATCTTGACGTCAAAGGGCAGGTAGGTCAGGCCATAAAGGTACCTGGTAATCTTCCCGGCAGGTGAAAGGACCATTATGACCGAAGGGTGGGCGAAGTCCAGCCCCTGAGGAGTGTATTTATACCCGGCAGCAGCCGTTATTGCGCTTATATTCTCCTGCGTGCCTGTAAGATATATCCAGTCTTTCTGGTTCTCCTTGCTGATGCGCTGCACGAAATTAACCTTTTTCTCCCTTGCCTTCTCCGGGGTGTCACTGGTGTTGAAGCTAATCGTTATGATCTTGTATTCATTGCCCAGGGTCATGTCCATCTTGCTTACCACATCGGCAACCCCGTCCATCAGAGGACTGCAGAGGTTCGGGCAGTCAAAATAGACAAAACACATAATAGTCGGCCTGTCTATCAACTCACGAAGCGTCACCTGCCGGCTCTCCTCGTTGTAAAACCAGACATCAAGAGGGATGGTGTCACCGAGGTGTTCAATGACCCCTACCTCCACCTCCTTCTGAATGTACCCTGCTGTTTTCAGCTCCTGCCCGTTGACCTGAAAAAGAAGAATAAGGAGGATCGCAGATAATATCGTTTTTTTCATATTTATTCTTTTGGATTTTTCTTTTCATTTTCCCAGCAGTAGCCGGCGATCATCAGTGAACCTCCCATAAGCGAGATGTCCTTGAGAAGAGCAATGAGAATGGGAGTCCTGTCACTGCCGTCAAGCAGATGCGGAATGTGGATCGTGACAATAAAGACCAGTAGGAGACCCGCAAGGATCAGTGTCGACAGCCTGATGAATTTTTTGGTTATGATGCTGATACTCACACCTATCATTATCAGTCCTGTCAGAATGATGGTGTAACCTCCCAGCGGGACGAATGAAGTAATCATTCCCAGGTAATAATCCATCATCAGGAAATGATTTATCCCGAACACTGCAAAAGGCAGTGCGAACAGTATCCTGCCGACAGTGGCCAAGTTTTTCATATTTCTTACTGTTTAATTTTTATTTCATGTGCATGAGACGGCGGGAGTTTACCCCTGAGAGCACTGCCTACCGTGTAAATATCGCGAAGCTTCATCATCACGAGGAAAATAAAACCCCATACGGCAAGCACACCAAGCCCGTAGGACAGAATTACCCACACAGGCGCTTTTCTGACACTGTTCCACATGGCCCTCTGCGCAACGAGGCTGACAGGCGTCGTCACTGTTCCTGCCTTCATGACGGTGTCCTTTGCCACAACTCCGAAGGTCTCCTCATCTGTGAACTTGGCGCTGAAGCTGACATTGCCGGCAGTGTCACCGGGAAAGTCTGCCGGGATGCTGAAGGCAGCAGCGCCGTTACTGTCGGTAATCTTCTCCTCATCAACAGACATCATCCCGAAATAGCGCGAGGCTAAGAGCCTTACCCCGGCATTGATGACCGGAACACTCTTTACTTCATCCGTTGCCAGGGCTGTGACGGTCACGAGTCGATCAGCTTCACTGTAGGCAAGTGTCATGCTTATTACGGCGCCCGGATAGGCTGCAGAAGTAATTACCGGCATGACTTTCTGAACATAGCTTCTGTTAAAGCCACGCACATAGGAGACTATTTTCCATATCTCATCCGTGGTAAGCACACTGCGAAATGAAGGCATCTGACCCCTTCCGACAGAGACCTTATGGAAGATCTCCCCGTCACTGTTTCTCTGTATTTTTTCCGTTGCGGGGTCACCGGGAGCTGGCTCCAGGGCAATGTAATTGTTTTTCCCGGGCGTTCCGTGGCATGACAGGCAGTTGATATTGTAGAGCCTCTCTCCCTCTTTCCTTGTTTCGTCAGTGAAGGGGAAGGTACTCAGCCTGCCTCTCCTCTCCTCCGGCACAACCCAGTCCTGACCCCTCAGCAGGGACGGCATAAACAGCATGCACAGTAAGAACGAAACAGTATATTTCATAAGCCTGATATTTTACTGTTTTTCATGGTTTTTGTCTCTGTCAGCCTCCTCCTCAGCCATCTCCCAGATAGGGATCACGGGAAATAGCTTTGACAGGATTGTGATTATGATAAGCACAAGAACAATTGATGCCACCGTCACGGCAGTCTCAATGAGTGTCGGCCTGTAGACGATCCATTCAACAGGTACGTCCTGTATCGGGAGGTTGGGGTGCCCCTGCGGAGGCACAACAATAATAAACCTTTTAAACCATGCGCCGACGAGCACAAAGAGAGATATTACAAGCATTGGCAACGGTCTCCTCATTTTTTTGAACAACAGCAGAATAACAGGTATTACAAGCCCCATTAGCTGAAGGCCCCAGAAGAGCAGGGCATAGTGCCCGGTGAACAGCTCCCGGAGGTGGATGGCGTCACCGGTCTTGAGCTTGTACCCCGGTACAAGAAACTCGTTCAGGTTGAAATAGAAATAGACTATTGAGACCAGAACCAGAACTCTGCCAATCTTTTCAAAGTGGTCATCAGTCAGGTATTTTTCGAGCCTGTAGCTCGACCGGAAGAAATACATGGCAATTATCACCGCCGCCGTACCTGAGACGAAGGCTCCGGAGATGAAATATGGCCCGAAGATCGTACTGTCCCACCCGGTCCTTGGTGTGACGGCAAAGAGCCATGATGTCACTGTATGTATCGCAAAAGCGGTAGGAATGATGAGTATCAGCAGGATCCGAATGGCCTGTTTCATGATCCTGTATTGCAACTCATGATGCTCCCACCTGAATGAGAGAATTTCATAGGCTTTTACAAGAAAGGCAGGCCTTCCCTCCAGCCTGCTTTTTGAAATGGCCAGATCAGGTATCAGGGGAAAGAACCACAGAAGAAGGCTGAGCACGAAGTATGTAGTCACAACCGTTACGTCCCAGAGTATTGGTGACTGTACCCGGCCGTACATAAAGACGTATGGCAGCCTGTCGGGACGCCCCATGTCCGAGATGATAACCAGTCCGGCCACGGCGGCAAAGGCTATGGCAATTATTTCAGCGATCCGCGAGATAGGCTTAACCCATTGATAACCGATGAGCCCCAGTACTGAGCTGATCAGCATGCCCACAAGGCTGGTGGCCACAAAGAAGACGAAGTTGGCGATGTACATCCCCCAACTGGTGTAGTCACGCAGCCCTGTCACACCCAGCCCTTCCCGCAGCTGGATGACATAGGCAACAAGACAGAGGGCAAGAAGAGTCGCGAGGAAACCCATCCACAGGATGAAGCTTCTGTTGATCCGGACATTCCTCAGGATATCGGCAGCAATGGAATCGATCTTTCGCTGTTCCCCTGGTGTACTGAAGCGGGTGTCATCCATGTCGATGCTTTTTATACTTTTTCTTCCTTATAATCCCGCTTTTCACCCTCCTCGAATTCGAACAGCCTGTTCTTGGGTGGCAGGTAGTAGACCCTCGGTTTTGTGCCGAGTTCCGGCATCAGGCGGTAAGCCCCGCTTTTCTCAAGCAGGTCGCTCAGCCTCACTGTCTCCTTGGTGGTGCCGTTTGTCACTGCATCTTCATTTTCATCACCGAAGTAGAAGACTCCGTTGGGGCATGCCGAGACGCAGTATGGAAGCATTCCTTCCCTCAGCCTGTCTGCACTGAAGAGACATTTGGTAATTGTTCCTTTCTTCTGCGGTACGTTCAGCTCCACATCATACTCTTTCTCTCTGTCAGCCTCAGCCAGTGTCGGTTCCTGCCAGTGGAATATCCTTGCGGAGTAGGGGCAGGCAGCCATGCAGAACCGGCATCCGATACACCTCTCATTGTCAATAAGCACTATCCCGTCCTGTCTCTTGAAGGTGGCATCAACCGGGCAGACTGAAACACAGGGCGGATTGTCACAGTGCTGACATGGCTTTGGCATGAAAAACGCAGGGGTATTTACAGATTCCTGCATTACCAGTGTGTTGATGTGGTACTCATAGGGCCTCAGATGATGCGCGCTCTGGCATGCCTCAACACATTTTCTGGCATTGCGGCATTTAGAGAGATCGATCACCATGACCCATCTCCGGCCAGTGATGCCTTCCCTGCCTCTTGTCTGCAGCATCTTCAGGTCAGGCTTGAAATCGCGCATCTGTTCAACGGGTATCTCAACAAGCCGGTTGTCTTCGGTGAGAACCCTCACCATCCCCTCACGGTGCTTTGCTTTCTCAAAGCGGTGCCCGGAATATATGGCCGCCCCGCCGGTAACGGTAACTGCACCTGCAAGGGTGACCTTCCTGATGAAATCACGTCTTGAGTTGTCAATCACCCTGTCAAGGTCAGGCCTGCCTTTATCCTCTTCCTGTTTTTCTTCAGACATGGTTATCAGCTAGTGGTAAAACAGATATGGATGACCGGATACTGTTATTCATTGCCGCCGGTTTCCACGGCACTTGCTTTCACAGCCTTGTATCCCAGCCCGTCAACAGTCTCTTTCATCTTAATGGTGTCTACTTTGCCCGGCTCAAACTCGATGATGGCATTTCCCCCTGTATGTGACGCCGTTACGGATTTTACGCCGGGAAGCTTCTCAAGATTGCTGCAGATGGTGTTTTCGCAACCGGTGCAGGTCATTCCTTCAATCGAAAGCTCAACTGTCGCTGTCGGAGCAGGAGTTTCAACTGCCTTCTGGCTCTTCCCGCCTCCGCAGGATGCCGAAAGGAGCATAAACGACAGAAGGGTCCAAAGTGTTAATTTTGATCTGGTCATGGTATTGTTTGGTTAGGTAAACTAAATGTCTATTCAGGCCCCATAAATATATAAAATATTATACCAACCTTAAACATCGAAATATATATCACTTTTCCGAGATTTTTTCACCCCGAAAATTAATGAAATAGAAAAATCTCAATGTCATTATTCATCAAAACTTCATAATTCACCATATAACTTTCCGGATGAATTAAAAGTGGAATTACCTCTTTTCTTTCTTTCCATAAGTCCGTTTTAATGCAACGAAGACTGCCGGCATCCCAAATCCGGCAGTCTTTCACTTTTCACCCTTTTTCTTGTTTTTTTCTGAGATTTTCTTATATTGCTAAAGAGTGGCAACAATCAGATTATCATGTATAATCAAAAGAAGACTGAGGGAGACGCTGTTGCCGTGCTCGGAGCGGGTCATGGCGGCATGGCAATGGCCGCACACCTTGCCCTTATGGGGCATAAGGTGAACCTCTTCAACCGGGGGGAGGAGAGGCTGTGGGGTGTCAGATCTTCGGGAGCCATAGAGATCATCGGTGAGGTAGAGGGATTCGGTGAACTGAATATGGCTACCACATCAATGGAGGAGGCTATAAGTGGTGTGGAACTGATCAACGTGGTTGTGCCAGCCTTCGGGCACCGGTGGATGGCTGAACAGATGGCCCCTTACCTTGTCGACGGGCAGATAATAGTCCTGCACCCCGGAAGGACTATGGGCGCACTTGAGTTCAGACAGGTCCTTACAGCCGCTGGCGTCAAAGCTGACGTGATCATCGCCGAAGCACAAACTTTCATATATGCATCAAGAGCCACCGGACCCTCACAGGTCAGAATCTTCAGAATAAAACATTCTATACCAGTAGCTTCGGTCAGGGCTCACCTGATTCCGATGGTTATTGAACGGTTGCGACGATATTATCCGCAATTCGTGCCCGGAGACAATATCTTCAAAACCAGTTTTGAGAATGTGGGAAGTGTTTTTCATCCGGCGCTGTGCGTAATGAATGCCGGGTGGATAGAGAACGAGGTGGATTTTCAGTTTTACCATGAAGGAGTGACGCCTTCGGTGGCAAAAATACTTGAGCATATAGACGATGAACGCGTAAGGGTGGCAGAAGCCCTGGGAATCAGGGCGATCACAGCACGCCAGTGGCTCTACATTGCTTACAGTACTGCCGGGAACTCTCTTTACGAATCTATGAAAAAGAACTCCGGGTACCGCGGTATCCTTGCCCCCAGGTCATTAAAGGTAAGGTATCTCGAAGAGGACATTCCGTACAGCCTGGTGCCTATGGCATCACTCGGGAAAATGCTTGGGATCAATACCGGGACAATTGATTCTATTATTCTGATGGGATCCATCATCAATGCAACCGATTACCCCTCACTCGGACGTACGGTGGAGAATCTCGGTATTTCCGGGATGAGCCTGAGGGAACTCAGGCTCATAGCTATCGGTGAAGCCGGGAAATGAAACGGTTAAATTGAGTAATGATGAAAAAAATCATTGGCGCTGCCATCGGCAGCTGCGTACATGTCGGAGGACTGCATCATTTTCTTAAAATTGCTGAGAGTGAGGGCTATGAAGCAGTATCATACGGTCCCGCCGTTCCGGTCAGCAGGCTGGTGCAGATCATAATTGATGAAAAACCCGATATGGTGGCAGTGAGCTACAGGCTCACCCCCGACTCTGCCGCACTTCTGCTCGCTGAGCTTAAGAAAGAGCTGGCTGATGCTTCTGTTCAGGGATGCCGGATGATATTCGGCGGCACTCCGCCGGTAGTGTCAGTGGCTGCCAGATCAGGTCTCTTCGAGCGTCTCTTCGATGGTACGGAACCTCCCGGTTCAGTCAGGGAATACCTGCGGGGCAGTACCGGAAGGGATTTCCTTTCCACTCCGCCGGATTCCCTTGTAGAAAGAATAAAAGGAAAATATCCTTATCCCGTCATAAGACACCATTTCGGGCGCCCGTCAGTACAGGAAACCATCGAGGGGGTGGAACAGATAGCAATGGCCGGTGTACTCGATGTAGTCTCACTGGGTCCCGACCAGAACGCACAGGAACACTTCTTTCACCCTGAGGAGATGGATCACAGTCAGGATGGCGCAGGCGGAGTACCTCTGCGCAGCCCCGAAGATCTTGAGGCAATTTACCTGAGATCACGATGCGGCAACTACCCACTGGTACGATGCTACTCGGGTACACGCGACCTGGGCAGATGGGCAGAAATGAGCGTCAAAACAATAAAGAACGCATGGGGAGCAATACCACTCTGCTGGTACAGCGTCATCGACGGCAGATCAAAAAGAACAATAGAGGAGGCCGTTGCCGAAAACCAGAGTATAATGAAATGGTACGCTGAAAGAGATATACCCGTCGAGGTCAATGAATCACACCAGTGGAGTCTGCGTGACGCACACGATTCACTGGCTGTTGCGATGGCGTTTCTGGCTGCCTGGAACGCCAGGAGGGCAGGAGTAAGGCACTATGTTTCACAGTATATGTTCAATAACCCGCCGGGAACATCGGCAGAGATGGACATAGCAAAGATGCTTGCAAAGAATGAGATGATTGAAAGCCTGGCAGGAGATGAATTCACAGTTTACAGGCAGGTGCGGGCCGGACTCGCCCACTTCGCATCAAAACCCTGCTTCGCTAAAGGCCAGCTGGCTGCATCGGCTGTTATAAGCCTGGCCCTGAAGCCTCATATCCTTCATGTCGTTGGCTACAGCGAGGGAGACCATGCAATATACCCTGATGAGCTGATCGAGAGCTGCGAGATAGTGCACGGAGTGCTTCATAATACCCTTGACGGTATGCCTGACCTTACCACCGGGGCGAATGTCCAGAGACGCAAGAATGAGCTTATTACGGAGGCAGGTACCCTTCTTAAGGCGCTCCATGACTTTGGCTCCGATTACAGCCCCGACCCCTGGTCTGACTCGGCTGTCATTGCAATGGCTATTAGAAAAGGGCTGCTCGATACACCTCATTTCACGGCCAGTGATCACCTCTGCGGCAAAATCGTCACCAGGCTGGTAAACGGAGCCTGGTATGCCATTGATCCGGAGACAGGAGAGAGGATCTCAGAGGAGGAAAGAATTGAAGAAATAAAGAAATTATGGCTGGAATAGCAGGGATTGAAAAGGAAAATGCTTCTGCCCGGGTGTCAGGGATGCTTGACAGAATAGCTCACAGGGGCCTACGCCGCAGAAAGATCATTGAGACGGAGGGAATCACTATGGGCGTATGCTGGAATGATGCCCGGAGCGAGCCATTCAGCGATAAAGATGAAAAGAACTTCGTCTGTGACATTGCAGGCCCTGGTCATTTCGCCACAGCGGTGGCACACAATGGCACCTTTGTCTTTTCACGTGATGAGTTGGGTGTCGCTCCTCTTTATACCGGCTCGTGCACCGACGGAGCCGGCGGATTTGCCTCTGAAGTCAAAGCACTCAATCCGGAAATGAGTGAGATAGAAGAGGTGATGCCCGGCGAGGGTGGGGAGACAATTAACCCGGTCACCTCCATGCCTTCCCTGCACCGGAAGGAACTGACCGGATCAACTGATATGCTTGTATCAGAACTGAAAAGACTGCTTAATGAGGCTGTCTCACTCTCAATAAGGACAGAAGATACAGGCTCATGGCTCTCCGGAGGCCTTGACTCTGCAGCCATTACAGCACTTGCGTCGCAGCACCTGGCCGGAATGAAGACTTTTACCGCAGGATTGGACGGTGCGCCTGACCTGGAGTATGCTTCAGTGGTCGCCAGGTTTCTCGGCACAGAACATCATGAGATCATTGTTACGGCAGATGACCTCATGAGAATGCTGCCCGATGTCATATGGCACCTGGAGTCTTTCGATCCTCTGCTTGTACGTTCATCACTCCTCAATTTTGCTGCTGCACAAAAGGCTGCTGACCATGTCTCTGACATCTTCTCCGGAGAAGGCGCTGATGAACTCTTCGCCGGATACTCGTATCTTTCATGCCTTCCGGAAGAAAAACTTCACCATGAACTGCTTCGCCTGACCGGGAAACTTCATAATACCGCACTGCAGAGAGTCGACAGATGCGCTTCTGCATTCGGAATGACAGCACGGGTTGTCTTTACCTGTCCCGGGGTGAAGGAGTTCGCTCTGGCAGTGGCACCAAGCTATAAGATCTGCGAGGGTATCGGGAAATGGATACTCCGCAAGGCAGTGGAAGACATCCTTCCCGCTGAGATCACATGGAGACAAAAAGCCAAGTTCTGGGAGGGCGGAGGTGTAAATGAGAAACTGTCGGAAATAGCTGACATCAGTATCTCCGACAGTGATTTCAGAAGAGAGAGAGTTCTGTCCAACGGCTGGACTCTCTCAGGCAAGGAAGAACTCTCTTATTACCGCATCTTCAGAGAACACTTCGGAAGTGATATCTCCCTGACATGGATAGGTAGGACCGACAACGGCACGGTTGCCTGATTGCCACTCACTGTAACACTGTCAGACCCTAATAGATCAGTTTACTGTTGAGGTAGGTGTACATCAGGGCCCGCATCTCTGCCTCCTGGGAATTGGTTGATGATGCCCCGTGACCGCCTTCTATTGTTTCATGATAGTAAAGAGGGTGCCCCATATCAATCATCTTTGCTGCCATCTTGCGGGCATGTCCCGGGTGAACCCTGTCATCACGTGTTGAGGTGATAAAGAGCGGGGCTGGATACTTCACCTCCTTCTTCACATTCTGATATGGGGAGTATTTGCTGATGAATTCCCAGTCCTCAGGCACGTCGGGATTACCATACTCATCCATCCAGCTTGCCCCGGCCAGCATTTTATTATACCTCTTCATGTCAAGCAGGGGGGCTCCGATCACTACTGCATTCCAGAGATCAGGCCTCTGGGTCATTGCCACTCCCGCCAGAAGGCCGCCATTGCTCCATCCATAGAAACCCATGTGCTCAGGAGTGGTGATGTTCCGGCTGATAAGGTCTTCAGCCACCGCAAACAGATCATCATATGCATTCTGCCTCTTTTCCCGCAGCGCCGAATGATGCCATGCAGGACCAAACTCACCGCCACCGCGTATGTTGGCAATAACATAAACACCACCCTTTTCAATCCAGCCTATTCCCGTCAGTGAACTGTACCCGGGCCTGGTGGGACTGTTGAAGCCACCATAACCATAGACCAGGGTGGGATTGCTGCCGTCAAGTGGCATGCCGGAAGGATGAACGATGAAGTACGTGATCTTTGTGCCGTCTTTTGAGATTGCCTCATACTGATCTACCTTAACCCCTGAGGCATCAAAGTAATCCTTCTGCTTCCTGATGGGTTTGATCTCCTTGCCGTCACCGTAATAGAGGGTTGTGGGTGTAACGGGATTGCTGAAGGTGAAGAAATATTCATTTGACCTGTCATCGGCACCGGCCAGGCCCACAGTACCGAACCCCGGAACATCAACCGGTTCTGCCGACCAGTTGCCGCCTGCGGTACGATAGATAGTAAGCCTGCCCTTGACATTTGCCATTGTGGCTATCACAATGAAATCACGGGTTGTCATCACCCCTGCAAAGCTTTCCCTCTCACCCGGTTCATAGATGGTCTGCACAACCGGTTTGCCTTCAATAAAGGAGGGAAGGTCATAACTGACAAGTGTACCCTTCGCAAAGGTCTCACCGTTGACATTCCAGTCTGATTGCAGGTAAAGAAGCATCTTATCCCCGAACATGCCACTTGTCTCAACATCTTTTTGGATATCAAGCATCTTCATGCCATCAGGAGTAAGCATATACATTGTTGACTCATAAAAGCCCCTGCTCTCATTCATAAATACATATTGCTTCCCGTTGACCTCGCTGCCACTTACAAATATTCCCATGTTGGTGGTGTCAGTCTGGTGGATTGTCACTGCTGATGATGGTTGCTCCCCTCTGTTCCAAAGTTTTGCCACAGCCGGATACCCCGATGAGGTCATTGTGCCGTTACCGTAATTGGTAGCGACCAGGATACGGTTCCCGTCAACCCATGCCACGCTGCCCTTGCTCTCGGCAATCGAAAAGCCCCCTTCAACAAACTTCTTTTCAACAGCGTCAAATTCCCTTATGACCACCTCATCCTTGCCACCGTCAGAGAGGCGAAGCAGACAGTACCGGTTCTCAGGACTCAGCCAGGTGGCTCCGCCATATACCCACTTCTTCCCCTCTTCCGCGGCTAGAAGATCCAGGTCGAGCACCGTCTCCCAGTTGTCTTTCCCTGCCAGGTAATCCTTCTTCGGCATGCGCCTCCATAGACCTCTTTCATTCTTCTCATCCTGCCAGAGGTTATAGCTCATATCACCGACAACTCCCGGGTAAATTATCCTCTCCCTGTCATTCAGTACATCAAGGAATCTCGTGCGAAGCTCAGTGTACACCGGAAGGGTGGTCAGGGCATCATCAGAGAGCTTGTTCTGTGCACGGGCCCAGTCAAGGGCCTTCTCGTCAAGAACCTCCTCAAGCCAAAGGTAGGGATCGTCACCGGCTGAAGTTTTCGTTTTCTTTTCGCCGCAACCCGGCAAAATCAATAATAGCATAATCAACGGCAAAAGGTTAGTTAACAGTTTCATCTTTGGAATATTTACGACTTCTGATTAATATATTTACTATGGCGGCCAGTATAAGCACTTCACCGACTATAAAAAGTGGCCAATTGTAACTATCAGGAATATAGTTCGTTATCATAGAAACAAGACGTTCTGCCGCTTCAGGGGAGTTCCTGGCAGCAAATACTCCGCTCTCAATCAACAGCCTGGAGTAGTCAATGAGATAAGTATAAAGGATGATCAGCGCTCCGCTAAAAATGAGCACCCAGTCAGAGATGCTGACTTTAATATAGGAACCTCTTTCATGCTTGCCTACCAGCAGCAGCGCCATCAGGATCATTGTAACGGAGTTCAGCACCGGAGCAAGTACCGGTCCCAGCCAGGATACCGGAATAAGAAACAGCAGATCCCAGGTGAGGAGGGAGGCTGGCCATCCGATCAGCAGTGTAAGTGCCGCATAGTAGAAGATATCCCAAATCCCGAAGGCAAAGAGAGCATAAAGCAGTCTCTGCAGGCCGTTCCTGCCGGTAAGGATACCTACACCGGTCAGCATTACAAGTGTGGCAATCTCCCTGATCCATTCAATCTTTACCAGCTCGGGAGACATGAGCTTCAGTGGGAAGCCAAATCCGTCAGGGTAATAGAGCTCCCTCAGATATACAACCACGATGCCTTCCAGGAAGCCCATGGCTACCGCGAAAACGGCGAGCCAGAAAAATCTTTGCCGGTATTGAAGGTAACCGTTGTTCATTTTGGGTTTAATAACAGCGGCAAATTACAAAATATAAGGAAAGATTGCTTTTCTTTCCCGGGGATATTCCGGGAAATAACCCTTGTACCACCTGTGATGTGAGAGCGCCCTGGGAACCAGGTTGCAGGATGTCCATATAAAAAAGGAGAAGGCAGGCAGCGACCAGCAAAGGATGGCATAGCCGCCCCACTCAACAATTTCACCCAGGAAATTGGGACAAGAGACCCTTTCAAACAGCCCTCCTCGCGGGATCTGGTACCCGTCTTTCCTGTTTTTTCTCAGATGAATAAGCTTCTCGTCCGAAGAAACGTTTATCACCATTCCTGTTATGAAGACTGCCAGACCCGAAATAAATCTCGGATCAGTAAGCCATCCGGCGTTGAAATGTGTATGGAGCGATCCGATATAATAGCCCAGAAACCCGGCATTGACAAAATTGAAGAATACAGCCATTATGGCTACTGCAAGTGGCATCACTTTTCCCGCGGTTCTGATCCTCAACGGGTAAACGATTGCCCGGTTAGTATAATGCAGAATGTATAGCCCGGCAACGATCCACACCGTGACACTCTTCGGTGCATCGCCGGTGACAACCAGTGTAATGAAGATCAGTGGCGCCGGGATCTCCATGATTATCCAGCCCAGCCTGTCGGGTATAGTCACTCCCCATGTCCTTTTTGAGTGCCTGCCGTACGGGGCTGTCACAAAAAGCAGTACCAGGAAGATAATCAGTGCGGAGGCAGTCCAGAGCCATACCAGCAGGTCAAATGTTGATTTATCCATCAGATGTAGTTGTTTTGCCTGAACCACCGGATGGTGTCGGCCATGGTCTCCCCGAATGGACGGGAACTGTATCCAAGATCCCTGGCTGCCCTTTCCGAAGAGATGTTCCGGTGACTCTCTTTCAAAGTATCAAGAGACATTGAGGTGTAGAGAGGCACGCCACCAGTGAAAGTTGCATGCATATTCAGAAAAATGGCGCCAATATGGGCAAGCCACCACGGCAGGGTCAGCCAGGGCGCTTTGTGTCCTCCCAGTTGCCCCACTGTTTGGGCCATCTCCCTGAGACTTTTCCAGCTGCCTGCAAGCAGATAGCATTCTCCGGGAACTCCCTTGTCAATTGCATTGATTGCAGCGGAGCATACGTCCCTGACATCCACCCAGTCATATCCACCCGGTATCAGGCTCGGATTCTGCCCTTTGTAAAACCTGATGACAGCATTGCCGAGCAGAGAGGGTTGAAAATCATTGGGTCCCAATATTGCGGTTGGATTAAGTACCACAACCTCCAACCCGGGTGATGAGCTTTCGGTCATAATCTTCTGCCCAAGCGCCTTTGAACGGTTATATGATACCCTGCTGTTCAGTTCAATATCCCTGCTTTCGTCAAGTACTTCGTCAGACGGCTCCTGGCAGAAGGCATGGATTGAGCTGAAATGGATTATTCTCCTTACTCCTTCAGATCTGGCTGCTCTGAGCAGGCTTTCACAGCTACCCGCATTTACATCCATGCACCTCTGGTCTTTCTTGCGGATGCTTATACAGGCTGCCAGGTGGAACACCACAGAGCATCCTTCACAAAGTCTTCGCAGGTCGTCTTCGCAGGATACATCACCATATACAAACTCAATATCCAGGTTTTCAAGACCTTCAGAACTCTTATGGATCAACGCTCTGACCTTGTATCCCCGGTCAGTAAGCATCCTGCAGAGGTTAGTCCCTACATGTCCTGAGGCCCCTGTAACAGCAACTTTTATCATAAGCGGGAAATTCAATCAAAAGTAATTATCATTTTGACATTTGAAAGCCTGAATGGAGAAGCAGTCAATGCGGACCGGTAATTATTTTGTTATTTTGTATCCTGATGTTCATATAACTGACACTGACATCAGGTATGTTACCAATAGACCTGCAACTGATGAGAGGACTGATTTCCGCAGTCATACTTACGATATGTGCCAATGTAACGGCTCAGCCGTATATCATTGGTCACACTTCTGCCGAGATGACAGATACTCATCGGGGGAACAGGAAAATCAGGGTCGAAATATATTATCCTGTCAGGAATGAAAATACCGGTTCTGACAAGGATGATGGTTATACCGGGAAATTTCCCGTAATCTGCTTTGCTCATGGATACGTGATATCTCCGGATTTTTACGGGTATATCCGGGAGGCGCTTGTGCCGGAGGGGTATATCGTTGTTTTCCCATACAGTGAAACAGGGATGTTCCCTTCCCACCTTACTCTTTCGGAGGACCTTGTCTTTGTTCTTTCGGAGACAGAAAAATTGGGAAGGGAAGCCGGCTCGCCCCTTTTTGGCATCACCGATACCCTGAGCTGCCTTATGGGTCACAGCATGGGTGGGGGAGCAATTTTCGCGGCGGCTAATCTTAATGAGGGAACTACAGCGGTTGTGGCGCTGGCACCTCTGAATACGAAACCTTCGGCTATCCAGGCAGCCGCATCCGTCAGAGTGCCTACGCTCATATTTGCAGGAGACAATGACTGCATAACGCCACCAGACAGGAACCAGATGCCGATCTACAATTTTTCTGCCGCACCAGACAAGACATACATACTTATCAGGGGGGCGACCCACTGCGGGATGGCAGACTCAAGCAGGGTCTGTACCATGGCCGAGAAGCTTTCAGGGTGCAATGATGGCATCACTGCTGAAAGACAGCATCAGATACTGAAAAAATATCTTGTTCCCTGGCTAAGTTATTTTCTTAAAGGGGAAGATGACCAGGGTATCAGCTTTGATACTGAACTGAGGTCTGACACCGCTGTGACCTGGCTGCAGTCGAGACCGCTTGTTTCAACATTCTCATTGCTCTGAGCCGTACTGCGTAGCCTGGATCCCTGTGTGCTTTTGGCTACTTCTTCAGGCTGGCTTTCGAAAATATGTGCTCCGGTATCGGAACATTGAATTCAATCTCTTCCATGATAAACTCGGTTCCCTTACCGTCTTTCAGCATATCACGGAAAAGGATCCTCCTTGGATACCACCTGTTCCCTATCCGTTCAACGTCAGAAAGCTCCGTTCTCTTGAGGAGTGTACCGCTCTTGGCATACATCTCCTCCCTGAGCGGAATATTCCTCTCCCGGTCTACCCACAGCTTCATGCCCTGGTATGTAATCTCCGGAACAAATGCCTTAAGGTCAATTACCCAGCAATCACGCCCGTTCACATTCTCGGTGCCTGTCACCGCTGCACTGTACCGGTCGGTCAGCCTGTTGTCTTCCATGAGATCCTCATAGGAGAGATCAGAGCCCATAACCGACTGCCGCAGCATGTGACCGGCAATCTGTATTATCCTGTCGGTTGATGGGGAATAAATCCAGAGCTGGTTTTCAAGCTTGAGCATTTTCGTGCCCTGTTCACGTGCAGGGTAGAGGTATTCGGTAAATGATTTCTTCTCGCCGGCGGTCCAGGTCTTCATCTTGATGGTATGAGTTGCCCGCCGGCCGTTGATTATCATAGTCGAGGTGAAAACCCTGTTTTCTGACGACATGTTCCTGTCAATCCTGTCAAGCAGTTGTTTACCATCGGGGTACTGCGCATGCAGTGCGTTGAGGCAGCCCGTCAGCAGGAGAATAAGTGTCACTTTTTTCATTGTTCAAGCTCTTTAAAAAGTTGTGCCGTCTGGCGTTTGTATATCCCTATACCTGAAAGCATTGAGCCAATCTGTGAGGAAATGATTCCGGGGATAAAGCCCACATACCAGGTCGCAGGTGTGATATGTGCCCTGAAAACACTGGGCATCATGATCGAGGCGTTTTTCATCATCACCCCCAGGTCAACCCCATGATTCTGAAGAAAAAGTGAGATGACCATCCCGGCGGCAACACCTGCCACCGAACCAAATATCCCGATAAGCAATGACTCCATCATCATGGTACGGTATACATGACCCTTCGATTCACCTATTGCAAGCCTCATGCCAAATTCGGAGTACCTTCGCAGGCCCCCGAGCAACCCCGCATTCCATAGTATCAGCGACATTGCCATAATGAAGAGCGCAACAAGAATACCCTGCAGTTTCCCTGAGTACTCAACCAGGAAACCCATGGTCTTGTCTTGTGAGAGGCTGATCATCAGCGGTGAAAACTCATCCTCAGCTGAATTGTATTTCCTGTTGAATATATCACTTATTGCGGCTGCCCTCTCTTCGTCATAACTACCTGTCCTGAAGAAACCAAGTATCTCACCGGCGGCATCCTCCATATTAAGGGCATCCCTGGCATCCTCTATATCTGCTATAACCGTTCCCCTGTCAAGAGCGGTTGTTCCAAAATCAACCGTTCCGCTGACAGTGAAGTTATGCATGGCGAGTTCACCGTACATGGTTGAACCTACCAGCGTTATCACATCATTCGGAACAACACCCAGTTTGTCTGCAAAGAGCCTGCTGATGAGTACTTCATTCTTCTTTTCCGGCATCCTGCCGCTCTTGAGTGATGAAGGTATGTTCATCCTTTCAGCCTCTGACAGATTACCTGATAGCAGGTCGATGCCAATCCCCAATGCGGGCCCCTGCGCCCTTGTCTCTCCGGTAGAGTCAGGAGCATCGATAATACCGCCGAAGTGAATTCGCTCTGCAAATTCCATCTCGGGCCATCTCTCTGATAATTGTGACGTGAGTGTATCAGTGCCGATGAGGGCAAGGTCATTCGGTGCCTGGGCTGCATTCCCGGCATAGGCCCTGGTCATAATTTTCACATGACCTGATGCGAACCGGGCATTAAACTCAATGCTGTTGCCGAGAACTCCCGTCATCCAGGCATGAAAGACCACTGTCAGCATCACCCCGATGAAGGTTACCAGGATAGGTAAAAGACTGCGGTGCTTGTCCCGTACAAGACCCCTGAAAAGGAATTTAATCATTGTATCCTCCCCCTTAATGCTTCAGTTGGACTCATTTTAGCTATTCTCCGTGACGGCCAGTAACTGACTGCGGTAGTGACGAGGAGTACAATGGCCACGGTTCCGGCGATCAGCCAGAGACTGTATACCGGGTATAGGCGCTCTGCCATGGCTATCCCGAAATCACTGCTGCTCAGTGGAATTTCTATTCCCTTTATTGCCTGCATTAAAAGCAGGGGAATACCATAGAGGGCCCCGACAATCGCGGCAAGTATCGAATTCATGGCTCCTTCAAGGGTAAATAACCACACGACCTGACCCTTTGTCATGCCAAGAGCCACATAGGTCCCGATCTCCTTCTGCCTTCTGAAGATTGAAAGCACCTGGGTATCAAATACTGCGAGCATAGCCATGAGCAGCAAAATTCCCCATATGATTAGTCCAACAGATCCTTTGGCCTTGATTATCATCTCGATGTCAGAGAGGAGGAAATCCTGGTCCTTGAAGATCCACGTGTCAGCCGTGAGTGGGGGCCCTGATTCCACCGCTCTGATCATGATAGTGGCTTCACCCGGCATCAGCATCATCTCCTGGAGCTTCTCCAGGGGAAGCCATATCTGGCCCACGTCTGTCGTCGGTACCGTTGTCTCAAACAGAGCTGTTATCTTCACTTCAGTAGCATCAAAGGTGCCGTTACTGTCTCTCCACCTGACGGTTACATAATCGTCTTCCTTCAGCCCGGTGCTCTCCGCCATGGCTTTGCCGATAATGGCAGGTACATCACCTTCGGTGACCTCCAGGTATGAAGAAGGCAGTTGTATAACCTTCTGCTGCGGCGGGATCCCCTTAATCAGAACTGCATGCATCATGCCCCTGGGGTAAACAGACCCCTGGGTAATAAGCACGGGAACCACAGTTCCGTCTGAAACAACTGACTGCAGTGCCTGAGGTACGGGAGCGTGACTGTCAGTAAGGGTGAACGGATCATACGGATCATATTCTTCATGCCAGTACTGACCACCTCCAACCTCCCAGCTGATCATGTCATTGCGTGCCTGGCGGTCCCAACCCTCCAGCAAACCCTTCGTCCATATGATGATTATGAATGAGAAGGAGAGAACTATCACATTGAGCCAGGTCCGAAGCCCTGCCCCGAGGAGGTTTCTGAGTGCAAGTTTGAAAGCAAGCATACCTGTCTCCTCCCCTCAGTTTTTTTTAACCAGCTCGTCCTTCGCCACCCGGCCGTCGGCAAGCCAGATCTTCCTTCTCACATAACCTATTACCTTCTCATCATGCGTGGCGAAGAGGAAGGTAGTACTGAACTCCCGGTTGAGCTTTTCCATAGTCTGCAGTATATTGTGAGAGTTTGCTGCATCAAGGTTTGCAGTAGGCTCGTCAGCCAGGACGACGGCAGGTCTCTTGACCATGGCCCTGGCTATTGCCACCCTCTGGCTCTCACCTCCGGAGAGCTGAGCCGGACGCGAGTTTATCTTGTCAGTCAGACCTACCCATTCAAGGGCATCAAGCACCATTTGTCTCCTCCGGTTGTTTGCAATGCCCTGAAGCAGAAGAGGAAACTCAACGTTTTCATAGACAGTGTGTACATGAAACAGGTTGTAAGTCTGAAAGATGAATCCAAGCTGTGTTTTTCGCAGCGAGGCAGATTCGGCAGGAGTGAGCTCACTCACCGAATGGCCTAGTATCACTGCACTGCCTTCAGATGGGTTGTCAAGGGTGCCAATGATGTTCAGAAGAGTGGTCTTGCCTGACCCGCTGGGGCCGATAATGCCGGTGAACTCTCCCTTGCCGAAGGTGAGGTCAATGCCGTTCAGTGCGGTGAACCTGCCGCTGCCCATGGGGAAGTGTTTCCTCAGCCCTGCGATGCTGATAATTGTTCCGTCTTCCATTAATTGTCGGTTATCATTGTTAAAAATCAAATACAAGCATAAACTGGAAACCCTTTCCTGCAAACGAATTGCTGTTTTCGCCGGTGCCGTAAAGCACAGCATCGTCAGGATTCCAGAATGTCATAATATAAAATGTAAGATAATCATACTTCATCTGAAGGTTTATAAACCTGTACCAGTCATGTGTATCCCAGTTGTAATAGACCACTCCAGAAATGTTATGCGAGAGTCCTATGGGATAACCAAGGGAGAGAGTCGAAAAATTTCTCTTTGCCTTGGTTCCATTGTCTTCAGGGTGGTTCTCATACCGGAAATATTCAGTTGAGACGTTGAGCCCTTTGCCTATCCCGAAGGTGTAATCCATGCCAAGACTCAGGTAGGTCTCCCAGCGGGAAGTAAACGGATTGTTCTTATCATTCAGCTTCCCGGTCACCTCAAACCACACTCCCGGACCGATATCCCACTTTCCGTCCGCTGCAATCAGCTGCTCATTGTACCTGGTATCTGTAAGTCCGGGTATCTGCGCCGTCAGGGCAGAATAGTCTGCATCACGGTGATGATAGCTAAGCGCAAATTCACCCGCCGGAACGGGCAGTTGCACCCTTCCACCGTATTCCGGGATGTCCTGAATTGTAGGCAACGTCTCCCAACCCTTGGTTTTATCGTTGCCGTATAGTCCCCACAGCCATATGTTTGCATTATTGCTGAAGTAGTAGCGCCCCAGCAGGGCGTAAACCCCGTCGGTCAGCATGAGGGGATCCCTGAAATCCATCTTGTCAAACCACATCAGGGGCCTCAGCATATTCGACGAACCGAAGTTAATCTTCTGAAGCCCTGCCCTGATCTCGAGATGAGACGTGGAATATCTCACCCACAGACGGTAAGGTTTGAATTTATAAGCTGTCGAATCAATGCCGCTGCCGCTGAACCACATGCTTCCGAAGGTATTGACTGACAGCTCTGCATCGAACTTGCCTTTCTCTCCTGCCTTCACCCATGGACTCAGGGTCGGAATGTACCTTAAACCGGTTTGCCACGTAACATCATCCTGAAAACTCACTCCAAGCCAGGTACTTGCCTGGTTGTCAAAGCTTATGCCGGCCTTCTGCGAAGAGAGGGATAGTGACGTAAGTACCAGAACGGCAACAGCCATATGTTTTTTGTATTCTCTCATACGTTGCCCGGTCCTTTCTTTCCGGTTACTCGTTTCATGAGAGCGTACAGACTGTACCTGTCCAGGAACCTTCCCGGGGACTTCCCCATAAGGATAAACTCTGAAACCTCCTCCTCAGTGAATTCAATTCCTCTTTTCTTTTTAAGCTCGTAGAAGCGTGCCAGATCCTTCCTCATTGACAACCAGAAGAAGAAGTTCAAAAGTATCATAAAGAGGACGTAACGCCAGTCGTTGAAATAATACCACAACCAGAATATCAATATAACGTATGCCCCCCATCGTACAACAAGAACGCTTCCTGTAATGAACCCCAGAACTGTTGCAGCGACATTGGCCAGGATAAGGCCGAACCAGTTGATGACCAGCAGTGCTCCAATGATTGGCGACTCTCCGCGTCCACCCCTGAACCCATACCATACCGGGAGGTTATGTCCGATGACACCAAACAGTGCCACCAGCAGAAAGTAAGGCTCGGAGGTGAAGATGAGCTTTGCCAGCAGGGTTGGCAGTGCGACTTTCACCATATCAGCCACAGAGGTTATGCACCCGTATTTTACACCCAGTTTTTTTGTAACAAGGGTGGCGCTGACAAGATCAGATTCAAATGTCTCATCAGAATGCGGTACTGGCTCTGCAAACGGCTCAATTGTCTTTTTGCCGGTGGCCAGGAAATAGACCAGCCTTGCGGATGACAATGAACCTGTAAGGTATCCTGCAACAGAACATATTACTGCTGTGAGAAGGGGATGACTCTCCAGATAAATAATTGACTCATTCATAATCATGAACCGTAAGAATTCCGTTTGATCCGTTTACCGTTACTGTCATACCGCTGCCAAGTGCGCAGGCATTTGGTACCGAAACCATAGCAGGGATACCCATCTCCCTGGCTATGATTGAACAGTGCGATAGCATTCCCCCGGTCTCCGATACAATGGCTCCTGCCTTTGCAAGAACAGGAGTCCAGCTTACATCCGAAAATGGTATCAGAACCACGTCGCCCTTCTTTACTCCTTCAAAATCCCGCACGCTCTTCACAACCCTGGTGATACCTGTGTAGCTGCCCTGTGATGTGCCGGTCCCGGACTGATTCCTGCTCTTTCCCGTCTCGGGCAAGGGAGCATCTTCACCGTATATCACAACGGGAAGAACAATATCCCTGGTCTCTTCCATCTCGCGCTTCCGGTTGGCGGCAAGAGCCCGGTAGTCCTTATCACCGCCATTTCCCGGGGAGTTAAAGACCACTTTAATCTCATCGCGGGTCAGATAAAAGATATCATCAGCATTGTCCAGTTTACCCATTTTAACCATCTCCTTCCCGGCCAGCAGGAACAACCTGCGGAACAGTCCGTAGCCGTAGATGTACAGTGAGCTTATCTGCTCGCGGTAGACCTTGAACCTCCCTGCCCTGAGATAAGATTTTCTCAATGACCGGGGGACCCTGGCACCTCTCTCCCTGGCGCTGTCAAGCGAATACAGCTCACGGCTCCTTGTTTCTCCGTCGGTGGCAAGGATCATCCTGAATACAGCCTCCGGATCTTCCTTCCATTTAATGTATGACATGTCAGTGCCGCTCTCGCTGAAATGTCCGAAAAGCTCCATGAAATGATCGACCTTCCTGCAGATATTTTCTGCCTCCGGGAGTTTCCTAAGTGTAGCCATGGAGACAAATTTACACCTGGTTTCCGGGGGCAATGCTTCTATTTCTTCCTTCATCTCCTGCAGTAGCTGGAGCGGCTCATAATCCCTCAACTGAGGAAAATCCTTCCTGAAATCCAGGAAATCATAATCCAGACCTGCCTTCTTCAGTTTCTTCCTGAGTCCCTTGTGATACATTGTCGTAAGCATCGGGGTGATGATATTCAGGTAGGCAAGTCTGCGCCCGCTTTCAAAGAGGCCTGAGTAAAGACTGTCATAGGTGTCAATGCTGAATTCCTCTTCTATCTTACGGGCATAGTTACGATAGTGAGTTTTCAGCGGTTCATACTCCCTGAGGAAAGTCTTCTCAAAGGCCATCTTTGATCTCAGGAACCTGATTATCCGGAATGTGTGCCTGAGGATCCTGAGACCCGGTTTGAAAGAGTGACCGCCCCTCTCACTGCCGGTCATGAATTTTTCAAGACTGTCGGGTGGCATCCCGAACCGGCTGAAAATCTTCCCCAGCACCGCTATATTAAAATATGCCTGGTAATAAAAAGGTTTGGCCAGATCTTCAGGTCTGGTGTCAAGCGGACCGGTTATCTCTTCCAGCAGGCTTATCCAGGTGCTGTTCACCATAGGGATATTCACTGACCAGACCAGTGGCTTGACCTGTCCGGGCAATACCTCTTTGGCCATCTTGCTGGAATATATCTGGATATCATGTCTTGCCGTAATTTGCCTTAACTGGAGATAGTAAAGCTGTTTGCCATCGTAGACCCATTCAATATCTATGTGCTGACCATAGTAGCGCCTTAGCCTGGCCGTATCTGCTGCCACTTTGCTGATGACATGAAACATACCGTAATGCTCGTTCCCTTCTGAAACGATATCCTTCCTTATCCTCCAGCGCATCGGGGTGACACCCTTCTGTACGAGTTCTTCCCCGGCTCCCTCGACAGCCTCAATGACCGTCTCATTCTGATTGGTTACTGGATTCCTGCTGAAGCTTACACCTGCAAGACGGGCAGGAATCATCTCCTGGATTATCACTCCGCACCTGACGTCTGACAACTGGGTTTTCTTCATGTAGTCATTGACATTCAGCATTGAGGCCGACTCCCAGACTTTTATCACTGCATCCAGTATCTTTTCCTTGCCGGTTACATTGATAAAGGTTTGAAACTGCCCTGCAAAGCTGAACTCACTTGAGTCCTCGGCCGTGGTCGATGATCGCACCGCCCAGGTCCTGTCAGGAAGTGTTTCCAGTTCCCTGGCCAGGCTGTCAGGTACGACCTTGCCCCCCGCCAGGTACATGTCATGGGCTCTTGTAGTGACAAGGTAAGTCAGTGGTATCGTGAATCCGTAATGATGGAGGAAGATAAGTGAATTGGCTTTGTTGCCGGTCTCATCTGCCTTGAGACCGGCTCTCAGTTTCTTTATGAGGGGCTGATGCTTCATATGCGGAGCCTGAAATAAGGTGAGGTCATGGCGATCACGGTTTGTACTGAAGCATCAGCAGAATAACATGAGATAAACCTGTTGTAACAAATATAATATTATCAATTTAACTTTCACGAAGTAATTCTTTTTATCATTCCCCTGAAAACCAGTTCATGCAGTGGCATCACGGAGTACCAGTAAAGCCTGCCTTTCAGTCCCAGAGGCCTGAATGTTGCTGTCTGTATCAGCGTACCGTCTTCTATCCTGAACTCAAGCCACGCCTCTCCGGGGAGCTTCATCTCAGCATAAAGCAGCAGTCTCTTTTGTGCTCTGTCAGCATACAGGACCCGCCAGAAATCAAGCGAGTCGCCGGGCGAAATCTCACTGTTGTTTTTCCTTCCCCTCCGCAGACCCACACCTCCTGACAGCTTGTCAAGGAATCCCCTTATCCCCCAGAGCCAGTTGGCATAGTACCAGCCTGTTTTGCCACCTATTGCCCAGATTTTGTTCAGCACCGCAGCCTCATCGGTTACCTTTCTTTTCCTTGTGTCATGAAAGCATCCGAACGTCGGAACCTTCACAAGGTCTGAAAGTCCTCTCTCAAGCTGCGGCCCTGAAAGTGCATCGGTCCAGCTTGACCAGACCTCCTGTTGTTCAATCCTGTCAAAGGCGCTTTTGACTGCTTCGTCAAAGCTAAGCAGCCTGATGCCAAGCCTCAGGTGAAGGTCATTCTCCCTGCAGATCACTTCAACCTTCATGCTGTCAACAAGATTGACGGCCAGCTTGTAAGAGGTAGAAGTGACAAAATATAACCAGTAGGAGGAGAGCTTGGGAGTCATTACCGGTACAACCCAGATCTTCCGCTTAAGCTTCCTGACAAAGGCGAACCTGAGAAGCATCTCTCTGTACGTCATGATATCCGGACCGCCAATATCAAAATTGTTGCCGAAGGTATCCTCTCTCATCAGCACGCCGCTGAGGTATTCAACCACGTTACGCACTGCTATGGGTTGTGATTTTGTGTTAAGCCAGCGGGGTGCAATCATCACCGGGAGCTTCTCCACAAGGTCCCTCATTATCTCGAAGGAGGCGCTTCCGGAACCGAGAATGATACCAGCCCGGAGAGTCGTCAGGGGCCAGGTGCCTTTTTCGAGCTCTTCCTCAACAGCCTTCCGTGAACCAAGATGTTTTGACAGGCTTTCGTTGTTTATTATCCCACTCAGATAAATAACCTGCCTGACCCGGGTCGCATTCAGCCTCTCCCTGAAATTGATTGCTGACTCTCTCTCCATTATATCGAAGCTCCCAACTGAAGTCGACATGGAATGAATGAGATAGTAGGCGGCGTCTATATCATCGGGGATTACTGCAAGTGTGCTCCTGTCAAGGAAGTTGGCCGTAATCACACTCAGGCGATCACTCACGAAACGTGACCTGTCAAACCGGTTGGCATCACGTACACAACATACCACCTCATGCCCCTCTGCAAGCAGCACCGGCAGGAGCCTTTTGGCAATATATCCGGTTGCACCGGTGAGGAGTATTTTCATTTCAACTTTCCTTTCTAAAGATTGATGCGCAGGCCAAAGGCTCGCACCGGTTTCCCGGCGAATGTATATTTTTATATTTTTGTTCTAAATATACATGTTTAATGATAAATAAAATCAATTGCCTCCGATCCATGTTTATTGGTTTAGGACTGGGACTGATGGTCCTGATTTCGTCTTGTTCACCGTCAGTGGACCAGAAGGATATGACAGATACGCACACCATCCTGTATGCCGAATTTATGCATGAGGTAAACAGTTTCTCTCCTGTCATAACAACTGAACTCAATTTCATGGCTGACCACCTCTGCTACGGTGAGGATGTCGTTGCCTCTGCTATAGAGGAGGACAAACAGCTGGCCGGATTCCTGGAGGCCGTTGAAAAGGTCGGCGGGGGAAGGATAAAGGCGATACCCATAGTGCAGGCGAAGTCAATGTCGGGCGGACCGGTAGACAGTCTCTTCTATGCTAAAATCAGGAACCTTGTACTGGAGGCGGTAAGTAGCCGTCAGCAGGTTGACGGCATATATTTATCACTTCACGGTGCCATGGGTGTAGAGGGGTTATTTGATCCGGAAGGCGACCTTATCAAATCAGTCAGGGATCTCACCGGTCCGGAAACCGTCATTGCCGTGACCTTTGACCTGCATGCAAATATAACCCAACGAAGGGCTGAGAATGCAGACATCATAGTCAGCTATCATACCAACCCGCACAGGGACCACTTCAGGACAGCCTTCCGTGCAGGCGACCTCCTTATACGTACTGTACTGGGTGAGATCGAACCGGTGATGGTGGTGAACAAGATGAAACTGCTGAAGGGCGGTGGCATCAACATCGACTTCCTGCCTCCTTTCAGAAAGATTTTTTCAGAAATGAAGAAAATGCAGAAGCAGGAGGATGTTCTTTCTGTCTCTTTCTTCCCGGTGCATATATGGATTGATGAGCCTGAACTTGGTTACAGCACCGTCGGTATAACGGACGGCAACCCTGACCTTGCCGCAAGGCTGGCTGATAAGATCTCAGAGATGGCATGGGCAGTACGCGACGTACCGCAGCCCGAAGGCAACACCCCGGAGGAGGCAGTGGCAATTGCTCGCGACAGGAAGGTTGCCCGCGCCCTGGGAACACTTGTCTTCTGCGATGTCTCCGATGCAGTGGGTACAGGCACACCGGGGGAGAGCACATGGATACTAAAGACACTGGTTGAACAGGGGAGCGAACTCACCTCATATATTGCGCTCCGCGATGAAGAGGCTTCCATTGAGGCATGGGACTACAGTGTGGGCGATGAGGTCACACTCACAGTGGGAGGCAAGATAGACACGGTATACAATGCCCCGTTCACCTATACCGGCCTGATCGCCATGAAAAAGGAGACCTCCTACGGAAAAACGGTCATTGTGAAGCATAACGGTGTCCACCTCATTCTTTCAGAACTGCCTATGGCCTCCAGGAAGCCATCAGACTTCAAAGAGCTGGGCCTGTCAATATGGAAGGCCGACATAGTGGTGGTCAAAAACCTCTTCCCGTTTCGCTACAACTTTCTTCTCTATAACAGGAAAACGGTCAATGTAGTCTCACCGGGACTGAGCAACACTGACCCGTTCGAACTGAACTACGTGAACATACCAAGACCGATTTATCCTCTTGACCGCATAGATAGCTGGAGATAACGTTCTGATGGATCGATAGTCTGAAAAAACGGTCTGACAGTTCTTCAGATAACGAAGGGAATGAGCCTTTTCGACCGGGTCATGTATTCCCTGTAGGGCTCGCCGAAATATGTCAGGCACTCCCTCTCGTCACGCTTCGCGGTTAGCCACAGCAACCATGATGCAAGCAGGGCAACAGGCAGGGTTGCTGCAAGAGGCTGCTTGAGCCAGATGCCCCATGCCAGCAGCAGCAGCGAGGAATACATCGGGTGCCGGATATAACTGTAAATGCCTGAGGTAACCAGCTCGGTGGTCTTTTCAAACCTGAAGAGCTTCTCGTCAACCCTGATAACGCCGGGCTTGCTTGCCCGCTTCAGCCTGATCACTGCCTCGGTTACAAACCAGGCTGAAACTACCAGTAAGAGCCATGAAATTATCTGCTTTGCAGATAATGGATCATTGAACCACTTTTCATAATTGATGACAAACAGCGCGATGATGCACTCCCAGCTGAAGAATCTTGTGAACCCGTGACTCCGGGGCTCAAACAGGTTCTGCTTTGAAAAGAAAATCACCGGCAGGCTCAGTGCAATGAAGAGAATCACTTTATCCATTTCAGATCGCTGTCAAACTTGTAAATCATACCCTTTTCAGTCTTCATTGAGATGCTCCTGTCCCCGTATGTAAGGTTAAGAGGGGCTCCGGAGAGGGACTTAACCGTTGTCAGGCCGGCTACACCGTCACTCCAGCCGATGCCGATCTCAAAGTTACCCCTGGCCTTCAGTCCTGTTACCTCGCCCTCAGGCCACGCATCAGGCAGGGCGGGGAGTATCCGCACCACCCCGTTGTGGCTCTGCAGCAGCATCTCCGCGATTCCTGCCGTACCCCCGAAGTTACCGTCGATCTGGAAGGGAGGGTGGGTATCGAACAGGTTCGGCAGTGTAGATTTTTCAAGAAGTTGTCTAAGGTGTCTGTATGCCTCATCTCCGTCAAGGAGGCGTGCATAGAAGTTTATTATCCATGCCCTGCTCCAGCCGGTATGACCGCCTCCACTCTCCAGACGCCTCTCCAGTGTCTTGCGGGCTGCGGCAAAAAGCTCAGGAGTCTCAGGTGTTATCTGCGTGCCTGGGTGCAACCCGAAAAGATGAGACATATGCCGGTGACCCGGTTCAGCCTCTTCATACTCCCTGATCCACTCCATTATGGTGCCGTTAGTGGCAACCCTGTCAGGCGGCAGTCTGTCAAGTATGTCATCCAGGCCCGCGGCCCACTCAGCGTCGGTGCCAAGAATGCGTGCAGCCTTCTGACAGTTCACAAGTACCTCCCTGATGATCTGGTTGTCCATCGTCGGGGCATAGGTCAGCTTGAACTCGTTGCCCGAAACGGGATCAATGTAACTGTTCTCCGGGGAGTAGGAGGGGACGGTGACAAGATTACCTTCTGCATCTTCAACAAGGAATCCGGTAATGAACTCCGCGGCACCCTTCATCATGGGGTAAGCCCTCTCACGAAGATAGACCGTGTCATTGGTAAACTCATAGTGTTCCCACAGCGGCAGGGTCATCCAGGCTCCGCCCAGAGGGAACATGCCCCAGTAGACCCCGTCGAGCACCGCTGTCTTGCCGAAGACATCCGTGGTGTGATGCAAAGTCCACCCATTCGCACCGTAAGTCTCACGTGCAGTGACACTTCCCGGAACTGTCAATTCCTCCATGAAACGTATCACCGGCTCAGCCGTTTCGGTCAGATTACACACTTCCGCAGGCCAGTAGTTCATCTGCAGGTTGATGTTGGTGTGATAGTCGGAGTTCCAGGGTGCCACCAGATCCTTGTTCCATATACCCTGAAGGTTGGCAGGCAACTGCGCCGGGCCACGTGATGACCCCATCAGCAGGTAACGGCCGTACTGAAAATAAGTGGATAAAAGGCCCGGATCATCAGCTCCGGCCTTGAATCTTCGGAGCCGTTCATCCGTAGGTACGGTGTCAGCGGTTCGGTCACCACCGAGCGACAGACTCACACGATTAAACATCGCGCTGTGTTCAGCGATATGTGATTCTCTCAGCAGCTTATACGATTTCCAGGAGGCTGCACTTATTGCATCCATGCAGCGCTTTCGGGGGTCAACGGAGCGGTCAATGTCGAGACCGTCAATGTTGTAGTCGGTGCAGGCGTTGAAGAACAATACCATCTCTGTGCCACCGGTGTATTGCATGACACTGTCTGCCGGGGTGAGCGTCCCGTCACAGCTCATTACCATCAGCGAGGCAAAGAACTTCATATGATCACCTGCCGGACCCATGTCGGGATCTTCCGGATCAACTATCTGTCCCTCCATGTCAATGCGGTTCTCATTCACTGTGATAACAGCATCCTGCTGCCGTTGCAGCGAAAGCGACATGTCAAGCCCGCCCTCTTTCTCTGATTTCATCGAGATGACGATGATATTATCGGGGACTGATGAATATACCTCATACTCAATCTTCCCGCCGCCTCTCTCGAAGCTTACCCTTGCAATGCCTGTCTCAAGATCCAGCTCACGCCGGTAATCGGAAATCTTGCCGGAGGTGTCGGCGAACTGAAAGAAAATATCTCCAAAAGTCTGGTATGATCTTGTCTTACCGGGTATGCCTGCCAGGTGCTTCTCGGCAAGCTCATATGCCTCCGGGATCTTTCCCTCAAGGATCAGCTTCCTTATCCGCGGGAGGTTCCCCGGTGCACCCGGGTTGTTATTGGGAACATTGATCCCTCCCCATAGTGACTCTTCATTCACCTGCAGCCTCTCCACCGAGGGATTGCCGAACAGCATCCCGCCCAGTCGCCCATTTCCTAAGGGTAACGCTTCAGTCCATTCAGCAGCAGGTGTGTCGTACCACATAACGTACTCCCTGCTCAGTCTGTGGCCGGAGTCACAGCCGGATGTGATGAAAAGAACCGTGGTGAAGAGCATTAAGAGCTTACTGATATTACCTTTCTTCATGTTTTTTCAGTTTCTTCTGTTCTCAATTCCGTTCCAGGCTTTATAAAGGCCGGTGAAGAATGCCCTGGCATTTATACCAAGCGACTGGTTCCTGTATCCCCCCTCCTGAACTACAAGCGTCGGCAGCTTCAACCTGCCAATCATGACGCCGTTGGCGTCAAAATCTTCATGTCCGAAGCTCCATGTACCGGTGGGGTCACCCTTGGCCGGATCAAGACCCAGGGCAACAATCAGATAGTCCGGCTTAAAATCGCTTACGATCTTCAGAGCTCTCTTCAGTGTTTTCCTGTACTGTTCTGCAGTCAGCTTTTCGGCCATCGGAAAATTGTAATTGAATCCCAGTCCGTCACCTTCACCCTTCTCCTCCTCAAACCCTGAGAAATAGGGATAAGCAAATGAGGGATGCCCGTGCAGTGAGACAGTCAGCACATCATTCCTGCGGTAAAAGATGTTCTGCTGACCGTTGCCGTGGTGATAATCGATGTCAAGGATGGCCACTCTTCCGCTCTTGCTCAAGTGATGGGCTGCTATGGCACAGTTGTTAAAGTAGCAGAAGCCGCCGAAGACTGACCTTTCGGTATGGTGTCCGGGCGGACGGGTGAGCACATAGGCATACCTGGTGCCGGCAAGTATCTCGTCTGCAGCACTCATCGTGCAGTTTACTCCCCAGCGTGCCGCAAGAAAGGCATTCTGGTTCAGCGGAGTGAAGGTGTCAAAACAGTAGTATCCTGCCCGCACCGAAAGCTCCTTCGGGGCTCGTGATGCATACCGTATCGGGAATACATACGGGTAGACCGATTCTCCCCTCGGGATGGTCTGGCATACCTTTTTAAAGTAACTGTAGTAATTGGGATCATGCACCTCGAGGATATGCCTGTCAGGATACTCCCTGATCTTCCCCGACCTGAACAGCCCGCTCTTGTCAAGCTCCTTCATGATGCTCTTTACTCTTACCGGCGACTCAACATAACCTCGCTCCCTGATGTGATGGATGGAGTGCCGGTCATTGACGGCCAGCCAGATTTTCTTCCTTTCCGGCAGGCCGGCACTACCCTCTGGCTGAACCTTTTTGCGCGTATAGCGTGGCGCCCTTATAATGACCGGGTCATCTGCAATACTGTTAATGACCATCTCATTATACCGGCTGTCTGAATAATCTCCGTACCTTCTTTCCAGGATAGCCTTCACAATCTCCCGGGCATTCTTGCGTGTCAGGGGTTCATTTCTCCCCAGTCCGTCAAATACAAGGTAAGGCGGACAGTCATCTCCGGGCTTGACCGGCGTTGCATAAAGAGTATTATCAATGGGGCGCGCTCCGAACCGCTCATAGAAAGCAAGCCTCTTGCGATTCTGCTCCAGCGTCAGCGGGTCGCTGCACAGCGCCGGATCGTCAGGCAGGCATTCAAAGAAGAGTCCCGTGGCATCAAGCGAGATAGCCTCCTCCCTTATTCTGTCATACAATGCTCCGCCAAGCCCGGTGGAGGAGCTGTCAGGAGCCGAGGCGATATAATCAAGATAGCAGAACTTCAGGTCAGGCATGAAAAGCAATATGGCAAAAGCCCTGACAGTCTCATGAATGTCATCGGAAACGAAGAGGGAAGTATGAAACTTATGCTTTAGCGGGTCAGCAAGCTGCGAATCAATCTCTTCAATCTTCTTCTCCGAAATCATCGAAAACTGCTGCCTGATAATCTCCTTTACCTTCTCAATCTTCTTCAGGTTTGCTTCAAGGTATGGATTGGTGATTTTTCGTATCCTGATCATACAGTTTCCCGGATTTGTCTCATAAAACCAGACTCTGGTTGCACCTTTATTGATTGCCGTACCTTGCCTTCCATCATTCGGTTGGACCGGTATTGGATATGAAGGCTATCTGCTTACCATCGGGCGACCAGCTCGGGACATTGATCGAGCCCTGGCCTCCGTAAAGATAGGCGATTACTTTGGGCGTGCCTCCTTCCGCTGGCATAATCCTGATATACACATGTTTGTAAAAAGGATGATCATCAGCCCTGACATCCGGGAGGAAGGAGAGGAAGACTATCTGTTTCCCGTCCGGAGAGATGTGCGGGAACCAGTCGTTATACCTGTCAAATGTAAGCTGCTCCTGCTCCGAACCGTCGGGCTTCATTCTCCAGAGCTGCATGGTGCCGGTGCGTGCCGAGTTGAAATAGATATGCCTGCCGTCAGGCGAATACTCCGAACCGTCATCCAGCCCCGGGGTATCAGTAAGCCTTATCTCCTTCTTCTTCTTGACGGAGATTTTGTAGATATCATAGTTACCGCCTCGCTCCGCAGTATAAGTCAGGTACTTGCCGTCAGGTGACCAGCCATGCAGGTAGGAGGGACCCTTCGCTGTCATGCGTACCGGTGTGCCTCCACCCACGGGCATTGTAAAGATGATTGATTTGTTATCCTCCTCTGCAACGTGATGACTGATACCCAGCATCTTGCCGTCGAAAGAGAGCACATGGTCATTGTTGTTGCCTGTGGCAAAGTCTGAGTTGATCAGTTCCGGCTTACCGGTCGCCAGATCAAACCTGTAAAGAAGTCCCTCGCTGTTGTAGATCAGGTATTTGCCGTCCTGAGTCCAGTTGGGTGCCTGTATGGAATTGGGAGCCTCATAAATTACTTTACGGAGGCCGGTCTCGACATCCATGATCTCAAGATTGCTCCCCAGGTAGTCGCGGTACGGCACTAAATCATCCTTCGCTGGCTTGATGATCCTCACATTGGTGAACCTGGCGCTCTCAGAAACACTGTTGTCATGCGAACAGATGAACAGCCCTGCATATACCTCACCATCTGTAAGTCCGGAGGTGATCATCAGTGTATCAAAGGGATTACCGGCAACGGCACAGGAGAAGATGAACCTGTCACCTTTGCGCTCAAGCTGGATCACATCAGGTGCGGTTACCGGAGATCTGCGTTCGGAGGTCTCAGCCCCATCTTCAGTCCGGTACTGCAGTGACGTCAGGCCGTCTCCGTGCAGCACGCCGCTGACGTGGGGCGAACCTGTTTCAAGGCTGCGGCGTATCATCCATCCGGCCTTCCTGTGCTCATGACTGCCCTCGCCAATGAACCTTATGTTCGCACGTAGTATGAAGTCTCCGCTGAGCTTCTTCCATGCAAAATGAAACTGATCCTCACCGAACCAGATGTTGTCGCCTGACCCCGTAATAATGTATTCCTGGTTCCCTGGCATAAAGTGGAGGTCACCCTTGAGTTTGCATACTCCGATATCATTGTGTCCGTTAAAAATATTTTGTGTGTAATGCTGTGCCATTGACACATTGCCTGCTAAAAGAGATGCTGTCAGCACTGTAATTACTTTTAAGGTTGATTTCATCTTATTCTTGATAAGGTCTATAAATAAATATCCTTTCGCCTGTATAATCTGAAAGAGACAATTGTCAGAAGTATTGACAGGCCGGTGAAGTAGAGAACAGAGAAGAACTCAATCCTGTAATTCGGGTCCAGTGTATCGAGGTTGACGAATTTGTAAGGACTGACATATCCTAACACCGAGAGGCTTTCCGTGATGTTCGAGATGGTGAAGATGAAATAAAGGATAAGCACCAGCCCGATGCTGAGCGTGGTTATCGGCCTGGCTCTCTTCACCAGTGTCGACATGAATAGCCCCAGCGATGCGAAAAACAGGTTGAGCAGGAGGGTATAGAGCGACATTACAAGAAAGGCTTCTGTACTGAATGGTTCTCTCTTGACGACCTCCAGGGTAATGTATCCCGCAACTGCGGTAACAATATTTATCACCAAAACATTCAGGAAAACAACTGCCGCCTTGCTGAAAAAGATCTCACCACGGGTCAGGGGCCAGGCCAGCAGAAATTCCGCCGTTTTGTTGTATTCCTCCCTGAGCAGGATTCCCGAAGAGAGCACGATCGAATAGATACTGCCCAGCACAAGCATATAGATGACATTGTTGGCCGAATAAAATCCAAGTACTGAAAACAGGTCGTCAACATCCGAGATGCCCTTGAACTGCAGGGTCCCCTCCGGGAGAATGCTGATCATGGCAAGTATCTTCTGGTTGTTTTCCAGGAAGACACCATAGAATGACATAGTAAGAGCTGTAAGAGCTGTTATTACCGTAGTCCATATCAGCAGAGTTGATGCATTACTCCTTACTTCCCTGAAAAATAGGTTATTGTTCATCTTGCCGGCCGGGAATCAGTTATAGTAATGCATGAAGATCTCCTCCAAGGAAGGCTCCTCTATGGTCATGTCGTTAATAATCCTGCTACTCAGTGTCGAAAGGAGCATATTGATATCTCCGGAATAGAGGAATTTAACCGTTCTTCCTGAAACCAGGGGAGTGCCTTCAATACCCTGCAAACCCCTTAAAGGGTTGTCATCAGTATCATTGGATTCGATATATATCTTTTTCAGCTGTCTCTTTCTGAGTGTCTCTATCTCTTCAACCTTGATGATCCTGCCCTCCCTGATGATGGCCACCCTCCTGCACAGCATCTGTACATCGCTCAGCGTGTGCGACGAAAAGAAAACGGTCATACCCTTACGGTTCTCTGATCTCAACAGCTCGAAGAACCTGGCCTGCATCAGAGGATCAAGGCCCATAGTAGGCTCATCAACAATGAGAAGTTTTGGTTCATGAAGGAGGCTCTGGATAATGGATATTTTCTTTCGGTTACCCATTGAAAGATCCGATATCTTTCTTTTACGGTCAACCTCGAACAGCTCCGTCAGCTCAAGCATTCTCCTCTCATTGCCGTCAGGTCTGAAAAACCTGCCGCAGTACCGTAAAAATTC
>CAZHTG010000027.1:0-39763 GCA_964535795.1 uncultured Rikenella sp.
CGTGTGGAATGACCTGGCAAAGGGTGATACGCAGTATGCAGCAGGACTGGTTGCATTCAATTCGATATTCCAGGTTCTATTTTTCTCAGTTTACGCATATGTCTTTATCGCTGTACTGCCCGGGTGGTTCGGTCTGCCGGTCAATGATGCCGTTGAGCAGATAACAATAGGCCAGATTGCAGAAAGTGTCTTTATTTACCTCGGAATACCCTTCATTGCCGGGTTCCTGACCAGGTTCATTCTGATCAGGGTGAAGAGCAAGGAGTGGTACCATACGAAGTTCATTCCGAAGATCAGTCCGCTTACACTTATAGCATTGCTGTTCACCATTTTCGTGATGTTCTCCCTGAAGGGTGAATATATTGTGAAAATTCCGCTTGACGTGGTTCGCATAGCAATCCCGCTTATAATATATTTTGTTGTAATGTTCTTTGTCTCCTTCTTCATGAGCAGGAAAGCAGGAGCAAATTATGAGCAGACGGCAACCTTATCATTCACGGCAGCCAGCAATAATTTTGAGCTGGCAATTGCTGTGGCAATCGCGGTATTCGGTATCAATTCAGGTGAGGCCTTTGCGGCAGTGATCGGCCCGCTCGTCGAGGTACCGGTAATGATCGGCCTGGTCAATGTGGCTCTGTGGATGAAGATGAAATATTTCAAGGCCGGGCCGGATGCCAATTAAAATTAAAGCACAGCAGGCCCGCTGAAAAACAGATTCCTCCGCGGGCCGGTCGTAAATTAAAATTTCACCAGCACAGGCATTCTGAAAACCGATTCATCCCCGGGCTCAATATTTTGACATGACAAGTTCCTGCCACCAGTAGACATGCCTGGTGCAACGCGTGGTAAAAAGATTCAGGAGAGTATTGGTTATTTCCTTCTGAACAGCCGTGGAATGAATTTCGGGACTTCCCTCTGATAGGTTGAATAATCAGGGTATTTGTCACTGCTTATCTTCTCTGTCATTACCGAGCTGCCGATGAAAAGAATCACAAGCAGAGCCGGTCCCATCAGGGTGAAGTTGATCCATTTGCCTGAAGCAGCAACACTGAAGAGATAGAAACTGATCCATATTGCCTGTTCGGAGGCAAAGTTGGGATGGCGCACATATTTCCACAGGCCCTCCGTCAGGAAACCCTTCCGGAGTGATTCGCCAAGCGCCGGGTCATTTTCGGCTAAACTTCGCTTTGCATTCTGGAACCTGAACTGCTGATTGTCTGCGATGGTTTCGGTTATGATGAACAGCAGCATCAGTGCTGCAGCAATGAGGTCAGTCACACCCAGAGGGGCATCATTGTACATTGCCGCCATCAGCAGGGGGGTGGAGAAGAGCAGGATTAGCAGGTTCTGATAGAATGAGATGAAGAAAAGGTTGAACAGTCCGAACCTTAGTCTGCCCTTCAGTGCGGTGCTATCCCTCAGGATCTTCCACCTGTAATCTTCCTCTCCCTGCCAGGGAATAATGCTGTAACCACCCTTGCGGTAAAAGTTAAAACTCAGCCTTAAACCCCATATTGTCACCAGGATCGCCATGAGAAATATTCTGACCGATGGATAGGCTGCAACTGTCAGCCATGCATAGGCCAGCGGCACCAGGCTCCAGAGCTTGTCAACCTGGCTGTAGTTTCGGGTTATCTCACTTACGATGAAACAAGCCAGCACAACAACAAGCATCAGGTTGACCCATGCTGAAACCAGGTTTTGAAACTGAGGATCAAATCCTGCAAGGAAATTATAGGATATCGAAGAGAGTGACAGATGGCTCATCATAATTACTTAATTTAGTCTCAAAGATTGAAAAAAATATTAAATCATTGAGTCTTGTAAAAATGAAAGAAATTTACAAAGTGTCTGATGCAGCAAAGTGGCTGATTATCATTATGATGGCTATTGGTATTTTTTCCGGATGCAAAGGCAGGTCAGGAGTTGTGGCAGAAACCAGTGCCGGTCCGGACATCAGTGATCTTGCAATGTCAGATGATCTGAGACGGGTGTTTTCAGAAAGACGGAGCAGACTGATGGGCCAGATTGAAGAGGGAATTGTTATAATCAGTTCGGGGAGTTTCCCTTCAGGAGGCCATTGTGAGTACAGGGTGAATGACAATTTCATCTGGCTCACCGGATTTGACCAACCAATGAGCGCTGTAATCATCGATAAAAATATGCCGGATTCATATACCCTGTTGCTACGTGAGAGATCCATTGGGGACATCATCTATAACGGGGGAGTACAGGGGAATGAGGAGGTCATTGCAACATATGGTGCTGACACGATCGTTCCCCTCAGTGAGTTGTCAGGTCTGGTCCAGGGCATCATCAGCAGCGGCACTCCGGTCTACATCGATTTCAAAGACAGGATGTTAAGAAGCAATCTGCTTTCTGAAGCCGGAAAACAGCGCAAGCCGGAAACTCTTATAAGGGACCTCTCTCCGTTTATTGAAGAGATGAGGGTGATCAAGGATGATGTTGAGATCTCAAGAATGCAGAAAGCCATAGACATAACGGGCGAGGCTTTCATAAATGCGTGTAATATCTGCCAGACAGGTATGTATGAGTTTGAGATAGAGGCCATGATTGAGTACACCTTCCGTCGGAACGGTTCGGCCGGACCGGCTTTTTCTTCAATCACCGGATCAGGGCCCAATACTGTTACGCTCCACTATTCAGACAACAACAGGAGAATGGAGGATGGCGACCTGCTTCTCATGGATATCGGGGCGGAATATGGTTATTATGCAGCTGACATTTCAAGGACGATACCGGTTAACGGAAGGTTTACTGAAGAGCAGCGGGAGATATACGATCTGGTTCTGAAAGCGCAGGAGGCAGCTATTCAAGAGCTGCAACCCGGTAAGCCGCTCTATGCCGGTCACCCGAAGGCCACCTCTGTGATTGCCAGCGGTCTCTTTGACCTGGGGTTGCTGACAGACACAGCATCAATCTGGCAGAAAGAGTTCTACACGATTTACCAGATCAACCATTACCTCGGACTTAATGTTCACGATGCAGGCAGCTACGGCTTGCCCGGTGCCTTTATCCGCAAGTATATTGCCGTTGACACTGCCATTGGCAGACCGCTTGAGGAGGGCATGGTCCTGACTGTGGAACCAGGCATTTACCTGAGGGAAAACGGATTGGACTTGCTCTATGAAACCTTTGGCGAAAAGGCAAGTGAAGCAGAGATCAAAGAATTTATCGAACGGGTTTCTCCTGCATATAAGAAATACGAAAACATCGGAGTCAGGATTGAGGATGATGTCCTGATCACAGAAACGGGAAATATTGTACTCTCACAAGGTATCCCGAAAGAAGCAGATGAAATTGAAAAAATAATGACTGGTAAGAGAATACGTTGATTAATACCTGAAAATATGAAGATTATATTTCCTTTCCTGGCAGCTTTGTCCCTGGCCGCATACGGCAGTCAGGAACCAGCAGTATCATCAGGAAAAATAGAGAGACTGGCAAATTTCCCGTCAGTGAATGTTGCCCCGCGTAATGTCGATGTATGGCTTCCCGAAAACTACGATCCTTCGACAAAATATGCGGTATTATACATGCATGACGGGCAGATGCTCTTTGACAGCACTATCACATGGAACAGGCAGGAGTGGTGTGCTGATGAAGTTGCCGCCAGGCTGATGGCGGAAGAGGGTATAAGACCCTTCATAATAGTGGGGATCTGGAATAATGAAAAATACCGGTATCCTGAGTACTTCCCTGAAAAGGCTCTGACGGATCTCTCAAAATGGCGCCGGGCCAGATTTATCCGAAAAGCCATGATGGGTAAGGCGTTGGGTGATTCATATCTTCGTTTCATTGTCAATGAACTGAAACCTTATATTGATTCGAAATACTCAACCTTAAGCGACCGGCAAAACACGTTTGTCATGGGGTCAAGCATGGGTGGACTGATATCTGTTTATGCCATGTGCGAATACCCTGAGGTTTTTGGCGGGGCAGGATGCCTGTCAACCCATCTCCCGATGAAGGGAGTTAATTTCCTTACGCGGAATGACAACCGCATTGCCAGGGCATTCAGGAATTACCTGAAATCAAATCTTCCTTCTCCCGGGACCCACAGGATATACTTTGACTATGGCACTGAGACGCTTGACAAATGGTATGAGCCTTACCAGAAAAAGGTTGATGAGATCATGCTATCAACAGGCTTTACTTCCAAAAACTGGATGACAAGAAAGTACGAAGGTGACGATCACTCTGAGAGATCATGGTCGAAAAGACTTAACGTACCATTAAGATTTCTTCTGGGGAGCGATCTGCAATGAGTTAGTTTAAGAGAAGTAATAGGAGATGAAGAGACTTACCATCCTGCTGTTCGCTCTGCTCGGTCTTGCTCGTCTGAGTGTCACCCCCGCTGCGACGGGAGATGACAGGCCGGTAAATGTCATTCTGATCTATCTTGATGACATGGGTTACGGAGACCTTTCCATGACTGGGTCAGGCGGTTTTACTACTCCCAATATTGACAGAATGGCTGATCAGGGCATTTTCTTTTCTCATTATTATGCCCCTCAGGCAGTTTGCAGTGCTTCACGCGCAGGCTTGATGACCGGCTGCTATCCGAACCGCGTCGGTTTCAGCGGAGCGCTTGACCACAGGGCAAAGACCGGCATTAATGAAGATGAGGAAACAATTGCCGAGATCCTGAAGAATAGGGGATATGCAACTGCCATCTATGGTAAGTGGCATCTGGGATGCCAGTCCCGCTTCCTTCCTAACAACCATGGATTTGATGAGTTCTATGGCATTCCATATTCACATGACATGTGGCCGTGGCATCCTGACATAAAGGATTATTTTCCGCCCCTGCCGTTAATTGAAAATGAACAGGTTATTGCCACTAACCCGGATCACTCCCAATTTACTCTTCAGTTGACGCAAAAGGCAATTGAATTTATACACAGTAACAGGTCGATGCCATTCTTCGTTTATCTGGCCCATCCACTGCCGCATGTGCCCCTTGGGGCATCCGAAGCCTTCAGAGGGAGGTCGGAACAGGGTCTGTACGGTGATGTGATGATGGAGATTGACTGGAGTGTCGGTGAGATTTTGAAAACCCTGCGAGATCTTGATCTTGACAGGAACACACTGGTTATCTTCACATCTGACAATGGTCCCTGGATAAACTACGGCAACCATGCCGGGAGTACAGCCGGCTTTCGCGAAGGGAAAGGCACCACTTTTGAGGGCGGGCAACGTGTGCCTTGCATTATGTGGTGGGAGGGTACCATACCTGCCGGAACGGTAACCAACAGGCTGGCGGCCGGAATAGACATTCTCCCTACAATCGCTGAGGCTACAGGTGCACCTATGCCTGACAAAACCATTGACGGTGTAAGTCTTCTTCCGCTTCTAAAAGGAGATGAATCCGTTAGTCCCCGGAAAGCATTTTATTATTATTACAGGAAGAATAGCCTTGAGGCGGTGACGGATGGCAGGTGGAAGCTGGTCTTTCCCCATCACGGGCGTACCTACGAAGGATTCATTCCTGGGAAAGATGGTAAAGCCGGGGGGTCATATGAAAACCACTGGTTTGAGGGCGGACTATATGACCTCTGGAGGGACCCGGGAGAGAGATATGATCTTAAGGAGTATCATCCTGAGGTTGTACAGAGACTTGAGGGGCTGGCCGCGGCCGCCAGGGAAGATCTTGGTGATGACCTTACTGGCGCCCCGGGAAGAAACCGCAGGGAGCCGGGGAGGATTGCTGATTGAATTTGGCCGGCTGCCCGTAATAATACCTGGCTGATCCCGGGGCGTATATCCTTTTACCTTAAATCTTTAACCTTAAATACCTGGCCGTATATGACGATTCGCACCTGACCAGCTCCTCCGGCGTACCTTCAAAAACAACATATCCTCCCTTTTCACCGCCCTCCGGGCCGAGGTCAATGACCCAGTCGGCACACTTGATAACCTCCACGTTATGTTCGATGAGTATCACTGAATGGCCGTGATCGACGAGAGCATTGAGTGATTTCAGCAGCTTGCTGATATCGTGAAAATGGAGTCCGGTGGTTGGTTCGTCGAAGACGAACAGCATTTTTTCATTACTCTTCTCCTGGCTAAGGTAAAACGCCAGCTTGACTCGCTGGCTCTCTCCGCCGGAGAGGGTGGATGACGACTGGCCGAGTCTGACATAGCCAAGCCCCACGTCTGCCAGCGGCCTCAGCTTGTCAGCTATCTTTTTGCATGACTTGTCTTTACAGGTGTCGAAGAACTCTATCGCCTCATCAATGGTCATTTCCAGGACCTCATAAATATTCCTGCCCCGGAATTTCACATCGAGGATATCACGTTTGTAGCGCATCCCCTTGCAGGCCTCGCATGTCAGCTCCACATCGGCCATGAACTGCATCTCGACCCTGATGACACCCTCGCCCTGGCACTCTTCGCACCGTCCGCCTTCAACATTGAATGAAAAGTGGGCCGGTTTGAAGCCCGACTGCACTGCAGCCTGCTGGTCGGCGAAGAGTTTGCGTATCTCATCGAAGGCTTTCAGGTATGTCACGGGGTTTGATCGGCTCGACCTGCCTATCGGGTTCTGGTCTATCAGCTCCACAGCCGTGATACTGGAAAAATCGCCCTCCAGCGCCGCAAAGCGCCCTGCCTTCGTTCCGTTATCTCCAAGCTTTGATGCAAGGGAATTGAAGAGTATGTCATGCACCAGTGTGCTTTTCCCGGAGCCGCTGACACCTGTGACCGCGGTGATGGTGTGCAGGGGGAACTTCACATCAATATCCTTCAGGTTATTCTCACGTGCACCCCTGACTCCTATATAACTGTGCCATTTACGGCGCATGGCCGGCTCCTCTATTCGCATGGCGCCAGTCATGTAGGCTGCGGTAAGTGATTTGTTTTTCTTCGAGAAGTCAACTCCTCCCTGGTAGATAATTTCCCCTCCGTGAGTGCCTGCAGCCGGACCCAGGTCTATGATCTGATCAGCCGCCCTGATGATCTCCTCCTCATGTTCAACGACGATCACGGTATTACCCAGGTCGCGCAGTTCCCTGAGAACATTGACAAGCAGATTGGTGTCGCGGGGGTGGAGGCCTATGCTCGGTTCATCGAGGATATAAAGTGATCCCACCAGGCTGCTGCCCAGCGAGGTGGCCAGGTTGATGCGCTGTGACTCTCCACCCGAGAGAGTGTTTGAGAGCCTGTCGAGGGTCAGGTAGGAGAGACCCACACTAACAAGAAATCCCAGTCGCTGCTGTATCTCCTTCAGCAGACGTCCTGCGGTCTCCCTTTCCTGGCCGTTAAGGGTCAGGTGTTCAAAGAACTCATAGGCTTCGCTGACGGGCATGGAGGTTATCTCAGTTATTGATCTGCCGCCAATCTTCACCCACGCGGCCTCCTTGCGCAGTCTGCGGCCTTCGCAGGAGGGGCAGGAGCGTTTGCCCCTGTAGCGGCTGAGCATGACTCTGTACTGGATCTTGTATTTCTTCTCCTCGAGATGCTCAAAGAACTGGTTCAGTCCGAAGAAATACCTGTTGCCGCTCCATACCAGCGCCTTCTGTTCGGGAGACAGCCTGTACCAGGGTTTATGTATCGGGAAATCAAACTTGTCAGCGCTGTAGATCAGTCTCTCCTTCCATTGCTTCATAGTCTCGCCTCTCCAGCAGGCTATGGCATCGTCATATACCGAGAGATTTTCATCAGGGATGACCAGGTTCTCATCAATACCGATTATTTTTCCGTAACCTTCGCATACCGGGCATGCTCCAAGGGGTGAGTTGAAACTGAAGAGGTGTTCTGTCGGCTCTTCAAAGGTTATCCCGTCTTCCTCGAACTTATCCGAGAATTTGATGGTCTGGGTTGTCTCCTCGTCAGTGACAGTGAGGGTTATATGGCCGCGCCCGGTCATGAATGCAGTCTGGACTGAATCTGCGGTGCGGCTCATGTCCTCAGGTGCATGCCCTGCGGCGAACCTGTCGATAATAAGATCAACGGTGGTCAGGGCGCCTATCAGTCCTGCAGTGTTATCTTCATCAAGGCGAACAATGCCCTTCTCAGTGCTGATGCGGTTATAGCCCTGCTGAAGAAGGAACTGCATGAACTCAGCCGGTTCAACATTTCCGGGTACAGGCAGCGGTGCCGTCAATACCACCCTGGTCCCTGCAGTAAGCTTTGCGAGGTAGTTCACGACATCGTCAACGGTATGTTTGCGCACCTCGCGCCCCGAGACAGGAGATATGGTACGTCCCACGCGTGACCACAGCAGTCTCAGGTAGTCATGTATCTCCGTTGATGTGCCTACCGTCGACCTGGGGTTCCGTGTATTGACCTTCTGTTCAATTGCAATGGCCGGTGGTATACCGTTTATGAAATCAACGTCGGGCTTGTTCATGCGCCCCAGAAACTGCCTGGCATAAGATGAGAGGCTCTCTACATAGCGCCGCTGCCCCTCGGCATAAATGGTATCAAAGGCGAGTGACGACTTGCCGGAACCGGACACCCCGGTAATGACTACCAGGTTGTTTCTCGGAATGGAAAGGGTAATATCCTTAAGGTTATGAACACGCGCTCCCTTTATCTCAATATTGCCCTTCATTCACACTCCGTTTGTAAGTTGCCAAAATTAATGAATTTGTATTAACGATTTTTTGTTTTCTTTGTCGTGGTAAGAAATGAAACAAAGAGGGGGACCACCCCGTATAAGACCACATAAACAAACAAACGAAACAAAGGAGGACCGCCTATCGTATAACTCTACTCGCAACCAATAATAGAGTTAATTATGAAGAGCAAAATGACCGATTATGAGCTTATTACAAGCTACATGAACGGTAACGAGAGAAGCATCGAGCTGCTCATCCTCCGACACAAAAGTAAGGTCTATTCGTATATCAGCCTTTACATTCGAAACAGGGACCTGGCAGATGACGTTTTCCAGGATACTTTCCTGAAAGTTGTTCAGTCGATCCGCGCCGGACGTTACCAGGATGACGGGAAGTTCATATCATGGGTAATGAGGATAGCACACAATCTGATTATAGATCACTTCAGGCATGAGAAGCAGATGGGAATAGTGCTCAATGATGATTATGAGACAGACCTGTTCAATTCGCGCAGTCTTGCCGATGATAATGTTGAAGATGTCCTTGTCCGCCGCCAGGTGATGCGTGACGTGAGGCGACTCATTGGCGGGCTGCCTGAAGATCAGCGCGAAGTGGTTATCATGCGCCACTATGCAGGAATGAGCTTCAAGGAAATTGCTGACATGACAGGGGTAAGCATCAATACTGCGCTGGGAAGGATGAGATATGCACTTATCAACATGCGCAAAATCATGACTGAAAAAAATATTACCCTTTCAATCAGCTGATACAATTTTCCGAGTAGGAGTGGCGTTTCTCTAGTATGAGAACAAGAACGCCTATGGATAAGAATTCTACCCTCTTACTCTCTTATTTGGAAATAACAAATACACCTTCAGACCTGATCGCAGATGCTTTTGGAATTGACGTTGCGCTGGGCATCCTGCTTCCCGATATGGAGGATCAGCCTTCTGATGAAGTTATAAACAGGCTGTTCGAAAAGATCAGAAAAGACAAGACTGTACACTGAGCCGGATTTCCGGCTTGCATAAAATGAGGCTTTCTTCGGGAAGCCTTATTTGTTATTATACTGTCACAGGTCATATTTTTTCTATTATGAAATATTTTACCTTCGCAAAACTCAAACAGAATCAAATGAAAAGAACGGTTGTCTTTTTTACGTTAATCATGACCATTCTCTGGTCATGCACATCAAAACAGGAGAAGATGGAAAACAGAATGAGCGGGTTTATAAGTGCTTATGAGGCAAAGATAATACCCCTTTATAAGGATTACACCCTGGCAGACTGGGAGGCCAACGTTACAGGCGCTGATGACGCCTGGGCGCATCGGGAGAAGGCCTCAATTGCATTCATCAGCTTCTATACTGACAAGAATGCCTTTGCTGAATTGAAGGAGCTGAAAGAGTCCGGTATGGTCAGGGATCCGTTGCTTGCCCGCCAGCTTGATATCCTGTTTAACCAGTACCTGCAGGGACAGATTGACACCAGCCTGATCTCTGAGCAGGTGAAGATGGAGACAGAGATAACAAAGAAATACACCACCTTCAGGGCAACAGTCAAGGGAAAGCAGCTCAGCGACAATGATATAGAAAATATCCTGCGCAGTTCAACCAGCGGCTCAGACCTGCAGGCAGCCTGGGAGGGCCACAAGATGATAGGGCCTGTCGTGGCTGATGATATCATCACGCTTGTCAGGCACCGCAACAAGATAGCCCGTCAGCTCGGGTTTGATAATTATCATCAGATGAGTCTGAAGCTGTCAGGACAGGATCCTGAGGAGATCACAAGGCTTTTTGATGAGCTTGACAGCCTGACGCGCGATAACTATGCACAGCTTAAGGGCGATATCGACGCCTATTTTGCGAAATACTACAGGCTGGATCCCGGACAGCTCCAGCCCTGGCATTACCAGAACAGGTATTTTCAGGAGGCTCCGGAGATATATGCGGTGGACTTTGACAGCTATTATGCGAATCAGGATCCGGTCAGGCTGGCAACTGAATTTTATGCAGGGCTTGGCCTGCCGGTTGATGCCATTCTTGCAAAGAGCGACCTCTATGAGAAACCAGGGAAGAACCAGCACGCATTCTCAATTGATATTGACAGGGCCGGTGACGTTCGCACGCTTGACAATATCAAGCCCGATGCAAACTGGATGAATACAATTCTCCATGAACTGGGACATGGCGTTTACTCGTACTACAATGATATGTCGCTGCCCTTCACACTCCGCGATGCAGCCCACACATTCACCACGGAGGCAATTGCCAACTATTTCGGCAGGCTTGCAACCAACCCGGTCTGGATGAATTATATGGGTATCATTGATGAAGAGGAAATGAACAAAATATCGGAAGACAGCTTCAGGGCATTCAGGCTTCAGCAACTTGTGTTCAGCCGCTGGGCACAGGTGATGTACCGTTTTGAGAAGGCAATGTACGAAAATCCTGACCAGGACCTCAACCAGTTGTGGTGGGACATTGTTGAGAGATACCAGATGATGAAGAAGCCTGAGGGACGTAATATGCCTGACTGGGCAACGAAGATCCACGTTGCGCTCTATCCCTGCTACTACCACAATTACTTGCTGGGAGAGCTCCTGGCTTCACAGTTTGAAAATCACCTGCAGACTACCGTGGCGACCTCCGGAGATGTAGAGGCAGACATGAAGGCAACGGGTGAATATTTTAAAAGCAACGTATTTATGCCCGGCGCCAGATACCAGTGGAATGAGATGATCGAAAAGGCCACCGGAGAAAAGCTGACAGCCAGGTATTATGCCATGCAGTTTGTACAATAATCATATGCCTTAATAAATGTTACTTATGAAAAAGTATCTGTTCCTTATGATCGCAGTTCTTACAGCCTGTTCAACGCCTGACAAGAAGGGCAACGAGTCTGTTGCTGGTTTCATTGATGAAACCTTAATTAAAAGTTCAGTTGAGAATGTGCTGGCGGCCCAACCATCAGCTGATCCGCTGCTCCTTGAGAAGGGAGTGAGACACGCCGCTTCCCTGTGGAGGAGTGATGACGGCACCCCGGAGGAGTTTTCAGAGTTTGTTGCAGCAAACTACATCCCGGATCCCGCAAAGCGAAGGACCGTTTTCCTGAAGGTGAGCAGCTATTTTGAATCCCTGGGCGGAAACATGAATGAGATAACCCTCGATCTGCGGAAAGTGCTTGATGAGGCAGTCGGCGAGATAGATGAAATTGACCGCATGTTTGGAAACTACTCAGTGGGGGCGCATTTGCAGACCGACTTCTACGACAACAAGATTGCCTTTGTGATAGCCCTCAACTTCCCCTACTATACTCTTGCAGAGAAGGAGGATCTGGGTTCGGCATGGAGCCGCGAAGAGTGGGCCATGGCTCGTCTTGGCGACCAGTTTGTATCGCGTGTGCCGGCCGAGCTCAACCAGGCGGCGGGGGTGGCAATGGGTAACGCGGAGATGTACATTGCCGAATACAACATATGTATGGGAAAACTGCGTACCGATGACGGTCAGCAGCTCTTCCCGGATGACATGATACTACTGTCTCACTGGAACCTGCGTGACGAGATCAAGTCAAATTATGCCGACAGCGATAATGGCCCGCTGAAGCAGGAGATGGTCTACAAGGTCATGGAGCGCATCATCCGCCAGGAGATTCCTCAAAAGGTGATCAACAACCCGGATTATGAGTGGTCACCATGGTCAAATAAGGTTACAAGGGATGGCGCTCCGGTTGAACTGGAAGCAGAACCTGATACCCGTTATTCCCATGTAATAAATATATTCAACTCTGAGAAGGCAATCGACCCCTACATTCCGGGCATGAACACTGCCATACTCCGCAGTTTCTCAGGTGGTATGGAGATTTCACAGGAGGATACCGAGGTACTCTTTGATGAATACCTGAGTTCGCCCCAGCTCAAGGTGCTCGGGGAGATGATCAGCAAGAGGCTGGGGCGCGATTTGAGGCCATATGATATCTGGTATGACGGCTTCAAATCGAGGAGCTCAATACCAGAGAGCCTTCTCACATCAAAGACCTCAGTTCTGTATCCTGACCCTGCAGCCTTCAGGGCAGCCATGCCAGGTATGCTCGTGAAGCTGGGTTGGTCACCTGAAAGAGCCAGGTATCTCGCAGATAAGATCGTTGTTGATCCTGCCAGGGGATCGGGCCATGCGTGGGGCGCCGGCATGAAGGGGTCAGTATCACATCTCAGAACCCGCATTTCAGACAAGGGAATGGACTACAAAGGGTATAATATCGCTGTCCATGAGTTCGGACATAACATTGAACAGACAATTTCACTCTATGATGTTGACTGGTATATGCTCTCGGGTGTTCCGAACACAGCCTTCACTGAGGCAACGGCATTCCTCTTCCAGGATCGCGACCTGATGCTCCTCGGCATGAATGAGGATAACCCGGAGAAGGAGAAGCTTCAGACTCTGGACGCTGCATGGTCACTGATGGAGATAATGGGAGTCAGCATGGTGGAGATGAAGATTTGGAAATGGCTCTATGAGAACCCCCGGGCAACACCGGCTCAGCTCAAGGAGCAGACAATCAACATAGCGACAGAGGTATGGAACAAATATTTTGCTCCCGTGATGGGAGTGAGTGACTCACCGCTGCTGGCCATCTACTCTCATATGATCAACGGGCCTCTGTACCTGCAGAACTATGCATACGGACAGATTATACAGTTTCAGATAGAAGATCACCTCAAAGGCAGGGATTTTTCTGATGAGATTGATCGCATGTACAGTCTTGGACGCCTGACACCGCAGCACTGGATGAACCAGGCCGCAGGGGTAAAGATATCGGCCCAACCGATTCTCAGGGCTCTTGATGAGGCACTGAAATAATATAGTAACCTGTGGTGGCGATGAAGTTCCGGAGACCAGGTATTTTCCCCAGGAACTGAGGCAGTCGCCGGGGTTTGAGTCCGAACTTGATCTCAAAGTTCGGGTTGATGAGCCAGAGGGATTTTTTCGCAATGAAAAATCCCTCTTTTTTTACTGCTCTCTCAAACCTTCCGATATTTATACCGGTATCCTTTATCTCGAGAAGTCCCTCTGTCCGGGCCTGGCTTTCTCCTGCAGAAAGAAGCAGCCTCCGGTACAGGGACCGGGGCAGAAGATGTATCCATGGCATTTTCGAGAGCAGCCTGCTATCACACATCTGCTGATGCCCGCCGAAAGGATTGTTCCAGGGGGGGAAGGCTATGAAGAGCACGCCTCCCGGATTCAGAAACCTCCTGGCGAAGCCGATGAACCTCTCCTGGTCATGAATATGCTCCAGGACATCACGCATCATAATTATATCGAAGGTACCGGCTGAGCCTGAGTCATAGATATCTGCTGCGGTGAACTCGACCCTTTCACCGCCCTGGATTGCGGAGTAGAAACTGCGTGCATTCGCGATCTTGCTTTCTGAAAGGTCTATGCCTGCTATCCGTGAGCATCCGGCTTCAAGAAAGGGGAGGAGATTACCCCCCTCACCGCACCCTATCTCAAGCACGGAGACCGAATCATTTATGGGCAAAACGCTCTCTATGAACGGAATGACATGCTTCGAAGTAGTGTGTGACTGCTCCCTGAAATACAATTCCCTGTCGGTATGACGATCATGCATGATCCAAAAGTAAATTTTTTTTCTGTTTTTCTTGACTTTTGATATTTAAAGTAATATCTTTGTGATATCATATTAATATCATAAAACATGAAAGAAGAAAAAATTTTCAAAGCCTCATCAGGATACCTGTTCCTGTTGATCGGGCTGCTGGTACTGGGAGCAGTTGTTCTTGCATTTATGAATGAGATTATATGGCTGGGAGTTGTGCTGATGCTTCTGAGCCTGTTGATTTTTCCCGGGTTGATGGTCGTCAATCCGAATGAATCGATGGTGATGGTCCTCTTTGGTGCATACAGGGGTACTGTAAAGACCAACGGGTTCTGGTGGGCGGTACCGTTCTATGTACGCAAAAAGATCTCTTTGCGCGCCCGCAACTTTGACAGTGAGCCTATCAAGGTCAATGACAAGAACGGGAACCCTATCAAGATCGGGTTTGTGCTTGTCTGGAAGGTTGAGAACACCTACAAGGCTGCTTTTGATGTTGACAATTACGAACATTTCGTTCTAGTACAGAGTGATGCCGCCCTTCGAAAGCTGGCAGGTCTTTATCCCTATGACAACTGGGATGGCCATGATAATGAGATGACCTTGCGCAGCGGCGGGGAGGAGGTCAATGACGAGCTGGAGCGTGAGATAAGAGAGAGGCTGATGATTGCCGGTATCAATGTTATTGAGGCAAGGATCAATTACATCGCCTATTCCGAGGAGATCGCAGGCGCCATGCTTCGCCGCCAGCAGGCCACAGCTGTTGTTGCAGCAAGGTTCAAGATAGTTGAAGGTGCAGTTTCAATGGTTGAGATGGCACTTGAGCAGCTTTCTGTAAAGGGCATTATTGACCTTGACGAGGAGAAGAAGGCCGCTATGGTAAGTAATCTAATGGTGGTGCTGTGCGGTGACAAAGATCCCAACCCGATCATTAACACCGGCACACTGCAGCATTAGTCATGCAGAAGAAGTCATTCATCATACGGATTGATCCGGACAAGCTGGGTGCCATTGAGAAATGGGCCTCTGACGAGTTCCGCAGCACCAACGGTCAGATAGAATGGATCCTTGACCAGGCACTGCGCAAGTCCGGGCGTCTTAAGGTGGAAAAGAATAACAAAAACAATGACAGCAATGAAAAGTGAAATGCCTGTGATAAAGTATACCTGCCCGAAGTGTGGCAGCAAAAGGTACAAATTCAGTGAAATAAGGGTTGCACACAGCCTTTTCACTCAGCTATTTGACATTCAGGCAGCAAAATACACTGCCCTGACATGTGAGAAATGCAAATACACCGAATTCTATAATGTGCCTGTAAAAAAGATAACAAGCGTGTTTGATTTCTTTACAAGCGCCTGATATCAGATATTGGCCAGATAAACGGAGCAGCAGGCGGCAACGCCTGCTGTTTCTGTTCTCAGCCGGCTGGGGCCGATATGGACCGGAGTAAACCCGCCTTTAACTGCCCTGGCAACCTCTTCAGGCGTAAAATCGCCCTCCGGTCCGATAAGTATCGTTACCTCATCGCCACGATTGAATGAGGAGGTGATGGGGATGCGCTCAACAGCAGGGTCACAGCAGGCTATGATCCTTTTTCCTTCGTGCATCACATCAACGAATTCGTTGAACGTGGCCGGGTCATTCAATCGGGGAAGATTGCACTTGACCGACTGCTTCATTGCCGAGAGGATCAGTCCCTCCAGCCTCTCCCTTCTGATCTTTTTCTTTTCTGTCCGGCCGCATACAATAGGGGTGATCTCATCTATGCCGGTCTCGACGGCCTTTTCAATGAACCATTCGAGTCTGTCCTCGTTTTTCAGGGGAGATATAGCCATGTGAAGCCTGTAGTTCCGCCTTCCCTGATCATGCTCCGCATATATGACCGTAGCGGTCATGCCGCCGGGGTCATCATCCGTTATCACTCCATCATAGAGGTTCCCCAATCCGTCGGTGAACCTGATGCTCTCACCTCGTCTCATGCGTAGCACCCGCAGGCAGTGCATAGACTCCTGCCTGCTGAAGAGAGCTTTCCCTTCCGAAATATCTACGGAATAAAATATCTGCATTTTGGCTCTTATTTGCACAAATTTATTGATTTTAGCATTCGTAAAATTATTCTGCCCGATAATGAAGATAGGAGTGTTGTCAGACACCCATGGATGGGTTGACCCGGCTGTTTATGAGCATTTCGCAGATGTTGATGAGATATGGCATGCCGGTGATGCAGGGAATATTGACGTCATAACTGAGCTTGAGGCGTTCAAGCCACTCAGGGCTGTCTGGGGTAACTGTGACGATTTCGGGGTCAGGAGGGCAACGAAGGAATTTCTCTTCTTCAGGGTCGGTACTAAAAATGTTCTTATAATTCATATCGGAGGCTATCCCGGCCGGTACGCACCCAGGGCTCTTGAGCTTATAAAGGAGCTGAAGCCTGACATATTTGTCTGCGGCCATTCTCATATCGTCAAGGTCATTCATGACAGGAGCCGGAGCATGCTCTGCGTAAACCCCGGTTCAGCAGGCCGTACAGGCATACACAAGGTCATGACCCTGCTTCGATTTGCAATTGAGGATGACAGGCTAAGCGATATGGAAATAATTGAATTCGGCAACCGTGGCCGAACCGGCGGACCGTGACACTGTTAATAGTAACCTTCGGCATCCCTGCCACCGCTTTCCATTCTCCGCAGAAAATTCAGAAGCCTGTCGCGCAGTCCGAGCATATAGACATAATCAACCCTTGATGTGGCTTTGGGATCTCTCCTTACCTTTTCCTTGGTGTTGCTGAGCAGGTCGTTGTATGTCTGGTTAGATGAATAGCTCATCAGCATGCCCCTGAAGTATGAGAACCAGTACCATACATTGTCATTTGCCTTAATGTATATATCAAGCAGGTCACCCGACCTTTTTCTCTGGAGCTCCACCCATCCGTCAACATAGATGTTCATTGGCTGTTCACCGATGAATCCTATCCCCAGCCTGCCTGTTGAGATGAATGACATTGTATAGGGATTCCACTTAAGGGTTACATCATTCAGCATGATCTGTGAAGAATATTCTTTTGGCAGAGAGCGTGCAACCCCGAATAGCTGGAGCTCTTCATTCAGGGTTCTTGCCGCCTGCTCGCCTATCAGGTCGCGCATTGCCTTGGAATTGAACTCCGAGGAGAGGTTGACTGCCCTGAGGGTTGGTATTGAGCGTATGTCATCAGACATGATCTTCAGGGCGTCGGAACTGAAATGGAATGAGAAGCTGAGCATCGATCTCACCTCCACAAGTGATGAGTCGGTATTGTTTGTCACACTACCGGAGCTGCTCATTTTAAGAAGGTCGTAGTTCACCCCGAAGTTGATTCGGCCCTCGCTGACCAGCAGGCACTGGTTTCTGTCAAAGACAACCATGTTCCCATGCCGGCTCAGATCCGAAAGTTTCTCGAGTGAGGCAATGCGGTACCTGGCTGAACCCTTGTCATAAAACAAATAACCTTCAGCATTTATCAGAGGACTGTCACTCCATGAATGACGTTCAGACAGGAAGGTGCCGTATACCCCGGCAGAGTCAAGGGTGACAAAGGTGCCCGCGAAGAGAAGGTTGTCATTTATGTCTCTTGGCTTGTCATCCACAGGAATCAGCACATTCATCGGGTCAATGGCCGCGCTGAACTTGACCGGATTGCTTTTTATATTCGGGCATGTGGTGATGATTCCGGCAGCCCCCGTGAACCTGAGATGCGGCTCGCCGGAGCGCAAGGCTACGTCACCAGTAAATGAGAACGCAGGACTGAGCATGAAGTTTTTCGTGACGGGAACATAGCCCTGAGCCCTGGTGGCAAGAGTATCCACCTTTATCTCGCTGAAATCTATAACCTGGCTTTGTCCTGCATCATCATAGTAATTGTACTTTCCTGATCCGTAATAGTTCGCACTGCTTTCAATATTAATCTTTGCAGAATGGATAAGATGCCTGTTGTTGACAGCCACGAGGGCGCTGTCAGTCTGCCTGATTCTGGCACCCTTTCCGATGTACAGGGTGCCTTCACCGGGCTGTATCAGTGCGTCTGCTACCGGGATGTAGTTGACGTCCCTGATCTGGACATATTCATCCTGAAGGAAGTATGATGCGGAGCCCGACTGAAACTTGACAGTGTCTTTCATATTGTTGGTTGAAAAGAAAGTGGGCTTTTCAACCCTTCCCGGCGGAACCTTCAGCAGCTCCTCAGGAGTCATCAGTTTTGCACTTTCCCTTCCCCGCTGTGACATGTCGAGTACCTTGTTTCTTATATCATAGTCAAAGTTGGTCATCTTTGAGATGTATTCTATCTCCGGGAAGACAACCAGTGACGAGTCGGTATTCAGACTGAATGAGGCCCGCTGGGTCACAAAGTCGACATTGGTGTTGGCATTGCTGGCAACGAATCCGTACCCGTCTCCCCTGAGTGCCTTGAGGTAGTAATCGGATGTGTCTGCCTTTATGGTGGCTTGCCCGAAGGCAAAAGTCTCCGAAGTAATCCTGGCATCAGCCATATTAAGTTCTCCTTTGCCCCTGAGCTTGTCAGGGGTAAGGATCAATGTCCCGTCAAGAGTCGTTCCGTTGCCAAACATATTGAACTCCTTGCCTTCATTGTTGACGGCATACCACTCATCCGTGCCCGTGAGCCATTGTATGTCAACATCGGTCGATTTCAGTTCCGGGAACCTGTGCAGCGAATCGCGGCTCATCTCAAAAGTGCGGACCCTTGATATCATGTAATCGGGGAAGAGGCGGAAGGTGTCTGCCCTGACCGTGGCTGTAAGGTGTTCAATAGTACCATTGGCAATGAGGCCGGAGTTGCTCATGCTGAGATGATTGTACAGTCGGCCTCTGCCATTGTAGATGGGTATTCCGGACGGGGGAATATTCATGGTGAATCCGAGTGATGTGTCAGGCTGTACGGTCAGGGTCTGCCTCATGGGTTCTGTGACCCCTCCGGCGATGAATTCACCATCAAGGGACATATCCTCATTGGTGTAATGGTCGATGTTGGTGTAGGTGAACGGATCAAGCCGGAAAAAGAACTTATCTCTCTCATAGAGACCCTCCAGGCCAGGAATGTCATCATAAAAGATATATGAGTTGGTCGAGGCACTGATGATAGGGTACTGCTTAAGGCTTTTCAATCCCGATTTGTTGTTGGGATCATCAACGAAGAGCTCGGCAGTAGCCATCTCGATCATGTTGTCTAATCTCTTAATCACCGGTCTCCCGAAGGCATCTCTCTCTCCGGTCTCGACAGCAATCTTGATTGAATCGATTTTTTCAAGCCTGATCTTAAAGGTGTCATAATTGAACGAGAACTTTTTCCCATAGATTGTGAAGAGACCTGCCTGCACCACTCCGTCGAATGAGATGGCACGGTTCCGGCCAACTGTCAGTCGTCCGCCGTAGGGCCTGATGGCAACTTTCTGCGAGTCACTTAGTGACACCATTCTTACTCCTGCCAGGCGGAGATCGTAACTCTTCAGATCAAGGATTGCATTCTCCTCCTGATCTCTTGTTTCGCTGTTGATAGTGATGGCGTCATAGTCTTTCTTCTTGCCGAAGGAGGCTATATAGTCATCAACCTTCTTCTTTATGGCCACCTCATTGTAGTTCCTGTCATAGAAAAGGAACCCGTTGTTGGAGAGCTCGATGCAGAGTGCGGTGGCTTGCTCCAGTGGCATCCTCATCCATCTGGCAAAGCCTTCCACCGGGAAGACGTCCGAGCCATAGGCTTTTGCATAGTCCCTCACACGGTAGAGCGGGTGTATGTCATCCATCCTCATGAGCCTGAAGAAGTTCGCTTCATTGTAAAATGAGATCGACTCAAACTTGGCGGCGCCGATTGATGATCCCCTTGTGCGTGACATGGTTATGAAAGGGTTATCCATGTCCCATGAGAGATGTTCAAAATACAGGTCGAGGTTATGGTAGGAATCAAAGTAGGGACTTCGCGACAACGGGCTTGTTGTCCGGAACATGCTTACCTCCCTGGTTTCAGTGTTATAGGAAAAGCCGAGGTTGGAATGGTAAACCGAGTCTGTCCCAAGGTAAAGGGTAGAGGAGGTCTCGTAACTGCTTATGGACTTCTGTGAAAGGATGAAGTTTCTTGATATAAGGTTAATTGCCAGGGTGTCATTCCTGTATAGTTTCACACTCGCCGGGAACCAGTTGGTGCCGGTCCCTCTGACAATGGCTCCCTCCAGGGCCAGTCCTCCCTCATAATCAACCCCCTTGTAAATATCTTTGATGAAGAACCGTGTCTCATAGGTCTCGAATTTCGGCATGGTGGCCTTATCGGGAGAGGATATCGCAACGGCCCTGTCAGAGAGTCTGCCGGCTACCGGTTCCTGGAAGTAGGTCGGATGGGTCAGGAGGGATGAATCACATGTATATTCACTCTTGGTGACGTCGATGTCAAAACCGGATACCAAGGCATAAACCAATGAAGGGTCGTATCCGGCCTTCTCCCATGTAACCGTGCCCTGCTGGCAGTGCAGCCTGAAAATGTCAGGGTAGTATGTGCCCGTGAAGTCGTAAATCTCTGTGCTGTCCTTACCAAGGAAGGCTTTCAGGGTCACAGCCTTGATTTCTATCTTCAATACCGTGTCACGGACAAATTCGACTGTGCCGTCCTTTGTCTTCCATCTGACTGATCCCGCTGAGTATATTGTATTGTCAACCAGCAGGAGTCCCGTCACCTCAATGAATTTTTCAACGGAAGCGTTGCTGAAGCGAGGGTCAAAGGCCATCTCGCTGAGACCTTCGAGCCAGGCACTGATCTCCTCCTGGTTCTGTTCCGTGGTGATGAAATTGGTAAGGGTCCTGGCAAAAAATATGAATCCAGGTGTCTGGCTGATCCTTCGGCCTCTCAGCTGACTGGCTACATTTATTATCCTGTCTTTTACCCTTGAGTTAAAACAGGTACTGTCATAAAGTGAGTTGAAGAGATCGATCTCACTCTTTTCCGGCTTGCTGACGAGGGTTCCCATGAAGGCTGTCAGTTCCGAGGTGAATTTTGCGGTATCACCCGAAAACTGTTCAGGGACCTGTCCTTTAAGTGCAGTTGACAGGGCAGCAGTTGCCAGAAGAGTGATGAGGATCTTCTTCATCAGCTGATCAGAGGGCTTTAACGATGTTACAAAACTCTTCCTGCACTAGTGAGGCTCCGCCGATGAGGCCGCCGTCAACATCCGGATTGGCAAAGAGTTCGGCTGCATTTGAGGCCTTGCAACTGCCGCCGTAGAGAATGGTAGTCTCTTCGGCCACATCATTACCATACTTTGTGCCTACAAGGCCCCGGATGAAGTGATGCATCTCCTGTGCCTGTGCCGGGGAGGCAGTGACGCCTGTGCCGATGGCCCATACAGGTTCGTAGGCTATGATGCATTTTCTGAAATCTTCCACGGGAAGGATGAACAGCCCCTTTTCAAGCTGTCTTTTCACAATGTCAAAATGGATCCCGCCTTCTCTTTCTGAAAGCACCTCGCCGCAGCAGAAAATTGCCATCAGCCCGTTGCGGAGTGCTTCCGCCGTCTTGGCGGCGAGGAGTGTATCATCCTCACCATAGTATGTGCGGCGTTCTGAGTGGCCTATGATGACGCTTGAGGCTCCGGTGCTTCTGATCATCGCTGCTGAAACCTCGCCGGTGTATGCGCCTGACCTGTGGTCATTGCAGTTCTGAGCCCCAGTGGTAAGTCCGGGTGCATTCAGCAACGAACTGACGATTCCCAGGTGGATGAAGGGTGTGCATATGATCACCTCCTTGTCCTTCAGGGGCTCAGCAAGAAAGTACTTATTTAATCCTGTGGCAAGAGCTACTCCCTCAACAAGTTCCATGTTCATCTTCCAGTTACCTGCAACTATTTTTTTTCTCATCTTATATTTGATTTTTAAGTTGTTCTTTTTGGTTTGCCTTATCTGCTGAAAGTCTGAATGGCAGTGTGAGTGCAACAGCCATCAACAGCGTCAGCAAGGCGCTCACTATAACCAATAGGTTCCTGGTGGCTGTATGCGTTCTGATGGCAAGTGCATTCAGGTCACCCGCGAATTGATCACTTGCGGGAAGGTTATGGTATGACCATTTTGCCGCCACGGTGCCGTTGTGCAGCAGCACGAATCCGGGGTCTGACCTGATCACGGTCTTAAGTGTCGTCTCATCAGCGTATAGTGCATTAAATCCAGTGACCAGTCCGTCTGCCTTCTCAGGAGTGGTGGCTGTAACAATATAGAATTCCGTTTCACTCTCCCTGAGGGCAATACCAAGATCGTAACCCTTCACCAGCCCGTCCCTGTCGGATTTCTCAAGCCTGCGGGCTACCATCAGCAATACGTCGCCCTGATTGCCCGTCACCGCCTCTGTCATGTCTACTCCCTCGCTGGTTATGAGCGTAAAGTCATGTATGGGAGGTTCATAACCCCTGGAGATCAGCACTGATTTCTGATCTATGAACTTCCATGTGGTGTCATCGGAGGGGTAGTCACTCAGCGTGAACTCTTTCTGAAGTCCATCCTTTTCATATATGAAACGTATGTCATATTTGTCAGGCTCGGCATCATGAGGTATGGCCATAGCCTCCGGCAGGTTCGTCCCCACCTTGTAGGGTCTGAAGTCGATCATCGGCAGGCAGGCCAGGTTGTATCTCATGAAAAGCAGGAAGATGAAGATAAAGAAGAGTGTGAAGTTAAGTCCGGCCTTCATGGAGAGTGTGCCCGTGCGGTCATCCCTCCTGATGAAAACAAATACCACCAGCAGGGTGATTGCCACATTCTTGAAGAAGGTCTCCCAGTTGGTAAGAAGGATGGCATCGCCAAAACAACCACAATCAGATACCGGATTGAAGATTGCCAGTATGAGGGTGAGAGGAGTGAACAGTGCCATGAAGAGGGCGGCCATCCATGATCCAAGCCTTACCATTGACCCTGATAATAGCATCATGCCGGTAATAAACTCGACAAGGCACAGGGTTATCGACAATGGTATTGCCATTATATCGAGGAATTCCATGTTGAAGGCAGTGAAATAATCCTCGAGTTTAAAGGCTGTTCCCATCGGGTCAATACCCTTTACAAAACCCGAGAAGACAAAGAGCAGCCCTGCCAGTATCCTCGCTATCTGAGTTAAATAATTCATCTGAGAATGTTATTTTCTTTTAGTTTTTCCATTACCAGCTGGAAGATATCATCAGGTTTTAACATTTTATCTTCAGAGTCAAAGCAGTTTATTATCTTCAGGCTCTCATCGCCTTCAGCAACGTCGATATAAACTTCCCTCACCCTCCGCTGGAAGTCTAGGCTGCTCTCATGTATGTCACTGCTGCCCATAAGATAGTTTCTGTCTTCGCCCTGGCGGCTGTTTTTCAGCTTCTCCTCCGTGAATCTGAAAGGTACATCCAGGAAAATATTTATATCGGGTCTGGGAATACCAAAATGTTCGAACTCCAGCCTCAGTATCCATTCCCTCAGTTTCATCTCCTCATCCTTCGGGTGCATTTTTGCGCACTGATAGGCAATGTTGGAATAGGTATAACGGTCAAGGATGACAAAGTATTTCTCTTCCAGCCATGTTTCGATAATGGTCGAGGCATCTTTCCTGTCTCCGGCATAGAGCATTGCGACAAGGTATGGATCGACACTGCCCAGGTCACCGAAATCACCGCGGAGGAAGCGGGCAATAAGCTCACCGAACCAGGGGCTCTCTGTACGCGGGAAGTGAATGTATCTGCAGTGCATCTTTCTATCTGCAAACCACTCTTTCAGCAGTGCTATCTGTGTTGACTTGCCTGCCCCGTCGAGACCTTCGATCACAATAAGCTTCATCCCTTTCCGGCTTTTAAATTCTGTTCAGATGACCATAATAATGGTCCGGTTTTAAAGATAAATATTTAACCCCAAATATAGCATTTTGATACAAGGCTTGTGACCGTGCTAAATCATGAACCCGGGCAATGACTATCTTTATCTCAGTTTATAAGAACTCTCATGTTAATAAATACAGGCGGAAAATTACTTGATCTTGCAAGTCCCAGAGTCATGGGAATAATCAATGTGACTGAAGATTCATTCTACAGCGGAAGCCGTTACACCGGCGAGGGGGAAATAATTGAGGCAGCCGGCAGGATGCTTGAAGAGGGTGCTGACATTATTGACATAGGAGGATGCTCTACCCGCCCGGGTGCACCGGAAGTGTCCGAGGAGGCGGAGAAGGAACGTGTCTGCCGGGCCGTGAAACTTATTCTCGGACGTTACCCGGATGCCTGCATCTCGGTAGACACCTACCGGTCTTCGGTAGCCGGGGCTGCTGTATCAGACTCGGGTGCAGCCATCATCAACGACATTTCAGGAGGGGAGATGGACCAGGGGATGATTCCGCTGGTCATCAGGCTGCATGTGCCCTACATAATGATGCACATGCAGGGAACTCCCCGTACGATGCAAAATAACCCACAGTATAATGATGTGGTTGAAGATATTCTGTTCTGGTTCGGGCAGAGGATTGCCAGGCTCAGGGAGGGAGGGGTAAAAGATATTATCCTTGATCCGGGCTTCGGATTCGGCAAGAGTGCCGGACATAACTTTGAGATGCTCAGGAGGTTTTCGGAGTTCAGGATTGCAGGATTGCCACTGATGGCAGGATTGTCACGCAAGTCGATGATATGGAGAACGCTGAATGTAACCCCTGATGAAGCCCTCACGGGTACGGCTGCCCTGAATATGGCAGCGCTTATGAACGGAGCTTCGGTCTTAAGGGTGCATGACGTAAGGGAGGCACGTGAGGTGATAACCCTGTTCGAAAAGATTTACCCCGCAGGCATCCTTTTCGATCATAATTCTTAAATTTGTCGCTCACCGTACTTCGAATAATGCTCGATTTCAACATTCTCGATATCATTGATATATTCATGGTAGCCTTCATACTCTACCAGTTATATCGTCTTATCAGGGGAACGGCAGCCTTCAGCATTTTTCTCGGCATATTTTTCGTCTACCTCTTCTGGTTGATAGTCAAGGCACTGAACATGGAGCTTATAAGCGCCATTATAGGACAGGTTATAGGAGTAGGTGTCATTGCACTGATCATTGTATTCCAGCAGGAGATACGCCGTTTTCTTCTGGCCATCGGCAACAGGTACATAAGCCGTAACAGGTTTTCATTCGACAGGTATTTCCCTTCAGGAGCAGTTGATCAGACAACCAACCAGATAGTTGAAGAGATCGTTCATGCCGTGGAGTCTATGGCACAGTCGCGTACCGGTGCTCTTATTGCAGTGGGAAGAACGAGTATGCTTGACATCTATTCTGATGGCGGGGAGCTGATTAACGCTCTCGTCACCGACGAACTGCTGAAGACAATATTCTATAAAGGATCACCCCTTCATGACGGGGCGGTGCTTATACAGAACGGAAAAATATTTGCAGCTCGCTGCCCGCTGCCTTCAACTGACCAGGCAGGATTGCCTGCCCGCTTCGGTATGAGACACAGGGCGGGAATAGGCCTTACCGAGCATACCGATGCTGTTGTGATAATTGTCTCTGAGGAGAGAGGAAGGATCTCCGTAGCCGATGCGGGTAAGATTCATGAGGATACGACTCCCAATGAGCTTCGCCAGCTCCTGCTGACTCTCAAGATCTGACAAAGCCTTCTGCAGTTAATTATACCTGAGCCTCAGATCGAGGACATTATCGTATATGAAATAGCAGGGTTCTTCACAAGAATTTTTATCAAATCCTGCCTTTGGACATGCCCCGGCAGTGGTGATATACTTGCGGCCGTCAAGGAAAAACTCGAGAGTAGCCGAATAATCCTTGTAGAGGATTGCGTCTACCTCAATAAATGAGACAGCCTCTTCGATAATGTACTGCGTTATTATTATGCCGTCTTCAACGGCACCTTCATACAGAGTCACCTTAGGGTTTCCAGGGATATAATCGGGGTTCCGGTACAGGATTTTCAGTTCCGCCCCGGGAACACCATCGGGATAACACTCGCTGCAATCACTGACAAAACTCTCCTCACATGACAGAAGGAGTGTCAATAAAACCACCACTGCAATTCCGGTTTTACTCATAGTTGTATAATCTGATCCTTTTTCCTGTGATGCTCTTTGTATCGCGCGCCAGGGTGTATGAAGCCTTCAGGGTTATCCACAGAGGTGACACCTTATAGAAGGGAGTACCCATATATGCCACACCCGATCCGAGAGTGAAGTGCCGCATGCTCCAGGTGATCTCCGCCGCAGGTATTATGCAGAATTTATCATCAGGCCTGGTGTTCGTACCCTCATAAAGTGAGTAGAAGCGATATCCTGCCATTATTGAGGGGACGAAACTCCATTTATAGCCCATTGCCGGTTTGTTTAGCAGGAACTCCCGGAATACTCCGGCATAGATTACGGATGATTTGACCTTGTACTGGTAAATTATGTCATCAGCACCATCTGACAGCACTCTCCGGCTTGAGGGACTGGAGGCAGCGCCGACGGTAATCCCGCCTTTCAACCCCGGTTCGGTCAGGGAGATAGATGCGAAGGCCATAGGGTAATGGTTTGTGAACATTCCCCCGGCTGAAACAGAAAACTCCTCAAGGACAAATTCCTTTTTGCCCTCCATTCCCCTTTCGATCATCATCTGCAATAATTCGCCGCGTCCATAATTGCGGGCAATGTTGACAGGGTCATTGTGCTCCCGGCCGTTGTAATTCCACCTATTGCCGGCATCAAGAAGGAATTCAGCCGCCTCTTTCTGCCCGTATAAAACGGCGCATCCAAGAGCGTCAGTGCCCCCATTGTTTATCGCATACAGGTGGGCTCCGGCATTCAGGAGAAGCTTCATCATCAATGTATCGCCATTCTGTGCTGCAGTCATCAGGGGAGTGAACCCCCTTTTGTCCGTTGCATTGGGGTCTGCGCCGGATTGAAGCAGAATATCAGCTATATCATAATAACCGAAACCCACTCCGGTCATAAGTGGCGTATTTCCCTCCAGGTCGCGTAATTCCGTTCTGGCATCATAATAGAGAAGCATGTCGGTAATATAAAAATACCCTAGTGCCGAAGCATGATGAAGAGGGGTTGATCCGTTTCTGTCTGCCCCGTCAGGCGAGGCTCCGAACCTGATCAGCAACTCTGCCGTTTCGAGGTCACTTGCCCTTACTGCCGATACCAGGGGGGTGTTACCGTACAAGTCATGCTTATCTGTCTGTGCTCCAAGGAGAAGGAGAATCTCCACAGCCTCCTTTCTGCCGGAGGATACTGCATAGTGCAGGGGAGTGGCTGTTTGGCCGACAAAATTATTCACATCTGCACCTTTCACATACAGCCTTAATATTTCATTGCAGGCCCCTTTTGAGGCAGCCAGCTGTAAATTGATGTCATTTGCATAATATTCACCGGTCAGATAGTCTGATGTGTCAACGAACAGAACCTGTTCATTGTATACCTTAAGGATATCCTTGATCCTTAGCAGTATGGAATCCATGGCGAGTGAATCAGGCTGGGCAAATGTTGACGATCCGCACACGATTAACAGCAACGAAAAGGATAATCTTTTTAGTCCGGTGACCATATATACAAAAATAGTCTCTGTTTCAGTTCGGAACAATTTTGTTGATATTTTTTTATCATGGTTGAGAAAATATGGGCATAGTTTGGAACATAGCAGGATAATATCCTATTTTTGCGGACGTTCATAGAGAAGATCAATGCCAATGAATTTGCACAACAGATCCTTACGCATTCTAATTATAGTAACGATTTTGTTTTTCCTCTTTGTCCCTCATGTCGGAACCGAGAGGGTAGTCATGATTAGCGGCAGCTATGCACCTTCCAATCTTCGCATTGATAACACCCTGACTGACAGCGAAATGTTTGAAAGTGCCGAAAAAGGCATCGAGTGGTTCCTGAAAAACTGGAGCATAAAAGGAGCATCTGTTGCCGTTGCGCGTGAGGGTAAACTTCTCTATGCCCGCGGGTTCGGCTATGCATCAATAAATGATTCTATTCCTGTTGAGCCATACCATCGTTTCAGGGTGGCCAGCGTTTCAAAGCTGGTTACTGCCGTTGCGGTTATGAAACTGGCTGAAGAGGGCCGTCTTTCTTTGCATGACCGGGTATTTGGCCCTGGTAACATTCTGGATGATACGCTCTTCATACATCCCAAAGATCGTCGTGTCTTCGATATTACCGTGGCACATCTTCTTTCACATGAAGGGGGATGGTCACAGCGCTACGGCGACCAGATGTTCATGCCTGATTTGATTGCAAGATCCCTTGACGTTCCCATGCCGCTGGATCTTAAAGACATCATCAGGTTCGCCCTGAGTAAAAATCTGCATTTTACACCGGGCACAGGGCAGTCATACTCAAATCTTGGCTACAGTATCCTGGGACTGGTGATAGAGAGGGCATCCGGGACCGACTATGAGACATATTGCCGGAGGGAAATTTTGGAGCCACTTGGTATATATGACATGGCTATTGGCCATAACCTGCCCGAACAGGCACATCCGCTGGAGGTATCTTACTATGAAGTGGACAATGCGCCCCTTAAACCGTCGGTTTACGGTACAGGCGAGATGGTCCCGGCATGTCGTGGCGGTAATGACATAGAGACCCTGGGTGCCGCAGGAGGATGGGTTGCGACGGCTCCGGACCTTATGCGACTTTTGCTTGCGATCGATGGTTTTGAGCAGCCGAAGGATTTCCTTACACCAGAGAGTATCAGGTTCATGACCGACGTTTACAACGGGTATGCTCCGGTGGGGTGGAGGGCAACGCTTACGAACGGATCATGGTGGCGCACAGGTTCATTTCCCGGAACAGCAGCCATGATGAAACGAATGCCTGACGGAACTGCCTGGGTGGTGCTCACTAACAGCAGCGCATGGAATGGCCCTGAACTTTCCACAGATATTGACCGGATGATGGCAAAATTCCTGGCAAGGGTAAGGGAGTGGCCCGAGGAGGACCTTTTCACCTGGTCATTGCCGGTGCCGCTATAGAGTCGACCTAAGGCAATAGAGGGCCGATCCGCCAGCTGGCGGAGAAGGAGCCAGGTTGCAGGGAGGGCCAAGCCAATAGGCAGTAGGCAATCGAAAATCGCAAATCACTTAGGCTGTGTGTTTTACAGTTAATGTAAATATTATCAGGGAGGAGCTTGAGGAGCGTTATGGTGCTGAGCTCATAGACCGTGACAAATACCGTCCGAGTTATTACTATCATGCCTATAGCCTGCCCCTAATGCCTGTGATATGCTCTGATGAGCCTGCCAGGCTGAGGCTCATGAGGTGGGGACTGATACCCTCATGGGTTGCCGATGAGGGTGAGGCAAACGAAATAATGATGAAGACCTTCAACGCCCGTTCTGAAACCATTGCCACCAAACCGGCCTTCAGGGATTCCTTTGCCTCGCGCAGGTGCCTGGTGCCTGTCAGAGGCTTCTTTGAATGGCAGCACCTGGGAGGCAGGAAAATACCATGGTACATAACCCTTCGGGAGGATGATATTTTCTCACTGGCAGGGATATGGGATTCATGGACGTTGCAGGGAGGCATGACGCTTGATACTTTCTCCGTCGTCACCACCCGCGCCAACGAGCTTATGGCCGGGATACACAATACAAAGAAAAGGATGCCTGTAATTCTGCCCTCATCAGCAGAACGACTGTGGCTCAGGGAGGGTGTGCCGGTGGAAGCACTGGCGCCGCTGATGGAGCCGGTTGCATCAGAAATGCTCGGAGCCCATACTGTGAGCCCGCTGATAACAAATGTCCGTGCAGACCGAAACAGGCCGGAGCTTATCAAACCCTATAACTATCCCGTTCAGGGTACACTCTTCTAGAAATTCATCACTGGGAGACAAAGACGAAAGTCAGAAAGCCACCCTGTTTCTCCGGGGCGCTCAGATCAGAATTAAATCTTGACTTAAAGGCATGTTCGACGGCTGTCTCGGTAAGGCAGGGGTCTTTGGTAGTCGATAGTCCTGATGCCGGAGATGCTTTGATTACATTTCCCGAACGGTCGACTACAATTGAAATGGTTATCTGTCCTGCCCCCTCGCACTTGTAGATTGGTATGGGAAGGAAGACGTGGTGTCGCCCGGCAAGATCATAAAAGATCCGCGTAGGCCCCCTGAAGGTACCTTTCTCTTCCGGCTTCTCCTTTTTTTCAGTCACCTGGGGCTTGACCTCGTCGTCAGGGATGGCTATCTCTTCCATTCCTGCCTCCTCAGCCATCTTCTGCTCGTCAAGGAAGTTTTTCTCGTTGAGCATGCCGCTTTTGATCATCTCCTCCTTAACCATCTCCTCATACTCTTTGGGGTCAATGTCCAGTGGCTTGTCGGCAAGGTTCTTGATAATATTCACCATCTCCTCCGGGGTGAAGTCCTTAAACTGATCGCTCTTTGCCAGTTCCAGGGCCTTTTCCATGTCGCGGTCAGGCAGTTCCTCCTCCACGGCCAGAATAATCTCAGCGGCTATCTCACGCTTCATCGCTGAGACCTTAACGGACATAAATATCACGGCCACAGTCAGATGTATGATGATTGTGGCCATAACAGCCGTGAATGTTATCTCAAACCTGTTCATCAGGGTACGAAATTAAAAATAATTACCGGCATGACATCCAATTATGTCAGAATCGTGCGGTCACTTTCAGGTTTAGGCTTCTCCCGGTGAGGTATACCGGCACGGCGTACTCACGCGTTTGCCCCTCACTGTTTTTTACAGTACGTATCCAGGTATAGGATATTGTGTTCCTGATGTCTGCAAGGTTAAATATTTCAATTCCGGCAATGAGTTCTTTCATAAAGGGATCCTCCTTCTTTCTCCCGACTCCTGAAAGGACTTTGGAGAAGCCTATGTCGACACGCCTGTAGGGGGGCATTCTGAACCATATATCCCATTGGTCTCTTCCGGGCGGTGATGTCGGGATGCCAGTGCCGAAGTTAATATTGATATGAGCCCTGAAATCAGGGTGTCCGGGCAGGTAATCCTGAAAAAAGATGCTGAAATTCACTCTCTGGTCGAAAGGAGCGGGGTACCATCCCGAGTTGTAAGAGGGGATCTTCAGCTCCGACTTCATCAGTGAGAGGCTGAACCATGACTCCACCCCCGAAACGAATTCGCCGTTAACCCTCATATCCAGACCCGCCGTGTAACCCTCTGCGATGTTTCCTCCGTAGTAGGTAAGCCTGACATTGTCAACCGTATATGGCATGATCATGTTAAAGAGCTTGCCGTATACCTCAGCGGTGAACCTGAACGGCCTCTCCCAGGCTATGAAATCATAACGTGTTCCTGCAGTGAAGTGAAATGAGCGCTGTGCCTTCAGCAGCGGGGGTTCGTTGTCCGTTCCGATCATCAACTCACGGCCGCCGGGAGGTTGATGATATGCTCCAGCCGCAATGTAAGCAGAGGTGCGGGGGGTCAACAACACTGTAAGGGAGAGCCTCGGGGAGATGAGAACCTCCGAGCTGTAAGTGTCATACGATGACCTTATTCCAGCATTTAAATCCCACATCCTGCCTGCGACGGTAAAGCTGTTCCGGCTTATAAGCCAGGCTCCCGCGGTGAAGCTGCCTGCCGTAATGCTCCGGTCAGAATATGAGGTCAGGGTCAGATCCTCACCAGTCCCGTTTAAAGTGTATCCGGCGGAATCGACACGCAGCCATTCGTTCATGGCAATATCATGGGTGCGGTGTCTGGCAGTGACTCCCCACTCGAGACCGCTCCTGCCTGCCATGGCCGATCCCCTGTAGGAGAGAGTTGCCATTCCCGTTCTCAGCTTATTTCGCGCATGCGTGAGCCAGCTTCCTGCACCTGCATTGAGAAGGGAATCCGGATTGTTTTCCGTGCCTTCTGTCCTGTCAAGTGATGAGAGGCTATAGGCACCGCGTATATCATAATTCTCACTTTCGTTGGCAATCATGGCGGACAGGATAAGCCTTGATGACATCCTGTCATTATGCCTGATATCCAGTGTCATGGCTCCGCCACCGATGTCATATCTGTCACGCTCGCCTCCTTCGAAGAATGCAAAGAGCCTGTAGGCATTCTCTATGGTTCCGAATGTTGTTGTCTGGCTTCTCGGATTAAAGGCGTACCTGTTTGATGAGCCCCATAATGACAGTGTCATGGTGGTCCTCTCATCAGGCCGGTAACCTGCGATGGCCTGGATGTCTGCAAAACGGGGATTGTATTCGCCCCTTGTGTCGAGGCTTCCCAGCAGGATGGCATTCGAGCGATACCTTGCACCTGCGATGAACCAGAGTTTGTTGTTGTTGCTGCGCGTTCCGGCGTATATTGATGATGTGATCATACTCAGAGAGACAGCCCCCTCGCTCTCTGCCGGTTCGCGGTAGGTGATATCCAGCACTGATGACATACGGTCGCCGTATGATGCGCCGAAGCCGCCGGGGGAAAAGTTCACGGAGGCGGTGAGATCGGGGTTGATCCTGCTAAGACCCTCCTGCTGTCCCGCTCTTATCAGATATGGACGGTAGACCTCAACACCATTTATGTATACCAGGTTTTCATCATAGCTGCCTCCCCTGACTGAGTAACCGGAACTGAGTTCACTGTAGGATGCTACCCCTGGAAGGGTGGTTATTGCCGACTCAACACCACCGGTCACAGAAGGGATGACAGCGCCCGCGACAGCAGGTATGTTTATGACGGTTATGTTATCAGGCCTGGTGGCCCTGACCTGTACTCCTTCGATAGCCATGGTCTCACCCTTAAGGATGACCCTCAGTTCATCCGTCAGGCCCCCGGTACCGATGGCGAGTGTGTCAGTCGTGTAACCGACACAGGAGAATATTACCCTCCTTGTCTCCCTATCCAGGGCCAGGGTGAATCTGCCGTCACTTCCGCTGACTGTTCCTTTCTGCGTGCCGGGGATGTGTATTGTTGCACCCGGGATGGCGTACCCCGCAGAATCGGTTATAATGCCCCTGAGCATCCTATCCTGTCCTGAAAGGATCGTTGTTGTTATTATCAGAAGAAGTAATGTGAGAAGAGGTTTTATCAATGATGACCGTGCCATCAGTCATTCTTTTTTTTCTTCCGGACCTTGCTCTTTTTTACCTTGGAGCTTTTGGTGGGTTCATTCTTCAGCAGTCCGTTCTTCACCTCGCGGGCAAATTTCTGCCATGCGAACGGGTTAAGGAGGTTATTGGCGGGCATCTGTCCGCGTGTGTAGAGATTATCAGCCATCTGCTGCATGGTGTACCTGTATGCTTCGCCCGGAGTGGCGCGCATGTCACTCCATATCTGCTGCTCCACGAGTGCAAGGTTGAATTCCATATTCTCCATGAGCGGATCAACAGTTCTGTTCTCCACCACAGCCCTCTTGAACTCCGAGTAGGTCTTCCAGGGCAGCACCAGCACCTCTCCGATCTGTATGGTGTCAGTAACCATAATGACATCTGTGATAAAGTGATTCCCGGATATTGAAGGCGGAATGGTAAGCAGTGTGGACTTGTATCCTATGGCGCTGAAAAATATGGTATCACCCGGGGCGCTTATGATTGAGAAAATACCCCTGTGATCGCTGGCGGCACCGCGTCGGAGATGTTTTGAATATATGCTTACGTCAGGTACAATGAATCCCTTATCGTCAGCGGTCAGCCCATCGATCTGAATAAACCTCCTGTCGTCATCCTGGGCGCCGGCACGGGCAACTGAAACCGCAAGCATGACACAAATCACCAAAAACTTCTTCAATGACAGATAATTTTGCGCTGTAAAGTAAACAATAATGATATTTAATTCTTGATTTTAACTTAACTTTAATCATCTTTACTGTCATCAGACAAGGAAATCAGAAAAGCTAAAAATATATGCATAAACAGTTAATGCTTGGTGATGAGGCTATTGCCCAGGCAGCTCTGGATGCCGGCATGAGTGGCATGTATGCCTATCCGGGCACCCCATCTACCGAGATCATGGAGTATGTTCAGGCTTCACAGCAGGCTGCAGGCGATAATGTGCACCGTGAGTGGTCTTCAAATGAGAAGACAGCCACGGAAGCAGCCCTGGGAATGTCATACGCGGGGAAGAGGGCAATGGTGGCCATGAAGCATGTAGGGTTGAATGTTGCTGCAGACGCCTTCATCAACTCAGCCGTCACAGGTGTCAATGGGGGTCTTGTGGTTGTTGCCGCCGATGATCCTTCAATGCACTCTTCGCAGAATGAGCAGGACTCTCGTTTCTATGGCAGGTTTGCCCTGGTTCCGGTATTTGAACCCAGAAACCAGCAGGAGGCCTATGATATGATTTTTGACGCATTTGATCTGTCTGAGAAATACCATCTGCCGGTTCTTTTCCGCATCACCACGCGCCTGGCTCACTCGCGCGCTGCTGTGATGAGAAGGGCTGCAAGGAAGCAGAACAGCACTCATCTGCCTTCAGACCCCAGGCAGTTTGTGCTTCTTCCTGCCATTGCAAGGAAGCAGTACAGGGCTCTCACTTCACTTTTCGATAAACTCAGTGACGAGCCCATCCTGGCAGGCTACAACAGGCTCTCAAGGGGCAGGGGCAGGGGAACGGGCATCATCACCTGCGGGATAGCCATTAACTACCTGATGGAGAACATTGATGGTCATGAGGATGATTATCATATACTCTCTGTGGCTGCCTATCCGCTGAACAGGACGATTGTCGCGGAATTGGTTGAAAGCTGTGACCAGGTCCTGGTGCTGGAGGAGGGTTATCCCTTCATCGAGGAGCAGCTACGCGGACTCCTTGACAGGGATGTGAAGGTGCGGGGCCGGATGGACGGCACCGTACCGCGCGACGGCGAGCTAAACCCTTCAATCGTTGCTGCCTCTCTTGGCCTTGAGGCTGCACATGGCAAGGATGTGCCCGGGGTCGTTCGCCAGAGACCGCCCTCATTCTGCAAAGGGTGCGGACATGCAGACGTATACGCGGCATTGGCCGAGGTGATGAATGAGTTCGGGCCCGGACGGGTCTTCTCTGACATAGGATGCTACACTCTCGGGGCGCTTCCGCCTTATAATATGGTCAACTCATGTGTCGATATGGGAGCCTCGGTGACAATGGCCGTCGGTGCTGCGGATGCAGGCCTGTGGCCGGCTGTGGCCGTAATAGGCGACTCCACCTTCACCCACTCCGGGATGACAGGGTTGCTCGATGCGGTGATCAAGGACTCACCTGTCACCCTGATAATCTCTGACAACTCAACTACCGGAATGACAGGTGGCCAGAAGTCCCAGGCAACAGACAGGCTTGAAAGCATCTGTCTCGGACTCGGGGTGAAACGTGATCATCTGAGGATCATAGTGCCCATCCGGAAGAATCACGAGGAGAACAAGGCAGTCTTGAGGGAGGAGCTGAAGCACCATGGACTCTCTGTCATACTGGCAAGGAGGGAGTGCATTCAGACTGCTTCAAGGCACAAAAAGAGCGAAGCGGCAGATAAAAGTAAAAAGGGAGAATAAGATGAAATGCGATATCATACTTGCAGGTGTGGGAGGGCAGGGTATCCTCACCATTGCTGCCACAATAGGCCTTGCCGCCGTCGAAGAAAACCTTTTCCTGAAGCAGGCTGAAGTGCATGGCATGAGCCAGCGCGGAGGCGACGTGCAGTCGCACCTGAGGCTCTCCGACAGGGAGATCCATTCTGACCTTATCCCGCATGGAAAGGCTGACCTGATAATCAGTGTCGAACCCATGGAGGCACTGCGGTACCTTCCCTGGCTCTCCCCTGAAGGCTGGGTAGTGACCAATTCCGTACCCTACGTGAATATACCCGATTATCCTGATCCTGCCGCCATAATGGCTGAGCTGAGAAAAACCGGAAACACCATAGTGTTAGATGCCGACGCCATCGCGAAGGATCTGGGATCATCGAGGTCAGGCAATATGGTCATTCTGGGAGCAGCCTCCTCATTCCTCTCTGTCTCTTTTGAGGCGCTGGAGAAAGGTGTAAGGAAGCTGTTCGGGCGCAAGGGTGAAGAGGTTGTAGGGCTTAATCTGAAGGCTCTCAGTGCCGGCCGTGCCGCCGCCGGCCGGAAATAAAAAAAGTCAGAAAAGGCCGGTAGTGCCGAATGTCAGCATTCTCCCACCGGCATCGCAAAAGGAAAACAAGCTCCGGCATAAAACCGGAGCTTGCCCGCGAGACATCCGTTCCTCACAATTCACCCCCTCACTCAAAACGGAACGTCATTGGTTGCTTTTACCACGATTACTTTCCACGGCCCTTCCCCGCGCGCCCGGCAGGCTCACTGCCTGCAAACGGATCTGCAGCAGGCTCCGGTTCAGAATCATCAGCGATCATATCCCGGGACCTGCTTCCGGAATGGAGCATCACGAGATCAGTCGCCACTATCTCGGTGACATTCCTCTGATTGCCGTTCTTGTCTGTGAAGCTGCGATAGGCTATCCGCCCCTCTATGCAGACCTCCCTGCCCTTGGCGAGAAACTTTGATGTTATCTCTGCAAGCCCATTCCATGCAACGATGCTGTGCCAGGTAGTTTCATCCACCTTTGCACCGTCAGCATTCTTGTAACTCTCATTGGTTGCCAGGTTAAAATGAGCAACCTTTTTTCCGCTCTCAAGCGTTCTGATCTCCGGATCCTGGCCAAGACGGCCAATCAGTTGCACCTTGTTTCTTAAAGCATTCATGATTTTTTTGTTTTGAGGTTAATAATGCTGTTAACGATACAAATGTGCACCCTCTTAACCGCATGATCCGGTTGTTAATCATTTCTATCCGGTTAGAAGTCGTTTATATCCGTTTGTAAACGCTTTTAATTATCATAATCAATGTAATAACCGATTATGCTTAATGAATTATTTTGTAAATTTGATCAAACATTACGCTGTGGAAAGAGTATGTCTTGACTGCGGGGCCAGGCTCCTCGGCCGGTCTGATAAGAAATTCTGTTCCGATCAGTGCCGGAATAACTACAACAACCGCATCAACCGCGATCAGAATAACTATGTAAGAAACGTTCATGCCCAGCTGAGGCGTAACCGCAAGATACTGGCTGATCTTCTTGACGACGGACACGGTCGTATTCACCGTGATGCGCTCATTGCCCAGGGTTACAACTTCACATTTTTTACACACCTGGTTGAAACACAGGAAGGGATAAGGTGGGCATACTGTTTTGAGTATGGCTTCAGGGAGGCGGGGAGAGAGTATCTTGAGCTCCGCCGGAGCAGCAGCTACCTCGAGATACTGAAGGAGGAGGATAATTAGAATTATCGATTTTCGTCCCGACACTGCGTGTGCGGGATTGATCCTGCTCCTTGGTCGCAGGCTCAAATTTTCGATTTGCGATTATTCGACTTTACGGACTTTACAGACTTTATGACTTTCGACTTTAAGGACTTTAGACTTTACGGACTTTAATTTGTATTTTTGGAACCTTAACGAACCCGGAAATGAAAAAACTTATTTTACTGGCGGCGGCGGCCATGATCGCCTGTATGGCATACCCACAGGAGCAGAAGGTATATGAACACGATTACCTGGTGAAGGTCGGTGACACTGCCCCGGTTTTTACCATCAGGGAAGCCGGCGGAGAGACCTATAACCTGGCAGATCTCCGCGGAAAAGTTGTCATGTTGCAGTTCACAGCAAGCTGGTGCGGGGTGTGCCGCAAGGAGATGCCATTCATTGAGGATGAGGTTTGGATCCCGGGAAAGGAAAAGGGGCTTGTGGTGATAGGCATTGACCGTGATGAACCCGAGGCTACGGTGCTCAGGTTTAAAGACGACATGAAGATAACATACCCGCTGGCCCTCGACCCGGGAGCTGATATCTTCGGGCTCTTTGCGCAGAAGGAAGCCGGCGTCACCCGCAATGTCATAATCGACAGGAAAGGCAGGATCATCTTCCTGACACGCCTCTTCGATCGTGAAGAGTTTGATAAAATGAAGGATGTGATATTCTCCGAACTGGCAAAAAAATAGAAAAAGCATCCCATTTCTTCCTTTTTATGCAACCTTTGGCCTTATTCTTGCGTTATTGAATGCAACTACTGTTTCTATTAACTTAAAACTTGAATAAAATGAAAAAGGTCATTGTAGCAGTTCTTGCACTTGTTCTTGCCGCTCCTCTTTTTTCGCAGGTTAAGTTTGGCCTGAAGGCGGGAGTCAGCACAGACTTCACGTTTACTAACCTCGATCTGTCTCAGGCAAACGTTGATGTCATTCTTCAGAACGCCGAGAATGCCGAGTGGGGTTTTCAGGGCGGAGCTTTTCTGAGAGTTGGGTTTGCAGGGTTTTACGTGCAGCCTGAGTTTCTGCTGGCCACTGCAACGAATTCGCTGACTTACGAAGGTGTGGTTGACGGGCAACCTGTTGACGAGCTGCTTGAACAGAAATTCACAAAGCTTAATATCCCTGTTCTTTTAGGCTTTAAGCTGGGGCCGGTTCGTATTAACGCAGGCCCGGCCGCTTCCATTCTGCTTTCTAAGCCGTCGGATATGATTGATATAGCAACCTACAAAACTGCTACATTCGGTTATCAGGCAGGTGTAGGTCTTGATCTCTTCAAGAAGCTAACCCTGGATGTTCGGTATGAAGGAAACCTCAACCAATTCGGCAACGATATCACAATAGGAGGAGAGACCTTCATTCTTGATGACAGGACCGGGGCCCTGCTGCTTCAGGTGGGCTTGATATTCTGAGCCTGAAACAACATAAAAGAACTCTTCCGTTCTAAAGCGGAGGAGTTTTTTTTTATTTTTACGGAAGTATGTGAGGCCAAGGTCTATGCTTCTGGCAGGAAATTCAATATCTCTTCTCTGGAATGTGCTCGCGGTTCTTTACCTGATCACGGTCTTTTCAATTTGTCTTATGATCGTGTTTGAGAACAGGAACCCTGTGAAGACCCTTGCCTGGCTCCTGGTGATATTGCTTGTTCCCGTTGCAGGTGTGATTATATATGTGCTCTTCGGCAGGTATTACCGGAAGCAGAAGATCTACAGCCGCAAGGGTATGACTGACAGCAGGCGGCTTGCCGCTCATGCGAACCGGCAGGTTGTGACGCTGCCCAGGGTGCTCGCTGATGAAAGTGAAGCAGTGAAGTCAAAAGAACATCTGATCCGCCTCATGCTCAATAACAACAGGTCACTCCTTACCCTTGACAACAAGATAGATCTGCTGGTGAACGGGAAACAGACCTTTCCTGCCATGCTTGATGCCATTGCCTCAGCAACCAGCTACATTCACCTGGAGTTTTACCGGATAGAACCTGACACCCTGGGAACCGAGTTCAGGGAGCTGTTGGAACACAAGGCGCGCGAGGGTGTGAAAGTCAGGGTCATCTTTGATGACGTGGGAAGCTGGAACATCCATAAACCTTACCTCAGGGAGATGCGAGCCTCCGGCGTGCAGATATTCCCGTTCATGCCGGTACGGTTCCCTAGTTTCTCAAGCAAGATCAACTACCGCAACCACAGGAAGATACTTGTGGTTGACGGCAGGTTAGGGTTCGTGGGTGGACTAAACATTGCAGACAAGTACCTTCACGGCCTCCCTGACCTCGGGCCATGGGTTGATACTCACCTGAAGCTTGA
>CAZHTG010000028.1:0-36418 GCA_964535795.1 uncultured Rikenella sp.
AAGGGCTTTTTCCGGAGTGTCCCTGACCACAGGCAGCCATATACCATTGTCATCCCGCCGCCGAATGTCACGGGAGTGCTGCACATGGGTCACATGCTCAACAACACCACCCAGGATGTGCTCATCAGGCGTGCCCGCATGCTTGGATTCAATGCCTGCTGGGTGCCGGGCACTGACCATGCCAGTATCGCCACCGAGGCCAAGGTGGTGGCCAAGCTGAAGAGCGAGGGGATTGACAAGAAGTCGATATCAAGGGAGGAGTTCATTGGGCATGCATGGGAGTGGACGCATAAGCACGGGGGCATCATCCTCGAGCAGCTCAAGCGCCTGGGGGCGTCATGCGACTGGGACCGCACGCTCTTTACTATGGATGATGAGCGTTACAGCTCAGTAATAAAGGTATTTGTCGATCTCTATAACAAGGGTCTTATCTACAGAGGAGTGCGTATGGTCAACTGGGACCCGCAGGCACTCACCGCCGTCTCCGATGAGGAGGTTGTTTATACCGAGGAGAAATCGAAGCTCTATTACGTACGGTATAAAATCGTCGGTGAAGACAATTATGTTATGGTGGCCACCACCAGGCCCGAGACCATCCTCGGAGACACTGCCGTATGCGCTAATCCCGAAGATGAGCGCTACCGGCACATGAAGGGCAAGCATGTGATTGTCCCTATGACAGGACGCCAGGTCCCCTTCATCTTCGACGAATATGTAGACAAGGAGTTCGGCACGGGATGCCTGAAGATCACCCCGGCGCATGACATCAACGACTATGAAATAGGGGTGAAGTACAACCTCGAGGCCATTGACATCTTCAATGATAACGGAACAATCAGCGAGAAGGCAGGCCTCTTCATCGGCACTGACCGCTTTGAGGCCAGGAAGCTGGCCGAGGAGGAACTCAACAGAACAGGCGCACTCGTAAAGGTTGAGGATTACATAAATAAGATAGGACGCTCGGAACGGACCCACGCAATAATTGAACCCAAGCTGTCACTGCAGTGGTTTCTGAGTATGAAGGACCTTTCGCAGCCTGCCCTTGACGCGGTGATGAATGACACGGTGAGGCTCTTTCCTGACAAGTACAGGAATGTCTACAGGCACTGGATGGAGAATGTACGCGACTGGTGCATCAGCAGGCAGCTCTGGTGGGGCCAGCGCATACCGGCATATTACTACAGCAATAATGAATTCGTGGTTGCCGAAACAGAAGAGGAGGCTCTGGCACTGGCCCGCAAAGCCAGCGGCAGGAATGACCTGAGGGCAGAAGAGCTGAGGCAGGATGAGGATGTCCTCGACACCTGGTTCTCTTCGTGGCTCTGGCCTCTCACATGCTTCAACGGTATCACTGACCCCGATAATGCTGACATCAACTACTATTATCCTTCAAATGTACTGGTGACCGCTCCTGAGATACTGTTCTTCTGGGTTGCCAGGATGATCATTGCAGGGTATGAGTACCGCGGTCGTGAACCCTTCCGTGATGTCTACCTGACCGGCCTCGTGCGTGACAAGCAGAAGCGCAAGATGTCGAAATCGCTCGGCAACTCTCCTGATCCCATCAGCCTCATGGAGAAGTACGGAGCTGACGGTGTGAGGGTAGGGATGCTCCTCTGTTCGCCTGCGGGGAATGATCTCCTGTATGACGACAGCCTTCCGGAGCAGGGTCGCAACTTCGCCAACAAGATATGGAACGCCTTCCGCCTGGTAATAACGATGCCCACCGATGACAATCTTGAGCAGCCTGACGCCTCGAAGGCAGCCGTGACATGGATGCGGAGTACAGTAGACAGGGCGCTGGCTGAAATTGATGACAGCTTTGTGCGCTACCGCATTTCCGACGCCCTGATGCAGGTTTACAAGCTCTTCTGGGATGACTTCTCGGGATGGTATCTCGAGATCATCAAGCCGGCATACGGACAGCCGATGGATGGCAAGACACACCGGGAGACTCTGGAAATATTTGAGATGATGATGAAGATCATCCATCCCTTCATGCCCTTCATCACGGAGGAGATCTGGCAGAGGCTCGCAGAGAGGGAAGAGGGGAAAAGCATAATGATTGAGCAGATGCCTCTCCCGCTACCCTACGAGGCGGGTATGCTGACGCGGTTTGACACTGTGCGTGAGATTGTCACCGCGGTGCGGGCGATACGTAAAGAGAGGAACATACCAATGCGTGAACCGCTGGTCCTGTGTGCCACTCCCGGAACCACAGGAACAGAGTTTGACCAGGTCATCATCCGCATGTGCAACCTCTCGGAGATACGCATTGTTGAAGGCAAGGTCGAAGGAGCTGCCTCATTCAGGATACACACCTCGGAGTTCTTCGTTCCGCTGAGCGACGGGATTGACCATGAGGAGGAGATAAGGAAACTGGAGGAGGAGCTGAAATATACGGAAGGGTTCCTCGCTTCAGTGATGCAGAAGCTCTCGAATGAAAAGTTCGTCGCCAATGCACCGGAGAAGGTTCTGAACATGGAGAGGAAGAAGGAGTCTGATGCGCGGTCGAAGATTGCCACGCTAAAGGAGAGTCTCGCCCATCTTGGGAAAAAGTAACGCAATCAGATCACTTCTTATTTATGATGTAGCTGCCATCACCTGAAGGCACTGCCTGCCATCCGTCATTAAGTACCATATGCCATCCCGTTCCGGAAATATGGGTTTTATCTACCACAACGTCTTTGGCGCTGACCCTCAGCAGATGGAGGTCATTGGTGAGCAGGGCGCCGCCCTCGTCCACCGCCAGCCTTCCCCAGTTGTCAGAAACGCGGAGTCTCTCGTACAGGGTACCAAGGGTGTCAAGGGCATTGATGTCTTCTGGTTCAAAGCTGAAGTTCGGGCTCTCCATGGTGATAATCACAACGGGTTTCTCCCTGAATGTTGTCACAATGCGACGGGTGTTTTCGTTGATCATGGCCTCGCGCTCGCTCTCCTCAGCCCTGATGGCCTGGATGTCGTAATTCATTGCCAGCGAGCCGGCAACGTCACGGCAAACAGCAGGCAGCGTGACTCCGTAAGCCTCCAGCGCAGCCTTGCCCAGATCAAAGTCTGACTGCTGTATCTGCTTGAAATCAAAGCCTTTGTCATTAAGGAGCGTGGCATACAGGGCTCCGTGCACAAATCCGTAGCCCCATGCGTATGAATTGTTCTGGTAGATTCTGTCAAGATACTCGAGGATCCTCTTTTGAATCTCTTCAGGACCGGTGTTGCAGAGCTTTATGTACGTGAAAGTGGTCAGTCCCTCGTAGTTTTCAAACTTGTTCTCATCTTCAATGGCTGCAGGGAAGAGCTCACGCCTTGCACCGCGGAAGACCAGGGCGTCGCGTATGGCCTGGTTGCGTGTCTCCCCGGTAGTCCCAATGGCATAGGTCAGTGCCTTCCACTCGAGCTTCAGGTAGAGCCGTGCATTCCTGTCGTTGAGGTGCCGTGTGCTGAATGTCGAAGGTTTAAGCCCGTGTCTGTCCTGGTAGCAATGGAACAGGCTGTGAACGGTGCGGGTAATTATCCGGTAACGGTCTTCCGTTTCCGGGAGGGGCACCATGGCATATTTGACACCCCCGAACTCGATTATATTGTTGGTTATTATTCTCTCTTTGGGCAGCACGCCGGTAAAGATGCCGTCACGGGCCTTCAGGTTACCCTCCCTGTCGGCCACATTGGCATATATGGCCCTGTTGTGGTTATCGACATACATTACCGGGCCGTACAGGTTCTCTCCCCAGAGGCTCCCGTTGTCTTTATTGCAAACCTCTTCAACCAATCTGAAATATTCCGGGGCCTTGCCCGCTGAAAACCATGCCAGCCCCTCTTCTCTGTGGCATGATGAGAGCACGATGATTGCGGCAATGAATATCAGTTTTTTCATCCGGGTCTGTTGTGCGGACCAAAAATAGAAAAAAATATGCAACAGGGCCCGCCCGCCACAAGAGTATATTCAATTATGACGGAGGTGTTGTTTTTTGTATCCGGAAATTTTTAGATTTGCCCATCGTTAAAAAGAAGCAAAGGATGAACAATGACATTCTTATGAGCCGCAATGAACTCGTGCAGTTTCTCAGGAAGCCTGCTGACCAGTTCACCTCTGATGACATCATCAGGTTCATCGAGGCCAAGGGCATCAAAATGGTCAATTTCAGGTATGCGGCCGGTGACGGCAAGCTCAAGACGCTGAACTTCGTACCTTACAGTCGTGATCATCTTGCTTCCATCCTCACCGCCGGTGAGCGTGTCGACGGCTCCAGCCTCTTTTCTTTTATTGAGGCAGGTTCAAGTGACCTCTATGTGATGCCGCGGTACCGCACAGCTTTTGTCAATCCGTTCACGCAGACACCCACCCTTGAGATCCTCTGTTCGTTTTACAACTCAGAGGGGAAGCCTTTGGAAAGCTCTCCGGAATTTATACTTCGCAAAGCGATAAAGAGGTTTACTGCCGCCACAGGGTTCACCATCAGGGCTCTGGGGGAATTGGAATACTATGTCAGGTCCGAGAGCGATGAGCTCTACCCGCTGTTCGATCAGAAGGGATATCATCAGTCGAAACCGTTCTCCAAGTTTGAGGATCTGCGTGTTGAGGCGCTGGAGCTGTGTGCGCGCGCAGGGTGTCATATCAAGTATGGTCACTCTGAGGTTGGCAGCTTCTCAAAGGACGGCGACGACTTTGAGCAGCATGAGATTGAGTTCCTTCATGTGCCGCTCGATCAGGCCGTGGAGCAGATCATCATTGCCAAGTGGATACTGCGCATGCTGGGTTATGAGTACGGTGCGGAGATCAGCTTCGCCCCGAAGATCACCGTCGGGAAGGCCGGATCAGGGATGCATATCCACCTGATGCTTGAGAAGGATGGCCGCAACGTGATGATCGAGAACGGTAAGCTGAGTGACACCGCCCGGAAGATGATCGCCGGCATCCTCGATCTGAGCAAGGGTCTGACGGCCTTCGGCAATACCATCCCGACCTCATACCTGAGGCTTGTACCGCACCAGGAGGCACCGACGAACATATGCTGGGGCGACCGCAACCGGTCGGTGCTGGTGAGGGTACCGCTGGGCTGGCTCGGAGCATCACAGATGATCCATGATGCCAACCCGGCCGAGCAGTCTGGCGAGGCAGACAAGATCTCGAGGCAGACTGTCGAGTTACGTTCACCTGACGGCTCAGCAGACATCTACATGCTGCTGGCAGGCATTGCCATGGCCATACAGCACGGTCTCGAGATGCCCGGAGCGCTGGAGATGGCAGAGAGGCTGTATGTCGATTACAATATCTTCAAGGAGAAGCAGAAGGCAGAGGCGAAGAAGCTCGAGTCGCTTCCGGTCTCATGCTGGGACTCAGCCGATGCGCTGCTCAGCCTGAGGAGTCACTTTGAAAAAGACGGAGTCTTCCCGGCAGGGGTTATTGACAGCCTGGCGGCGAAGCTGAAGTCGTACAACGACAAGAATCTGAGCGAGGAGCTCTACGGCAACAATGAGGCTATCGCGGCGCTGGTAAAACAGCATCTTCACTGCGGGTAGCCATCAGGCGGCCCCGGCACTCGTCAGGGAGCACTGCCCTGCGGTTAGAAGCCTGCAACAGGGGTAAGTGCAATATTGTCCTGAAGACTATCTGACATCGGTTTATCAGTATTAATGCTTTAGGCCTGTTTTCTCTATCCCGTTTGTGGCCGCCCTGATGCTGACATTCAGCTCAAATCCTACCAGCAGCGCCACGGAGTTCAGGTAGAGCCAGATCAGAATGATGATAAGAGTCCCAATGGAACCGTACAGCTTGTTGTACTGGCCGAAGTTGTTCACGTAGGCAGAGAAGGCGAGTGAGGTGATTATAAACAGCGTCGTCGCCAGTATCGATCCGGGTGAGATGTACCTGAAGTCCTTCTTCCTGGCGGGAACAAGGTAATACATGGTTGAGATGGCAAAGAAGAGCATGGCAATAATCAGCAGCCATTTGAAAACCATAATCACATAGTAGACGAGATTGAGCTCCAGCACGCCCAGCTCAACAAGCCTTTCAACCACTGACCGGCTTAGAATGATCAGTGCGCTTGAAGCATAGAACATGACCAGGATGAAGATCAGAAGAAACACTGCAATTTTCCTCTGCTGCAGCCATGAGCGGCTCTCAAAACCGTGGACTGAGACATTGAAGGCGTGCATCAGCGCATGAATACCGTTTGTTGAGAATATGATGGTTGCAATAAACATCACCACCAGCAGGGTGCCGCTTTTGTTGGTTATCACATCAACGATTGTGGTCTCAAGCAGACTGTATGCCGCCTCCGGGAATATATTCTCAAATAGTCGTACCAGTTCAGTCTGAAAGTTAGGTATGGGGATGAACGGGATGAGGGTGAAGAGAAAGATGGTTGCCGGCAGCAGGGCCATCAGCATATTGAAGGCGATGGAAGAGGCTCTGGTCACCAGCACTCCGCGTCCGAACAGTCCCTGTACGATCAGTCTGGCCACCAGTTCGAGCGGTGCTCCGTCAAAGCCGGGCAGCCGTGCATTTCTTATTCCGTTTGTCTTTGCTAATAATGACTCCCTGGCGTTCATAAAGGTTATCAGTAGGCTTTCAGGCTCATGTCAAGGCTTTTTATATGATGGGTCAGAGCCCCTATTGATATGAAGTCGACGCCGCACAGTGCGTAATCCCGCACGTTTGCCAGGGTGATGCCTCCTGATGATTCCGTTTCCGCCCGGCCGCCGATAAGTTCAACAGCCTCCCTGGTGGCCGGAATGTCAAAGTTGTCGAGCATGATCCGGTCAACACCTCCCGCCTCAAGAATCTCCCTGACCTCATTCAGGTTGCGTGATTCCACCTCTATCTTCAGAGGAAGTTTGTGCAGCCTGAGGTACTCCTGTGTGCGTCTCACTGCGGCAGCGATGCCCCCGGCATAATCAACGTGGTTATCCTTGAGCATTATCATGTCATAGAGTCCCATCCGGTGGTTGACTCCTCCGCCCAGGCGCACGGCTTCCTTCTCAAGAGACCTCATTCCTGGTGTTGTCTTGCGTGTATCTGTTATGCGTGCCTTTGTGCCGCTTACCTTCTCCACATAGGCGGCGGTTGCCGTGGCGATGCCGCTCATGCGCTGCATTATGTTGAGGACCAGCCTTTCAGCGCGCAGTATTGAATGCACACTGCCGGTAACCGTCAAAGCTATGTCTCCATATTTAACAGGAGCACCGTCTTCAAGCAATATCTCAGCCTCAAGCGAAGGGTCGGTGATCAGGAAGACCTCACTGGCAACGTTCAGGCCGGCTATGATACCGTTCTCCTTGACCAGCAGCCTGGCGCGGCCTGTGACTGAAGAGGGTATTGATGCGAGCGAACTGTGATCTCCGCTTCCGGTATCTTCAGCGAGAGCATTAAGGATAAATGACCGTATGTCGCGATCACTCATTCTCTGTCTCTATCCTTATCTGGTGTATGAGAGGGTTGCCGTCGACCTTCTTGAGCAGGAAGTAAACGCGAAAACGCCCCTTATCGGTCTCAAGGTTGGCAATGGCATACTGGGCGTCACCCCTGGCGCCCTGGTGCCTGATGACGAACTCGCGTGAGCGGTGCCGGGTGAAAAAATCCTTCAGGATTGTCTCTGCGACGCTCTTGCTGTAAAAATCCTCCTTGTCAGGCAGAACCAGCTCCACGGTGCTGTTAAGATATTCGGAGAGCCCGGCAGCGCTTCCTGTGCGGAAGGCAATGGCAATACCCGAGGGTATCCTGGGCTGTTCCTGTGCAGCAAGCAGTGATACGATAATGAACAGCACCACTGCCGCCGCAATTGACTTTCTTTTCATTTCAGTTCCTTTATGCTAAACAATTAAGGACTTAGCAAATTTAACTATTATTATCAAAAACCGAACCACTTTTAAATACGATCATCGGGCACTGATTTTAAAGGCCTTAATTGTTATATTTGCCTTACTCAACAAACAGAGATGAATTGATGAAGCTGGCTCTCATGCTGACGGGCAAGACTGATCAGCCCTGGATCAGGGACGGGGTAGCGGAATATGAGAAGCGGATTTCAAAATATGCCCGCTTCGAGATTGTCACCCTGCCTGATGTTAAAAGCCCGGGCAAGAGCCCGGCTGACAGGGTGATGGCCAGGGAGGCGGAGAGGATGCTTTCCCACTTTAAAAGCGATGATCATGTGGTGCTGCTTGACGAGCGCGGCAGGAGCTTTTCAACCATTGAAATGGCCGCATGGTTGCGGACAACAATGTCGCTTCCGAAAAAGCGAATCGTGTTCGTCGTTGGCGGACCATGGGGATTTGACCCGTCTGTAACCGCCAGGGCTGATCACCTTATCTCACTTTCAAAGCTCACCTTTTCACACCAGGTGGTACGATTATTGTTCGCAGAACAGCTTTACAGGGTACTTTCGGTAATAGCCGGAGACCCCTATCATCACGAATGACATTATGAAGGGAAGACTGAAGGATATCAGGACAGTCATTGTCGCGTTGCTGGTGACGGCCGCACTGGCCGTCGGAGCAGATCAGCTCTATTTCAGTGATCTTGAATGGAAGTTCAGGACTTCACACCTTGATTCCAGATTATCCGCACTGGAAAAGCAGGCGGCCCTGCTGCTTGAAGAGGTAGAGAGGGAGATTGAGGTGGCAGGCGATTCTTCGGTGATGTTCCGCAGCAATACCGGCAGGGATGCGCTGGCAGACGGGATCACCATCCTGGTCTATAAGAATGAGAAGATTGCATACTGGTCAAACAACAGCGTCTCTTTCCCTGTCAGGTATGAAGAGCGTTTTGACTCCCACAAGCCTGTCTTTTTGAGCAACAAATGGTTTATTCCCGTGCGCAGGAATTTCGGAGATTATGAGATGCTGGCGCTGATCAAGGTCTACAGGCAGTATACCATCGTCAACGACCTCCTCCGGTCAGGGTTTTCCGAGCAATACTGGCTGCCCTCTTCTGCCGTCATTACCTTTGATAAGGATGCCTCAGATTTCAGGGTCATGGGATCTGAAAATGAGTTTCACTTCGGGCTGATCTTTCCCGAAAAAAAGCCTAACACCATCTTTATAATCATCCCGGTACTGCTATGGTTTTTATTCCTGTTCTTCCTGGTCAGACTGGTGGTACTTGCCTCGGGGCACTATGGCAGTCATGCCGGAGAGGCCGCAGCAATTACCCTGGCATTTGGTGCTCTGATGCTTATCTATGCAACAGTATTGCTTACAGGCATTCCGCCTTCAGTGAGATCCACTGAGCTCTTCTCACCTTTCCTGTGGTCAGCCGGCCGCTTTCTGCCCTCAGTGGGGCATGCGATGTTGCTGGCGCTCCTGACAGTATCAGGACTGAAGCTTATTTTCCGAAGCAGATCGTTCAATTCTCCACGCGACGGAGAGGGATACCGGGCGCTGGTGGCTCCCGCTGCATTCATCGTAGCAGGATATGCAGGTTTCATAGCAGGAGAGGCATTGCTGAGGGACCTGGTGCTTAACTCGGCCATAAACTTCGAGGCATTCAAGATCCTTGACATGAGTTTTATGAGCCTGGCCGGCTTCATTGCTGTCATGCTTCTCTTTACGGTGCCGGTGATTCTTTTCCTCCGGGCCGGCAGGATGATGAAGGAGTGGCAGCTGAAAAGGAGTCTCCTTACGATCTGTGTGGCGTCACTCGTCCTGCCGCTGACCTGCCTTCTGCTGAGTCACTGCAGCATACAGGGAATTGTTTACGTCATAATACTTCTCTTCACGGTCATCCTGTGGCAGAGAAGGTCTGCCTCTGACGTCTCCATGATCGTCCTCTTCTCCGTTTTTACAGCCATTTTCACCACATCACTGGTGATAAGATACACTGACATCAGGGAGGACAGTAACATGAAAGTGATGGCCATATCGCTGGCCAATGACAATGATATGGTGGCAGAGGGAATGCTTATGGACATGTGGCCTTCACTGAGCAGTGACACTCTCCTGAAGGGGATGATCACCCTCGAAAGTATTACTGCCGCCGATATCAACAGAGTCTACAGGTACCTGGAGGATAATTATTTCAACGGTTACTGGGAAAACTATGACCTCAATATTGTAATCTGCCGGAACGATTCGCCCCTCGCTCTTCCTGCATCAGGCTCTTCGGCAGACAATTGCTTTGCATGGTTTGACAACAGGATAAGGAATGAGGGTGATACCATTACGGGCACAGGCTTCTGGTTCATGCATAACCAGTCGGGCCGCGCCTGGTATTTCTCCAGGATATTTTATAATGTCTCTCCGTCGGTCACCAATGGATTGTTCATCGAGGTCGTAAGTCATATTGAAGCCTACCTGGCCGGTTATCCTGAGCTCCTGCTTGACGGCAGTCACCAGCGATTCCCCAGGCTGCAGGATATCTCCTATGCAAAATATGCTGAGGGTGAGCTTGTGCTCCGGTCAGGTGAATATCCCTTCGATAATCTTTTGGCTCCTGACCTGGCATCAGGTTATGAGTACCGGTTCACCAGGGCCAATGGACACAAACACCTCTATTACAATCGTGATGAGATGACACTGGCTCTCTCCGCTGAGGATGTAACCTTAATGGACCGGGTGATTACGTTTGCATATCTTTTCATCATCATACTGATCTACTCATTTGCAACCCTCATTGTATTCACAAGGCACCCGGCCGAGCTGCTGAACTTTGGCACCTTCCGCAGGAGGCTCCAGCTCTCCTTTGCGGCGGTACTCTCTGTTGTCTTCATAATTATTATTGCGGGGGCGTTGATGCTGAGCACCAGTCAGTTCAGAACCAACCATACAAGGATTATACGTGAAAAGGCCACTTCGCTATCCATTGAGCTTGAGCACAAGCTCTCGTCAGAGCAGACACTCGATGCGGGTTGGCAGACGGCAGATTATCCAAACCTTAATCAGCTGCTGGTGAAATTCTCAAATGTCTTTTTCACTGACATCAACCTCTACTCTCCGTCAGGCATGCTCATCGCCACCTCACGTCCGGAGGTCTTTGCCCGCAACCTCCAGGGAAGCATGATTGACCCCGTTGCCTACGGCATTCTGACTGAAGAGGGAAAGGAAGAATATATCGGGGATGAGACCATTGGTGAACTGAGATACCTGTCGGCTTACCTTCCCTTTTACAACAGCCAAAGCGAGCTGCTGGCCTATCTCAATGTGCCCTACTTTGCAATGCAGAATCTTCTTACCCGCGAGGTCTCCAACCTGGTTGTCACACTCATCAATTTCACGCTGCTGTTCCTTGTGCTGATGATGTGGGTTGCTGTTTTTCTCAGTGAAAGGATAACCTCTCCGCTTAACATGCTCCAGCAGGCCATGGCCTCCGTGGCCTACGGCAGGAAGAACGAGCATATCAGCTACAGCAGTCGTGATGAGGTCGGCGAACTGGTGAAGCAGTACAACCGTATGACGGACGAGCTGGAGGAGAGTGCAGGCAAGCTTGCCCGCACTGAACGTGAGATGGCATGGCGTGAGATGGCCAGGCAGATAGCACACGAGATAAAGAATCCGCTGACACCGATGAAGCTCAATGTGCAGCAGCTGCATAAATGGTGGACAGACAAGGTGCCTGATTTTGACGGAAAACTCAGGAGTTTCACTGACAACCAGATAGAATATATTGACAACCTGTCAAACATTGCATCAGCCTTCTCCTATTTTGCCAGGCTGCCGGGAGCCGAACCGGCTGAGGTTGACGTCATTGCACAACTGAAGACCACACTTGGCATGTTCGGCACTTCAGAGAATGCCACCGTCACCCTCGAGACCGGAAATATAAGAAAGGCCATGGTCATGGCTGACAGGGAACATCTGAACGGGATATTCTCCAATCTGCTCAAGAACGCATTGCAGGCAATACCCTCCGACAGGAAGGGTGTGGTAAGAATTGTTGTTGAAGAGTCAGGAGACAAGGTTCAGATACGGTTTATTGATAACGGAACAGGGATCAGAGGCGAGCTGATCCCCAGGATGTTCACACCTAATTTTACCACTAAATCATCAGGAATGGGGCTGGGCCTCTCAATCGTCAAGCGATATGTAGAGACGGCCGGAGGGTCAGTCTGGTTTGATACTGAGCATGATAACGGCACCACCTTTACGGTTGAGCTGCCACTGCTCTATACTGTTGAGCATGACGGCAAAGAGAGCACCTAAAATAATCAGGCAATTTTTGAGTTATATAATACGTAAATTAGCAGATCATAAGCCTTACAATGCCCCAAAGATTGTCTGAAATAGCCAGGTGTTATCTTACGATTCTCATTCTTCTGATAACCGGTGGGGGCGATTTCCTTTCAGCACAGACTCCACTTGTCACGGGAAATATCAACAGGTATGCAAGGGTTACTTCCGTGGGTGCTGACTTCGTTGTGATTGATGACCTGTCAGGGTTTGCAGTTGACGATACAGTCATGGTGATGCAGATGAACGGGGTCAGGATCAATGCCGGCAATGATCTGCAGGGGAATTATCAGAACGTGGAAGGCACTCCGGGAAGATATGAAATACTTATAATATCATCAATAAACAGTGGAAGCAGGACTGTCTCATTCAGCCGTCTTCTCCTGAATTCCTACAGCGCAACGGCCAAGGTACAGTTGATAAAGGTAAGGTCATACAGAAATGCGGTTGTGAACTCCGAACTTACCTGCCAGGCCTGGGATTCGGCATCGGCAAAGGGGGGAGTTCTTGCCTTTTTGGTCAAGGGGGTGCTTACACTGAATGCAGACATCAATCTTACCGGCAGGGGTTTCACTGGCGGCATCGCTTCTCAGGGGAACGGCTTCTGCCAGAGATCTGATGATACCATGAGCTATGAATCATACCGGGTCACATCACGGGCAGCGGGATACAAGGGCGAGGGCATTGGTTTCCGTACTGCAGGCGATCTTCCTCTATACCCTGATTTCATGCGTGGCAAGGGAGCGAATATGACCGGAGGAGGAGGAGGTAACGGTCGTTACTCAGGTGGTGGCGGCGGGTCAAACTACGGTGCCGGCAGCGTGGGTGACAATGAAATGGCCCCGGATATATGCAGCGGCCTTCTTCCCGGAGGACGCGGAGGCTTTCCCGTCACACCGTACCCTACATTGAATAATGGTCTCTTTTTAGGCGGCGGTGGCGGCGCTTCGGTATGGCTTACCATTCCATCTACCTCCGACGGAGGAGAGGGAGGGGGAATAATAATTATTCACGCTGACACCATAAGAGGGAACGGGAGGCTAATTACCGCCAGCGGGGGCAACGGCAGCAACAACACGGCTGCCAACAGCGGGGCCGCAGGCGGCGGTGCCGGTGGCTCAATGGCAATAAGCACAAGATATTTTGCCACTACCCCCGTGCTTAATGCCGATGGAGGCAAAGGAGGCGACAATGTCAACCAGAACGGCGCCGGAGGTGGCGGCGGTGGCGGTCTTATCTGGACTGCCGGTGCCTTCCCGGGCAGCGCAACAGTGGCCGGCGGCCAGGGGGGCATACACAGCGCCGGTGACCCCAACAAGGACGGTCTGCCCGGTACCATCCGTAATAACCTGAACCTTCCGCTTAACGGGTTCCTGTTCAATGAGATATATATTGTCCATAACCTGATGATGCTCGACTCAATATGCGAGGGCATGATCCCGCCCGGAATGACAGGCACCAGGCCCGCGGGAGGCAGTGGCACGTACACCTATCAGTGGCAGAAAAGCTATGACAACAGTATCTGGTCAAACGTACCGGGAACAGCCATTGCATACACACCGGCATCAACCGAGGCAGTATCGCTATGGTTCCGCAGGGTAGTCAGTGACGGCGCCGGCATCACCGACATCAGCAAGGCTGTCCGTATCATTGTCCATCCGCGCATTACCGGCAACCTTGTCGGTGCAGACACTACGCTCTGCTATAACCAGGACCCGCATGCTCTCTACCAGCTCAATACCGGACCGGCAGGAGGAACGGGCCTGTATCACTATTTGTGGGAACAGAGTCCTGATAACGCTACATGGAGCAATGCCTCCGGCACCTATACCAGCCCCAAGTATGACCCGCAGCCCCTGACGGCCACATCTTACTATCACAGGGTAGTCAGTTCAGGAGCCTGCACTGACATAAGCACCCCGGTCACCGTCACCATATTGCCGGCGATCACCGGCAACACCGTATCGGCTGATCAGGCCATATGCGAGGGCACTCTTTTCAGCAACCTTACAGGTACCACTCCCGGTGGCGGAGCTTCGCCATCATACACATACCAGTGGATGAGCAGTCCTGACAACAGCAGCTGGTTTCCTGCTGCTGCGCCTAGTAACGGACTGAACTATGACCCGCAGGATGATTCCCCCGGGACGACCTGGTACCATCGCATGGTCTACAGCGGACTGAACAACACCTGCCAGTCGGTCAGCAATGCGGTTCAGCTGACAGCTCATCCTTCAATAACCAACAATATAATTTCTGCTGAACAGACCATCTGTGAGGGCTCGGTTCCCGCCATAATTGACGGCACTCTTCCTGCCAACGGCGCAGGAGCGGGTACCTATACCTATCAGTGGATGAACAGCATCAACGGCACTGCATTTCTGAATATCGCGGGTGCCACCACCGAGGATTTTCCCGGCACAGCCTTGACTGCCAGCACGTGGTACAGGCGCGTCGTCACCTCCTCTGCATGCACCAGCACCAGCAATGACATAAAGATCACCGTTGACCCGCGGATAACAGGATTCGCCATCGGGCTGCCTGCGCAGGGTCATGATACGATATGCACCGGCACTGCACCGGCCCTGCTTTCAGGCGCACCAGCCGGAGGCCTTGGCACCTATGCCTATACATGGGCTTCCTCGACTGACAATGTGACCTTCAACGGGCTGAGCGCCACCACGCAGGATTACCAGCCGGGTAACCTGACCACCACCACCTGGTTTCGCAGGACTGTCACCTCCGGGGCCTGCTCAGAGAACTCAGTCTTCAGGATAACAGTCCTTCCCCTGATAACGGGGAACACCATCACCGCAAACCAGACGGTATGCAATACCCAGTCGCCGGCAGCACTGTCAGGAAGCGCTCCGGGGGGCGGTGACGGCATATTCCGGTACCTGTGGGAGAGCAAAGCCGGCTCAGTACCCGATTGGACAAATGCTTCCGGAGCCAATACCGCAGCAAGCTATCAACCACCGCTTCTTGACGGGACAACGCAGTTCAGGAGGAACGTATTTTCAGGAGAGAATAACTGTTGTAACTCCGTCTCCGCCCCGGTCACGGTGACGGTTGACATCATGCCCGCCAATATCAGCGCCGGTACTGACAGAATACTTCTTCCCTATCAGTTTGCCGCCCTGCTTGAGGGCAGTTTTGAAGGTGAGGGAGTTGCATCATGGAGTTATGACTTTGCCTCCGGTAAGGGCGATCCTGTCTTTTCCTCTCCCGGTGAAAAGACAACAGAGGTGAGGAAGCTTGGCTTCGGAGACAACACATTCATCTTATCTGTGACCAACGGACAGTGCGTTGCGCCTGAAGTACAGGTGACCCTTACGGTGCCTGAGCTCATAATACCCCAGGGAGTGACGCCGAACGGTGACGGAATAAATGATTACTTCAATATTGAAGGGCTTGAGTATACCTATAACGAGCTTGTTATTATTAATACAGGCGGTGCCGTCGTATACAGATCACGCGATTACAGGAGTGATGACCCCATCGGCGCATGGACCGGTCTCGACCTGAACGGGAACGAGGTTCCGGAGGGCACCTATTATTTCCTGCTGACCATAAAGGGTGCTCAGGATATGAGTGTGCCTACGTACTCGGCCAACATCAGCGGTTTCTTAATTCTCAAAAGATAGCATGAAGGGCAGGGGATACATAATGCTTGTTCTGGCAATTGCTCTTCAGCAGGCTCTCTCAGCGCAGCAGACTCCCATTACGAGCCAGTACCTGACCAACGGGCTGATCATCAATCCGGCTTACGCCGGCACCCGCGGCGCCCTCAGCGCGAACCTGGCGTTCCGCAAGCAGTGGGCACGCATAACCGGGGCTCCTCAGTTCCAGAACCTGTCGTTGCACAGTCCTGTGAACAAGCGTGAGAAGGTGGCACTGGGGTTTGTGGCTGAATACCTTACCTACGGTGTGACAAAAAATGTCGGTCTGTACGGGTTCTATGCCTATAACGTCCGTGTAGGAAAGGGCAAGCTTTCAATGGGTCTGAAGGCAGGAGCGGACCTGAGCAACACAAACTACAATAACCTCCGTTTCCCTGACGGCAATCCGCAGGATCCGCTCCTGACGGGAGACATACGATATACTATGCCCAATATTGGAGCCGGGCTCTACTACTTCACTGACAGGTTCTTTGCCGGACTGTCAGTGCCTTCGATCCTCACCTACGTCAGTAATGAAACAAATCAGTCTGCAGTCTCTCCCGATTTCGGGATGTTCAAGACATACCTCCTTACAGGGACCCTGATCAGTTTTTCCGAAGGTTTCAAGCTCAAACCCTCTGTGCTGGTAAGATATTCGTTTGCGGAGCCGCTGGAGGTAGACCTGAATGCAAACATGATATTTGCCGACCTCCTGTGGGTCGGAGGCTCATACAGGATTGCCGAGAAGGCCGCCGTGGCTCTCCTTGACCTGCAGGTCACCCCCCAGCTGAAGCTTGGATACTCCTTTGACTACCAGCTGGGTCACCTGAACAACTACACCTCGGGGACTCATGAGATATCACTGAGATATGAGTTTGAGTATTCAGTAAGTGCAACTTCACCAAGGTATTTCTGATGAGATGAAGAGGCTGCTTAAATATACAGGTGTCACGGCAATAGTGTTTTTTGCCGCTCTCCCGCTATTGAACGGGCAGGGGAAGGGTGTCTTCGAGATTTCAAGGGTTGAAGGGATATCATCAGGCTCGGATGACATGGCCCCGGTGATACTGAGTGACGGCATACTTTTCTGTTCGAACAGGAAAACCAATCCTTTCCTGACGAAAAAAAACCTTGAGGGCATAAGGCTGTATGAGCTCTATTTTGCTCCCTTCAATGCCGGGGGTGAACCTGATAAGCCGGTTCGTTTCGCCACTAACCTCGGGAGTGATGCCAACATAGGGCCGGCGTCAGTCACTGCAGACGGCAATACCCTTTATTTTACAAGGAATTATTCTCCCGGCCGCAAGCTGGGAAAGAATCAGCCCAACAGGCTGGGTATCTTCACCGCCAGGCGAACCGGCTCTCAATGGACGGATATTCAGCCGTTTGAGTACAACAACCCGGAGCACAACCTCTCATATCCCTATGTATCCGCAGACGGCAGGTACCTCTTCTTCTGCTCTGACATGCCGGGCAGCCTCGGCAAATATGATATTTACATGTGTGAGAGCATTGACGGGAAATGGTCAGCTCCTTCCAATCTGGGGAACACCGTGAACAGTGCTGATGCAGAGATACACCCCTTCCTTCACAGTTCCGGGAGGCTCTACTTTGCATCTGACCGTGCTGGCGGAATGGGCGGCCTGGATATATGGTTCTCAAACCTGGCTTTCGGTTCGTGGACAAAGCCTGTCGTTCTCGGTGAGCCTGTTAACTCAGAGGCTGATGATTTTGCCTTATATGCCGTTCAGGGTGGGTTAGAGGGTTATTTTTCCTCGAACCGCCATAATTTCAATGACGATATTTACCGGTTTGCATCAACAATCATACGCTGGTCAACGTGCGATACGCTGCAGAAGAACAGCTACTGCTACGAGTTCATCGAAGAGAATGCCCTAAGACAGGATACAGTGAAAACAGGTTTCAGGTGGGAGTGGGATTTTGGTGACGGAACAAGGGCTGCAGGCATTACGGCTGAACACTGCTACCAGGGACCGGGAGTATATGATGTGACCCTTGACATAGTGAACCTCATCACAGGGGGCATCGAAAAGAGACAGGCCTCATATGAACTCGAGATAACAGATATTGAACAGCCGGTGATCACTGCACCTGACACGATCAGGGTGGGAGAGAAACTGGTGCTTAATGCCGGAGAAACTTACCTGCCGGGGATGGAGATTGGCAGATACTACTGGAACTTCGGCGATGAGACAATTGCTACCGGGTTGGAGGTCTCGAAGACATTCCTTTTGCCGGGGAGGTATAACGTACAGCTGATTGTGAGCTCCGTCCCGGGAGAAGGCGGTGTTGTAAGAGAGGTTTGCGTCTGCAAGGACATTGAGGTTGAACCAATCGGAAATTGATTATTTTTGATGACGAAAATGAGAGTTACCCGCAATATACTGTCACTCATTCTTACCATTCTTACTGCCGCACCCGCCCTGGTTAATGCCCAGGAGGTGCCGGGTCCGGATGAGAATGTACCCTTCCTGATCACTTTCGGACCGAAGGCCGCTACATCATGGGGTGATGACGACTTCTCGCAGACATTTTTCTTTACAATCCCGAAAGACTACAAGGATCCTTTCTATATCAGGATCTATGACCCGGACATCGGGGGCAAGACCGATGAGCTGAACAACTTCTGGGACACCCGGATGGTCTATTCGGTATACGGCGGAAAGGGCTGCTATACCCACCCCGACGCAAAGGGCATCAGCCCTACCGGCAATTACAAGAGCGGAACCCTTCTTGCCACGCGTACCTTTGGCATGGATAACAAACTTGATGAACGCTGGTTCACATTCGGACCGTTCAATCCGGCTGACGGCGAATACTATCCGAAGTTTTCAAGCAATGTCTTCAAGATCATCTGTGACGGGATCTCTGGTGATGACGGGAATCTCTACAGGTATGCCCTTTCAAGAAGACCTGACACCAATGTTCCCATTGAGGGCGCCAATGCCTTCACCTATGAATACACCTTCAGGATGTGGAATAACAATGATACCTCATTCGTTTCTCATATCTATCCTTATATTGACAGCGGATGCGTTTATATACAGCAGAGGAACTATGACTGGGACAGTGACGGAGATTTCATCGTCGTCTCTGTTGAGCGAAAGGGCCAGGTAATGCCCCTCTCGGGCGAAGACCACTGGACTGAATCACGGATGCCTATTCTTGAGGCAGAGATTGGCAAGTCACTCGACTTCCGTTTCTACAAGAGAAAGGGAGAACTTGTTAAGAACAACAACGTGGTCATGACCGTGGAAAACCAGTACGGTGAAAACCTGCAGTTCTTCAGCGCCCCTATCGGAGGAGTCCCCGTATATAAGCCACGGATAAAGGTAGTACCTAAGAAATAAGCATGTTCAGAAGCGCAAGTATCTTTATTGCAGTACTTTGCATAGCTATTATGCAGGTGCTGTTCCCCGTTCGGGCACAATCCCAGACCTTCAGTTACCGTACCTATGATGAGAACACAGGTTTTCCGGGAAGTTACCTGAATGTCATTGAGCAGGATAAAAGCGGTTTTCTGTGGGTAGGTATTGACTCGAATCTGTTCAGGTATGACGGCTTTGATTTTCACCGGATGGATTTCCCCGAAAAGCAATCACGCGGTAACCTCAATGCTCTTTTTTGTGACAGGGAGGGGACTGTGTGGGTGGGTCTGACTGACGGTTCGTTATTCACCTGGAGCAAGGGAGGAACACTTGTGCACAGGGCTCTTCCTGAGTCGGACAGGATAAACCGCATAACGGAGGGACCTGACAGAAAAATATGGATCATAACCCAGACGAAAGGGATCTACCTGGCTGATGCCGGCGGAGGAGAGAAGATCACCAGGATGTCGATGCCTGAGGGATATGTTGTTTTCGACATCTCCTTTGACGGTGCCGGAACAATCCTTGCTGCCACACAGGATAACCTGCGTCTGTGCACCCTTTCAGGGGACAAGGTGGTCGAAAAACTCTCCTTCCCTGAGCTGGAATATACCTGGGTTCATACCATCAGGCAGATGGATGAAGATACATGGTTTGCAGGAACCGATTATGCCGGACTCTTCATGATCAGGAGGGTCAACGGCATGCTTGCAGCTACATCTGTCGGTGACACCCTCTTCAGGAACATGCGCATCCCCTCGCTGATAGCCGGCGATGACAGGAGTCTGATTATTGCCACACAGGAGGCAGGGGTTATTAGGGTGGAATTCAGCCCGGACTTCTCTGAAATGGAGACGACTGCGGTGTATGATATCGCGTCAGGACTGGCTGACAACAACATCCGGACCATCTTCAGGGACCGTGAGGAGAACCTGTGGATCGGCCTTTACAACAGCGGACTGGCTGCAGTGACAACCAACGCATTCTCCTTCCATAAGCCTGAGGCAAACATGGAGATAAATTTTATCGGGACTATCGGAGACCAGGTAGTGATGGGCACAAGGAACGGCCTATACGACTTCAACCCCGGAACAGGCAGCTTCTCGAATTACCGCCCCCTTTCCGGCAGAACTGGCGGGTCGGGCATTGTCTCGTGGGCAACTGATGACCGCGGAAACATCTTGATAGGAACAGTGAGCGACGGATTGTGGGTTATGAAACCTGACGGATTACTGAAGCAGTTCTACCGCTCCGGGAACCCCGGGCAGAACCGCATCAACTCCGTTGCTGTTGAGACAGACAACATCTGGATCGCCACTCTTGACGGGGTGGTGCTGCTTGACAGGGAAACGGGAGGACAGAAAGCCGCTTATACCACCTGGGAGATGCTTCCGCACAACAACGTTGCACAGGTGGTTGTCAACAGGGCGGGAGAGGTGCTTGTGGCTACAAAGAGTGACAGGCTTTGCTATATACATGTTACCGGTGGCGTACGTACCGAAGGCATGGTAATGGAAGGGGCCATGGTCACTGACATCCGAAGCATATCAGTCGCAGCTGACCGTACCATCTGCGCGGGGACTTACGGAAACGGGCTCTTCCTCTTTGCCGGTGACACACTGCTCAATTATACCGTGGCTGACGGTTTGCTGACCAACTTCTGCTACAGCACCCTTATTGCTGCCGACGGCAGGATATGGACAGGGCATGAAAAGGGATTTTCAATCATCAACCCTGCCACCGGTTATGTCAGGTCATTCAGCACGGAGTTCGGAGTAAGGGGTGAATGCATGGCAAATGCAATGGCCCAGACGGCCGATGGTTCTGTCTATGTCGGTACCACCGAAGGCATCGTGGCCTATAACCCTGCCATGGAACAGGAGATTTCCGTGCCACCGCAGGCAGCCATTATCTCGGTTGTGATCAACGGCGTCGAATACCCTTACCGCGAGTCATACAATCTTCCCTACAGGTCATCATATTCAGTCAGGGTCAACTATGCCGGCATCTCACTGCGTGACCCGCTCAATGTCGTTTTCAGGACCAGGATGGAGAATGTCGATGAGGAATGGGGTGATGTGACTGCTGACCGGTCTTCGGTGACATACAGTCTCAGCAGCGGTCATTACAGGTTCAATGTTGAGGCTCTGACCCGCGATGACCCTGACAACGCCGCCACCGTTTCATTCAGCATAGTGATAGAGAATCCCTTTACCCGGAAGTGGTGGTTCATACTCTCGGTACTGGCATTGCTGGCAACCATGGTATATATCATCATCAGGCTCAGGGAGAGGGCTCACAGGAAACAGCGCGAGCACCTCGAGAGCGAATTGCAGAAGCGAACGGCTGAGGTTTACGAGCAGAAGGAGGAGCTTGCACAGAAAAACCTGGACATTACCGAGAGCATCAAGTATGCCAAACGAATACAGAGCAGCGTGCTGCCCGATACCGCACGGCTGGGATCGGTGTTCAGGGAGGCTTTCGTCTTTTTTCAGCCCCGCGATATCGTCAGCGGTGACTTCTACTGGTTTGACTGGATTGACAAGGACAGGTTTGTCCTGGTCTGTTCCGACTCTACCGGTCACGGGGTTCCGGGAGCCTTCATGTCAATGATAGGCACGGCACTGCTACAGGATATAATCACGGTCAAAAAGATCACCAGGCCCTCGCAGGTGCTTCATGAACTTGACAGGCAGATCTTTTCCACCCTGAACCAGAACCAGGAGGTGGAGGCCTCAAATGATGGCATGGACATAGTGGTGTGCGATTTCAATCTTAAAACGAGGCAGCTGGTATTCTCTTCTGCCATGCGGCCGGTGATACTTGTGATTGACGGAGAGCAGCATTATGTAAGAGGTAACCGTTCATCAGTGGGTGGAGAGTCAGTGACCGAAAAGTTCTATGACGACCAGGAGTATCACCTGAGGGAGGGAGATGTGGTATATCTTTTCACCGACGGTTACTGTGACCAGTTTGGCGGACATGGAGCCAAAAAGATGAAGATCAGCCGTCTCCGGAGTCTTATTGATGAGATTGCACCCCTTCCGATGGAGCAGCAGAACAAGCAGGTAAAAGATTTCTTTGTTGAATGGCAGGGAGACAATGAACAGGTTGATGATGTCCTTTTTATGGGACTCAGGGTCTGATCAATCCGTTCCGCAGGTCCCGTTTTCGGTAAGTACAAAGACACAGGTGGAGTCGGTGTTGCTCTCATTCCCCCCGCGATCCCTTATCCAGAAGTCGTAATAGAGTGTATCGCTGGTACCGTACAGGAAATAGATCAGCGTCACTTCAATGGTTCCTTTGAGTATCTTGTTCTGACCCTCTGCCTCAAGGTAAGGTATGCGATAATTTGAGGGATAAAGCGGATCAGTCGGCCCTGCAAGCTCAAAGCTATTCCCGGTTTTTCGGTAAAGTCTGAGAAAGAGGTTGCTCTCAGTGTCGAAACCGGGATCAGCAGGTGCATCAAGTCCAAGATCGCCATCGCCGTCTTCGAAGTAGAATTTGAGAGCGCCGGCTTTGGCAGGGTTACCAAGTATGTCTATCGTGTCAAAGACAGTGAAGGTCCTGAATTCAATTGACGGTTCATCAGGAAGATTCCCGATGGGTTTGCATGACCCGGTCATTATGACCGCTGCTGCAATTATTATATAAACTGACCTTTTCATTACTCTCCGGATTCTTCATCCATCAAAAATCACACCAAATTTACCTATTTTTTTCTGAAAAAGATCTTCACCGGTGCGCCGGTTAGCTGGAAGTTCTCCCTGAGTCTGTTCTCAACGAACCTTTTATAAGACTCCATGACATACTGCGGGACGTTGCAGAAAAAGGCGAAGGTCGGGTATGCTGCCGGGATCTGGGTAACATATTTGATCTTGACGTGCTTGCCTTTGAGCGAGGGAGGAGGGGTTTCACCTATTATCTTAAGCATCACCTCGTTCAGCTTTGAAGTGGGTATTTTTCTTCTCCTGTTTTCATAGACCTCGATGATCAGATCAAGCACCTTGTGCACCCTTTGTTTGGTTATTGCTGAGATAAACAGTATCGGGTAATCGGTGAACGGCTCGGTGCGTGACCTTATCTCCTCCTCGATATGCTTAGTGCTGTGCTGGTCTTTTTCTACCAGGTCCCACTTGTTCACCAGTATGATGACTCCCTTGTTGTTCTTCTGAATGATGCTGAGGATGCTGAGGTCCTGCGATTCAATGCCGCGGGTGGCATCAATGAGTAAAAGACACAGGTCGCTCTCCTCAATAGACCTTATAGCCCTCAGGATGGAGTAGAATTCTATATCCTCATCAACCTTGGCCTTTTTACGGAGCCCTGCGGTATCAATCAGGAGGAAGCTGGTGTTGAACTTATTGTACAGGCTGTGGATTGAGTCGCGTGTTGTGCCTGCAACCGGGGTGACAATGTTTCGTTCTTCATCGAGGAGGGTGTTTGCCAGCGATGATTTGCCTACGTTGGGGCGGCCGACGATGGCAACCCTTGGTATCTCAGGTTCAGGTTCATCAACCGTTACGGGCAGGTGACGCACTATCTCGTCAAGCAGTTCACCGGTACCGCTGCCGTTGGCTGAGCTTATGGTGAAGTAGTCACCCAGCCCGAGCGCATAAAACTCCGGAGCATCGAGCAGGCGCTTGTTGTTATCCACCTTGTTGACAACCGTGATCACCTTTTTCTGCACCTTGCGCAGCATTTCCGCAACCGCTCTGTCGAGCTCATGGACTCCTTCCTCGACATCCACCATGAATATGATCACGTCAGCCTCACTGATTGCCAGCTTAACCTGCCGGTTGATCTCACTCTCGAACACATCATCGGAGTTCTCGACGAAACCGCCGGTATCGACTACTGAAAAATCAACACCGTTCCATATCACTCTGCCGTAGTGCCTGTCGCGTGTAACACCGCTCACTTCATTCACTATCGCTGCGCGGCTCTCCGTCATACGGTTGAAGAGAGTTGACTTGCCAACGTTGGGTCTGCCTACTATTGCTGCTATCTTGCTCATAATATTTTTTAAAACTACAGGTAGCCAAATTTCTTCAGCATGCGCGGATTATCCCGCCACTCATGTGCTACCCTTACAAATAGTTCCAGGAACACCTTTTTCCCGAGGAACTCTTCCATATCTTTCCTTGCTGCGGTGCCGACCCTTTTAAGCATCGAGCCCTTATGTCCGATGATGATTCCCTTCTGGCTGTCACGGGCAACATAGATGACGGCGGAGATCCTGTTAATGGAAGGCTCCTCATGGTAGCTCTCTATCTCCACCTCAACCGAGTAGGGTATCTCTTTCTGGTAAGTCTCGAATATTTTCCCCCTGATAATCTCTGTCACGAAGAATCTGTCAAATCGATCGGTGAGCTGATCTTCAGGGAAATACGGAGGTCCTTGAGGGAGTTGTGAGATGATCTCCCTGAGAAGCAGGTCTGTGTTGAATTTCTTTATTGCCGAAACAGGGAGCACGGGAACGCCGGGCGCCATCTGGCTCCATCTGTCGACCAGGTTTTCAAGATCAGTCTGGTTGGAAAGGTCGATCTTGTTTATCACAATGATCTTTGGTACCGGGGAGGCAAGAATGCGTGCAAGGTGCTCCCCGTTCTTTGAAATTGTCTCAACAACGTCAGTGACGTAGAGTATCAGGTCGGCATCGTCAAGGGCCGACTCGACCGATCTCATCATCGCCGACTGCAGTTTGTACTTGGGATTCAGGATTCCCGGAGTATCGGAATAGACTATCTGGTATCCCTCGCCCGTGAGTATGCCCATGATCCTGTGCCGTGTGGTCTGGGCTTTCGGGGTGGTGACCGAGAGCTTCTCCCCCACAAGGATGTTCATCAATGTCGACTTACCTACGTTGGGGTTGCCCAGTATGTTTACAAATCCCGATCTGTGTTCCATTGAGATGATGATCTATTTGTAGATGCCTCTCTTGAGCATGCTGACCTCTTTGTCTGTCAGATGCCGCCAGTGGCCCCTCTGAAGGTTCTTTTTTGTCAGGCCGGCGAAGCTGACGCGGTCGAGCTTCCTCACCCGGTACCCGAACTTCTCGAAGATCCGTCTCACAACCCTGTTCTGCCCGGAGTGGATCTCGAGCCCCACCTGTGTATGGTCTTCCGGCTCAGGGTAGGAGATGGCATCAGCGCTTACTGTGCCGTCATCATCAAGAGTGACCCCGCTGACGATGGTTTCCATATCATGCCTTGTAACCTCCTTGTCCGTGAAGACATGGTACACCTTCCTGGCTCCGTAACTTGGGTGTGTAAGCTTCCCTGCCAGGTCACCGTCATTTGTCAGCAGCAGTACTCCGGTAGTTGACTTGTCAAGCCTTCCCACCGGGTAGATCCTTTCGGTGGTGGCATCTTTTACCAGGTCAAGGACGGTGACATCGGCATGCGGGTCCTTAACGGTGGTAACGTATCCCTTTGGCTTGTTGAGCAGGATATAAACCTTTTTGCCCGGCACCAGTCTCTTCCCCTTATATTCAACAGTATCAGAGAGCTTGACCTTGTGGCCCATCTCTGTCACTTTTACTCCGTTGACGGAGATGTACCCGTTTTTTATCAGCTCATCAGCCTCTCTGCGTGCGCATACGCCGCTGTTGGCAATGTATTTGTTCAGCCTTACCGGTTCTTCGGCAGCCGGCCTGGCAGCCGGCTTCACGTTTTTCTTCCTTCCTCCTGCAGCCGGCCGGGAAGAGGGCTTTACGTTTCTCTTCCTGTCGCCTGCCGGCTTTTCGTCTGCAGGCCTCAGGTTTCTCTTCCTGTCGCCTGCATCCTTTTCGGCAGCCGGTTTAACGGATCTTCTTTTTGGCGGCTTTGCCGGTACTTTTTCCATCGTCATTCTTTTTCAGGGTGCAAATTTACAACTAATTACCGGTTTTCTCCCCGATCTTTTTTGCACCTTTGCAGATGAATAAAAATACAGCGGCATGGCTCTGATAAAATCTATCTCCGGCATCAGGGGAACCATAGGAGGGAATCCCGGTGAATCACTGACCCCCATAGACATTGTAAAGTTTGCTTCAGCCTACGGAACATGGCTCAGGCGCCGCGGCCGAGGACCACTGAAGGTTGTGACGGGAAGGGACGCCCGTGTTTCAGGAGAGATGGTTGCCTCACTGGTCAACGCCTCGCTGCGCAGCGTGGGAATTGATGTTGTCGATGCCGGTCTTGTCACCACGCCAACGGTTGAGATGGCGGTCACAGGACTGGAAGCCGGAGGGGGCATCATCATGACAGCAAGCCATAATCCTGCCCAGTGGAACGCGCTCAAGCTCCTCAACGAGGCAGGCGAGTTCCTCAGCGACAGCGACGGCAGGGAGGTGCTGGCACTTGCTGAAGCAACAGATTATGAGTATGTTACTTACGAAAATCTTGGGTTACAGTCCGCTGATCACAGCTGGACGGAGAGGCACATTCAGGCGGTGATTGACATGCCCCTGGTTGACAGGGAAGCAATTCGGAAGGCGGGGTTCACTGTGGCTGTTGACGCCGTAAACTCTGTGGGAGGCCTTGTCATACCTCTCCTGCTCGAGGCATTGGGCGTCCAGAGGGTAGTTAAGCTATGGTGCGAGCCCACGGGTCTCTTCCCCCACAACCCTGAGCCCCTCCCGGAACATCTCCGGGAAATTTCACTCACTGTAAAGGAACAGGGCGCAGACCTCGGGTTTGTGGTTGACCCGGATGTTGACCGGCTGGCCATCATATGTGAAGACGGATCAATGTTTGGCGAGGAGTACACTCTCGTCTCGGTTGCCGATTTTGTACTGGGGCACAATAAGGGTCCCACGGTCTCCAATATGTCATCTACCAAGGCGTTGAAGGACGTGACTGAGAGTCACGGGTGCACATGGAGCTCAGCGCCCGTTGGAGAGGTAAACGTGGTGGCAGAGATGAAGCGCACCGGGGCGGTCATCGGGGGTGAGGGGAATGGCGGCGTCATTTATCCTGCCCTCCATTACGGCCGCGATGCTCTGGCCGGGATAGCGCTGTTCCTCACTCACCTGGCCAGAAAGGAGATGACCTGCAGTGAACTGCGGCGCCAGTACCCTGATTACTACATCGCAAAGACAAAAATTGAACTCGACGGCGACGTCGACCTTGAAAATCTGCACACAGTGCTGAAGCGTGAATACCCTGAGGCGGTATCTGACACCCGTGACGGCATCAAGCTTGACTTCCCGACAGGGTGGGTCCAGATACGGAAATCGAACACGGAACCCATTTTGAGAATCTATGCAGAGGATAGGCAGAAGGAAAAGGCTGAAAAACTGGCAGCTGAGGTGACGGTCATTGTTAAAAATCTCTAAAACTTTAGGCTGACCAGGTGCTTTCAGGATTTGTTGAACGGTTTTTGTTAATAACCATATTGTTAAGTTAATGAAAGTTAATGTTTCCTTAATAAAAGCTTTGGAAGCCTAAATTTGTAATAATTTCACGGCTTAATTAAAACACACAGAAAAATCCGCATATGAAAAGGACGATTATCATTACCGCGATCGTTGTTGCAGTGGCGATTATTGCCATGATCGTGATCAGCAAACTTTCAGGTAAGGGAGATATGGGTACCCTGATTGCCGAAGTCCAGCAGAGTGATTTTGAAATAGTAGTTACCACAACCGGGGAGTTGCAGGCCGAGGTTTCGACTGACATCAAGGGGCCTGAGGGCCTCGCCAGCAGGAACATGAGGTTCGGGGGCATCAAGATACAGGACCTTGTTCCGGAGGGAACAGAGGTCAAGGCGGGTGAATATGTTGCCACCCTTGACCGTTCCAGTGTCGATAACTCACTCAAGGATGAGCTTGACAGGCAGGAATCACTTGAAACTGAACTCCTGAAGAAACAGCTTGACACTACCATCTCTCTGGGTAATTTAAGGGATGACCTTGTCAATCTCAGGTTCAACATGGAGGAAGCACAGATCACGCTTGAACAGTCAAAATATGAACCTCCTACGACCATCAGGCAGGCAAAGATCTCGCTTGACAAGGCCGAAAGGGCCTATGAGCAGGCTCTGAGCAACTATGATCTCAAGGTAAAACAGGCCAGGGCGGATATACGGGAAACCGAGCTTCAGCTGGCAAAGCAAAGAAGAAAAGTTGCCGAAATGCAGGAAATAATCAAGAACTTCGTGATCAAGGCCCCGTCAGCCGGTATGGTTATTTACAAGAGGGAATGGAACGGTGCAAAACGGAAGGTAGGATCCGAGATCAGTCCGTGGGACCCGGTAGTCGCAACACTGCCTGACCTGTCATCAATGATCTCAAAGACTTATGTTAATGAAATTGATGTAAGCAAGGTGAAAGCAGGGCAGGAGGTAAGGCTCTCAGTTGATGCATTCCCTGATAAGTCATATACAGGGGTTGTTTTAAGCGTGGCCAATATCGGGGAGCAGTTGCCCAATACTGATGCCAAGGTGTTCGAGGTCATCACCAAGGTTGATGGTTCAGATCCCATCCTCAGGCCTTCGATGACCACAGGAAACCAGATCATCACAAAGACGTTCAGTGATGTGACATATATTCCACTTGAGACTGTATTTGCCACTGCAGACAGTATACCTTTTGTCTATAAGAAGGATGGCTCACGCCAGGTAGTGATGCTTGGTGAATCAAATGAAAATGACGTCATTGTTGAGCAGGGTCTGAAAAAGGGCGAGAAACTCTTTCTCTCCATCCCGCCTGACGCGGAAAATTTCAAACTGCAGGGCGAGGAACTCATTGCTGCCATTAAAGATCGCAAAAGGCAACAGCTTGAGGAGCAGAAGCGTCAGCAGAACGCTAATCCGCGTGCCGGAATGATACCTTCAAACATGACCCCGGAGCAGATGCGTGCGTACATGCAAAACCTGACTCCCGAGCAGCGCGAATCAATGCGTCAGATGAGAGGCGCCGGCGCACAGGGATCCGGGCAGGGCAGGACCGGCGGCACCAGGACCGACACAACCGCAACGCAGCAGCGGGTGGTTATCCGTAACCAGTAGTTTTATCCGGGATTCAAAGAGATAAATAACGAAGAAATAATATGTTCAAAAGATACGGCCACGATATACGCATCGCTGTTGAGTCGATCCTGTCAAACAAGCTGAAGTCCATTCTTACAGCACTCGGTATCATCTTCGGGGTGGCTGCAGTCATCAGCATGCTGGCGATAGGCAAGGGGGCTCAGCAGGAGATACTTGACCAGATCAAGATGGTCGGTGTCAACAACATCCTGATCAGTCCGATAGTTCAGGATAAAAGCTCAGACAGCGAGGAGGGGGAGATGCAGCTTAACAAATTCTCAAGGGGCCTCACCCTTCTTGACGTGGAGGCAATCCGCAGTACAATACCGGCAGTTAAAAGGATCAGTCCCGAGATCTCATTCAATTCAACCATCGTGCTCAGCGGTATGAGATATACTGCCAAGCTCGTTGGTGTATCAAATGACTATTTCGATCTCTATAACCTGCCCATTTCACAGGGGGTCTTTTTTAACGATTACCAGGAGGAACACGGCATACAGGTTTGCATCATAGGCGCAAATATCAGGGCCAAGTTCTTCAGCCAGGTTGACCCTATCGGACAGTACCTCAAGTTTGACAACGTCTGGCTGAAGGTCATAGGCGTACTTGAGAAAACAAACGTCTCACTGACGGGATTTGAAGAGCAGGGGGTCAACGTATACAATGACAATGTGTACATACCCATAAAGACCATGCTTATGAGGTATCAGAACAGGGCCCTTGTCAATACCAAGCTTGCCTCTCAGGCCACATCGATGCAGATCTTCGGAGGAGGCATTCATATTTCGAGGGCTGTAGTGAGCAGTTCCAACGCATCAACCAGCGAGACCAATTACAACCAGCTTGACAAGATAGTGGTTCAGGTACAGGAGACAGAGCAGCTTACCCCGACAACCGAGGTGCTCAGCAGGATGATGCTGAGAAGGCATTCGGGCGTCAAGGATTTTGAGATTACCGTACCGGAACTGTTGCTGAAGCAGCAGCAGAGGACCAAGGACATATTCAATATCGTGCTCGGAGCCATAGCCAGCATCTCGCTGATTGTGGGGGGCATCGGAATCATGAACATCATGTTCGCATCGGTGATGGAGAGGATCAAGGAGATCGGAACAAGGATGGCTATCGGCGCCAAGAAGATGGATATAGTTGTGCAGTTCCTTTCAGAGGCTGTGCTGATAAGTGTCACCGGCGGTTTTATCGGTGTTTTCATCGGAATAATACTCTCTGTCGCCATTCAGGAAATAGCCGGCATTACCACAATTATCTCGTTATTCTCCGTAGTTATAGCCTTCGGCGTATCAGCTGCGGTAGGGGTCATTTTCGGATATTCACCGGCCAAGCGGGCCTCAGAGAGAGACCCGATTGAATCACTTCGCTATGAATAATATACAGCTATGAAAAGCATAAAGAAACTGTCATTTATTGTTTTATTGTTTTCTCTGTTCAGTATTTCTTTAATGTCCCAGGAGGTTAAGCGCCTGACGCTTGACGATGTGGTGACCCTTGCCGCCGAACAGTCGCCCAATGCCCTTATGGCCAAGCACCGTTTTCGTGCAAGCTACTGGCAGTACCGCACCTTTGTGGCTGAATACCGGCCTTCTTTGACGCTTGCGGGGAACCTGCCCGACTACAGCACTGCCTACAGCAGGGTATGGAACTCGGTGGCACAGCAGTGGGAATACGCATCCACCAACGTCTTACAGACTTCGGGTAACCTGTCGCTGGCCCAGAATATAGGCCTGACCGGCGGGTCCATATCGCTTTTTTCAGACCTGACATACGAAAAGAATTTTGAGACTGCGGGAGAGAGGTATATCACATCTCCTCTGAACGTGAGGCTGACACAGCCTCTCTTCAGATACAATGAGCTAAGGTGGCAGAAGAAGATTGAACCTCTCAAGTATGAAGAGGCCAGAAAAGCCTACCTGAGGGATATTGAGAATGTGCACATGATGGCAGTGCAGAATTTCTTCAACCTGGCCCAGGCCCAGATAAACAGGGAGATAGCCGAAACGAATATGCAAAATGCCGACACGCTTTATAAGATAGCCCTTGGACGGTATAACCTTGGTACCATTGCGGAAGATGAGCTGCTGCAGATGGAACTCTCTTACCTCAATGCCGGCACGGCCATCAATGAGTCCGAGATGAACCTGCGCGACAGGGAGCTGAAGCTGAGATCCTTCCTCGGATTCAACCAGACTGTGAGGCTGGAGCTTTTCATCCCGAGTGAGATACCGGCACTGGAGGTGGAGGTTGCCGAGGTGCTGAAACTGGCTGAGGAAAACAATCCTGACCTTATCGCCCTTGAAAGGCAGCTGGTGGAAGCACAGAGCTCAGTAGCACAGGCCAAGTCCGAAAAGGGTCTCAATGCCAACCTCACTGCCTCATACGGTCTGCGTGACCAGGACCCGCTGCTGGAGATGGCATATGACAAGCCCAACCAGCAACAGACTGTCAGGGTGGGCTTTACCCTGCCGATCCTCGACTGGGGACAGGGACGCGGCAGGTATAAGATGGCACAGTCTAGCGAAGAACTGACACGGGTTCAGGTTGAGCAGTCACGCATAGACTTTGAGCAGAATCTGCTGCTAGACGTGCAGCTCTTCAACATGCAGGATGACCAGGTGAAGATCGCCGCCAAGTCTGATACAGTCGCCGCCAAAATGTTCGAGGTGACAAAGCAGCGGTTCCTCATCGGAAAAATAGATGTTCTGGAACTGAATAACGCTGACACGAAGAAGGACCAAAACAAGCGTAACTACATCCAGGCCCTGAACAATTACTGGACATATTATTACAACATGAGAGCTCTGACGCTCTTTGATTTCATAAACCGCAAGCCGCTTGAGACCGACTACGAGAAGCTTGTCGAATAGTTGAAAAAGGCATAGACAAAGGCTGCCGGCGTGAGCCGGCAGTTTTGCTTTCTTATAATATGCTTTAAGAAAATAAAGTTATATATTTGCGCCTCGTATTATTTAAGCAAATCACACACAACCATTAAATTTAAAAGAGGATACAGATGCAGAACAAAGGATTAATTTCAGCTCTGGCTATTGCCCTGACCCTTGTCTGCGTTTACCAGCTCTCATTCACAGTGGCATCATACAAGGTGAAGAAAGAGGCCAGGGTATATGCGGCAGGCGATCTTAACAAGGAGGTGAGGTATATTGATTCAATCGCCTCGTTGCCTAAGGATCAGTGGGGATTCCTTGGCAATACCTACAAGGATGTACAGGGTAAGGAGCTCAACCTGGGTCTTGACCTGAAGGGCGGGATGAACGTGGTGCTTGAGATCTCAGTTGAGGATATTATCAGGGCTCTTTCCAACTACAGCACTGACAAGACTTTCAATGATGCCCTGGCGCTTGCAAAGCAGAAACAGCTGGCGGGGAGTAACGAAGATTTCATCAACCTGTTTGTCAGGTCATTTGAAGAGACCGACCCGAATGCCCGGCTGGCCGCCGTCTTTGGTACCGTGGAGCTGAAAGACCTCATCAACTTCAACTCTACCAATGCCGATGTTCAGGAAGTGCTTGAGAATGAGACCAACTCGGCCATTGACAATGCCTTCAATGTTCTGCGCAACAGGATAGACCGTTTCGGTGTTGTTCAGCCAAATATTTCGCAGTTGCAGCCCCGCGGCCGCATCCTGGTTGAACTTCCGGGCGTGAAAGACCCTCAGAGGGTACGTGACCTCCTCCAGGGAACAGCCAACCTTGAGTTCTGGGAGACATATGAGAACTCCGAAGTGATAGGATACCTCATGCAGGCTAATGAATTCCTCCGCACAATAATGCCGGCCACAGGAAGTGCTGCAGTGGCTGATACGGCTGCCGCAGGGGGCACCACTGTTGCTGCTGATACAACTGCTGCGGCTGACACAACAGCCAGTGGCGACAGGTCTCTTCTTGACATGGTCAGCAGTGACACTGCTGCCGCTGCTGAGGCCTCCACGCTTGAGGAGTTCACCCGTCAGAATCCGCTGTTCGGAGTCCTGAGGCCGAATGTAGGCCAGGACGGACAACCGGTACCGGGCAGCCTGATCGGCTTCGCAGCCGGGAAAGACACATCGAGGGTTAACGATTACCTGGCTATGAACCAGGTGAAGTCGCTCCTGCCAAGGGAACTGAAGTTCTACTGGAGCCAGAACCCCTACAAATATGATGAGACCGGAACATTATACGAGCTGCATGCCATTAAGGTCTCTACGCGTGACGGACGCGCCCCGCTTACGGGTGATGTTGTTACCGGAGCCCGCCCCTCTACCGGGGTGACAGGTTCTGACATCAAGGTTGATTTTTCAATGAACGGAGAAGGCGCGAAGATATGGCAGCGGATGACCCGTGACAACATCGGACGCTGTATTGCAGTTGTGCTAGATGACTACGTGAGATCATATCCGCGCGTTCAGAATGAGATCGCCGGCGGGAACACCGAGATTACCGGCGACTTCACACTTGAGGAGGCAGAAGACCTTGCCAATATACTCAAGTCAGGAAAGATGCCTGCCCCGGCACGCATCATACAGGATACCGTTGTGGGACCGACACTTGGGAAAGAGGCTATCAACAGCGGAATGAAGTCATTCATTATCGCCTTTATCATCGTTCTCTTCTATATGATTTTCTATTACAGCCGCTCGGCAGGACTGGTGGCAGACGTTGCCATGACTGTCAACCTCTTCTTCATGATGGGTGTGCTGGTCTCGCTGAATGCCGTTCTGACACTACCCGGTATCGCCGGTATCGTGCTTACCATCGGTATGTCGGTCGATGCCAACGTGCTCATTTTCGAGAGGATCAAGGAAGAGTTGCGCGGAGGCAAGGGGGTTAAACAGGCCATTGCCGACGGTTACAAAGGCGCTTCTTCAGCTATCATAGACAGTAACCTTACCACGCTTGTCACCGGTGTGATTCTCTATTACTTCGGCACAGGCCCCATCAAGGGCTTCGCCTCAACACTTGTAATAGGTATCATCACATCACTCTTCTCTGCAGTACTTATTTCGCGCCTCATCTATGAGTGGCTGCTGAAGAAGAATACAAACCTGAAATTCTCAGCTCCCTATACGCAGAACTTCATGACCAACATGAAGATCGACTTCATGGGCTTAAGAAAGTACGGGTATATCTTCTCGATAGCGCTGACCATACTCAGTATAGTCACTCTTTCCACTAAGGGACTGAGCAAGGGTATCGACTTCACCGGCGGACGCAATTATGTAGTCAGGTTCGATCAGCCTGTAAATACAGTAGATATATCCAACATGCTCTCTGACGAGCTTGGAAGTGACCCGCTGGTAGTGACCTTCGGATCGGAAAACCAGGTTAAGATAAGCACCAAGTACAAGGTTGAGGACCCGAGCGCTACAGCGGAGGTGAACAGCCTGATCTATAACGGGCTGAAGGAACTTGTCCCCGGCGTTGACCAGACCACCTTCGTGAATGAATATATTGTCAGTTCCGAAACGGTAGGACCGACCATTGCAAAGGACCAGGCCTCCAAAGCGGTCTGGGCAATTGGACTTGCACTGGTTGGTATGTTCCTCTACATTTTCATCAGGTTCCGGAAGTGGCAGTACGGGGTCGGTTCTGTGGTAGCCCTGGCTCACGACGTGATAATAGTGCTGGGACTCTATTCCATACTTCAGGGAATAATGCCCTTCTCGATGGATATCGACCAGGCGTTCATTGCGGCTATACTGACAGTGGTGGGTTATTCGCTCAATGACACTGTGGTAATCTTTGACAGGATCAGGGAGTACCTGCCTATCTACCGGAAGCGGCCCACCAAAGAGGTGTATAACATGGCTCTGAACAGTACCCTGGCCAGAACGCTTAACACCGGTATGGCAACCATATTCGTACTTATAGTGATATTCATATTCGGAGGGGAGGTGATCAGAGGATTTATTTTCGCCCTTCTGTTTGGTATCGTCTTCGGAACATATTCGTCACTGTTCGTCTCAACCCCGGTTCTCTATGAAACGACTAAGAAGAAAGGGGCTGACAGCGATGCTCATCCTGCTGAAGCAGAGAAGAAAAAGATAGCCGGTTAACGGCATCTGACCTGAGGCTGCCCCGTTGAGGCAGCCTCAGTCATTTATTGGCCCGCCCCTCCTCTTTTTTTATTGTTTCTTTAGTACCTTTACCGGGCAGTTGCTAACAGGTTTATGGGATTGTTACTCTTTATAAGCGGACAGGAAATAATTATCATTGTGATAATTGTGCTGATCCTCTTTGGCGCTGACAAACTCCCGGAGATAGCCCGTACCATGGGTAAGGGCATGAGGGAGGTGAGGAAGGCCACTGATGAGATCAAGAGGGAGTTTGATGAGAGCACACAGGATATAAGGAAGGACATCAGTGATGTGACTGACTCGGTCAGGAGGGACATCAATGAGGTGACGGACAGTGTGACCCGGGAAGTCACCAATGTGACGGATGACGTGCGCAAGGATATCAATGAGGCTGCATCGCCGCTCTCCGACGAGATAAACGACACTGCGCGCGATATAAACAAGGAGGTTCAATGATCAGGGCGACAGGTATTCTCAAGGCATATGGTGATCTGAAGGTACTCAAGGGGATAGACCTTGAGGTCCGGGAGAAAGAGGTTGTTGCCATTGTCGGCGCCAGCGGAGCCGGTAAAACCACACTGCTGCAGATCATCGGCACTCTCGACAGGCCTGATGGGGGAACGGTTTTGTATCACGGGCAGGATGTGGGGTCTCTCTCTCAGCGGGCACTGGCCTCATTCCGGAACCGCAACATCGGGTTTGTATTCCAGTTTCACCAGCTGTTGCCCGAGTTCACCGCTCTCGAGAATGTATCCATTCCAGCACTCATAGCAGGTAAATCACGTGCCGAGGCCGGAGCGAAGGCCTCCGAACTGCTGGCATTCCTCGGTATGAGCGACAGGCTCGACCACAAGCCGTCGCAGCTCAGCGGCGGAGAGCAGCAGCGCGTGGCAGTGGCACGGGCCATCGTCAACAGCCCCTCGCTGATTCTGGCAGATGAACCCTCCGGAAACCTTGATACAGAGAACAAGAAGGAGCTGCATAACCTGTTCTTCAGGCTGCGCGATACCTTCGGCCATACTTTCATCATCGTGACCCATGACCCACAACTGGCCGCGATGTCTGACAGAACCATCAGGATAAAGGACGGACTGATCACACAATGA
>CAZHTG010000029.1:0-35981 GCA_964535795.1 uncultured Rikenella sp.
CTACTCGCTCGCCCCTCTACTGCCTAGAACCTCTTAGTATACGCATGGCAGTAAGGCACCTTCCCGTTCCTGAAATAGTAATCCTGGTGGTATTCCTCGGCCGGATAGAACTCTGAGGCCTTCGTTACCTGGGTTGCCACCTTCAATCCCTTGGCTTTCAACATCCCCAGCAGCTTCTCCGCCACCTTCTTCTGCTCACTGTTCTTGTAGAAGATCTCCGTGCGGTACTGATCGCCTATGTCAGGACCCTGTCTGCCAACCTGGGTAGGATCATGTATTTCGAGGAAGAGCTTCAGAAGCTTCTCGTAGGAGTTCTTCTGAAGGTCCCAGGTAACCTTAACCGTTTCAGCGTGCCCGGTATTTCCTGCGGACACCTCCCTGTAAGAGGGATTTTTCACATGGCCCCCGGTATAGCCTGATACCACAGCCACCACTCCCGGCTCTTTCTGAAGGAAGTATTCAACACCCCAGAAACAACCGCCGGCAAACAGGGCTGTGCCATAATTACCTGCAGGAAGAACCGCAGGCACAAAATCAAGTGACAGGGAGTTGACGCAATGTCTTGTGTTCTTTGCAGTAAATCGTTCACCTGTAAAGACGTGCCCCAGGTGTCCATCGCATGATGCACATACAATCTCGGTTCGCATCCCGTCGGCATCTTTGATACGCTTTACGGCACCTGGAATCTCCTCGTCAAAACTGGGCCACCCGCAGGCGGCATCGAACTTGGCATCAGAGTGATAAAGCGCATTGCCGCACTGTTTGCAGAGATAAGTCCCCTTACCGTTGAATTTTTCATAAATACCCGTAAACGGATATTCCGTTGACTTGCTGATGATTATTTTTGATTCGGCAGCTGTCAGATCATTATATACAGGCCTCTCCTGCGGTGTCATTTCCTTTTCCATTGAAAGCAAAGCTATCATTAAGAATATTATGTTATAAAATCGGGATTTCATTGTTCCTCAGTTTCTCAAATAACAATTCAATCCGTTTAAGGTTTAAAAAAAGCTGTGTATCAAAATAATATTGTGGCACAAATCTTGTTTTAAAAATAAAGTTATTTTTGTCACAGACTTAAAGGCAGGTAATATGAAAAGAGTTAGTCTTATAGTTGTTCTCGCTTTTATTGCTGCGCTCGCGCTTAGTTCATGCAACCGTGAAGCATGTCCGGCATACAGCAGCAACGATACGGAAACGACAGAGCAGGCAGGCTGAACATCGCTTTCCCCATACTGCCAGTCTTGAAATCTGCGGAATCATGATTATGAGATTGTGGCACGTTATATTATTACTAATTGTCTGCGGACCGCTCGCAGCACAGGGAGATATTGATCCGCAGGACCGCATGTTCTGGCGCAATGAGCGCTCTATTGGCGGTGCCCTCAATTCCGACGGATGGTCGGTCATCTATCGAGACCTGCGCCAGATAAAACCATCACACAGGTATTTTCTTGAGGGAAGCGTTGAAGGTTTCAAGCACCCGAAGGAGATAAAGCTCTCGAACTACTATTTCCAGAGCCCTGGTACTTTTGTCTTCGGCAAGCTCAACTCGACATGGACCATCGGAGCCGGGGCAGGATACCAGAGAGAGATCTTTGAGAAGCGTGATCTCGGTGGCGTTTCAGTAAGCTGGTTTGGCGGCGGCGGAGCAACACTCCTCTTTGCGAAGCCCATCTACTACAAGATTATCGTTCTTATTGGTGATGACTATTACACCATCGAGGAGCAGAAGTTTGATATGACAATTCATCAGCCTCTTGATATAATGAGCAAGGCATCGTTCTTCAAGGGGTTCGACGAGATCAAGCTCTACCCGGGCCTCTATGCCCGCGGAGGTTTCAGCTTTGAGTACAGCAAAAACGACAGGCTGACACACGCCATTGAGGTGGGAGCCTCCCTGCATGCATTTGCAAAGAAAATACCCATAATGGCATCAGAGGACAACAAGCAGTTTTTCCCTTCCATATTCGTCAGTTACCGAATCGGTATGATACTTGATCCCCTCGATCCCGGCGGCCTGCTCAGGTTATTGCGCCGGCAACCGCGAGAATAATTTTCACCCGTCTTTGACCTCTCCTTTTTATTTTATACCTTTGTCGTTCATTTCAAGAACCATATTAACTTATTAACAATGGCAAAGATTAAAGTAGCAATCAACGGTTTCGGAAGGATAGGCCGCAATGTATTCAAACTGGCATTTGAAAGGCCCGATATTGAGATCATTGGCATCAATGACCTTACCGACACAAAAACACTGGCTCATCTTCTGAAATATGACTCAACCCAGGGTCAGTTTCCGGGAGTCACCTATGATGAGCAGAACATCATCGTAAGAGGTGACAAGATAAGAGTACATTCGGAGAAGAACCCCGCAGCGATACCATGGGAGAGCAAGCCTGACATCGTCATAGAGTCGACCGGTATCTTTACTTCCAAAGAGAGCCCCAAGGGCGGATATGGTGATCACCTGAAGAACGGCGCAAAGAAGGTTATCCTTACTGTGCCTGCAAAAGACGCAATTGATGCGATGATAGTTGTGGGTGTCAATGATGACATGCTCAAGCCTGAGCACACCTGCGTATCAAACGCATCATGCACCACCAACTGCCTTGCTCCCGTTGCGAAGGTCCTCAATGACAACTGGGGGATCGAGATCGGCTACATGACGACGATTCACTCGTATACAAATGACCAGCGCATTCTTGACCTGCCGCACAAGGACCTGCGCAGGGCCAGGTCAGCCGCGCTGTCGCAGATACCAACCACCACCGGAGCTGCCAAGTCAGTTGGAAAGGTTATTCCCGACCTTAAGGGCAAGCTTGATGGTATTTCAGTAAGGGTACCGACGCCGACCGGTTCACTGGTTGACCTCGTGGCAGTGTTGAAGAAGGCAGCCACAAAGGAGGAGATCAATGCAGCAATTAAAAAGGCAGCCGAAGGTCCGATGAAAGGTATTCTCGAATATACTGAAGACGAGATTGTTTCGGTTGACGTGATCCATAACCCAGCTTCATCAATATTTGATGCGCAGAGCACAATGGTAAACGGCACGATGATCAAGGTACTTGCATGGTACGACAATGAATGGGGTTATTCAGCCAGGTGCGTTGACCTTATTCTGATGATGGCCAAAACGCTTTAATCAAAAGGTTTCATTTTATCAAAAGGAGAGAGAGGTCTGAGGCCTCTCTCTCCTTTTATGTTTAAGAGTAATGTATAATGTGCTCTCACAGCACCATCTGCACCTCCATGTTGACGCCTGCGGCATCACGGTAGTGTTCGCCCAGCTCATGCATTGACTCATCATCCTCCTCGTAAAGCCATGTGATCCTGATCCTGTACTGAGGAGCCCGGTAGCCGCTTATCATTCTCAGCACATCACGGAGGGCCTTCGAGGATCCGCTGTTGATGTATTCCAGGAATATGACCACCCTCAGCTGGTTGAACCTGCTCAGGTGCATCCTGATCCATTCCCCGAGCGGATCGTAGATTGACTCCGGCCTCTCTGCAATGGAGCGGCCGGTGATGCTCAGCACATCCTCATCCGGATCGTAGGTGATCCGCGGTATGTTGTTTGATCCTGCCTGAATTATCTCCATTTTCCTGACAATAAATCCCTTTTCAGATCGGCCCCGGAATGGTAAACCGTATAATCATTCGTAGCGCAGCGCTTCAATCGGATCCACTGATGAAGCCTTGACAGCAGGGAAATAACCTGATGCCATTCCCACAATGAAGCATGCAAGAACACCTCCTGTCACCCATACCCAGGGTATTGTGAAGCTTGATCCCATGCCCAGCGACACAAGGTTGCCGATGAGTATGCCGGCCAGTATACCCATCAGCCCACCCATCTGGCCAATGATCACAGATTCATAGAGGAACTGCTGCCTGATGACTGATTTTCTCGCTCCCAGGGCCTTGCGTACGCCAATCTCCCTTGTGCGCTCGGTCACGGAGACAAGCATGATGTTCATCAGACCCACCGCAGCGCCAAACAATGTGATGAGCCCGATAATGGTGGCTGCGAGAGTGACATACTTGATGTTCTCCATAAGTATCTCGATGATGGAGTCGCTCTTCTGTACATTGAAATCGGACTCATCGCGCGGGTCCAGGTTGCGCACGATGCGGAATATCCCCTCTGCCTCACTCGTCATCATTTCGAGGCTGACTGCCTTGTATGGCATCACTCCTATGTTGTATGTGATGTTGGGCCGGCTGAAATACTGCCTGGCAGTGGTGATGGGAATAATGGTGTTACGGTCGCTGCCCATCATGCTGCTGCCCTTGCTTTTCATAACGCCTATGACGGTCAGCTTCAGGCCGGGCAGACTAATCTCCTTCCCCAGCGGATCAACCCCGGGAAAAAGAAACCGCACAAGCTCCTGCCCGATGATGACAACATGCCTGCTGCCCAGAAGATCCTCCTGCGAGAAGTTACGCCCAGATTCAATCTCTTCACCCGCAATGGTAAGGTAGTTCTCATCTGAACCTATAACTGAAATATTGGGATTGGTCTTGTTGTTCCTGAACCTGTATTCAGCCAGTCCTGAGGCATTGAATGACACCGACACCCAGGCAGGCTCATTGAACATCTTCTTGAACTCCGTTGCCTCACGGTAAGTGATGTGCGAATGATTCTTCGTCCGGTAATGCTTGTCGCCCACCGTGACCCGCATCGACCGGGAGGTAATGGAGAAAGTGTTTGCCCCCATCATGGTGAACTGGGTGGTGAGGGTGCTTTTCAGCCCGTCAATGGCTGTCAGTATGCCAACCAGCGCCATGATCCCGAATGCAATGATGGCCATGGTCAGCGCAGCCCTTACCCTGTTCGACTTAATGGCTTTGAACGCAACCCTTATGTTTTCGTAAAATAATGTAAACTTGCTCACACTCTTCCTCCGGCATGTAATAAGGAACTAAGATACATCTTTTCTTTATTTGTGGTTACGGCGCAGTCAAAATGATGTCCCTGACGATAATATTTAATTTTTTAGTTGTATATTTAATTTATTAGTTATACATTTGTTCTTATTAAAAGTAGCCGTACATGGAGATAAAGGAACTTACACGGGCAGAGGAGGAGGTAATGCAGATACTATGGAGGCTTAAAAAGGGTTTTATAAAGGAGATCCTTGAGAAGTTTGGTGAACCAAGACCTGCTTATTCAACCGTCAGCACCATAATAAGAATACTGCAGGAAAAGGGATTTGTTAATTACAGGGTTTACGGGAGGACATACCAGTACTTTCCGGTCATATCAAAGGACGATTACCGCAAATCGCAGATGAGCAGCTTTGTTAGGAACTATTTCTCAAACTCGTACCAGAAAATGGTTAGTTTCTTTGCCCGTGAAGATTCCATCACCGTAAAGGAGATGGAGGAGATCATGGTGATGATGAAGAAGGAGGAAAAGGATAAAAGGAGAAATTGATGAACTTTATACTTGAATATGCTCTTGAGAGCAGTATCTGCCTTGCGCTTCTGTGGCTCTTTCATGAGATCGCCCTGAAGCGTGACACCCGCCACAGCAGGAACAGGTACTACCTCCTGGGATCGATGTTGTTTTCCGCGGTCGTACCCCTGCTGAACATAAGGATTGGCTCATCCGGGAACATTTTGCCCCCGGGCGGACTTGTCTCCCTTCTGCTGCCTGAAACGGTTATCACTCCTGACGGGCCAACGGGAAGCGCAGCTCCTGTTCCTGAATTGCTGCAATGGCTTTATCCTGCCGGGATTATCATATCGGCATCATTAATGATCACTGGCTCTGTTAGCCTTGTTAAGCTGATTCTTTCAGCCAGAAGCAAGGGAAAGATAATCGTGATCGAGACTTCCAATCCCCTCTGCTTCTCAGCTTTCGGCCATATTTTCATCAGCAGTTCTGTTGCAGACGCCGATGCGCAGCGCATGATAAACCATGAGATGAAGCACATCAGGCTGGGACATCAGTCAGATCTCCTGGTCACCGCGATAATCACCTCTGTTCAATGGTTTAATCCTGCGGCATGGCTTATGCGCAGGTCACTTCAGGCCGTCCATGAATATGAGGTTGACAACGAATGTATTACTGACGGCGAGGATCCCCGCTCATACCAGGAGCTGTTACTATCAGCAGTTCTCAGATGTCCCGTCCCGCTTTTGTCAACCACTTTTTCAAAGAGATCACTCCTTAAAAACCGAATAATTATGATGACAAAGAAAAGAACAGGAAGCAGCGCTTCCCTCAAGATGATCCTGGCAATTCCTCTTGCTGTTGCACTCATCTTCATGTTTTCCTGCAAAGATCGCAGTGAAGCCCGCAAAGAAGCAGCCCCGGCAGAAAAGGCAGCTCCCGCCGTGGCGGAGACCGAGGTATCTGAAGAGGTGTTCTCTGTGGTGGACGAGATGCCTGTCTTCCGCAATGACACAACATACAAGGAATTGACGCAGTGGCTGCTCCAGAACGTGAAGTACCCCGCCGAGGCTGCATCCGAAGGGATACAGGGAAGGGTATTTGTACAATTCGTTATTGACGAACAGGGAAATGTGAAAGACCCCAAAGTCATCAGGGAAGTCGATCCGCTCCTTGACAAGGCAGCCCTTGATGTGGTCTCCGGCATGCCGCAATGGAGTCCCGGCAAACAGGGAGGCAAAGTCGTAAAGGTCTCCATGACAGTGCCAATTTCCTTTGCGCTTAATTGATCTTAGAATCTCATATTCATTTTTATACCTTTGCCCGGATGAAACCGGGCATTTTTTTTACTGAGCAGAGGATCCGGGCCTTCGCGGCCCTGGGGGAGGTCATGCGCGACGGAGCTGCAGGAGTGACTGCCGGACATGCCGGAAGGTTTGCGGGGCTCATTGAGACCCTGCACTACACTAATCCCTGGTTCACCCCTGACAATGTAAGGCTTGCCCTGTCATCCATCGGCAACACACTCACTGAACCAAACCTTCACCACTGGCTTTCGGCCTATCCTGAACTGCAGGAGGAGAGGCAACCCGTCACCGTGGGAGTGGTGATGGCCGGCAACATTCCGCTTGTCGGGTTCCATGACCTGCTAACCGTACTGATCACCGGAAACAGGCTGCAGGCAAAGCTCAGCACAAAGGATGAACTGCTCATAAAGGCCGTTACTGATACCCTTACATCCCTTGAACCCTCATTCAGGTCTTCCATCGAGCTTACCACAGACAGGCTGAAGGATTTTGATATGGTCATCGCAACAGGAAGCAACAACACTTCAAGGTACTTTGAATACTATTTCAGAAAAAATCCATCCATCATTCGCCGGAACCGGAACAGTATAGCGATACTGGACGGCACGGAAACAGCCCGTGAACTGGAGCTTCTCGGAGACGATATCTTCTCCTACTTCGGCCTGGGCTGCCGCAATGTTTCAAAACTGTACCTGCCCCATGGTTACGACGTCTCAGGCCTGATTCAACACTGGACCAGGTACGAGTCTCTTCGTTTACACTATAAATATTCCGTAAATTATGATCACAACAAGGCAGCCATGATGGTCAACAGGGAGTCCTTTACTGACGGAGGATTTGTCATGCTGAAGGAATCATCTTCCCTTACGCCGCCTATGGCAGTGCTCCACTACAGTTTTTATGATGACGGTGAAGCTCCGGAACAGGGCCCTGAGATGTCCGAAAAGATGCTTCAGTGCGTGACAGGACACGGCCGGCTTTCCTTTGGCAAATCGCAACAGCCCGAATTATGGGACTATGCAGATAATATTGATACTGTTTTGTTCGTTCTAAAAAAAAGTTATGTACGGTGAACGTATATTAAAAAATATTAAATTGCACAGGTTGAAAAAGTGAGTCCTATGGTTTACAGGTTTGTGGTGTTAACAGATGAAGACGAGGCGTTTATCCGGGAGTTCGAGTTTCTCGACAGTCAGACTCTGCTTGATTTTCATAATGCCCTGCAGGAAGAGCTGGAGTTCGACAGGTCGCAGATAGCTTCATTTTATCTGGCAACAGAGAGCTGGGAAAAGGAGGAGGAGTTCACGCTGTTTGACATGGGCGCCGGTTCATCGACAATGGAGAATGCCGTCCTTGAGGAGGTCATCTACCGCAAGAACCAGAAACTCCTGTATGTGTTCGACTTTTTCAATGACAGGGCTCTCTTTTTAGAATATGTGGGCGAGGTAAAGGAAGAGGAGGACAGGGAATACCCTGTATGCACCAACTCAAAGGGATTGCCCCCAAAACAGGTTACCTTCGGCGGTGTCGCCCGCAAGAAATACAATAACCTGGTTGTCACGGATGACGACGATGACGATGTGGACGAGGATGTTGTTGATGACGAGATCTTCTTTGAAGGGGACGATGAGGAAGGTCTCTCGGAGTTCGACAACATCGAAAACATAGACGAGGAGGAGGATTAGCCTCTTCCCTCCCGCTGATCACATGAAAAACAGACTGATCGTTCTCCCTGGCCCTACCGGTGTCGGGAAGACGGAGTTTGCCACAGACCTGGCCGGAAGACTGGGTTGCAGCATCATCTCATGTGACTCGAGGCAGTTCTACCGTGAGATGAAGATCGGCACCGCGGTACCCGGTGAGGAACAGCTTGCAATGGTAAAACACCATTTCATCGGATTCATATCTGTCACCGACTATTACAGCATCAGTCTCTTCGAGCGTGACGTGATGGCTCTCCTCCCCTCACTCTTCGCTGAAAACCCGGTTGTGGTGATGACTGGCGGCTCCATGCTCTATATGGACGCTGTTTGCAGGGGGATGGACGATATCCCCGATACTGACCCGGCAGTCAGGCAGAAGTACCTGGAGATGTACCATACCGAAGGCATCGCAGGGCTGCGCATGGCCCTGAAAATGCTTGATCCTGAACATTATGCCAGGGTCGACCTGCACAATCCGCGAAGGATCATGCGTGCCCTCGAGATAACTGAAAGCACGGGAAGACCCTATTCCTCTTTTCTCACTGCGCCAACAAGAGAACGGGAATTCAGGATAATAAAGGCCGGACTGACGCGTGAGCGCGACGAGCTTTACAGGAGGATAGACAGCCGGGTGGATCTCATGCTCGAGAAGGGGCTTGAGGCAGAGGCAGCGTCACTCACCCGTTACAGGGGTCTTAACGCCCTGAACACAGTCGGGTACAGGGAGATGTTCAGCTGGTTCGACGGGCTCATAACGCGTGAGCAGGCTGTCAGCCTAATTAAAAGGAATACCAGGCGTTACGCCCGGAAACAACTCACCTGGTGGAGGAGGGACAGTGAGATCACCTGGTTTGATGCCTCTGAGGGAGGAAAGATCAGGTCATGGATTGAGACCCGGCTGGATCAGGGTTAATCGCGGCCGGATGAGAACAGGCCCGGCGCTAAACAGGCTCCCTGAGCCTGCGTATCACCTCGGCAGGGTCAGATGACGAGAAGACCGTGTTTCCGGCGACCAGTACATCGACCCCGGCATGAACCAGCACGGGAGCATTCTGCAGGTCTATGCCACCGTCAACCTCTATCAGCACTTCATAACCGCCTTCATCGATCATACTCCTAAGCTCACCTATCTTGTTTATGCTTCCGGGGATGAAGGTCTGCCCGCCATAGCCCGGGTTTACCGTCATAAGGAGCACCATGTCGATATAAGGGAGTATATCTTTCAGGAGCATGACGGGCGAATGCGGGTTGAGAGTCACGCCAGCCTGCATTCCGAGCCTGCGTATTTCCGTCACCGTGCGGTGAAGGTTCTGGCAGGTCTCGTAATGGACAGTCAGGTTTGATGCCCCGGCGTCCCTGAACCGCTCAAGATACCTGTCAGGGTCAACTATCATCAGGTGAACGTCAAGCGGTTTGGTTGATAGATCACGTACTGCCTCCATTACAGGGAATCCGAACGAGATGTTCGGTACGAAAACACCATCCATTATGTCAAGATGCAGCCAGTCGGCCACACTCTCATTAATCATCTCAACTTCGGATGCGAGGTTTGCAAAATCAGCTGCAAGAAGTGACGCGGCAACCATGTGGCTCATGAGAGAAATATCTTAAATTGAACTATCACCCCAGGTAGGACTTGAGTATGCGGCAGCGGGTGGTGAACTGAATACGTTTTATGGCCTTCTCCTTTATCTGTCTCACCCTTTCACGTGTGAGCTTCAGCTCCTCTCCTATCTCCTCCAGGGTGAAAGGATGCTTCATCCCGATGCCGAAGTATAGCTTCAGCACCCTTGACTCACGCGGAGAAAGCGTATTCAGGGCCTTTTCTATCTCATAGGAGAGTGATTCGTTGATAAGGTTTCGGTCAGGACTCGGCGTTTCGTCGTTCTGCATCACGTCGTACATGTTGTTGTCCTCCTCCGAGCTGATCGGGGCGTCCATGCTGAGTGTACGGCCGTTTGTGCGTATGGCTTCCTTCACATCTTCAGGAGCTATCTCAAGCAGGTCGGCTATCTCCTGAGCCGATGGCTCCCTCTCATACTCCTGCTCCAGTTTTGAATATGCCCTGTTGATCCTGTTGATGGAACCGATTTTGTTTACGGGGAGCCTTACAATGCGGGCCTGCTCGGCCAGCGACTGGAGGATAGCCTGCCTTATCCACCATACGGCATACGAGATGAACTTGAAACCACGCGTCTCGTCGAATCTCTGGGCGGCCTTGATGAGACCCAGGCTGCCTTCGTTTATCAGGTCCGGCAGGGTCATCCCCTGGTTCTGATACTGTTTGGCCACCGAGACCACAAATCTCAGATTGGCTTTGACAAGCCTTGCCAGTGCGTCATGATCACCTGCCCGGATGCGCCTCGCCAGTGAAACCTCCTCCTCAGGTGAGATAAGCTCAACCTTACCTATCTCCTGCAGATACTTGTCAAGAGACGGAGTATCACGGTTGGTGACTTGTTTGGTTATCTTTAACTGACGCATTGACAACTTATTAGAAAGATTCCAGCCGTTTTTTTAAGCAAAAGCCTACAATTGTACTAAAAATTTATTAATAAAACAAGAGAAATGCCTCTTTTTGTAAACATGCCTTTGCATGGCATTTAAGATCATAAATTAAAATTTCTTCCCGGACTGTCTATTTTTACACTGGTTATTTGCTAATTAACGATATTATTCTTAACATTGCACCGGAATACCGGCGTGAGTCGGATACCCAGTCGGCGGGATCAATTTCATTCCCCACTTCACAAAAAATCAATCTTACTTAATTTTCTACACATTTTCAAAACATGCATGATATTCTTGAACTGAGCGAAATGCTTGTTCCCGAATTGCGGGAAATAGCGAAGCAGCTCAAAATTAAGAGGGCAGAGCTCCTCAAGAAGCAGGATCTCATATACAAGATCCTTGACCAGCAGGCTATAGATGCAACCGATGCCCGCAAATCGGGCAGAAGTGAAAGCGCCTCTTCCGAGAGGCCGCAGGAGCGTTCGGGACAGCAGCAGAAACAGGCCGACAGGCCCAGGCCGCAACAGCAACAGCAGCAGCCCAGGGGGCCGAAGCCTCCAAGGCAGCCACAGAGGCAGCCACAGTCACAGGACCCCCGGCAGCAAAAACCGCCGCAGCAGCAATCCCAGAAACCGAATCAGCCACGACCCCAGAATCAGCCGCAGGGGCCACAGCAAAATCAGCCGCAGCCGCCACAGCAGCAGCGGGGGCCACAGCAGCAGGGACCACCGCAGCAAAGCCCGCAATATAGCCAGCAGCAGGGACAGCAGCAACCCGGAACGCAGCAGGGACAGCAGCAGGGTCCACAGCAGGGACCGCAGCAGGGACCGCAGCAGCAGAGACATCCGCAGCAACAAAGACCGCAGCAACCGCAGAAGTGGCAGCAAAACCGCAGTAAGCGTCCCCGGACATACAATAATGATCAGCCGCCGCAACACAGGCCTGATGATGAACGTCAGTCCCAGCAGCAGATACCTTCGGCTCCCGCACCGGCAAGAGAGGCGCAGCAGCAGCCACCACCACCGCAGCAGCACCAGCAGCAGACTCCTCCCCAGGCACAGACACAGCCTGACAAGCATTTATATACGGAGGAGCATATCAATGAAAATGACCAGGATCTGCTCAGGTTCAACGGAACCGGAGATGATACCACCCTCATCGGAGAGGCAGCAGCACCCGAGAGTGCGGTGATCCTGCCTCCTGCCACTGACGAGGCGGCTAACGGTCATCAGACTATGCCCGAGCCCGTCAGGGAAGAGAGAAGGGAAAGAGCATACGATTTCGAAGGCATCGTTGCCAATACCGGCGTGCTTGAGATAATGCCGGATGGTTACGGGTTCCTCCGCTCCCCGGACTACAACTACCTCAGCTCGCCTGATGACATATACGTGTCACAGTCGCAGATAAAACTCTTCGGCCTTAAGACCGGTGACACCATCAGAGGTACAATCCGTCCGCCGCGCGAGGGAGAGAAATATTTCCCACTGATAAAGGTTGAAGAGATAAACGGCCGCACTCCTGACTTCATACGTGACAGGGTGCCGTTTGATTACCTCACACCACTCTTCCCGAATGAAAAATTCACTTTATGCAGACCCGGTGAAGGCAACCTGTCAGTGCGTATCGTTGACATGTTCTGCCCGATAGGAAAGGGACAGCGAGGCCTTATAGTTGCACAGCCCAAGACCGGTAAGACCATATTACTTCAGGATATCGCCAATGCAATTGCAAAATTCCACCCGGAGGTCTACCTGATGATCCTCCTCATCGACGAACGTCCCGAGGAAGTTACCGAGATGGCCCGCAACGTCAACGCCGAGGTCATCGCCTCTACCTTTGACGAGCCTGCCGAGAGGCACGTGCGCATCGCCACCATTGTACAGGAAAAGGCAAAGAGGCTTGTTGAATGCGGCCATGACGTGGTCATATTGCTTGATTCGATAACGCGTCTTGCCAGGGCCTTCAACACCATAGCTCCGGCATCGGGCAAGGTTCTCTCCGGCGGCGTCGACTCAAACGCACTCCATAAGCCAAAGAGATTCTTCGGTGCAGCCAGGAATATCGAAAACGGAGGTTCCCTCACTATCATCGCCACTGCCCTTACCGACACCGGTTCGAAGATGGATGACGTCATCTTTGAAGAGTTCAAGGGGACGGGTAACATGGAGCTGCAGCTTGACCGCAAGCTTTCAAACAGAAGGATCTTCCCTTCCATAGATATACCTGCATCAAGCACGAGACGCGAAGACCTGCTGCTTGACAGAAATATGCTGAGCAAGATCTGGATCCTCCGCAACTACCTCACTGATATGAACTCGGTGGAAGCCATGGAATTCCTTCGTGACCGCATAACCCAGACCCGCTCCAACGAGGAGTTTCTGATTTCGATGAACAGCGAATAAAATGTCGGAAAAAATCCGTAAATTCGCAGTTTATTTTTTTAAAGGTTATTTGATCACTAATCATTCATAATCAGAAATGGCAACAAAGAAATTCATTACTTGTGACGGCAACCAGGCTGCATCGCACATAGCCTATATGTTCAGCGAGGTCGCCTGCATCTATCCAATCACTCCCTCCTCCACCATGGCGGAATATGTCGATGAGTGGGCAGCTCACGGACTGAAGAACATGTTCGGAGAAGAGGTAAAGGTGGTTGAGATGCAAAGCGAGGCCGGCGCTGCAGGAGCAGTGCACGGTTCACTTCAGTCGGGTGCTCTTACTTCAACCTTCACCGCTTCGCAGGGTCTTCTTCTGATGATCCCCAACATGTATAAGATCTCCGGAGAACTTCTTCCGGGCGTATTTCATGTCAGTGCCCGTACCGTTGCTGGTCATGCACTCTCTATCTTCGGTGACCACGGCGACATCTATGCAACGCGCCAGACCGGTTTTGCACTGCTGGCAAGCGGTGGCATACAGGAGATTATGGACCTTGCAGGCGTTGCTCACCTCGCCTCTATCAAGTCAAGGGTCCCCTTCCTTCATTTCTTTGACGGATTCCGTTCATCACACGAGATTCAGAAAATCGAAGAGCTTGGAATAGAAGAGCTGAAGAAACTTGTCGATATGGATGCTCTGCAGGCCTTCCGCGACAGGGCTCTCAATCCCGAGCATCCGGTGACCAGGGGAACAGCACAGAACCCTGATATCTTCTTCCAGGCAAAGGAGGCTTCAAACCCGTTCTATACCAACCTTGACGATACGGTCAATGAGTACATGGAAAAGATATCCGCACTCACCGGCCGGCAGTACAAGCCTTTCACCTATTACGGCGCACCCGATGCTGAAAACATAATCATTGCAATGGGATCGGTGACCGAAACAATCAAGGAGGTAATCGATTATCTGGCTGAAACCAAAGGTGAAAAAACAGGCCTCATCTCGGTTCACCTCTACAGACCCTTCTCGGCAAAATACCTTTTCAACGTGCTGCCCAGGAGCGTGAAACGCATCACCGTACTTGACCGCACCAAGGAACCGGGCGCAAATGGCGAGCCTCTCTACCTCGATGTCACCGAAGTGTTCTATGACAGGGACACACGCCCGCTGATCATCGGCGGCCGCTATGGTCTGAGCTCAAAAGACACCACCCCGGCACAGATGATATCCGTCTTCGAGAACATGAAGAAGGAGAAGCCCATGAATCAGTTTACGGTGGGGATCGTTGACGATGTCACCTTCATGTCACTTCCGGTTCTGCCGGAGATAAACGTAAGCCACAAGGGCACCTATTCAGCCAAGTTTTACGGCATCGGCGCCGACGGCACTGTGGGCGCAAACAAAGCATCCATCAAGATCATCGGCGATACCACTGACAAATATTGCCAGGCATACTTCGCCTATGACTCAAAGAAATCAGGCGGTGTAACCACATCGCACCTCCGCTTTGGTGACCAGCCGATACGCTCGCCCTATCTTGTCAACACTCCCGACTTCGTGGCATGCCACGTACCGGCTTACCTCGACAAGTATGACATGCTGAGGGGCCTCAAGAAAGGAGGCACCTTCCTTCTGAACTCCATCTGGGAACCGGAAGAGACATTGACCAAACTGCCTGACCATATGAAAAAGTACATGGCAGAGAACGATATAAGCTTTTACATCATCAATGCAACAAACATTGCGGAGGATCTGGGACTTGGAACCAGGACCAATACGATCATGCAGAGCGCTTTCTTCAAAGTCTCAGAAGTCATTCCTTACAAGCTTGCCGTTGAAGAGATGAAACATGCCGTGGTAAAAGCCTACGGCAAGAAGGGCGAAAATATTGTCAAAATGAACAATGACGCCATAGACCGCGGCGGTGACGTCACAAAGGTAGACATACCGGCAGAGTGGGCATCAATCAAAGTGACCGCTGATAAAGCCGACCTCAGTAAGCCGGCGTTTATCCGTGAAGTGGTTGATGTAATCAACGGCATGAGGGGTGATGATCTTCCCGTCAGTGCATTTGTCGGCCGCGAAGACGGCACATTCCCCGCCGGTACTGCTGCTTACGAAAAGCGCGGTATAGCCGTGAACGTTCCCGAGTGGCAGATGGACAAGTGTATCCAGTGCAACCAGTGCTCGTATGTATGTCCTCACGCAGCCATCCGTCCGTTCCTTCTTACCGATGAGGAGCTGGCAGCTGCACCGGATGGCACAACAGCCAAGCAGGGTATCGGCAACACCAAGAGCCACAAGTTCAGGATACAGGTGAGTGTCTATGACTGCACCGGATGCGGCAACTGCGCCGATGTATGCCCCTCCAAGGAGAAGGCCCTCATCATGAAGCCTCTTGAGACACAGCTTGAAGAGGCCGTGAGATGGACCTACATGCATGAGAAGGTAGGGTATAAGGACACTGTCGTTGACAAGTACACCAATGTAAAGAACTCACAGTTTGCCCAGCCCCTCTTTGAATTCTCCGGAGCATGTGCCGGTTGCGGTGAGACACCTTACATCAAGGCCATCACCCAGCTCTTCGGTGACCGCATGGTCATCTCAAATGCCACCGGATGTTCATCCATCTACGGCGGCTCGGCACCGTCAATGCCATATACCACCAACAAGAATGGAAATGGCCCTGCATGGGCCAACTCTCTGTTCGAAGACAACGCGGAATATGGCTTCGGACTTATGCTGGGTGCCACAAGGATCAGGGAGCGTATCGAGCGTCTGATGAAGGAAAACATCAACAGCGGACTTGCTCCTGCCACGGTGGCTGCGTTCAATGAGTGGATAGCACAAAAGGAAAATGCCAAAGCCAGCAGGGTAGTCTCAGAAGCGGTTATTGCCGCCTGCGGGAAGGATAAGGCTCCTGTTTGCAAAGAGATCCTTGATCTGAAAAAGTACCTGGTGAAGAAATCATACTGGGTCTTCGGCGGCGACGGATGGGCATATGACATCGGCTACGGCGGTCTCGACCACGTCCTTGCCTCAGGCGAGAACATAAACGTCCTGGTGCTTGACACCGAGGTATATTCCAACACCGGCGGTCAGGCATCCAAATCGACCCCGGCAGGCGCTGTCGCCAAGTTCGCTGCTTCAGGCAAGAAAATACGCAAGAAGGACCTCGGGCAGATGGCCATTACCTATGGTTATGTCTATGTTGCACAGGTCGCCATGGGATCGAGCCAGAACCAGTACTTCAAGGCAATACGCGAAGCTGAGGAATACCCCGGACCATCACTCATCATTGCCTACTCACCCTGTATCAACCACGGTCTCCGCGACGGCATGGGCAAGACCCAGCAGCAGTCGGAAGATGCAGTGGCAGCAGGATACTGGCATCTCTACAGGTTTGACCCGCGCCTCGAGGCAGAGGGGAAGAACCCGTTCCAGCTTGATTCAAAGGAGCCCGACTGGAGTAAGTTCCAGGACTTTCTGAAATCCGAGGTACGATATACTTCGCTTCTCAAGGACTTCCCGGGCGAGGCTGATTACCTTTTCAAACAGGCTGAAGAGAACGCTAAATGGAGATATAACAGCTACAAGCGATTTGCACAGATGGATTTCAGTACTGCTGAAGCAGCTGCTGAGCCTAAAACTGAATAATGCATTTATTTTCGATCAGTGAGAGCCGGCAACAACCGGCTCTCTTTTTTTTTCTATCCGAAACCGGTAACTTTGCAGGGCGGACATGAACCAGGAAAGGAGTAATTATTTGAGCAGGGCACTGGCAATAGACTACGGAAGAAAAAGGTGCGGGCTGGCGGTAACCGATCCCATGAGGATCATTGCCTCTCCGCTGGTCACAGTGCCTTCAGGTGAGCTTGAAGCCTTTCTGAAAGATTATATTCCTCGCGAGAAGGTCACTGATGTGGTCATAGGCTATCCCGTCACCGTGAACAATTTGCCCAGTGAAAGCGTAAAGTACATTGATCCGTTTATTGCACGGTTCAGGAAGCTCTTCCCGGAGACGCCCCTGCACCTGGCTGATGAACGATTTACCTCTCAGATGGCTTTGAGGACTATGATTGACGGGGGTGTAAAGAAGAGCGGCCGGCGTGACAAGGCACTGACAGACCGCATCAGCGCATCGATAATCCTTCAGTCGTGGCTCAGGAGCATGGAGAACAAAAACAATAGTTAAAGGAACAGAATGACATATCCCATTTACGTATACGGTCACCCGGTGCTGAGGAAGATTGCAAAGGATGTAGAGAAGGACCACCCTGGCCTTGACACTTTCATTGCCGACATGTTTGAGACTATGTATAAATCTGACGGACTGGGTCTTGCTGCTCCCCAGGTAGGGAAGTCATGGCGCATATTCGTTATCGACGGCGAGCCTCTGGGTGAGGATCATCCTGAGATGAAGGAATTTAAAAAAACCTTCATCAACCCCCGGGTGGTCGAACGCAAGGGTGACAAAGTGCCTATGAACGAAGGGTGCCTCAGCCTGCCTGGCCTGCATGAGGAGGTTGACCGTGAGTCGGAACTGCGTATCCAGTACTACGACAGGGAGTGGAACTTCCACGATGAGGTTTATATTGGATACAAGGCCAGGGTGGTGCTACATGAATATGATCATCTCGACGGCATCCTTTTCCCCGACAGGCTCAGTCCGCTCCGCCGAAGACTCATCAGGGGCAAGCTGAATGACATAAGCAAGGGTAAGTTCAGCGCTGACTACCGCACGGTGCTTCCCATCGGGAAGTAGCTGAAAGCCGTTGCTTTTCCGGAACAATTCATTTAACTTTATTGGGTCTAAAGCTGTGGACCCGTGCAATTCAGGGAGATACCTTTCCTGAGACTGTATGCGCCGTTATGCGCAGGTGTGATTGTGGCTGAAGCTGTGCCGCGCCTTACTGTCTTTGTCCTGATTGCCGGTACCCTCTCCCTGTCTGTGATGACACTCCGCCTATTTCGTAAAAGCTATTTCTCTGACACAATCTTCGGCCTGGCTGTCATTGTCTTTCTGATCTCAACGGGCTTTTTGCTCCGCGTCATGGAGCAAAACCGTCCCGGTGTAATCAGTGAGAGCCGGCAACTGGTTACAGTGCGTCTCTCAGACTATCCTGAGAAAAAAAGTGCCAGCTGGTCGTTAAGGGCAAAAATCATTCTGGCCCGCGAGGGTGACTCCCTCAGTGCTCCCGGGCGCCCGATCATGCTCTGGTTTATGGGAGACACACTGCCCGGGCCGTGGAAGCCTGGCGACAGGCTTGTGCTGCGTATCAGGCCGAGACCGGTTGAGAACAACGGCAACCCGTGCGAGTTCAACTACCGTCGCTACCTGGAGGGCCAGGGAATAAAACAGATAGCCTTCTTCCGCACGACTGACATTATTGAATACCTCCCTGATGGCCGCAAGAACGTCAGGGAAATTTCACTGATAGTTGCCCACAGGATGATAGATGCCTTCAGGAATGCAGGACTGGGCGGTGAAGAGCTGGGCCTGGTCACGGCCCTGACCATCGGCGACAAGGAGCTGCTTGACAGGGAGCACCTCACCTCCTTCTCCAGGTCGGGGGCCATGCACATAATGGCTGTCTCAGGATTGCATGTGGGCATGATCAGCCTTGCACTCTCCTGGTTGCTCTTTTTTCTCCGCGGCAGGCTCAGGATAATAAGGGCTCTGATCATTGTGACAGCCCTGTGGGGCTTCGCCTTCATCACGGGTATGTCGCCATCGGTGTTGCGGGCTACCATCATGTTTACCTTCCTGCAGGCAGGCTCGGTTATGCACAGGCCCCCCGCGTCAATGAACAGCTTGCTGGCCTCGGCCTTCATCCTGACTGCTGTCCGTCCCGCGGTGCTCTTCGAGGCAGGATTCCAGCTCTCCTACATTGCCGTGGCGTTCATCATCACCTTCTACAGCTCCTTTTACAGGCTCCTCCGGCTCAAGAACCGGATAGCCGGCTGGTTCTGGCAGATGACGGCCATTTCACTGGTGGCACAGGCAGGCACTCTTGCACTGACAGTGAGACTGTTCAATATCTTCCCCCTCCTCTTCCTCCTTAGCAACATAGTTATCATCCCCGTCTCGTTCATTGTACTTATGCTAGCAATGCTCCTGATAGCCACATCTCCCATCCCCCCTCTCTCAGCCTTCTTTGCCATCCTGCTTGACCACCTTGCGAGGTTTACCCTGACCTTCACCGGTATGATCAGTTCGATAGACCATGGAGTGATAACAGGGGTCGGGCTGTCAGCAGCAGAGACGGTGCTGCTGACGGCAGCCTCCGCACTCTTGCTGTCAGCACTGCTCAGGATTAAAAAGATGACTCTTAAGCCTTTCCTGGCGGCGATGCTGCTGCTGGTTGTCTGCAACACTGCCAAGGCAGCGCGGGAGATGCAGCACGAAAGGGTGATAGTCTACAACATCCGGGGAGAGGAGCTCAGGGTAAGGCAGCATGGCAGACTGTTGCTGGTGCCCTCCGTCGATGGTGTTGTGCCGGCAGAGGTCAGGAAGCACGCCGACACAAGAGGACTAAAGATTAAGGTTACAGACCCCGGATAACATTTCTTTTATATAACTTTGCGGTGTTTTTTATCAAAACGGAAATGAGGATTGTAATTGCCGGTGCAGGAGAGGTTGGCACTCATCTCGCGAAGATGCTTTCGCAGAGCGAACATGAGATCATACTTATAGACTCTGAGGCGGAGCGTCTCAAGCCAGTGGATGCAGCCATTGATGTACTCACCTACGAGGGATCCGCAACATCGATCAATGTCCTCAGGGAGGCCATCAAAAAGCACGCTGACCTCTTCATTGCCGTAGCTCACTACGAGGACACAAACATTTCCGCAGCCATCCTGGCCAAGAGGCTGGGCGCCAGTAAGGTGATAGCCCGGATAGACAATATGGAGTACCTCGAGCGTGCCAATAAGGAGTTCTTCAGGGAGATGGGCGTTGACCACCTGATCTACCCCGAGCTCATTGCAGCCAAAGAGGTGATAAGCCTGCTGAAGGAGACCGGCACGACCGAGTTCATGGATTTTGCCGGGGGCCTGCTGTCGCTATATGTGCAAAAGCTGGAGAAGAATGCCCCTGTACTCAACAAGAGCCTTGAGGAGGTCACCAACTCCATCGGATCAATCAAATACCGGGCAGTGGCTATCAAGAGACATGATATGACTATCATTCCGCGGGGCAAGGAGGAGTTTCAAGAGGGCGACCTGGCGTTTGTCATTTCAACGCGTGACGGGATATCCGACATGATGAAGTTCTCAGGCAAGCGAAACGTTGAAGCCAAGAGCATAATGATCCTTGGAGGAAGTCGTATCGGCAGGCACATTGCGCTTAACCTGCAGCACGTCTGCCAGGTGAAACTGATCGACTTTAACCTGGAGAAGTGCCGGCTGCTTGCCGAGCAACTGGAGGAGACTCTGGTTATCAACGGCGATGGCAGGGACGGTGACCTTCTGGCCGAGGAGGGGCTGCAGCATATGGATGCCTTCGTTGCCGTGACGGGTAATTCGGAGACCAATATTCTCTCATGCCTGCTGGCGAAAAAGATAGGTGTGATGAAGACCATCGCCGAGGTTGAGAACATGGAATATATCAACCTTGCCGAGAACTCGGGTATTGACACCATCATCAACAAGAAGATTGCGACTGCCAGTCGTATCTTCCGCCATACCATGAACCCTAATGTCACGCAGGTAAAGATGATGACCGGCACCGAGGCTGAGGTAATAGAGTACAATGTACCTGAGAATGCCCGTATAACGACCGGACCGCTGAAGCTCATCGATTTCCCAAAGGATGCCCTCGTCGGTGGCGGGATCCGAAACTACAAGCCTTACATTGCCACCGGCGACACGCTTATCCAGGCAGGCGACAAGGTAGTTGTCTTCGCCCTCCCGTCAGCATTCGAGAAGCTGAACAAGTTTTTCACATCAGAAAGACGATAGGAAGTCTGAAAGTCCTTAAAGTCCGTAAAGTTAAAAGTCCCTATAGTCGAAAGTCAAAAGGTAGTGCGGCCTAACAGTCTGATTATTAATTCTTAATTCTCAATTCTTAATTTCACACTACTGCCTATTGCATACTGCCTATTGCCTGCTCTTCAGAGCTCAAGCACTCCCCTTCCCTGCCTCAGGATGACAGGCTCCGGCCCGGTACAGTCAACCACCGTGGAGGGCTCATTGCTCCCGAAGCCGCCGTCGACAACAAGATCGGCAAAATCATAATACTTCTCGTGAATAAGCTCAGGATCAGTGATATATTCTATGATTTCATCATCCTCGTGTATGGAGGTTGTCACGAGCGGCCTGCCCAGGTCACTCACTATCGCCTGAGTGATGCTGTTGTCAGGTATACGTATCCCGAGAGTCTTCTTGCGGTGCCTGAACATGGCAGGAATCTGGTTGTTGGCGGGGACAATGAAGGTGAATGCCCCCGGCAGATTGCGCTTCAGAAGCCTGAAGAGGTTATTATCATGTATGACGGTGTATTCGGAGAGCTGACTCATTGACGAAAAGATCATCGACATATCGGGATTGCCCGGATTGAGTCCCTTGAAGCGTGCTATCTTCTCGATTGTCTTCGAGGCTTTGATATCGCAGCCCATGGCATAGATAGTGTCAGTAGGGTAAATGACGATACCTCCCTGCTCAAGTACAAAGGCGACCCTGCGCACATGGTCAGGATTGGGATTCTCGGGGTATATCTTAAGTATCATCGTTTCGGCGAAGTGACGGCAAAGATATAAACTTCTTAAAAGCGGGGGTAAAAAAAAGGGTAAGCTACTCATATCGCACCGCTACAACCTTCTACCCTTGCTGCCTTCCGACCCTGGGGGAGTTCAAAGGGAGCTGGTCGTATGAGACTTACCCCGCACAAAAGTACAAACTTTCAGGCCCTGTACCAAATATTGGATCTTAATTTCTTCGAAGCACTGATTTGAGTAAATGATTATATTTGTTTTCATAATCCAAAAACTGCCTGAAATGGAACAAAAAAGATCAATCTGGAAAGAGACCCTGAATTACGGTATCATATATGGTCTGATCACTGTCGGCCTTTCGCTGCTTGCCTATATGTTTGATCTCACCTTCAAGACATGGATCATAGTGCCAAGCCTTCTGATCGGTGTTCTTGTCCTCTTTTTTCTGCTTCGTTCATACCGTGATCATTACAATAACGGATACATCTCATACGGCAAATCAGTAGGTGCAGGAGTTGTTATCAACGTGTACGCAGCCCTGATTGCAGCAGTGTATATTTATGTGCTTTATGCATTCATTGATCCCGGGCTCGTTGATAAGTCACTTGCCATGCAGGAAGAAAGGTTTATCGCCCGCGGCATGCCTGAAGCAGCCATTGAAAGGGCACTGGAGATGCAGGCCAAGATGATGAAGCCCTGGTTCACCGCAATGATGTCAACCATCAGCAGTATCTTTTACGGGCTTATATTATCTCTGATCGTTTCGCTGTTCATAATGAAGAAAGGCAATCCTCTCCTTGATGAGGTGGAAGAAGAACCAAAGGCGTAATGGATCTTTCCGTTGTAGTACCTGCTTATAACGAAGCTGAATCGCTGCCCGAGCTGTCCGGATGGATTGACAGGGTATGTGTCTCCTCTTCTATTGACTACGAGCTGATCGTGATTGACGACGGCAGCTCTGACAACACCTGGGAGGTGCTACGGCATCTTTCAGCGAAAAACTCCAGGATCAGGGCTTTCAGGTTCCGCCGCAATTATGGCAAGGCTGCTGCACTGCAGACAGGATTTGAAGCCTCCTCAGGTGATGTTGTCATAACGATGGATGCTGACCTTCAGGACAGCCCTGATGAGATCCCGGAACTTGTAAGGATGGTGCGGGCAGAGGGTTATCATATTGTCTCCGGCTGGAAAAAGAAGAGATATGATCCTTTCATCAAGAGAACTACATCAAAGCTTTACAATTATACCGCCAGAAAATTCTCGGGCATCAGGCTGCACGACTTCAACTGCGGGCTGAAGGCCTATGACGGTGAGGTGGTAAGGAGCATAGAGGTCTACGGCGAGATGCACAGGTACATACCCATGCTGGCGCGTGAGGCTGGTTTTAAGAATATCGGCGAGAAGGTAGTGCAGCACCAGCCCCGCAAGTACGGGGTGACCAAGTATGGCTTCGACAGATTCCTGAAGGGTTATCTTGACATGCTGACCATCAGCTTCATCACGCGCTTCGGGAAGAGCCCGATGCATTTCTTCGGTACCTTCGGGACGCTGATGTTCCTGACCGGGTTCATCATGGCTGCCTATCTTGGCATACGAAAGCTGGTCTTCGTTTACCAGAACCTCAGGGCTCCCCTGATTACTGACAGTCCCTACTTTTACATAGCACTGGCAGTGATGATTATAGGTACCTTCTTCTTCCTTACCGGCTTCCTGGCTGAACTTGTCAACAGGCGTTCCTCCGACCGAAACCGTTATCTTATCAGGGAGAAACTAAACTAAAAGTCTGCAAAGTCAAAAGTCGAAAGTCTTAAAAACTAAGTGACTGATTCTTAATTCTTAATTCTTAATTCTTAACTACTGCCTGACCCTGCCCGTCTGCCGCGCCAGAAGGCGCAATGCCTCCGTCAGCTTATCCCATGAGTAAAATTTCTTCTGCTCTTCCAATCCCGGCCTGAACCGCTCTTCGTCATCGCTGAAGAAATCATTGATAGCCTTCGCTATGGCTTCCGGTTCCGGGGCAACCACATAACCGCATTTCCCGTCAGGAACTATCTCGGCAAGTCCTCCCACATCGGTGACAACCATTGGCTTGTTGAACTGGTATGCCACCTGGGTCACCCCGCTCTGGGTGGCGCTTCGGTAAGGCTGCACCACCAGTGATGCGACCGAAAAATAATATCTCACCTCCCTGTCGTTGATGAAGTGTGAGTGGAGTATTATCCGGTCACTGATTTCAAGTTTATGTATCAGGTCAAAATATGGCTTCTCATCCTCATAGAACTCACCTGCAACTATCAGTTTGACGCCCAGGTTTCGTATTTCAGGGTCAGCCATCGCCTGCAACAGCAGGTCAAGGCCTTTATACTCCCTGATAAATCCGAAAAAGAGGATGTATCTGTCTGCGGGGCAAAGCTTAAGGTGCACTATAGCCTCCGCGCGGGAGACCGGATCGCTGTAATTGTCAAAGAGAGGATGGGGTGAGATGACGCAAGGCATGGTTGTGGTGAACTGTCTCAGGTCGTTCTCCACCGCCTTCGTCATCACCAGTGCTCCGTGGATGCTTTTGATGAAGAACCGGGTCAGCATTCTGTCACCGAAGTGCTTTTCGTGCGGAACAACATTGTCAAAGATGGTTACAATCCTGGTATACCCGTTGCTCCTTACGATCCGGGAAATGAATCCCAATGCCGGAGCCAGGAAAGGAAGCCAGTACCTCAATATCAGCATATCAGGCCGGGTACGTCGCAGGCGCAGTCCGATGGTAAACCAGTTAAGAGGGTTGACGGAGTTGATGGCGCGTGTAATTGTCACCCCCTCGGGGGCATACCCATCATCATACTGGGTCTTGCCCGGAAAGAGAAAAGAGGGGTACTGCAGTTTGAAGGTATAGATGGCTGCGGCATCCCCCTCCTGAAGGAACTGCTGTGCCAGCCTCTCATTATATGCTGCTATGCCGCCGCGGTAGGGATGCGCCGGTCCGCAGATAACAATACGCATCATGGCATTTTACCATCAGGAGCAACCCAGTCTGTAAGATATCTGTACTGCGGCTCAAGCATGCCCGCACTGGTGATGGTGGCACGCTGTATCATCGGCGAATCATTGTCGAGGAACAGGTCATGCAGAACATGCTCCATCAGCTGCTTGCCAAAGTCGCTGGAGGCATCCCTCGGCAGCTCGCCGGGGAGGTTGTCTATTGACATGACCGTGATGTTGTCAGGATTTTTGAAGGCCTCCTCCTCAGAGTGACTGGTGCGATTGTAGCTGTAGAACGGATCAGCAATGGTGGTGGCTCTAAGTGTTGTCGGTACCGGGCCTCCTATGTCGCAGCTTATGTCGCCTATGACCGAAATTTTAAAGTCAGGCCTCTCCACATCTTCGCGGGTGAAGAATACAGGCGACTTCGGATCCCAGAAGTGAGCTGCTATAAGCACATCCGTAACCTTCGTGAATTTCAGGAAGTCGGAGATATAGTCTTCAGGGTGCTGAACGAAATTATTAAAATCGAACGGTCGTCCGTCAATGTGTTTTACATAATGCTGGGGGCCGATCTGGCATACAACCGGGACCTCGTATCGCTTCGTCAGGAAATCCTCCGGTGACACTTGCTCCAGCCCGTGGCAGTTGGATAGTGTCTCCATGGCACCTGATGCCACACGTCCTTCTCCGGTTACCAGTATCTTCAGGCCGGGCTTGAGCAGGATCAGCTTCAGGCCGGCCCACATCTCATCCAGGTCGAGACACTGATAGGCCGGTTTCAGCTTGAACCTGTTGGTTTTGATACCCCTGGCTCTCAGCGCATTATATGCTCCCACTATGCCTGCCCATCGGCCGAAGGCTACAACCCGCTGCCCTTTGTCCGTGGTAAGATATTCATAATCAATAAGGCGTATCCTTTTCCCCAGTATTTCATGTAGCATCTCCCGGTTGTGATCCTGTTTCTTGGCCACATGTGCAAAAAAGAGATAGGTTTTCCCGGGTATGAAGACCCTCTTGTCAACCTCCTTCACACCCATGAGGATGTCACAGTTGCTAAGGTCTTCGCGCAGCGGTATCTTCAGGTATTTATACTCTTCGTCGGTGTAACATCTTATGTCTGATGGCTGGACATAGAAGTCGACGAACGGGTATTTCTCTCTCAGTTCAACCACCTGTGCAGGGGTAAGCGGGACCCTCCTGTCCGGGGGGATCTTCGTCTCGCGGATTATGCCCACCTTCACTCTCTTTTCCATATCTGATTGTTTGAGTACTGCCGTGAAGATAAGAATTCGGCCCGGTTTTTGAGCAGATATTTATCACAGTAACGCAATTATGAGTACTTTTGCGTTGCGTAATGTATCAAATGGGGCTGACCTGGTTTTGACAGCAAGCCGCGGTGGTATGTAAGCATGCAGAGAAGGGTGACGCATCTCTTTAACTTGTGTCTCAAAACAACAACTGGCGAGAATAACTACGCTCTTGCTGCGTAACCGAACTAAGTAGGTTATGCTTAATCCCGGCACAAGGTGTTGGGACGAGACGTTTCCCGGGCGGTGATGCCCAGTACCAACCCGATCAGGAAGCGCACGCAATTCAGGGATAGCCTGATGGTCTCTCCGGCCTGACGGTGAAATCAAAGGAGATAAGGGGTGATTCGGATGTCTGCCACCTGGTCACTCCCGACAATCAAGGCAGGATAAGCATGTAGAAAGCATATGGTCGCCTTGCCTGGACGCGGGTTCGACTCCCGCCAGCTCCACGATCAGGCAGAAAACAAGCACCCCCGCAAGGGGGTTTTTGGTTTGCCGGAACCCGTTAAAAGCTTGCTTTTAAAAGGGTGACGGGAAAGCAAAAAGGACCATGCGAAGCATGGTGGTTGTTTTCTGTTTGCAGGACGGAAGCTTAGGGAGAGTGATCCCGACCGATCGCAGTGAGGTCGGGAGAACACCCCCGCCAAAAATGGCAATGCTTATTTGCAGGACTGAAGCCCGGGGAGGTTGGTTGCGGAAACCGGAACCAACACACCCGCCATTTCCTTGTATATAACTTATCTTCTAAATGTAGATTTCTAATTTGATAGTTCCGAAAGCAATTTTGAAATATCCATATTATCGGGATTCATTTGTTGTGCTTTCAGCAAAGCTTCTTTTGCCTGATCCATCTCTCCGTTTATTTTATGAGCAAAACCTAAATCATAATACGCGTGCCACGAGTCGGGATACTCTTCTATATTAAATTTGAACAGCTTCACAGAAGCATTACCATCATAATCCAAAAGCATTCTGCCGGCCATGCTAATCTCTTCTTCTCTATAATTATAGTTGTCATAAGCTTCCGCTTTATGTGATTTGTAAATGGCAATTGCCGAATCAACAGAAGATTGCAAATACGTATTTATCAATGCCGTTGATTGTGCAAAATCCAATTGATCTGCTATCGAAAATTCATTCTTCTGTGAACTCAGGCTTAATAATTCTTCTTTTGACTTCTGATTTTCTTTTAGCGTGGCATCAAAAAAGGTTGTGGCATAGTCAGCAATAAAATCATAGCTCCTGGCATAATTATTCTGGATTGAATCCGGTTTGCAATTGTTAAAATAGCTCCAGAAAGAGACAAAGCCAAAATGATCCAGGTTTGACATTCGCACAGCGAGTTTATCCCTGGATATTATTGAATTATAAAATGGATATACAGAACTGATATCTTTATTGACCATCATGAAATAAGGGACTTCGGTTTTCTCCAGACGAAACTCCTGTAATTTGGAAAGGAAGATGTAGAAGGAATATTCCTGACTGCCATCCAGGGAGCAAACGGCTTTAACATTTGGATGTTTCATTTGAAACAGGGCTGCTGCCAGGCCTCCCGTACTATATCCGAATAGGCCTATAGATGAATATTTAACAGGGACGGTATTTTCTATATAATCGAGAATGAATTCCATATCCTCCACCTGTGCCAATATGCTTTTCCCCGGATCCCTCCTTTGTATCGAATTTTCTCCGGCGGAAGCAACTGAAATTACAAAGAAGCCATTTTTTGCCAGCTGTTCGCAGAGACGATGGTTTTGTACTGGTGTTTTGCTGTTTGAGGGAGCGTATATAATCAAAGGGAATTTACCCTTTGCCTGCGGACTATCGAGGGAAGCTTCTACTGGTGATTCGAGGATTTCTTCTGTACTGGCGTTTAATCCTATTTTGAAGTTCCCTTTGGCAAAACCGGCATAGGCATTGATAAAATCGTAGCTCTCGTTATCGATATCCTCTTTCGCTTTAGAGTAATTATCCCGGATAGAAATCAAATCGACATATTGCTTGAAACTCATTTTATTCCCATCTGTATTATCTTCTGATGGATACCAAAAATAAACCAGCATCGGGCGGAAAATAGTATCCTGATTGTAAATATAAAGCCGACTGGTATCCTGCACTTTATAGTAACGAAATCCTACGGGATAGTTTGTGTGTTCTTTTTCGGCGGTACAGCTCAGAGTAATAAAACTAATTGCCGCAAACAATAACACGAATTTTGTTGTTTGAATTTTTAAATTCCTTTTCATAATAGATTATTTAGAATTATACATTTATTTCTTAAATCAATCCTATTGCCTTACTCATATCTCAATGCTTCAACAGGATTTCTTGTTGCGGCCCGCCTGCTTTGCCAACTAACTGTCAGCAAAGCAATGCTCAAAGTAAGTACTCCAGCCAGGGCAAATATCCACCAGGACAGTTCGGTTCTGTAGGCGAAGTTTTCAAGCCAGCTTTTCATTATGTAATAAGCAACCGGAGTGGCTATTACAAAAGCAATGGCAACCCATTTTACAAAGTCCTTGTTGAGCATGATTAATATTTCGGATACCTCTGCACCATTGACCTTGCGGATTCCTATCTCCTTTATCCTTTTCTGTAACCCATAGAAGCTTAGTCCAAACAGGCCTAAACATGAAATTATAATTGCAATAAGTGAACTATACCCGATTAATTTCTCTGTTGTTTCTTCTGAGGAATATAGTTTATTCAAATCATCTTCCAGAAAACTCAGCTCAATGGGATCATCTGGGGCAATTTGTTCAATCCTGTTTTTAATTGTCTGAACAATTGTTGAATTAGTTGAAGAATTAAGTTTAATAAACATATAAGAACCAGTTGGAGAATATATATATGCAAAAGGCTTGATTTCGCTATGCAACGATTCGGTATGCATATTTTTATTTACTCCGATTATCTCCCCTTTTCGCTCGTAAGGTGTTCCACCGAAAATTGACATTTTTGTCCCCACTGGATTTTTCAACTCCATTGCTTTTACTGCCGCCTCATTAATTACAAATCCCTCCGCAGCATCTTTTGAGTATTCCTTCATGAGAAACCTTCCTTCAATTACTTCAACACCCAAAGTTTCATCAAAATCATAATCCACAGGATTTATCCCCATATCAAAAACATTATCAGATTGTTTTCCATCCCATACAGGCATGTCAGACATCTGCCAAATGGTTAGAGGAGACTGGGAAGTGCTGATGCTTGAAATTTCAGGCATTAGCAATAAATCATTTTTTGCTGTTTCATATTTTCGCTTAAGTTGATCTTGCATATGTACGATAAGTATATTTTCACTGTTAAAACCAAGATCTTTTTGCTTCATAAACTGAACCTGTCTGGTAATAACTATTATTCCTGCTATCAGGACTATTGCCAATGCAAACTGAAAAATCACCAATCCGCTTCTCAGGCTAAGTTTCTGTGCATTCGAGGAAGAGTTGTTCCTATTTCGAGAACCCCCGGGGCGAATATTCTTTTTAATAAGATCAATTGGTCTGAGTGATGAAAGGAAGGATGCAGGATAGAATCCCGAGATTAATCCTGTAATTACTGCAAATCCCAACAGTAAAATGATTGTGAACAGATTGTAATTAAGATCAAGATTTACATTAAGCAGATTATTGACAGATGGTAAAACCAATTCAACAAAAATGACAGCAAAGCCCATAGCAATCATTGCCGGAATTTGAGCCTCAAAAAGAAACTGAACAATGAGTAAATTCTTACTGGAACCCAAAGTTTTTCTTAGACCAATCTCTTTGATTCTTCCATCAGAGGTTGCCATAGTCAGGTTAACAATATTGAAGATTGCAATAATTAAAATAAGGAATGCAACAATTGAAATAATGTAGACGTATTGTATGCGCCCGCCACCTTGCAGATCGTGTAAATGACAAGCTGTCAATGGCGTAATATACAATCGATTATTCCAATCAGGCTTAAATTTGTTGATAACATTCGCTATTTGATTATTAACATCTGAATAGTCAGTACCTTTATTGAGTTGTACATATACCTGCAATATTTTATAATCCCAGGAATTCAATTGTTGTGCAATCATTTCAAAAGGGAGCAGAAACTCAAACTGCATATCCGAATTTTGGGGGATATCTTCTAAGACTGCTGTAACGATATAATCCTCGTCTCCATCCATTTTTACCGTATTACCAACAGGATTTGCCTGCCCAAAAAGTTTTTCTGCCAGTGATTTGGTAAGGACAATAGAGTTGGGGTGTATGAATGCTTCAGAAAGGGATCCGAGTGTAAAAGGGAAATTAAACATCGACAAAAAAGAGGGATCCACAAAGCTGCCATTTACCAGAAATTTATTTTCACCCTGAATTATTTTCTTGTTGCTCAACTGGTAAAAAACAGTCGTATTTTTAATAGCCGGATATTCTTCCTTCAAATGCCGGGCAACAGGGGCTGGTAAAATGTAAGCATGAAAATCCAGGGGGTCGTAACTAAAGGCCGCCTTATATAAGTCCTGTGGATTTTCATGAAACCTATCATAACTCAACTCATATTTTACCCATACAGCAATGATTATGCTACAGGCCAAGCCAACACTTAACCCAAATATGGTTATCAGTGTATTTATCTTGTTTTCTTTAATACTACTTATGGTAATATTTACAAAGTGCTTAAACATGATTGTTTCTTTGAATTTCTATTTTTGTCAAGGAATCCCGTTCATTATTTGCTGTCAAAAGACTCTTCTTCCCATTTCACCTTTTTTATTCATACCTCAATGCCTCTACCGGATTCCTTCGTGCGGTGCTATAGCTCAGGCCACTAACTGTAAGCAATACAATGACCAGCGAAATAAATCCTGCGAAAACAAATATCCACCAACTGAGTGCCGTTTTATAGGCAAAGCTTTCGAGCCATTTGTTCATGCCATAATAGGCTATTGGCGTTGCTATTATGAAGGCTATAATCATCCATTTCACAAAGCTTATGTTCAGCATTTGCATAATTTCAGAAATTGTTGCTCCGTTTACTTTTCGAATTCCTATTTCTTTGGTTCGGCTGGCCATCATAAAGGAGGCCACGCCCAATAGACCCATGCAGGCAAGGAAAATAGCCAGTACTGCGAAGAAGCCCATAAGTTGAAAAGTCTTACTCTCTTTCTGATAGCGTTGTTCCAGGATCTGGTCTAAAAAAGCAAATTCAATGACCTCATCGGGATAAATACTTTGACAAACTTCGGTAAGGGCATTCTTCGAACCAGCTAAATCAGAAGGCTTCACTTTGACAATTAGATGGTAAGCCATTGAATAATCAATAACATAAACTACGGGCTTTACCTTGTTATACAATGACTCGAAATAAATGTCGTCGATTATTCCTACTATTATTCTATCCGATTTAGGCCAATTACATTTAAGCGTTTGCCCTATCGGATTTCCCTGTATCCCTATACTTTTTACGGCAGCCTCATTTAATATCACTGCTTCAGTGGCGTCTGTTTTAAATTCACTCGAGAATAATCGACCCTGAACCGGTTCAATTCCCAATGTTCTGAAATAATCGAAAGTAACATGCACATATGAAATTGCGATACCATCGGCCTGACCTTCCAGCCTCACTCTCCCCTCATTACTCAGAGAGCCTGAGGGTATACGGCTTGCGACAGAAACACCGGAAACAAAGCTCTCATTCAGCAGTGCCTGTTTCAGGGTATTGTATTTCGCTTCATCACCAAAATCAAATATGCTGGTAAGTACGGCTTCTTTATCAAAACCCAGCTCTTTTTCTTGTATAAAACTGATTTGACGAAGCATAACAGTAGCACAGGCAATTAAAACGATGACAATGGTAAACTGAGCTCCCACCAAAATTTTCCGGATTTGAAAGCCGGAACCAAAACCGCTTTTAGATGATTTCATCACCTTAACGGGACTATAGGAAGACAACACGAAAGCGGGATACCAACCTGCCAGGACACCCAGGACTATCATCATACTCAATAAACTCATAAGAATATTCACATTCGCCAGGAAGTAAAATGACAACTCCTTTCCGGATAGCTCATTAAACAGAGGTAAACTGAGCCTTACCAAAATCAACGAAATACAAAATGATATAAAGAATACAATCATCGATTCAGAGACATATTGCATTGCCAGCTGAGTTCGTGAAGCTCCAAAAGTTTTACGAACACCAATTTCAGTTACACGAGTTGTTGCATTGGCTGTTAAAAGGTTGATATAATTGAAGCAGGCGATTAGCAAAATAAGCAGGCCGATTGCCGAAAAAATCAATACATAGGTAATGCTATTCTGGGGTTGAATATCATTTAAAAAATGAGAGGAATAAAGATGAATATCTTTTATGTTTTGCACAGTAAATTGCGTTACAGGAGCGCCAGTTACATTATGGCTTTTCATCAACTCTGTGATTTTTGCTTCAAGGTCTGTCTGGGAAAAATTATCCGACATCTCAAAGTAGATCAGAAAATTCCACCAACCCCAGCTTTCCATCCAGTCGTCACCAAACATCATATTCCCATCGGCTAGTGTTAAAAAAAGGTCAAAGGTAAAGTGAGAATTTTGTGGGATATCTTTTATTACACCCACCACTGTATAATCATATTCACTACTTACTTTAAACATTTTGCCAATTGGATTTTCATCTCCAAAATATTTACGGGCTGATTCTTCAGTGAGAACTGCTGTGCCCGGTTGCTGAAAAGAATTTGCTGCGCTTCCCATTACAAACTCAAAGGAAAAGATATCAAATAGTTCAGCATCGACCCAGGCCACCATATCTTCCTTAAACATCTCATTGTCAACTTTAACCAGGATATTATCTCTTGGCAATATTCTGGCAAAGCTCTTTATTTCCGGTAAATTATCTGCCAAATATTGAGCGGTCCCCGGTGCCTGATAGGGATGTACCTCCTGGCATAACCGATAGATATCATCTGATTTTTCGTGATATCTGTCATAGCTCAGTTCATGCGAAACATACAGGAGCAACAAGATACAGACAGCCAGTCCGATAGAAAGACTGGATATACTTATCAATGAATACACCCTGCTTTGAATGAGGTTGGCAAATGCGATTTTAAAATAATTCTTTAGCATGGGAATTGATTTTATATGGCCTTTTTCTGGAATGTATCGACGGGTATCTGAACTTAATTCCGATTCTCCCTGATTACCTGACCATCCAGTAAATTAATCGTGCGGTGAGCAAAACCAGCATCACGAGCAGAGTGTGTCACCATTAAAATAGTGGCTCCTTCCTGGTTGAGTTCCGATAAAAGATTCATTACTTCAATGCCATTTTTTGTATCCAGATTCCCTGTCGGCTCATCTGCCAGAATTAATCCCGGGTTTGCTACCACTGCTCGTGAAATAGCTACACGCTGTTGTTGGCCGCCAGAAAGTTGTTGTGGAAAGTGCTTGGCCCTATGTCCAATTTTCATTCTGCTCAATACCTCGTTAACTCTATTTTTTCGATCGGAGCCATTCATTTTCAGATACAGTAATGGAAGCTCTACATTGTCATAAACATTTAGCTTGTCAATCAGGTTGAAACTTTGAAAAACAAAACCAATATTACCTCTTCTGTACTGTGTGCGATCCTCCTCTTTAAGATTACTGACATCGGTTCCGTTGAAACTATAAGTCCCGCCTGTGGGATTATCCAACAAACCAATAATATTAAGGAAGGTTGATTTTCCGCAACCGGAAGGACCCATGATGGCCACAAATTCACCTTTCCTGACATGAACATCCACACCTCTCAAAGCAAAGGTTTCAACATCCTCGGTGCTGAATACTTTTGTTAATTTTTCTGTTTTTATCATGTCATTTGATTATTAATATGCGTTCTTCCTTCTATATGTGCCAGGTTTTGAACCCATTTTTCTCTTCAATTTGATTAAGGATAAGCAAGGCTTATGCCATAAATAGTAATTACTTGATTACATGACAGATAATGACATGTTCGTGCTTTAAATCAATGACAAGTGTAATTATTTGTTACAGTACCTGTCTACATAATTAACAAATATTGGAAAGATCAGAGAAGATAGATTAAGACAGGTATTAGGCTTTTGGAAGGCAGATCTGAGGATTTATGATTGTGCGATTGAAATAGATCATATTTATCAGCAAGCTATCTCCAATTTTTTTCTCCTTAAGCGTAAGCATCCGGTCTGCCACATATTACATTCAATACCGCAAAATGATCTAATAATGTTTGAGCAGACTCTTTCGGATAAACGCCAAATTGTTGAGGTAAATATCCCAAAAACCTCTGAACCGACCGAAGGGAGTTCACCGAAGGTAAACCCGCATGCACTATACCATGTGTTGTGCGTTCGTTATTTTATATCAATCTTACCAAGTTTAAATCCTTTAATAATCAGCCAGAATGCTAAGAATAGTTCATTTAGAATCATTGGGACTAATAGTGTATCCAATATCGTAGAGTTTATATTAAACAATCTTAAAATGGTAATTATAAATAATATTAATGTAGCAATTATTCCCCATATGGAAATGAATTTAGGAATTATTTGAGTCCGATAAAATAAAATATATAAGAATAATGCACCAGATATAAAAAAGAAAATATGAATATTTTTGTAAATGCTCTCACGATATGGGGCTAATGAAGGAATTAAAATAAAAATCCCTCCAATTATCATTAAGATACCTTCAAAAAATCTCGATATAGAATATGCATAATTTAAAGTTCTATTCTTGGTTGTAGTGAATATCGGAAACATTAATAGTGGTATTCCAATTACAGCTAATCCACTAATAATATCCGTTATTACCCCAAGTATTTTATTATTCGTAATTGTATATGTAAGCATGCTATAGGCTACTAAAATTAATATGCCAACATAAGAAGCTCTTTGTTTGTTTGAAATATTGATATTCATATTATCCTTGCTTTTAAATTCTTTATTCCTTAACCAGTGTAACTATATCCCGAACCGCTGATGCTGGAGCTTTTGGGAATGCTGATTTAACCAGCCACATAGGAACTTTTACAGGCGGAGATGATTTGCCTTTCATAGTTATTCTTACTTTACCATTTTCTAAGTCCTTAAACGTATAAATGACATTGAAATATTTCATTCGATTTACATCACCTTTTTCATATTCTGATGGTGTTGCAACAAATTCAAAAATGGCAGTCTTTTCTTCCTTGTTTTCTGAAAAAGTCATTCTCGAAACACAATCAGAATTTTTTACTGGCCATGGATTATCTGTAAAATAATAAATAATCCATTCATTATCAGAGATTGTTTTCACAATTCTGCTTTCATAGTCACCTGTAAATAACTTGTGTTTCTGAACATCTTTCATTAACAATACGCATTTCGCAAAATCAACTTGGGCTTCTGTTATTGTACTATCTTCAATTAGTAACAATTCATTACCATCCTCGTCAAGGAATTTTGAAAAACAATATTTTACAATAATCTTTCTATTGTCCAACTCTTTTGTTGTACAGTCCTTTTCTTGTGCCGAAAGACTCAATGTAAAGAAAATCAGACAGGTTAATAATCCTACTTTGTGCTTAAAAGTCATAATTCTTCTTTGGTTATTGATGATTTAAATAAATATCTGAATGTATGACTCATAAGTCAGATGTTTTGTTACAAACTATCGTGTTTTTTAATGACGCACAAC
>CAZHTG010000030.1:0-35297 GCA_964535795.1 uncultured Rikenella sp.
CCATCTCCTCCTCGCTCTTAAATACCTTTCTGAAAAGATGTCTCGGGTTCCAGTCAATCAGCACTCCCCCTATGTCAAAGACTACGCTGGTAATGTTTCTCATATCTTAAAAATTCCGGCGCAAAATAACTAAAAATCATCTTTAAGACACTTGTCACGTCTGTTGCCGATGAAATTTAATCAATTGCCCGATGCCGCCTGCCGGATCTCCCTACCGGATGGCAATTACGCCTGAGGACCGGAGAGCGACTGCGTCATCAACCCTTAAATTCCAGTTTGCATCAAAAGTACCCTTGCTTACAGGATTGTCCGGGCTCTCGCGGAACAGTACAAAATCCCCGAAGTTCTTCAATACCTCAACCCTCGAGCCCATGAATGTAAGACCGCCCTGGCCGGGAGCTTGCTTCGGAGGGGTCCACCAGGGAAGACCTGAGTTGACAAGAATATAATGCCTGTTCATGGGGAAAATATAAACAAGGCAGTAACCTTCCGCATCAGAATTCAGGTGCATGGGCAGTTTGTCGGAAAATTTATCGATGATGGCATTTGTCTCCTTCGTGCCGAAGAGGATCAGGTTTGAGGTGACATAGTCACTCTGCCTCACCTCTTTATCCGATACCACACGCGGGAATACCAGTATTCTCCCTCCGCGACCCGACCAGTCGGCTGCTGTGGCGGCCTGGTCTCTCCTGGCGGCAAGCTCTTCCTGTGAAGGATTGCCACCGGTGCCGTAAACATATATATGACTGCCGGCAACAGCTTCATAAAGAGGTCCTTCTGCACCTGGCTGCTTTGAGGTGAGACCCGGGGTGAATTTCCTGTTCTCCCATTTTGCTCCTGACCTGGTAAAGGAAACTGCATCGGCACTCCTGACAGTAAACGACTGTCCGTCAACTGTTACGGCCAGTTTCCTGTCGGCATTGAACTGCGGATGGCCGTTGATATTAAGGGTGAATGCCGGCACTCCGGATGTTTTCACCTCAACCGTGTTGGCGGCTGTAAACCTGGCATCCACTACAGCCATCTCTCCCGGAACGAGGTCATCAATTTTTACCCAGTATGCCTTGTTGTATCTGAACCATTTTGTGCTGAATTTAACCTGCTGCGGGAACAGATCACGCTTGAACTGCGAGAACCATTCAAAAATGAACCCGTCTTTATAGGCCCACTCCCAGCTGTTATGACCAACGCCGGGATATTCAACGTAGTCGAGACGAAGGGCCGAACTCTCCAGCTTCCCCTTCCACTCCCGGGCAGTCTGAAACAGGAAATCCTTATCACCGATGAAAAGATGCACCGGCATGTTAGCTGCATTACCTGCAAGCTCAAGGGTGCCTTGCGGCGGGGCAGGACAAACGGGAGCAATGGCGGCCCATATGTCAGGGCGCGTCAGACCGAGCCACAGGGTGCCGCCTCCTCCCATGGAGAGACCCGTAAGATAGATCCGATCTTCATCTATCAGGAAGCGCGACTTAAGGTCATCTATCATATCGTAGACATCCTGCTCCGGTATTCCCTGGTATCCGGCTGTGCCCCTGGCAAGCGGAGCGGCAGCAATATAACCCACCGGCCTGAACTCCGGCCAGTATCTCGTTGCTTCGACATCATTTTCAAATGGTATGTTGCCGGGTTTGATGAAGTCATACCCCTGACTGTTCCCGACGCCAAAGAGGCGCCTCAGGCCAAGACGGTGGTTTGACCAGGCTCCGTGCAGGAAGACTACGAGCGGATAGCTTTTTGACTCATCGAAATTGTCAGGGATATAGACAGAATATGGCTGGTCAGTATCATCAACTGATGAAAAGAATGAGAGATCCTGCGGCCCGGCATGCAGGCGCTGGGCCTCTGAATTATTAACTCCTATTACTGCCACCAGCAATATGGATAAGAGAGCGCGTCTGAAAAAGTACCCTGGTTTCATTTCCGTTATGTTTAGCGCTGTAAATTAATACAGTTTTGGCAAACGGCAGGTACCTGTCGCCATCTTTGGGAATAATTTTGGCAACATCGGAAGCAGAATACACTGCAGGGGAAATTTTCCTACCCCACTCTCATTTTAAATAGGATAAAACGGAGATGTGCTTTATATTTGAGGAACTGCAATTTTACACAAAGTGAATGTCACCGACAATGAACTGGTTGAAAGGCTGAAGAAGGGAGACCTGGAAGCGTTTGACCTGATCTATGGCATCTACGCAGGTAAGCTTCATGCTTTCGGAATGAGATACCTGAAGTCGGCGGCCGAGGCGGAAGAACTGGTGCAGTCCGTCTTCCTGAAATTATGGGAAAATCATCGCAGGATTGATCTCTCACTTTCATTCCGGTCATATCTTTTCACTATAGCGTATAACGATATCTGCAAGCTCTTCCGGAGACAGGGTTATCTGCAGAAATATGTAATTGAAACTCTGTACGAAAACAGACAATCAACCTCCGCAACCGAGGAAGGGACAGAATATCAGTCCGTGCTCGGGGAGGTTCAGAGATTATTGGGCACACTCCCGGAATCGCAGAGGAAGGCATTCATCATGAGCAAAATAGAGGGCAAAACATCAAAGGAGGTGGCAACTCTTCTCGGGCTCTCCCCGGGGACTGTCGATAATTATATCTCAGGTGCTCTTAAAATGTTAAGGGGGAAAATCACCGGCAAAAACCTGCCGGTCATACTCTTTATTACACTCTTCCTGACGTGATTCACTTTTCCTTACCTGGCAGACTTTCAATGATGCGACAGCACCTGACTGCCCCTGCAGTCTTTCGCTGACCTGAGAGTTTTTCCTGACCTGTGAGAAAAAGTTTGAAATTCTGCTAAGAATTTTTATCTTTTAATGTGAGATTTTTAACCGCCATGGATATTATATAAAGCGGGGGCAGAAAAATTCATCCCGGAAGCAATTCAGAACATAATGAAATTAGGAAAAGAAGAAGGAGAAAATATTTTAAGTTACCTCAACGGCAAGGCCGGATATGAGGATTCAGAGTATGTCAGGTCGGTGTTTTCATCCGGAGAAGAGAATGAAAGCCTGAAACATTTCATTGAGAACGACTGGAATGAGTTTATGAGCAATGAACCTGATGCAGAGGCAGGTCTCGGGCCCCTGCTTGACAATATTCATCATCAGATAAGGCTCAATGAGTTTAGAAGTAACAAATCCCTTATAAGAAGATTATCGGGCTTTTATGCAAAGGCTGCTGCAGTCATCCTGATCCCGCTCCTGGCAGGCACCGGGGTTTTACTTCACAGGGGGATAGTGCGGGATGCCGGGCAGCCGTCCGTTGCATCAATATATGCACCTCCCGGTTCACGGGTCGCATTTTCTTTGCCGGACGGCACCCAAGGAATGCTCAACAGTGGCTCAACACTTGAGTACTCACTTCCGTTCTCCGGGAAGCGTGATGTTACTCTTACGGGTGAAGCCTGGTTTGAGGTGACACATGATGAGAAACAACCTTTCAGGGTCGACGCCGGCAACCTCGATCTTACTGTGCTTGGCACAGCCTTCAATGTCAGCGCATACCCGGATGAAAATTATACAGAGGTGGTTCTGGAGAACGGAAGAATACAGGTTAACTGTGACATCTATGCTGAGGGCATGATAATGATGCCTTCCGAGAGATTTGTCTTTCAGGATGGCAAGGCCTCGAGAAGCCTCACAGATCCGGACAAATATTCTTCCTGGACAGAGGGTAAGCTTGTCTTCAGAAGTGATTCGATGTCGGAAGTGGCCCGCAGGATAGAACGTTGGTATAACGTGAACGTGGAGCTGGTTGACAGCGAACTTGAGAACTACTCCTTCCGCGCAACATTTGAGGATGACCCCCTGGAAGAAGTACTTAAATTCCTGAGTATGACCTCCCCTATCAGATACGAGATCACCCCGAGGGAAATTACAGCCGATTCAATCGTTGCAAAAAGTACTGTAAAAATATACCTGAAATAAGAAATCCTTAACTAAAGAATCATCAGCCAGAATGAAAAGAATCAACAGCCCGTAGACAAACAAAAAAAAGGAAATCGCTGCAACGACTTCCTTAAAAAACATCCTTAACGACATTTTTTAACCGAAAACTTTCAAAGTTATGAAAAAAACCAAACCCCGGGGGAGAGCATTGAACCATCCCCTGAAAAAAATTCTTCTAACGATGCGTATAGTATTTGCACTTCTGGTATTTGGGATCGTGCAGGCGCATGCGACAGACGCATACTCCCAGAAGACAAGACTGTCACTCAACGTCACCGACGCCCAGCTTGTAACGGTGCTCGACAAAATTGAGGATGAAACCGAATTCTTCTTCCTCTATAATGAAAAACTGCTGGATACCGAAAGAAAGGTCTCCATCACGGCTGAGAACCAGGTAATTGATGTTATCCTTGACAGGCTCTTTGCCGGGACAGACGTAACACATACCATAATAGACCGCAAGATCATCCTTGCACCGGTGTACCTGACTGAAGTAAACGGGATGCAGCAGGCAAGAGTGACCGGGAAAGTAACAGGCACAAAGGGGGAGCCTCTCCCGGGTGTGACTGTCACTGTCCGCGGCAAAATACAGGGCACGGCTACCGATATAGACGGGTCGTTCTCACTTGACAATGTCATGTCAACAGACGTCCTTGTATTCTCGTTTATCGGCATGAAGAACGAGGTGGTTCCCGTCGGATCGCAGACCTACTTTGAGGTAGTGCTTGCCGAAGAACTGATCGGTATGGACGCCGTCATCGTAACAGCCCTCGGCATAAAAAGAGAGGAGAAGGCACTTGGATATGCCGTTCAGAAAGTGGCTGGCGATGCTGTCACAACAGTCAAGGGGATTGACGTGGGAACATCGCTGACAGGGAAAGTTGCCGGCCTCATGGTCAGAAACAGCAGTGAGTTCACTGCAGAACCCCAGATCCTTCTGCGCGGAGAGACTCCGCTGATAGTTATTGATGGCGTGCCATACGGCAATATGTCTCTGCGTGACATACCCTCTGACGACATTGAAGACATCAGCGTGCTGAAAGGTTCTACCGCATCAGCCCTTTACGGTTACAGGGGAGGAAGCGGAGCCATCATGATCACAACCAAAAGAGGCGGTGCGGCAAAGGGACTTACGGTCTCCGTCAACAGCAACTCAATGTTCACCGCCGGATTCCTGGCAATACCTGAACGGCAGTCGACCTACGGCCGCGTTGTCAACACGACAACCAACACTTATGTCCGTTCGGGAGACGGCGCGTGGGGCGCTCCCCTTGAAGGACAGACAGTAATTCAGTGGGATCCGGCCTCAAAAACCATGACTGAAATGCCATTTATTGCCCGCGGGAAAGACAATTTCAGCAATTTCCTTGAACAGGGTTATATACTTAACAACAACGTCAACCTGGCACAGCAGAGCGAATACGGAAATATCCGTTCCTCCGTGTCATGGGTTGAGAACAAGGGTATTTATCCCAACTCCCAGTTCCAGAAACTGACCTACAGCCTGGGCGGCGACATGAAAATAGATAAGTTCACCCTCTCTTCAGGCGTGGCTTACAACAAGCACTCGTCCCCCAATGTGGGCTTCAGCGGATATACCGGATATGATCCGATGTACGCACTCCTGATATGGTCAGCACCCGACTGGGATATCCGTGATTACCAGGATTACTGGGTAGTTCCCAATGAGGTTCAGAACAGCAGCTACACTGCAGGCAACAATAACCCCTATTTTGACCGGTACGAGAGACTGCACAGCGTCAACAAGGACATCTTCAACGGCACTCTGGCACTGACCTATGATTTCAGCCAGTGGCTGTCGGCAACAGTACGCACCGGCTATGACACCTACAGCAATAAACAGGATATCACCGTCTCAAAAGGGTCATTTCAGGGTGCAGGTAATGGAACTGTAATTCCGGGTGGCACAGAGGTTTGGGGCGAATCCCAGAAAGGTTCATATAATATCGGCCTGTCAAGGGGATTCAGTCTTAACAATGACCTGATCATATCAGCAAATCAGAAAATCAACGACTTTACCCTTGACGGTTTCGTCGGCGGATCTCTCTATTACTGGCAGGATGAAGGTATCGAGGCAAGAACCAGGGGAGGGCTCTCAATTCCTGCTTTCTATTCACTCAAGGCCTCCATTGACCCTGTAATAACAGCCTCAAGACTTTACAAAAGACAGGTGAACAGCCTCTACGGACGGGTCGGTTTTGCTTACAAAAGCATCGCCTTCGTTGAGGCAACCCTGCGTAACGACTGGGTATCGACACTCTCCGAATCAACCAGGTCATATGCATATCCCTCAGTGTCAGCAAGCTTTATTGTCTCCGAGGTGCTGCCGGATATAGACTGGCTGTCATTGTGGAAACTGCGTGGATCATGGGTTACTGTAAAGACACCTGCTGAGGTATACCAGATCAACTCGGTATTTTCAATTACCAACAATGCATGGGGCACACTGAGCTCGGCCACTTACCCGACCACCATCAGGGGCACGGATGTGCTTCCTGAATCAGCCTCGACATTTGAGATAGGCACAGTGGCAAACTTCTATAACAACAGGGCGTCTGTTGACCTGACCTATTATTCAAAACGCATGTTTGACTTCCTGAAGTCAACAGGCATAACACCTGCCTCAGGCTATACTTCACGCTACATTAACATTGATGAGGAGATAACCCGTCGTGGAGTGGAGGTGACACTCAACGGAACCCCTGTCAAAACAAGCGACTGGCAGTGGGATGTCTCTCTGAACTGGTCAAAATATGCGCGGTATTACACCAAACTTGACTCACTCTACTCGGCTGACAAACCATGGGTCGCCGTGGGAGCCAGGGCTGATGCATACGTTCTGCGCGATTATCTGAAGGACCCGGCAGGCAATGTAATTCATAACGCCAGCGGACTGCCCCTCTACTCATCATATGACTCCAAATACGGCAATGCCGATCCCGACTGGATATGGGGCCTGAGTTCGATGCTGAAATATAAGGACTTCTCGTTTTCAGTTTCCGTCGACGGACGCGTGGGCGGCCTTGCACAGACAATAACAGAGATGTACATGTGGCGCTCAGGCAACCATCCGCTGTCGGTGGTTCCCGAGAGATACCTGGACGCAACCATTGCCGGAAGTAAAAACTACCTGGGAGAAGGCGTTAAGGTTGTGGAAGGAACCGTTACTTATGATACCTACGGTAACATCACCAGTGACACAAGGGTATTTGCAGTGAATGATGTGTACACAACATACAAGAGCTATGTTGAGGCCTATCACAAAGGTACTGCCTGGGGAGGATCTCCCTCACCCGTTGATCTGTATGACGCCACCTTCTTCAAGATCAGGGAGGTAGCTCTCACCTACATGCTGCCCAAAGAGCTTGCATCTAAGATCAGGGCAAGAGAGTTGGCAGTCTCTGCAGTCGGACAAAATGTTTTCCTGTGGGCAAAACAGTTCAAGTATTCCGATCCTGACGGCGGTTCAGAGAATTTCCTCGATCCCTCTTTGCGTTACCTGGGACTGAATCTGAAAATCGGATTCTGATGAAAGGTGAGATCCGAAATGAAAACACAAATAACTGAAGAGAAGATGAAAAAGATAATATACAAAGCAGGTACCGTTGCGATCCTGATGCTGATCCTTTCTACCGGGTGCAGCAAATTCGAGGATATAAATACCAACCCTGATGCAATCACCCAGGCCAGCTCATCAATGATATGCACAAGCGTAATCCTGGCCAATATTAAATTCAACGGAAGGGATGCCCATGCATACCTTCAGCCGAATGCGCTTGCCAAGTACCTTGGTTACGCCAACCAGAGCCAGATGCCAACCCAGTACAACAAGATTGATAACACAGGGTTTGGGTCGATGACCATGCTTCCGAACATCGATAAGATGGTTGAATATGCAGAAGGATCCGTTATGGAGAATTCCTATAAGGGAATAGCCAAATTCTCTCGTGCCTGGATGTTCTTCAATACCACCATGCAGGTGGGCGACATCCCCTACAGCCAGACAAACGGAGGTATGAATGGCGAATACCGCCCCGCATATGACAGCCAGGAAGATGTCTTCATTGGCATTTTGAATGAACTGAAGGAAGCCGATCAGTTTTTTGCACAGGGCGTGACGTTCACGGGAGACCCTACTCCATACAATGGCAATCCTGATAAATGGAGGAGAGCCAACAATGCATTTGCGCTGAAGGTGCTCATGTCTCTGAGTAAAAAGGCAAATGTTGCATCACTCGACGTCAAAAACCGGTTTGCTGCCATTGTTGCCAGCGGTTTTATTCTTGAGCCGGCAACAGGTTTCCTGGGACTGAACTATTCATCAACCAATATGCATCCTATGTCGGGAACCAATGATCTGTTCACAAGCAGAACAGACATCAGTTCACTGCTGATCGACAACCTTAAACTCCTCGGTGACCGCAGGCTCTTTTACATGGCCGATCCGGCAGCTTCGCAGATACTCGGGGGCCTTACCCAGTCTGACTGGGATGCCTATGTAGGAGCCGATGTATCAATGAGTTACGATGACCTGACAGCAGAACATCTATTAGGTAATTTTTCGCTCATTAATTCAAGATACCTGAAGGAGGCAACCAGTGAGCCCAGAATGCTGTTGACCTATGCCGAGCAGCAGCTGATCCTGGCCGAAGCGCGCATTCTGGGATGGATAACAACAGGCACTGCACAGGAATACTATGAGTCGGGTGTCAGATCCGCCCTTGCAGCATATATATCAATGAACAGCACGTATGCCCACGGAATGGCCATTAACCAGGCGTACATAGACGGATATTTCACGGGCGAGGCAGCCTTCAAGGCAACAACGGAAGATCAGTTGAAGCAGATATGGATGCAGCGGTATATTCTGAATTTCATGCAGAATCCCGAATCAAGCTACTATGAATACCGCCGCAATAACTATCCGCTGTTTCCCATCAATCCGCTGACAAACCTCAATGAGAACAATCCCAACGGAATGCCGATGAGGTGGCTCTATCCGTCTTCTGAAACAAACTACAACCGCGAGAACCTGATTGCAGCCCTGAATGCGCAGTATGAAGGTTATGACGAGGTTAACAAGCTAATGTGGCTGTTAAAATAGACTATTATCAGGTTTTAGTTTAGTGGTTCCGTCACATGACGGACTGGTTTGAGAAAAGGGTGTCCCGAATAGCATTGCGGACACCCTTTTTACTCTTGCTCCGGCTGCTCATCATTCATAGAATACCCTGACCTCCGTTCTTTTGCTCCTGGTATGACTGCCGGCGAAGACAAAAGTCATTTTTTTGCCGGGGTCATATTCAAACGGTACCTGCGTCCTGTTTACCCTGACAGTCCTTGGCACCCTGTCCGAATGTATCTTAATGTTCCAGCTCCTGTAATCCCTCATTCCGTCATAATTGCCCTGCACCGGATTGACGGTAAGGACTAATCCTTCATCAGTCATTCTGCTTGTTATTTCCGTTGTGGCAATCTTACCCGTCTGATAATCATTACTTGACCCGTCATCTTCTATCAGAGTAAAGGAATAGTCGGCTCCCGGGTATACATTCAGAGTCAGCGTGTCATTACTCCCCCCCTCAATTGAGGAGAAGTATGGGCGTTCGGGTATTATGGCGCCCTGGCGCACCAGCAGCGGTATCTGCTTCAACGGGGCGTCCAGAATGTGCTCTCTGCCTCCTTCAAGCTGATCCCCTGTCCAATAGTTGACCCATCTTCCTGCAGGCAGATGCACTGATCTTTTTTTCAACCCCTTCTCGTGGACCGGTGCAACAAAAATTTCACTGCCAAGCATATACTCATAAAGATGTCCTGGTATCGGCCTGATCATGTTAATTCCTTTCAGGCGTGATAAATGAGCATATGAATAAAGATACGGAAAAAGCTGCATGCGCATGTGAGAGTATTCCCTGAACAGGCTGTCGGCAAAGGATGAATAATTCCAGGCAAGGTTTGAGGTCGGATTCTCGGGCTGCGAGAAAACCTCTGTCACCGGGCAGAACATTGAGAACTGCATCCACCTTATGTAAAGCTCTTCTTCGGGCTTTTCGGTCTTACCCATGTCAAAACCGCCCAGGTCATTTGTCAGAAAGGGTATGCCGCTTGTCCTGGAAGCGGGATTTGTGTACATCGCAATATTCTCCTTCAGTGCAACCTCCGGTACCCACGTATCAAACCTGATCAGGGGAGCTTCAACTGTCCAGTCGGAGCGTGTATCGTCTGTCCATTTAAGCGGATAACGCTTGTACCCGGGGCTATCCGTTCCTCTGGAATGAGAGAGGATAAGCCCCCTGCCCCTGCTCTCTTTTCCTTCAGATGCGGTGAGCTCATAGATTGCTTTACAGACACTTATCTTGTCAGTACGGTCGAGTTTGATAAAATCGGCACCCTCCTCCATAAAAGGGTTAAGTCTCTCCTTGAAATAACTGACAGCCTTGGGATTATCGAAGTCGATGTTACCACATAAAGTGCCGGGGTGATCCTTGTCTTCACTGAACATTACCGTGGTGGTCCCCTTATTATGCCAGGGGTTCCTGTTCAGATAAACAGCTGAGAAATACCCTTTCTCCTTAAAGTCATTGAAGTCTTCCTCATTGCCGGTCTCCTGTATGCAGTCCCATACCCAGAATCCGCCCTTGATATTGTTCTTCTCCATCCATGACCACATGCCTTCCCTGTCGGGATAGCCGGTATTGTCACCGCTGAAGTTAAGATAACCTGCCGGTCCGGCACCAGCATCGGCATAGCTCCAAAACCAGGAGTCAATCCAGTAAGCATCAATGGGGTAGTCATGCGCCTGTATTGCCTTAATCCGCTCAACAGTCCCCTCCTGGTCAGTATAACCGCCATAGAGCATCCCGAAAGCCCAGGCGGGTGGAATGATGATATTGGAGTCGGCCTTTTCATTAATCAGAGCAGGCATACCGGTACCCACGGGAATCAGTGAAAGTGCTTCTGTCACAAACATCTCATGTCCGCCTTCAAATATTGTTAGACTGAGGTCAGGTGCTGCTTGTGAAAGATAGACATTCCTGCCCCCCAGTCGCTTCTCATAAGATGCCTGAGGATCAACAACTCTCCGGCCAGGAATTTTTATAATTACACTGTCTGTGACAACCAGGCTCCTCTCACCTGGATACCTGGCCCTCTGCAATGAACCGTCAGATGATGACATGATCTCAACGATCCTGCATTCGGCAGACCAACCGGTATTCAGGGTGTCATCCCACGACTTTGCTTCATTCTGTCCGTAAACGGACAGCAAAAATATCCAGAGAAGCAAAAATGATGTCAGATTTCGCATTAAATTCCCAATTAAATCAGACCGGGGTAACTCCTTTTATCAGAATTACATTTCCATACTTTGCAGTCTCTCCGGTCATTACTATGGCGAAGGCGTTTTTCGCCCTGTCATAGAAGGCATAACGGTCTATCCGTTTGATGGGTGGCAGGCCTGGATTGGTCAGAAGAATGCTCTTCCTGTACGAGGTCTCAACCTGCGGATCGGGCTGGTCGCCGGCAACCGGCTCCATCATGATCACCGGGTGCGGCACATAGCTGTCAAGCTCGAAGAGCGGGAGTATGGCCTCCAGCAGGTCAGCAATTCGCAGTCCGTCAGCCCTGATCACCCTTCTTCCCAGGCTCTCGCCCGGGAAATGCGCATCGGCCAGCACCAGCTCGTCGCCATGGCCCATACGGGCCAGTACTTCAAGCAGCTGAGGAGAAAGAAGCGGAGATATTCCCTTTAACATGACAGTTGTTTTAACATATACCGTGAAATTACTCTATTCCGGGCAAAAGCGGAAATTTAATGACTCCCGGACTTCAACAATTTTGCTGAATGAGGGTTATTAGATAGTAATCATTAATTTTATATCACTTATTCAAACCACACAATGAAAAGCACCGATTTCTTTACACTGGCCAACGGGGTCAAAATTCCGGCAATAGGTTTCGGCACATGGCAGATTCCTTCAGGTGACATTACCTATAACTCGGTAAAAGAGGCCCTTAAGGCAGGATACCGTCACATAGACACAGCACAGGCCTACGGCAATGAAGCCAGCGTCGGGCAGGCCATACGTGACTCCGGTATTGACCGCAGCGAGATATTCGTCACATCAAAGCTTCCTGCCGAGATAAAGAGCTACGACAGGGCGGTCCGGCATGCTGAGTTCACCATGAAGAAGATCGGACTTGACTATATTGATCTTTACCTCATACATGCCCCGTGGCCATGGACAGAGATAGGTGCCGACTATACCACAGAGAATATCGAGGTTTGGAAGGCCATGGAAGAGTTTTATGAGAGCGGTAAAACCCGCTCAATCGGTATATCAAACTTCAATGTAAAAGACATTGATGCCATCCTCGGCACTTGCCGGATAAAGCCGATGGTAAACCAGATCAAGCTCCACATCAGCCACCCTCAGAAAGAGATTGTCAATCACTGCGTTAAGAATGACATAATAGTGGAGGGTTACTCCCCCCTCGCGACGGGAAGACTATTGAAGAACGAAGAGGTTGCCGCCATTGCCGGAAAATACGGTAAAAGCGTTGCCCAGCTCTCAATCCGTTATGTGCTTCAGAAGGGAGCACTTCCCCTTCCCAAATCAACCCATCCTGAGTATATAAGGCAAAACCTGGATGTCGATTTTGTGATTGAGGATGATGACATGAAGTATTTTGACGGCACAGCCGATAGAGGTTGATCTCTTTTTAACTAATTTGGAGGAGTTGAAACAACATCCCGGATGATATCCCTTCCTCCCAGGAAACTTTTATCCCTCCTGTCAAGCCCTTTCCTTCTTGCGGCAATACCCTCACTGATTCTGTTCCTGCTGGTGAATGTCAAACATGAGCGCTACAGTCTTGACCTCAAGGCCGGAATACAGGTACCTGAAGGATACTGGCACAGCTACTGTGACCTCGACGGCGACGGCAACTCTGAGAGGATAGTAGCTTTTGACAACGATAATTCTTCAGGTATTACAATCTCGAGGGGCACCAATATTCTGAATCAGTGGAACGTTCGCGGGAACTTCAGCTTCTCCAACAGGAACACACTCTATATACCTGCCGACTGCAACGATGACGGGGTGAAGGAGATTTACCTCTTTTCGCTGGCTGGAGACTCGATACTGCTACATTGCATACCAGACCCTGACGTTTCGGGTTTTACACTGACAAACCGGCTGGTTGATGTGGCCGGACGAGGGATAAAGGCTCCTGATCCCCTGATCCTTGCCGCAGAACCAGAAGACCTTGACGGTGACGGATATCCCGAACTTATCTTCGGGATATCCACAGGGTTCTCAAAACACCCACGGAAGGTATACGCCTATAACTCTGTAACCGACTCATTGACAATTTCACCCGACTGCGGAGGGTTTCTCCTCGGCATACTCCAGCATGACCTTGATGGCGATGGCTTCAGGGAGATAATACCCTACAACTATGCTTCCGGAAACATCCCTGTGGATGAGACGAAATACCATGACCAGTCGGCCTGGCTGACGATCCTTGACCGTGACCTCCGGTTCATCTTTGACCCGGTTGAGCTGGGCGGAAGATTCACCCTGGCCAAACCCATGGTTCTGACCACCTCAAGAGATACGGTCACAGATCTGCTGGTCTACCGGGGGGAACGGGATTCCATGGCGGTCTTCTTCTCATTCGGCCTCAACGGATCCATTTCAGGCAGGACCCCCGTACGGGCATCTGCATACAACAGCCTGATGACGGTGAACAGGAAAAATGAGCCTGTCTATGCACTGCTTGAACGTGACAGGGGTATCATCATGCTCGATAAGCAAAAGAGGATTAGCCAGGTTATTAAATTCACCGGCTCACCTTATTTCACAACCACGGATATAGACCTTGACGGATCGCAGGAAATTATCATCCCCAGCATCGAGACCGGGAGACTTTACGTGTACCGGGCCGGATTTTTATGGCCTGCAGTGGCTGACATCGGCTGGGATTTTGTAAGTGAACCCGTTATCTCCATTTTATACAAACAGGATGAGTGGCCTGAAATCTTTCTGCAGGCGGGCACAAGGCAGGCTATTCTGGAATATCGTCCAAACTCCTTCTATTATGTCTCCTTCGGCTTATACCCGCTGGTCTATGGTAGCTTCCTTGTCTTCGTTCTGCTGATCCAATACACCCAGAAAAGAACCCTGGCCAGAAGAGAGGATGAGAGGAAGAAGATCTCCGAGCTGCAGCTGGCACTGATAAGGAACCAGCTTGACCCGCACTTCACCCTCAATGCCCTCAACTCAGTCCTGCATCTTGTTGAGCTGTCTGACAAGGTGAAGGTCAGGGACAGTCTGCTCAGGTTCTCCGGTCTCTACCGCGAGCTGTTGCTCTCCGCCGGCAAATCAAGGCGAACCCTTGGCGAGGAGCTTGGGTTCTGCAGGGAATATCTCGCCCTTGAAAAGATGCGGTTCGGAAACAGTTTCGATTATGCCATTGACATGCCTGAAGAGATCAATGACGAACTTCTGGTTCCCAAGCTGGTCATCCAGCTCTTTGCAGAGAATTCAGTGAAACACGGTTTTGCCGGACTCGGGAGCGGGGGCCTGCTGCAGATCAGTGTCAGGGGTAACGGCAACGAACTGACGATAGAGGTAAAGGATAACGGCATCGGCCGCTCTCGTGCAGCGGCTGAGCAGAGCGGCTCAACAGGCAGGGGGATGAAATTGATGAACGAACTGTTCGATCTGTGCAACAGGCATTTTGAGGATAGCTACAGCTTCTCAGTTTCGGACCTTTCCGACGGTGGCGGCCAGCCTGCCGGAACTCAGGTAACGATTGCCATAGATTACAGGCACGAAACGGTTATCACATCGTAACAATAGAATAGCCCGGGAGATGATCCCGGGCTATCCCGAATGTCCATTGCCCTTTAATGCGGGCTGCATTGCCCCGGGCTGGTTGTAGCCCCACCAGGAATCGAACCTGGATTTCAGGTTTAGGAAACCCGCGTTCTATCCATTGAACTATAGGGCCGCGCGTTTGCAGCCGCAAATGTAAATTATTTTTCGGTTATCGCAAAAAATCAGCAGCCGCCCGAAAGCTTCTTTCTGGTCCTCGCCGTAACCGGTGACTTTACAGCCTCTTCGGCAGGCATAAAAAATCAGGGAGATAACTCCCCGATTTCGCATTCAATACCTGTAATATGATCAGGTGAATATAATGTGTGAGCCTTCTCCTCCGGCGAGAGCATAAAACTCTCCTACAGTAAGAACGCCGTCAACTTCATCCCAGAGATCTTCTTTGGTGAACTTGAACATATCCATGGCAAGCTTGCATGCATAGATTTTCCCTCCTCCTGCTTTAATAAGTTCCAGAAACTCACTTACAGGGGGGATGTCAAGTTTTTCCATAGTGCTGAGCATCATTGATGATGTCATAGCCTCCATTCCCGGAATAACACCCAGCAGGGTAGGCATCCTGAGTCCTCCGGGAAGTCTTAAGCCCGGATTCCCAACTACAGCAGTATGAGGTTTATCCATTCTTTTTTTAACAATGGCATCCAGACCGAAGAATGTAAAAAAGAGATTTGCCTCAATACCTTCCATAACGGCTCCGTTACCCATTACAAGAGCAGCATAGACATCTTCAATTGCAGCCTTGGCGCAAATAATGTTGACTTTCTTTATTGGGTTATTTGATTCCATAATACGTGTTTTAATGGTTAGATACAGCTTGAAGGTTTTGGAATCCCGGCAATTTTTGTCGCTTTTTTAAGAGGGGCACCAGGAAAGAGCTGGTAGAATGTTTTGACATCAATAATCCCGGAATGATTGATGCTTCTTATTGACAGGGCTTCACCGTTATTATGCCTGTTGCGCAGAAACTCGATGATCGCATAGTGCTGATCGGTAAGTACTATACCTTCTTCTTTTGCAATTTCAACAGCAATATCCTTTGTCCATTGGGAAGGATTAGTGAAATAACCTTCTTCATTGACATCGACGGTTACACCTGCATACGTAATTTGTGCCATAGTATTGATATTTAATTTGTTATTAATTCATTTTGATAATTAATCGGTTTTCTTTCCGGCCATTGACATATTGGTAGAAATCGGCAGCTTCCTGCCTGGTAACAGAATTTTCCAGTATATCCATTTAAACGCAAGTTTGCCCCAGTGGTTAATCCGGGATTCCTTCAGCAGCTTCATCGGTCCGAGTACGGGTATCGGGAAAGTCCCCGGAAGAGGCTCGGTGTCATAATTGAAATCTATGAGTATCCCCTTTCCGCGGCCTGTTTCAATGAAACAGTTGGAATGACCGTCAAATGATTCTTTCAGGGGCTCATTCTTAATGAAACTCATAATGTTTTTCTCAAGCACTTCTGCCTGGAAGTGAGCAACGGATCCGGCCTTGGAAGCAGGATAATTGCCTGCGTCTCCGATGACAAAGATATTTTTGAAGAGTAATGACTGAAGCGTATTCTTGTCAGCTTTTGCAAATCCGAACTCATCGCCCAGTCCGCTCTTTGAAATTACCGGATCGCCAGAATGAAGCGGGATAGTGACAAGGCAGTCAAACTCCACTTCTCTGCCTCCAAAATCGCGTATTTTCATGTTCTCATTATCAACTTCGCCCAGGAAAAAATCCGTGACCAGATCAATCCCGTTTTCCTCTAGTAAGGACCCAAGCATTTTTGAGGCCTTGGGTTTTGTAAAAGCACCTGACAGAGGAGTGACATAAGTGATTTTCATTTTGTTTCCTATGCCTCTTTTTCTGCAGCAATCAAGCACATAGAAACAGAATTCAATTGGTGCCACAGGACATTTAATGGGGTTATCGGCAACATTGACAACAAGACGTCCCCCTTCCCATGTTTCAAAGAATTCCGCGAGGGCTGACGCTCCCTCGATTGTATAAAAGTCAAATATTTTCTTTTGCCACAACTCGCCTTTCAGTCCGGGAGTATCTTCAGGAACGATACGGGCACCTGTTGCTATTATCAATACATCATAGGAAATCGAGCTTCCGTCTTTAAACAGAACTTTGTTTCCTTCGGCATCAATTCTGTCGGCTTCCTTTTTTATCAGCTCTACACCTTTAGTAATTAATTTTTTTACAGGTTTGGCAATATCCTTTTTTTTATAATGTCCAAAGGGAAGGAAAAGAAATCCGGGCTGATAATAATGAGTATCTTCCTTTTCAATAACGCTTAGTTCAAATTCCGAACCGGCCAGATGCTTATGCAACTTATTAGCCATCATAATGCCAGCGGTTCCAGCACCAAGTATTACAATCCTTTTCATATGTTTTTTGTATAGAAACTTGAAGCGACAAAGTTACTTTTAATTAATTATGAAAATCTCAAAAAATGACAATAAGCATCTTAAAGCCTGCATACAGATCAAAAACAAATCATTACGGGAGATGTTTCAACCCAGTAAAAAGGGTTAGTTGGGTTAATTCATACAGGTCACATAAACTTCTTATTTTTTATAATCCATTATTTAGGATTAATATTTCGACAGACCTAAAAATATGTTGTTGTGCAGCCGGTTGTCTGTATAGTTAAGAAAGCTTTTTGTACCTGAACCTCACCGGTCCGGCATTGGCGGTACGCTTGCGAAAGTTCTCATCATACTCCGAGAAGCTGCCCTCGAACCACACCACTTTCGAGTCACCCTCAAAGGCAATTATGTGTGTGGCCACACGGTCAAGGAACCAGCGGTCGTGCGAAATAATGACCGCACAGCCCGCGAAGTTGTCAAGCCCCTCTTCAAGGGCACGAAGGGTATTGACATCTATATCGTTGGTAGGTTCGTCAAGCAGCAGTACGTTTGCGCCGCTTTTAAGCGTCAGCGCCAGGTGAAGCCTGTTCCGCTCACCGCCTGAGAGCACTCCGCACTTCTTCTCCTGGTCAGCACCGGTGAAGTTGAAGCGTGCGGCATAGGCACGTGCGTTGACCGGCCTGTTGCCAACCATTACCTCGTCAACTCCTCCGGAGATAACCTCGTAAACGCTTTTCTTCGGATCAATATCCGCATGAGCCTGATCTACATAGCCCAGGGTCACCGTCTCCCCCACCTCAAAAGTTCCCCTGTCAGTCATCTCCTGGCCCATGATCATCCTGAAAAGGGTGGTCTTGCCTGCGCCGTTAGGACCTATCACACCCACAATTCCGTTAGGCGGGAGATTAAACTCCAGTCCTTCAAAAAGGATTTTATCGCCGAATGCCTTTGAGACACCCTTTGCGCGGATCACCTTGTCTCCCAGTCTCGGACCGTTGGGAATGAATATCTCAAGTTTCTCCTCCTTCTGCTTCACATCCTGGTTGAGAAGGTTCTCATAGGCGCTCAGACGAGCCTTTGATTTGGCACGGCGTGCCTTCGGAGACATGCGTACCCATTCCAGCTCATGCTCCAGCGTCTTGCGGCGTCTTACATTACCCTTCTCCTCAAGCTCGAGCCTCTTCGACTTCTGCTCAAGCCATGAGGTATAATTGCCCTTCCAGGGTATTCCTTCCCCACGGTCAAGCTCCAGTATCCACCCTGCAACATTATCAAGGAAATACCTGTCGTGCGTGATGCAGATGACTGTGCCTGCATACTGTTTCAGGTGAGTCTCAAGCCATTGCACACTCTCGGCATCGAGGTGGTTGGTCGGTTCATCAAGCAGCAGAACATCAGGCTGCAGCAGGAGCAGGCGGCACAGAGCCACGCGGCGGCGTTCGCCTCCGGAGAGGATATTGACGGGGGTGGCGGGATCGGGACAGTTCAGGGCGTCCATAGCCCGCTCAAGCCTGTGTTCAAGGTTCCATCCGTCGAGGGCCTCGATCTTCTCCTGCAGCGATGCCTGACGTGTAATGAGCTTCTCCATCGCATCAGGATTCTCATATACCTCCGGTTCTCCAAAGCGCAGGTTGATCTCTTCATATTCCTTCAGCGCAGCAACCACTTCGGCTGCACCCTCTTCGACGATCTCACGTACGGTTCGCCTTTCATCCATGAGCGGATCCTGCGGCAGGTGGCCAACAGTGTACCCTGGTGAAAAAACGACTTCGCCCTGATATTCCTTTTCAATGCCCGCAATGATCTTAAGCAGTGTCGACTTCCCCGAACCGTTGAGACCGATAATGCCAATCTTAGCGCCCAGGAAAAAGGAGAGGGAAATGTCCTTGATAACTTGTTTATGAGGAGGGTAGCTCTTATTTACCCTGTACATAGAAAAAATGATCTTCTTGTCGTCGGCCATCTTCATATATATTAGCGACGACAAAAATAATCATTTTGTCTGCCTGTAAGCAGGAAGGGAACTTCTTAAAGAGTACCCGGCGTTTTCGGGCAGCCCTTGTCAAAAAGTGAAACTGTTTCCAACTGAACCAGCACCCAGATTATATAAACCCCCTTGAGGGTGCCAATGGGAATGTTGAGGAGGCCTATTGCCGCCATTACAAGGGTAAGTATCCGTGCCCAGGGTTTGCACGAGAACAACCCCACGCCTCCGGCAATCATTGCTCCGCCGAAAAGCATAAAAAGAATTACCATGGGTGTTCCGACAATTCCCAGAACCTTAATTGCTGTAGGATCGTCGATAAACTGCTCTGCAAAGCCAAAGGCGAAGGCTATGACCAATGCAATGATTACATTCAGTGATCCGAAAACTATCTGCAGGATGGCTGCAACATTTATATGCTTTTTCATCCTGTTCTCTTCAACGGTGACCGGTGCCTGTGAGGTGGTATTCTCTTCCATGATGTGAGGATTTTGGATTTGCCTTGTTTTTCAGTTTAAGGACTCTAATTTATAAAAAATGCTGCACTCCCGTCATAATACTATTTTAATAACTTTGCCGTTTTACATGAGAAAAGATGAAAATGAAACTGCTTTATATCGCCTGCCTGTTTTTAATTGCATGTTCCTTTACTTCATGCGACATCCTTGGTGACGGATGCCAGACATGCCAGACCGTCTCATATGAAAACGGCAATCCCATTGCCTGGGGCACGGAAGCCGAATATTGTGACCAGGAACTTCTGGCCATAAAGGCCATTGCTCCCACCACCATCAACGGCGTTACTACACGTTGGGAGTGCTATTGACCATACTCTGATGCTCATTATCTGAGCATTAACCTACCATTCATTTCTTGTTTATAAGTTGTTGTTAATAAGTTGTTCTTAAAGTTGAAATTTGAGAAAAATTTATTTAATCTTGTTAGCCCTCGCCGGATATCTTTACGCTGAGTTCGGAACATAAACCCCGGGTTCACTTTATACATGATGCTGAATATTACAGGCAAAAGGATTGCGATAGTCGAAGACGATGTTGCATCCCTGAGGTACTACGAAACACTGCTGAAGGAGACCGGCGCAGAAGTCTCCGTTTACCGCAACGGAAAAGAGTTTGTTGATGCCATAACCACCGGCAGGGCCCAGTTTGACCTGGTATTCATGGATTTTCTTGTTCCCCTTGTCAACGGAATCGACTGCACCCGGGCATTTCGCCAGGTTAACCGGTCGGCACCGGTGATACTGATCACTGCCTATTACTCCGAACAGACCAAGAATGAGGCTTATATAGCGGGATGCACCGAGTATAACCTCAAGCCCATCTTCCCTGACAAGATTCACCTGATCCTTGAGAAATATCTGGCTCCGCGGCCGGCCTATCAGGCATTCGACTAATTGGGTACAATACTTTAAGGTCTACGACCTATAGTTGAAGGGGAGGTCTCTCTATCTACCATACTTGAAGGCCTACGGCCTATTACAGAACGGCCTTTAAACCATTGTCATATTGCCTATTGCCTATTGCCTGATTTTACTATTGCCTGTTGCCTTCCTCAATCACTGATTCAAAACTACATATTTGGAGTATAGCTCGTTGAACTTCGCATTCAGCTCTTCAGCCAGCGCCGTCTGGCCGTTGTCATAGCACATCTGCATGACCGGTGACACCAGCTGAAGCCCGTTGGCAATCTCCGATTCAGCATAGAGCCTGACGGAGGGCTTCTGGTCAAGCAGGTATCCTGATCGCCCGAGGTAATAATCCGAGAATTCGCGCGCAAGCGTTACCGCCCTCTCGCTGTCGCCAGCAGCGAAACAGGCCGATATTATCTCCGAAAAATAGAAGTCATATCCGAGTTTTGAAACAGGGAACTGCTCAAGGCACCTGTCAATGACCGCCCTTGCCCTGGCAGTGTCACCCACGGCCACCAGCGCCTTGGCCAGCTTTGCATGGTTGAGACGCGTCCTGATAACCGTAAGAGTGCGCATGTGGTAATAATCGATATAGACATCCGGTTGGGCAGCGCCCCTCCACATGAAACGGTTCATCATGTTATCATGAAGGATCTCCGTGTCGATGCGGCCGTAATCAAGCCATCCCCTGTTGACACCTTTTACCGGTACCAGGCGGTAGGCAAGCCCCTCCAGCTGGAAATACTCCTCCAGCCCCATGGCATCATCATGCATGCCGGCCACAAAATATACCGGCCTCTCCCAGTCGTTATGGGCAATGATGTCCAGCACAATCAGCTGGCTCTTCATTATCCATGATCCCTTTAGCTGTATGTCGATGTATGGCACAATCTTATCCGCATCTTCAGGCCTCACGGTGCCATTGGCAATCACTTTGGCCGCGTCAACGGGTATGCGGACAGTCCGTGTCGGGATGTAATAAATATCCTCTCCGTACATCTTGAGTTTTGACACATCGCTGCCGCTGCTGATGAATTTCATCACCTCCTTTGCCGAGGCGGGCTCGCTGACACGCTCATACACAGCCACCTGGTTATTTACTCCGTCATAGTACAACGACTTCGGGAGGCTAATCGGAAGTGGTTCGGAGGTATAGGCCTTCATCTTCATCTGGTCAATATACCAGTCGGTGTTGAGAAGCATCAGGTTGCATACGCGCACGTCAGTGCGCACATCCTCTACCTCCTGTGCATACCAGAGAGGGAAGGTGTCATTGTCACCGCCGGTGAATATAATAGCCTGCGGCTTGCATGTATTCAGGTAGTTGTAGGCCACGTCCCTGGCAAGATATCTTCCCGATCTGTCATGGTCGTCCCAGTTCTCCGATCCCATCACTGCAGGCACCGCAGCAAAAGCCAGAAGGGAGGCAACGACGGCGGCGGGTGTTTCACCGAACGCCTTACGGAGCAGTTCAAAGAGAGCCAGAACTCCCAGTCCTATCCAGATGGTAAAGGCATAGAATGAGGCTGCATAAGCGTAATCACGCTCACGTGGCTGATTCGGGTACTGGTTAAGGTAAACAACGATGGCTATTCCTGTCATTATAAACAGCAGAAGCACAATCCACCAGTTCCTTACATCACGGTTGAAATGCCACAGGAATCCGACAAGGCCCAGCAGCAGCGGCAACAGGAAATAGGTGTTTCGTGACGGGGCGTTCTTCATGTCATCAGGCATCCCCTTTAAAGTACCCACCCGGGGCGCATCAAGAAAGTTCAGCCCCGTTATCCAGTTGCCGTTTACCGGCCCGCCGTAACTCTGAACATCGTTCTGGCGGCCGCTGAAGTTCCACATGAAATACCTGAAGTACATAAAACCGAACTGGTATCGGAGCATGAATTTAAGGTTCTGCCCGAAAGTGGGCACACGCAATGTTTCAGGTTCATTCGTCTGTGGGTTGGTGACCCTGACCGGCTTCCCCTTGCTCCCGGTATACTCTTCATAAATCCTTATGTGATCAGGCGAGTCGCTCCACATCCTTGGTAGCAGGGTCGTGAACCTCTCATCATATTCGCGCTTTGTCTCACGGTTGGTTATAACATATTTGCCGTCAACGGGATTATAAGTTGGTTTGCCTTTCACATAATCAGTCACGGGAGCATTGTAATAGGGACCATGGACGAGCGGTCGCTGCCCGTACTGCTCACGGTTCAGGTAATAGAGCAGGGCGAAGGGATTGGAAGGGTTGTTCTCATTCATGGGGGTGTTCGCCGTTGACCTGATAACTATGGTCGCAATGGACGAATAACCTATTACAATCACCAGCATGGCTGTCATTATTGTGTTCAGTACAACCCTTCTGCGTGTTGAAAGATACCAGGCGCCATAAATTATGGCTGCAAGGATGACCAGGTCAATAATGACCGATCCGGTGAGCAGCCATATACCGGAAAGCAGTAGTGTCAGGGCCGCCAGAAGGAACCCCCTTTTACCGTCCTGGTGGGTGAAGGAATACCAGACCGACAGCAGAAGTGCCGCGATTAGCAGAATCAGATGAATATACATCCCGCTGTTAAAGGGCATACCCAGGCTGTTTACGAAGAAAAGCTCAAATCGAGAGGTGACCGTGAAGATGCCCGGGATAATACCGTACATGATGAGCATCAGCAGAATCACTGACACGCCCAGTGAAGCCGTCAGCCCTTTCCATGAGAACTCATACTTGCGGAAATACCAGATAAATACTATTGCAGGAATGGCCAGCAGGTTGAGCAGATGCACACCTATTGAGAGCCCCATCATAAAGGCAATGAGGATTATCCACCTGTCTGCGTACGGCTCGTCAGCCACATCCTCCCACCTCAGCATGGCCCAGAAGACCACGGCAGTGAAGAGTGATGAGGTGGCATATACCTCTCCCTCAACTGCCGAGAACCAGAAGGTGTCGGAGAAGGCATAGGCCATGGCTCCCGTAAGGCCTGCGCCCAGAACAGCGATTATCTTTCCGGCAGTGTAGTCTGACTCCCGCTTCAGGAAGATCCTGCGTGCAAGATGGGTGATGGTCCAGAACAGAAACAGTATTGTAAGCGCACTCGCCAGTCCTGACATCGCATTGATCATCATTGCAACCTTTGTGACGTCACCACCGGCGAAGTTTGCAAAAAACCTCGCCACAATCATGAAGAACGGGGCTCCCGGAGGATGACCCACCTCAAGCTTGAAGGCAGAAGCGATGAACTCCCCGCAGTCCCAGAGACTGGTTGTCGGCTCTATGGTCATCAGGTATGTAACGGCAGCTACGGCAAATGCCGTCCAGCCGAGTATATTATCCCAGAACCTGAATTTCTTTATCATAACAGTATATTTTCCGTTCCCTTGTTATTCCGCACGAAAATAGTAAGATTTTGCAGTGAAGCCGAAGATATCGGCCAATTTTGGTATTTTTGGACAAACTGTCCTGCATGAGAAAAAGCATTATTATGCTCCTAGTGAGCCTGATGACGATTGCTAATGGCCGGGCACAGTATTACGACACGGGGCAGGATCCGGCCTCACTAAGATGGCGCCAGATAAATACACCCCGCTTCCGGGTAATCTACCCGGAGGATTTTGAGGCCGGTGCAAAGGACTATGCCCTTCTTTTGGAGCAGTCATTCAACAGGCTGTCGCCTCTTTACCCCGATGGCAGATCAAGGATCCCCGTGATCATTCATAACCACTCCATGTCATCAAACGGTTATGTAAGCTGGGCCCCGCGCAGGATGGAGCTCTATCCCCTCCCCGGCCAGGATAACCTCCCAATGTGGCCTGCGGAGCAGCTCGCCGTGCATGAGACCGCGCACGTGCTCCAGCTCTCCTCACTTAACAGGACGGGTCTGGGCAGGGCGCTGTGGTACCTCCTCGGCGAGCAGGCGGTGGGTGTCAGCGCCGTGGAGATACCCATGTGGGCTTTCGAAGGCGATGCCGTCTTTGCCGAAACCGCCACGACCCTGTCAGGCAGGGGACGCAGCAACGCCTTCACACAGAGAGCCAGGGCGCTGGCAACAGGACCGAAGGGCATCTACGGATATGATAAAATGCTCTCGGGCTCATACCGGAACTATACGCCTGATCATTATGTCTTCGGATACCTGATGATGAACCACCTGCGCAACACCGACAGCACCGCATGGACAAAAACCATCAGAAAGGTGTCATCAGGCTATCCGTTCAACCCGATCAACCATAGCCTGAAAAAAGAGACCGGACTGACGAAAAAGAGACTGTACGATTCGACTTTCACCGCGCTTGAAAGATCATGGAAGGCTAATGAGGCTGAGGGCTTAAGGGAGTATCCGGCCCTGAACATCACTGTGAAAAGAGATTATGTCAGCCACTATTCACCTCACAGGACTGCTGACGGGAAAGTTATTTCACTCAGGACCTCCATGTCGGATCCTTCACGGTTTGTCATTACAGACCCGGAAAATGGCACAGAACGTGTCCTGACCACCACCGGATATATATATCCATATTTTTTTTCATATTCTGACGGCACCGTGGTATGGTCTGAGCTGCACCCTGATATAAGGTGGGATAACCGCGAATATTCTGTAATAAAGCGAATGGAGATAAGCGGCGGACCTGTAAGACAGCTTACTTACCGTACAAGGTATACGGCACCCGATCTCTCTCCTGACGGGAAAACCATTGTGGCTGTCTCAACGACTCCGGAACTGCGATGTTCGCTGGTCTTCCTTGATGCCTTCACCGGTGAGGTCCTGATGGATGTGGTGCCGCCCGACAGCCTTATCCTTCAGCGACCGGCCTGGTCATCTGACGGTCAGGCAGTAACGGTGGTCACCCTCAGCCGCGATGGAGAGGGGCTAAGAACATACCGGCCTACGGGCAAGAGATGGATCATAAATATGCCTGAGGGCACCACCGACATAATCCAGGCGGAGATACACAACAAGACCCTCTATTACCTGGCGCAGGGCGACGGTTCCGACAACATCTACCGCATTACGGACGATACTCCTGTCTCACGCGTGACAGGTTCACGCTTTGGAATTGCAGGCTTCTCCATTACCGGTGACGAGATACTCTTCTCCGATTACACTGCTGACGGGTTCATCATTGCCTCCGAAAAGGCGGGGGCAACTGCCGGGCCGGCGGGAGGCGGGATGCACGGAGTCTTACCCGTCATAGCTCCGATGCCCGCCCGCCATGCTCCTGCGGAACAACCAGCCTCTCTGAACCTGGCGTCAAAACCCTACCGCAAGACGGCCCACCTGTTCAACCTCCACAGCTGGTTCCCCCTGTACGCTGATGTTGATGAGATCAAAACCGACCCCACTGCCATCAAACCCGGTGTGACACTGTTGTCACAGAACCATCTCAGCACCCTCATCTCCACGGTGGGTTATGAGTACAGTAACGGGGACCACCTTCTGCATTCCGGCATTAAATGGAGCGGGTGGCACCCTGTGATTGATGCGGATCTGAGGTATGGGGGTGACCAGATGGTTACCAGGGATACGATTACACGCCCGCTGCCGGATGATCTCCATAGAGACCTTCAGCTGAATATCAGTGTATATGACCAGCTCTGGTTTGCTAACGGAAAATTCAGACAGCTGTTCGTGCCGGCTCTATATGTCAGTTATCGCAACAGGTACACCTGGTTAAGTGATGCAGGACAATACGATAAGGGAGTTGTTCTTGTCACCGGCCGGCTCTATCTTTCGAACACCTTCCGTACGGCATACCGTGACATTTTCCCCAGGTGGGGTCAGGTGGCGGATATAAGGCTGACGGCAGCCCCCTGGGACAAGGTTCTCTACGGCAGAAGTAAATATGCCAGGGGAACTCTTTACCTGCCCGGTCTCTTCAGAAACCACAGCCTGGTTGTCAGGGCCGGGTACGAGGATCAGGCGCCTTTCGGCAAGATGCTTTACAATAACTCCCTTACCTATCCGAGGGGGTATAATGAGACGATTGTATCCGAAAAGCTGTTCTCCCTCTCTGCAGACTACACCATGCCTCTGCTTTATCCTGACCTTGCGGCAGGCAGCCTCCTTTACCTGAAGAGAATCAGGGGATCAGCGTTCTTTGACGGTTCAACCGGATGGAAGATTTATAATTACGGCACGGGGAGTCTTGATGAGGGTTCAAGAGACTTTGGTTCTTTCGGGGCAGAGCTTCTTGCCGACTTTTACCTGCTCAGGTTTCCCTTCGAGATCAGCGCCGGTGCAACTGCCGGCTACATCCCCGTGCAGGAGCGGTTTTTCATTAACGGCACAATCTCAGTGAATATCTACGGCACCGTTCTCGGCGGAGAGCGCTGAAGCTTTCTCACTGATCATCTCCCAGGCTTTGAGCACGTGTTTCTCCGTCACATTTGTCTGTGCTGTAACCATGCGCAACACATACCTGCCATCCAATTTGGTGTGGGTAAGGTATATCTTGCCAGTGTCATTCAGAGCGTGATTGAGTCTCTCGTTGAGACTGTCGGCCTCATTATCGCTCATCCCCTCCGGCCGGTAACGGAAACATACCGTGTTCAGAGGCACCGGAGCCATAAGGATGAAGTCTTTCCCGGCCTCTATCAGTCCGGCAAGCATCTTTGCCAGCCTGATATGCTCCCTGATCATTTCCTGGAGCTTTTCAACACCATAGGTGCGTATTACAGCCCAGAGCTTCAGGGCCCTGAAACGCCTGCCAAGCGGTATGCCCCAGTCGCGGTAGTCGTTAACCATACCCCTGGTGCGTGTTTTAAGATACTCTGGCAGTATTTCGAAGGTCCGGATGAGTGAAGCAGCATCCCGGACAAAATAGGCCGAGCAATCGAAGTTGGTGAACATCCATTTGTGCGGGTTGAAGACTATTGAGTCAACATATTCCATGCCGTCTGCCATCCATCTCATCTCGGGCAGCAGCAGTGCCGTTCCGCCAAGCGCCCCGTCAACATGCAGCCATACATTCTTTTCGCGGCATATTTCCCCGACCGCCCGCAGGTTGTCAATTGCGGTAGTACCGGTTGTGCCCATGGTGGCCACCGCGCAGCACGGCACATAACCCGCAGTGAGATCCGCATCTATCGCTTCTCTCAGGGCATCAGAATCTATAGAATAGTCTTTTCTGACCGCTATTCTTACAAGGTTCTCCCTCCCGAAGCCTGCTACCCCGGCACCCTTCTCAACTGACGAGTGAGCCTGTGCTGAAGCATAAATGCGCAATCGGCCTGTGCCATACAACCCCTCTTTGTTCGACCTGTACTGTGTGACCTTCTCACGCGCGGTGATCAGTGCCGCCAGGGTAGCCGAGGAGGCACTGTCATGGATCACCCCTTCAAATGATGCGGGCAGCCCGGTCATGTCGCGCAGCCACTCCATCATCCTCTCCTCAAGCTCAGCCGCCGCCGGCGATGTCTCCCAGATCATGCACTGCGCACCGAGGGCAGCCGTGAGCATCTCGGCAAGCACGGAGGGGGGACTGCTGTTAGCGGGGAAGTATGCAAAGAAATTGGGACTCTGCCAGTGAGTCATGCCCGGCATGATGATCCGGTCAAAGTCGTTCAGGAAGAGATTAAAAGACTCACTGCCGGAAGGAGGTGTATCAGGAAGTGCGTTTTTTACGGTCCCGGGCGTCACGCGCGATTTGACCGGGTACTGTTCAACGGTTTCAAAGTAGCGGGCTATCCATTCAACAATCCCGTGACCATAGCTGCGGAACTCGTCACTCTCCATCATCTTAAGCTTTAGACGACGGAGTCGGCGAGCAGGATTATCCTGTTCTTTTTCACCTCGATCACGCCGCCGGTGATCTCAAACTTCACCTCCTTACCCTCATCGTCGGCAATGATCACCATACCGGCCTCAAGGGTTGAGATGATTGGAGCATGGTCCTTCAGAACCTGGAAGGAGCCCTTCCGGCCGGGCACTCTAACAGAGCGGACCTCCCCCGAATAGATTTTTTTGTCTGGTGTGATTATCTCGATCTTCACGTCTCAGGTTGTTAGGCATTACCTGCTCTCGGCAATAAGCTTCTCGCCCTTCTCTATTGCGTCTTCGATGGTTCCGACCAGCATGAATGCTGCCTCGGGATACTGGTCCACGCCTCCGTCTATGATCAAGTTAAATCCCCTGATAGTGTCTTCTATTGAGACCAACTTGCCGGGAATGTTCGTGAACTGTTCGGCCACGTGGAAGGGCTGTGAGAGGAACCGCTGCACCCTGCGTGCGCGGTGTACCACCAGCTTGTCTTCCTCAGAGAGTTCATCCATACCGAGTATTGCTATGATATCCTGAAGCTCATTGTATCTCTGCAGTATCTCCTTCACCCTCTGGGCGCAGCGGTAGTGCTCCTCGCCCACAATCTCCGGAGAGAGAATCCTTGATGTTGAATCAAGCGGGTCAACGGCCGGATAGATGCCCAGCTCTGAGATCTTGCGGCTGAGAACCGTTGTGGCATCCAGGTGCGCGAATGTTGTTGCGGGTGCGGGGTCGGTAAGGTCATCTGCCGGCACATAAACGGCCTGCACCGAGGTAATGGAGCCATGGCGCGTTGAGGTGATCCGCTCCTGCATCACACCCATCTCGGAAGCCAGGGTAGGCTGGTAGCCCACAGCCGATGGCATTCGCCCGAGCAGCGCAGAAACCTCCGACCCTGCCTGGGTGAAACGGAAGACGTTATCCATGAAAAAAAGTATATCCCTTCCCGCTCCTTCACCTTCACCGTCGCGGAAGTATTCGGCGACGGAGAGCCCTGACAGTGCAACGCGTGCACGTGCGCCGGGAGGTTCGTTCATCTGGCCGAATACCAGGGCCAGTTTTGACTCTTTAAGAGCCTCATGATCGACAAGATCAAGGTCCCATCCGCCCTTCTCTTTGTTCTCCATGAACTCCTTGCCATATGAGATGACATTTGCATCAAGCATTTCACGCAGGAGGTCGTTTCCTTCCCTTGTTCTCTCACCTACGCCGGCGAAGACGGAGAGTCCGGAATAGGCCTTGGCAATGTTGTTTATAAGCTCCAGGATGACAACTGTCTTTCCCACGCCTGCTCCGCCGAAGAGGCCTATCTTTCCTCCTTTCGAATAGGGCTCGATGAGGTCAATGACCTTGATGCCGGTGTAAAGAACCTCCTTATCTGTTGAAAGATCCTCGTATTTAGGAGGTTTGCGGTGTATAGGATATCCTCCCTTCTTGTCAAGAGCCCCCAGACCGTCGATAGGCAAACCGGTGACATTCATCAGCCTGCCCTTTATCTGTTCGCCTACGGGCATGACTATCGGAAGGCCGGTAGCCACAACCTCCGTCCCCCGCTGCAGCCCGTCAGTAGAGTCCATGGCTATTGCCCTGACGGTCTTTTCCCCTATGTGCTGCTGGCATTCGACTACGAGCACAGAACCGTCCTGGCGTGTTATCTCAAGCGCATCAAGTATATTGGGCATCTCTGCACCTGCCGTCTCAAAGGTAACGTCAACAACCGGTCCAATGACCTGACTGACCACTCCTGTTTTCTTTGCCATCTCTCTTACTTAAATCTGTTTCAATGTTTTTTGATAGTGTTCTTTATTTGTGTACTCCGGCTGTTGAAGCCAGGTCTATTTTACCCTCCCTATGAGGTTCACTGCCATTTGTTTAATCTCTTTCTTGCGTTCGGCATTTACAGTCACCTGGTCAAGAGCCTGAAACGACCTGTTAAAGTAGTCGTAAGCCATGTTTTCAGCGTGAAGCCGTATCTCCAGCTCATCATACAGTGCCCTCACTGCCTGAATCTTCTCATCAGGGTTGTCGTTTCCGGCCTCCAGCAGTTTTCTGAGCCGGCGAAGTTTCTCGCCCCCGGCCATCTCCATTGCCTTGACAAGCAGGTATGTCTTTTTGTTTGCCACGATGTCGCTTCCTGTCTTCTTGCCGAACATTTTTGTATCGCCATAGGTATCAAGCACATCATCCTGGATCTGGAAAGCTATCCCCAGGCATCTTCCGAACTCATAGAGCAGGTCCTGGTCTTTTTCCACTGCCTCACCGATAATTGCTCCGGTCTTCAGTGAGGCTGCCACCAGAACAGCTGTTTTCAGCTCGATCATGCGGAGGTATTCTGTCTCTGATACGATGCCTTTCTTCTCGTAATCAAGATCGAGCTGTTGCCCGATGCATACCTCTATCGCTGTGCGGTTGAACAGCTTCAGTGTCTTCGCCAGGGCCTTTTCGGGTGCCTGGCCGATACACTCCCCTGCCACGAAGGCCATCACGTCGCCTGAGAGGATCGCCTGGTCATGGCCCCATTTCGAGTGGACCGTCGGAGATCCTCTCCGGATATCAGCGTTGTCAATTATATCGTCGTGTATGAGGGTGAAGTTATGGAACACCTCAATGCCCACCGCCGGCATCACTGCCTCATCGATCTTATCCTTGAAGAGGTTGCATGCCAGCAGGCACATCACCGGTCTCAGTCTCTTTCCCCCAATGGAGAGGATGTACCTCATGGGGGCAAAGAGTTTGTCAGCCTCGGCTGATACGCCCAGGCTTGTGATGGCCTTGTCTGACAGATCTCTCAAATAATCGCTGGTGAACATTTCTTTTTCGTTAACCGTTAAGTGCTTCCGCGCCGCCGACCACTTCAAGCAGCTGATTGGTGATGGCCGCCTGGCGTGCCTTGTTGTACTGCAATGTAAGATCCCTGATGAGATCGGTGGCGTTGTCTGTTGCCTGGTGCATTGCCGTCATGCGTGCACCGTGTTCAGCGGCAAATGAATCACGCAGCGCCTGGTAGAGCTTTATGCGCAATGTCTTGGGGATCAGCTCGGAGACGATGCTTACCTGGTCGGGCTCATAGATGTAGTCAGTGGAAGCCGCTCCCTCCTTGCCTGTCTCTGCCACCGAAACAGGCAGGTACAGCTCCTCAGTGAGTCTCTGCACAGCAGCATTTTTGAACTGATTATAAACCAATTCTATAATGTCAAACTCACCCTCCAGGTAGAGTTCCGTCAGTCTGTCGGCCACCTTCGACACATTTTCAAATGAGAGTCCGTTGTAGAGATCGCTGTGATCTTCAAGAATATTGCATTTCAGCTTCCCGAGGACATCATGGCCCTTCTTTCCCACGGTCATGAACCAGAGGTCGCCTTTACGCATCTGCTCATTGTATTTCTCGGCCATCAGACGCCTCGCATGCCTTATCACATTGGCATTGAATGCCCCGCAGAGCCCCTTGTTGGAGGTTACAACCACCACCAGGACTTTTCCGTTGGTGACCTTTCTTTGGGCGTAAACATTCTCGATCTCAGTATCGCGGAGTGCAGCGCTTAGTCCTGCCTGTATTTCATTGAGCTTATCGGCATAAGGTCTGAGTTGTACAATGGCATCCTGTGCCCTGCGAAGCTTGGATGCCGCCACCATCTTCATAGCTGAGGTGATCTGGCGTGTTGATTTTACCGAGCCGAGTCTGACCCTTATTGCCTTTAGGTTTGCCATCTTGCCTTACCTGATTTAATGCTACTTTGACGAATAGCGGCTGGCAATATCCGCTGCCGCAGCGTCAAGAACAGCAGTAACTTCATCGTTTATCACTCCCTTGCCGATCATCTCAAGCATGTCAGCATGATTGCTCCGGAGGAAAGCCAGGTAATCATTTTCAAAGTCCTTCACCTTGTGCACCGGCACACTCTTCAGCAGTCCCTTAGTGCCGCAGTAGAGGATGGCAACCTGGTCTTCCACCTTCATGGGTGAGAAGAGGTTCTGCTTAAGTATCTCGACGTTCTTTGCTCCCTTGTCGAGAACCGAAAGCGTGGCAGGGTCAAGGTCGGACCCGAACTTGGAGAATGCCTCCAGCTCACGGTACTGGGCCTGGTCAACCTTCAGTGTCCCGGCCACCTTTTTCATTGATTTGATCTGGGCGTTGCCGCCTACCCTGGAGACAGAGATACCAACGTTGATGGCAGGCCTGATGCCTGCATTGAAGAGGCTTGACTCAAGGAAGATCTGCCCGTCAGTGATAGAGATCACGTTGGTGGGGATATATGCCGAAACGTCACCGGCCTGTGTCTCGATGATAGGCAATGCTGTCAGCGACCCTCCGCCTTTGACCAGATGCCTGATAGATTCAGGTATGTCGTTCATGCGCTGTGCCACCTCGTCTGACTCGATGATCTTTGCTGCTCTCTCAAGGAGGCGCGAGTGGAGGTAGAAGACGTCACCCGGGTATGCTTCTCGGCCTGGCGGACGGCGCAGCAGCAGTGATACCTCACGGTATGAAACGGCCTGCTTTGAGAGGTCGTCATAGATGATCAGGGCATCACGGCCGGTGTCCCGGAAGAACTCTCCTATTGCAGCACCAGCAAAGGGTGCATAGAACTGTGCAGCGGCGGAGTCGGCAGCGGTAGCGCTGACAATGACGGTATAGTCCATGGCTCCGTAACTCTCAAGAGTCATGGCGATGTTCGCAACGTTCGAGCCTTTCTGCCCTATGGCCACATATATGCAGTAGACCGGTTTCCCTTTGTCGTACTCGCTCTTCTGGTTCAGTATGGTATCAACCGCGATGGCAGTCTTGCCCGTCTGGCGGTCGCCGATGATCAGCTCTCGCTGTCCCCGGCCGATGGGTATCATGGCATCGATGGCCTTCAGTCCTGTCTGAAGGGGCTGCTTCACCGGCTGCCGGAAGATGACTCCCGGAGCTTTTCTCTCGAAGGGCATCTCATAGAGCTCTCCCGTAATGGGGCCACGACCGTCGATGGGAGCGCCCGTGGTGGTGATCACCCTGCCGAGAAGACCCTCGCCTACCATGATCGACGAGATCCTGCCTGTACGGCGTACGATGTCTCCCTCTTTTATCTTTTCAGAAGCACCAAGGACAACAGCTCCCACATTATCCTCCTCGAGGTTGAGAACGATGCCCTTGATGCCGGATTCCACAAATTCTATCAGCTCATTGGATCCGACATTCATCAGGCCGTAAATGTGTGCAATACCGTCACCGACCTGCAGTACCGTTCCTACTTCCTCAATATCAATGGCCGTCTTTACTCCTTCAAGCTGCTGCCTTAAAATCTGTGATACCTCTGAAGGTTTAATATTAGTCATATCTCTAAATCTTATTTTCTATTCTTCGGCATAAGCTGCCAGTGAAAATTCCTTTCTGTAATTGTTCAGCCTGTTTCTGACGCTTGCATCAATATAGGCATCATCGACCCGGAGAATGAACCCTCCGATAATCGAGCCGTCGACATGCTCAATGTATTCGATGCCGCCTTGCTTCTTCCCGGCAATAAGTGCCGCCATCTCCTCCTTCAGTTTGCCGCTGACGGGAACAGCCGTGGTGACGGTGACCTCGCGAATCCCGCGGTGACGGCGTGTGAGGTCAATGAAGTTCCTGGCTGCGGCCGCCAGGTAGTCGCCGCGGCCATGATCGAACATCAGTCCTATAAACTTGACTGTCAGCTTGTCAGTGTCATCACCCATCAGCGCCATGACGACCTCCTTTCGCTTCTGCTGCGGTAGCACCGGATTGTTAATGACCGCCTTAACCTCACTCATGGAGCAAAGATGGTTGACGGTCTTCATGTCACGGTAAACGGTGTCAGTGACGTCGCGCTCAAGAGCGAGCTCAAAGAGCGCCTTTGCATATCTTACCGCAATCTTGCTTGAGTTCATAGGGTCAATTGCGGTTTGCTTCGATCTCCCGGATATACCTTTCTATCAGCTTCTGCTGCTCGGCGTCGCTCTTCAGCGTTTCACCGACTACTTTTGAGGCTACCTCTATTGCCAGCCTGGCTACCTCGCGCTTCACCTCCGTGATGGCGGTGACCTTCTCGCGTTCAATAAGCTCCTTTGCCCTGCGGACAAGAGCATCCGATTCCGACTGGCTCTTTTCCTTGGCCTCGGTCATCATGCGTTCATAGGCTGCCCTCGCATCGCGGAGGATTTTATCCCTCTCCTCGCGTGCCTTGCGCAGGATGATCTCATTGTCAGCCTGAAGAACCTTCATCTCCTCTCGCGCCTTCTCAGCGGAGTCAAGGGCGTTGCGGATCATATCCTCACGCGCCTGTACAGCCTTCATGATCGGCCCCCATGCAAATTTCCACAGTAGCAGGAGGAGCATGAGAAAGATCAGTGTTGTCCAGAAAACGGTCCCTATGGCGGGACTGGCGAGACTGCTTTGTAGTAACATATTGTTCTGAGTTTTTTTGATTCATTGGGAAAGCCTGCAACCAACCGTTGCAGGCTTTGCTTTCTGCTTACTTGATCATAGCAATAACAATGGCAAAGAGGGCTGCTCCCTCGATGAGTGCTGCTGAGATGATCATGGCAAGCTGGATTTTTGAGTAAGCTTCGGGCTGCCGTGCAATGGCATCCATGGCTGAGCCGCCGATGCGACCAATACCCAGTCCTGCGCCTATTACCGCAAGCCCTGCTCCTACTGCTGCGAATGAAATTACTGCTTGTGCTTCTTCCATAATTCTGAATTTAAAATAATAAACTTATATATTGATCTTAATGATGTTCCGCGTCAGCTGTGGCCATGCCAATGAAGAGGGCCGAAAGCAGTGTGAAGACGTATGCCTGCAGGAAGGCCACCAGCAGCTCTATGCAGTACATGAACAGCACGAAGAAGATAGAGACCGGGGCTACGAGCACAGTCTTGAAT
>CAZHTG010000031.1:0-31152 GCA_964535795.1 uncultured Rikenella sp.
GGTCCGCTGACTGAACTTATAAAATTCAATGAGAATAAGTTTAAAGGACTTGAGACAACCATTGGGGAATGGGATAAGCAGGTGAGAGGTTATATTGCCGATATCAACAAGGTCAAAGATCAGATGCAACAGGTTGAAAATGAACTCAGGAATAATAAAAATGCTGATACCAAAGCATTCAGCGATGACATAATTTCTCTGAAGGGGAAACTTGAGGCATACAGAAAGAACTATAAGCAGACGAAGGAGATTATGGTAAAAGGGGGCGCGACCATTGTGAAGAACCTTGAAACAATGAACAGTGATGCTGCCCGGGATCTCGGTAAGGCTTACTCCGAGGCAAGCCAGAGGGTGGGTTCTGCAAATTCAAATCCCTCCTCCGGGGAAAACCCTGTTGCACTTACCTACACCACAAGGGAGGTAAGTGGCAACTGCATCAGTTATATCATTTATCTGAATGAAATGCTGGCATGGCACCAGAACGAGATCAGGGCTTTAAACGTTATGATCAACGACTGGAATCCACGAGTCACACAAATAATTAATGAGGATGCACAGATTAAGAGCCAGTTGGATCCGATTGAAAAAAGAATCCAGGAGCTGAGCTCAAACCAGAAACTGAACAAGGCTGAAATTTCAACTCTGAAAAAGCAGATATCGGAACTTGAAAAATCCAGAAAAAAGCTGGCAGATCAGATGAAGAATGATGCGAAAGATCTTGCTTCTGTTATTAAACAGATGAGCCAGAAGAACCAGGACGTTTTAAATGAAAGATTCACCGATATCATGGATAACATTGAATATTCATTCGGAGAAAAACTAAGCATGTAGGCAGCGTATGTATGAAAAGGTAATAATAAGGATCAAGGGAATGCAGAGAAACTACTGTGCCTTCCTGCTTCTTGCAGCGTTGTTGCTCTCAACAGCGACATTAAATGGCCATGGTAATATAACAGGAGGAATGCCATCATCCGCTGTCACTGACCAAACCGGACCCGGACTGGATGCTGCCAGGGCCTATATCATCGCTGAGGATTTCGGCAATGCAGTCAGGGCTTACGCCACACTTATTAAGAAAGACACATCCGGTGTACTCCTGAATGCAGAATACGCCTATGCTCTCGCTCTTAACGGCATATATGATGCTGCTCTCTCGCGGCTTGACCGCATATGGATATCCAATTCCGGCAGTCCGGATGTTAACTTCTTTGCCGCACAGGTTTTTGCCCTGATGGGGTACGACATGCTGGCGCTGGAGTTCGGTAAAAAGATAGAGGCAGGAAGTATTCCCGCCTGGATATCTTCTGCGTCGTCTGTGCTCCTTGAAAAGCACAGTGACAGGATGCCGGGAGATAACATGACGGAAGGTGGCGATGTCGTAACCGATTTCCAGCGGGCCAACAGGCTTACTGCGCAGAATTACAACCTGATGTCTATTGCAATGTTTGAGGGAATTATAACCAGATATCCGAATGAGTACCTTCCGTATGTAGGCTCCAGCATAGCCCTCGAGAAGGCGGGTATGTACGAAAAATCAGCGGAGGCAGTGGAACAGGCTCTTGCCGTAATAGGAAACAGACCGGAATACCAGGAGGCCAGGCAGGCGCTGGAGACAAGGCTTACTGAAATCAGGAGAAAATCTATAGCAGGAGCAGGACTCAGCAATACAAAGCTTTCCGCAGCATCCAGACCCGATGCAAAGGGGAGACGCATGCTGGCATACGCCGGAGGAATGCTCTCATCATCCTATGTAAGTCTCACAGGAAGATTCGGAACATTCATATCTGGAGCGGGGAGTATCTCGGCAGACCTGGGCGTGACACGCAGCGGAGGTGGCACATCACTGAACATCGGAGCCATGAATTTCTTTCGTCAGAAGATCTTTGCCGGCGGTTACGGGTTTGGTGTCGGGTTAGGCGGCGGATCAACGTCGTTTAATATTAAAATTTCAGTAGGGTTCAGTATAATGAACAAAAAGAATGATGCCAGCTGGGATATATTCCTTGACGGCAGGCAACCACTTGGCGCTGAAGGAGCTGCCACAACGGTGGGCATGTCAATAGGACGAAGCGTTTATTTCGGTTCAAGATGATGAAACAGATGAAAAGATTACAAACGGCAATAATGGTCTTGCTGATCGCCACGCAGGTAATTCTCGGGCAGGATCAGAACACCAGGCTTGATGCCTTCAAATCAGATGTTATGACGAAATACCAGTCATATTTTTCTTCAGCCGGCCTGGATGAAAACGGCCAGCTCAGGCTGACAGCCTCTGAAAGTTACCGCCGGCTTTCATCAGCTGACAGAAAGGATATCATGAACATCATGCTGAGATCATGGCAGGAATCGCTTGTGGTTGTACACCTGGGGTCCGGACGCGAATTATGGAGCTGGAGCAGGGAGATCAGGGGTGCTCAACTGATTGATACCTGGGATTTAAACCCCGAGCCAGTCGCTTCCGTTCCTGAAATGGCACAATCAGATATCGCAAGGCACCCTTGGTTCTTTTACATCGGCAGTGCCCAGCAGATGGATTCTTTCAAGAACCTCAACGGTGCCCTGAATGTGCGGGTTGGCTTCTTTCTGCTCCTCGACAAGCTCGACCTGGCTGTCTCCTTGACTGAACAGCTGTCCGGTAACCTGGAGGATGAGAGCGCTTCGCTGCTGACGAGTGTCGGTCTTTCAAGCAAATACTACTTTCCTGTTAAGAAACTTAATATGAGTCCAAACGTAGGGGCCGAGCTGGCTGTGACAATCCCGGCAGGAGGAAAAATGTCTTTTACGCCTGCAATGCTTGCAGGTGTAAGCTGGTTTGTCGGACCCGGATGCTTTGATGCAGGACTCAGGGTAGGGAGCAGCTATATGATGATGTTTGGTTATACACTTATCCCAAGACTAAAATCCGGGAAGTGAGATTTCTTAATTGCCGGTTATGAAGGTTATCAAAGGGGCATCCGTAGGGTTCGCCCTTTTTTTTCAGTTGACATTTTCATCCAGCATGAAGGTTTTTTGACTTCAGTCACATTGTGCCAGTCCTGCATATCGCAATAAATCAGCTTATTGCAGTTTAGACTAAAAAAATAGTCAAAAAATTTGCAAAAATAGTTGCATGACTAAGAAAATAGTCATATATTTGCAATGAAGGATTGACAAGAAGTGAAATGTACACCAATGTTTACATAGGCACAAAAAGTATAACTTACATAACATTGGTGTTCGATCTTACTTAATTAAGCAAATTTTATCAAGATGAAAATAATGCAGCTTACAAGGGCGGAAGAACAGGTAATGCAGATTCTGTGGGACATGGGGGAGGGTCTTGTTAAGGACATCCGGGATCGGTTTGATGACCCGAAACCTGCCAGAAACACAGTCTCGACGGTGGTGAGAATTCTTGAAAAGAAAGGATTTGTGGATCATAAGTCCTATGGGAACGTCCATCTCTATTACCCGGTTGTTTCAAGGGATGAGTATTCACGAACCCAGCTCTTCGGGCTTCTTGAAAGTTATTTTGACAACTCATTCCCTGCCATGGCGTCATTCTTTGCACGTGAGAAGGATCTTTCCGTGGCCGAACTGGAGGAACTTATGACAGAGACAAGGGAGGAATTATCAGCACGTAAAAGGCAAAAATGATGGAAGCACTCGGTTTCTACTTGCTTAAGTCGGCGATCTGGATAGCCGGATTTGGGCTGATTTATGCTGTATTCCTTCAGAATGAGAGATTTTTCCGTTTGAACAGGATCTATCTTGTTGCCGGAATACTTTCTTCAATTATACTTCCTTTGCTTACGGTGAGGTATGTAGTAACCGTGCCTGAAATTCAGACGCAGATGACTGCAGGAGCCTTGAGCGGGGGAGTTGAACGGGCTGCTTCACGCCCGGACCTGCTGAGTCAGTTAATATATGGTCTCTGGCTTGCAGGAGTTTTGTTCATTGCTGCCAGGTATATGATCCAGATGGTTCCTGTATTGAAGGCGGTAAAAAGGGCCCGGCCGGTATCAGGTTATCCGGTAAAACTGATCCGTTCGTCCGATTTTCCTTCTCCTTTTTCATTATTCTCTTTCGTGGTTGTCAATCCTTCCGTTTCCGAGACTGAAACGAGGGAGATAATGAATCATGAGGTAGTGCATATCAGACAGAAACACTGGCTGGACCTGTTGCTTTCAGGTTTTCTTTGTGCAGTTCAATGGTTCAATCCTGCGGCCTGGATCTATTCCCGGTTCGTCAGGCAGAATCATGAGTACCTGGCCGATTCAGAGGCGCTGCAGCGCACATCTGACCCGGTCCTGTACAGGGCTGCTCTCCTCAACCAGATCGCGGGTTCACCTGTCATTGATCTGGGTAATTCTTTTAGTTTCTCACTAAACAAAAAGCGATTTAACATGATGAAAAATAAGATCAGTTCACCCTACAGAAAGCTCAGGCTGCTTTTGATCCTTCCTGTGGCTGCAATTGTGCTTTACGCCTTTGCAGAACCACAGTACAGGGTCAGCTCAGACGGAGCAGATTCACCTTCTGCCAGTGCCGTTATGGCTGAGATCAACAAATCAATCAAGGGCGTTATTCTCAGTGAGGCCGGCACTCCGCTCGAAGGAGCAGTTGTTATCGTCAAAGGTACTACTCTGGGCACCACGACAGACAAACAGGGACGCTTCGCTCTTGAAAATGTGGCAGATGACGCGGTCCTTGTTATATCATTTGTGGGATATGAAACTGCAGCGGTGAAGGCCTCTGCAGGACCGGAAATGACGGTCAGAATGAATAAAAAGGCGGTAGTCATGAAAACGGTGCAGGTAGTTGCGGGTACACAAAATCCGGCCGATGCCTCTATCCCGCCACCGCCACCACCTCCTCCCGCAGATTATTCTGATATCCCGCCACCTCCGCCTCCACCATCGGTTTTAGCCGGGGATCCCCTGATTGTTATTGACGGAGTCATTAGCAAAAAACCTTTCTCGGAAATTTCCCCCGAAGAGATCGAGTCAATAAATGTACTTAAGGACCAAACGGCAGTAAAAGCCTATGGCGAAAAGGGAAAGGAAGGTGTAATTGAGATTACTACCAAAAAAGGCTCGGACAAGAAGCCGGCTCCCGGGGTGGATGTCCTTAAGAAGTCTTCCGGGGAAAAGGAAGTGTTCGTGGTAGTGGAGGAAATGCCGGAGTTCCCTGGCGGACAGGAGGCCATGATGGCATGGATAATGAACAATGTAAGGTATCCTGCTGAAGCAAGCGCTCAGAATGTCTCCGGACTGGTCAGAGTCAGCTTTATTGTCAGGGCTAATGGCAAGGTATCTGATGTAATAGTTGAGAGTTCAGCGCACCCTTTGCTTGACGCCGAAGCAGTGAGGGTTATAAAAAGCATGCCCGACTGGAAACCTGGCACACAGCATGGGAAACCTGTAGAGGTTGGGTTCACAGTCCCGGTCGAGTTCCTGATGAAGCGTGAAATGAAAGTTCTAAAGTCAAAATAAGGAGACAGGAATAACACTACTGATACAATGGCCGGTTTAACAGACCGGCCATTGTTTTTACTCCTTTGCCTGATAGATGACTCTCTGGGGGAACGGGATCTCGATGCCCTCCGTGTCAAAGGCTATCTTCAGCCTCTTGCGCAATTCTCCTGCCACCTCCCATTGCCTGAGCGGTTTTGTATCTCCAAGTATCTTCACTACTATGGCTGAGTCTGCAAATTCATTTACCCTCAGGAACTGCGGTGGTGTGATTATGGCATCCTTAAATGCAGGATCGGCAGCCAGTTCATTGCCTGTTCTGTTGATCACCTCAATAAGATGCTCCAGATTTGTGTTATAGGCAACACCCATGTCAAGATTCACCCTTGCAAAGTCTTTCGATAGGTTCGATATCTTCGTTATTGATCCGTGGGGTATATGATGCACAGTGCCGTCGAGGTCCCTGAGAGTTGTTTTCCTAAGGCTGATATCCTGAACCGCACCGCCTAAACCTTCGATATTTACTACATCACCTATTCGATACTGATTTTCAAGCATAAGGAAGAGTCCGGTTATGATGTCCCTTATCAGATATTGCCCTCCGAAACCCACCGCCAGACCAACTATACCGGCACCGGCAATAAGCGGGCCTACTTCAATACCCAGTTCCTGAAGTATCATCATAATGGCAACGATAATGATCATTATATGGACTGCTCCGTTGAATATTCTTATGAGGGTATCCTCCCTCTTCTTCTCTGCCTCCTCTGATGTGAATTCGTCAGCTTTAACCGAGGCCCTGATTGTCCGGGTTATTATACGGGAGAGAATTTTGTCAAGCAAAAATGCGGCAACCGCAATCAGAACAATACGTATTCCGTGTGACAAAAGCCAGGGAATTATTTTTTCGGACCAGCTGATTATTGTTTCCATGATACTTGCCTTTAATTTTTTGGTTGAATTGTTGGAGTTGTCTTTTTACAAATCGCAATATAACAAATCAGTAAGTTGCGGGCAAAGCTGCCAGCTAAAAATCCTGCAGTATGCTTTACGGCATAATATCCGCAATTTGTTCCGGAATTTATCATGTGCAGGGTGGATAATGATTTTTTAAAACCGTAATTTTGGTCAATCTGTTATGTAGCTAAGTTCACTTTTATGATCCTCTTAAACAGCGAAGTCGGTAACTATGTCATCAGCAACGGCAAAAAATATTCTTACTTCGCGGGTAATAATTACCTCGGTCTTGCCGGTAATGCCGAAATAAAGGCGGCAGTTATCAGGGCTGTTGAAAAATACGGTGTAAACTTCTCTGCCTCAAGACATACAACCGGAACCTCCGATATACATCTTGAGCTGGAGAGTTCACTTGCGTCATTTAAAGGGAAGGAGGATGCAGTTGTATTTGCATCCGGCTACCAGGGAAACAGCATCCTGCTGGAGATCCTTAAGGGCAGTTATTCAACCATCTTCATCGACCAGTCAGCCCATGCCAGCATCATTGCGGCCATCCCGGCCGACGTTGTCAAGGTGATGTATTATGATCACTGCGATGCCGGTCATCTTGACTATCTCCTTGACTACAACAGGGGATCCAATCCTCTCATAGTTACAGACGGCATATTCCCGCTGACAGGTGAGATTGCCCCGCTTGACAGTATATATCCTGTGGTTAAAAAGCATAATGGCCTCCTTGTGGTTGATGATGCTCATTCTACAGGGATCCTTGGCGCAACCGGTAAGGGAACCCCTGAGCATTTCGGCCTTCCCGCAGACGATAAGATATTTCAGACGGAGACAATGAGCAAAGCCCTTGGAGGATACGGGGGATTTATCTCCGGTAGCAAAAATCTCACGGAGATGATCAGAGAGCGGTCCGCCACATACCAGGCTTCAACCGCGTTGCCTCCTCCCATAGCGGCAGCAGGGATTGCCTCACTGGCAATACTTAAGAACAATCCCAGCCTGCGCGTTGAGCTTCTTGACAAGGCCTGGAGACTGAGGGAGGAGATCATTGCCGCGGGTTTTAGGACCACACATTACAGGACCCCAATCATACCGGTAATTTTTGATGACAGGGAGAAAGCCAGGGGTCTCTCCCTGTTCCTGGAGGAGAACGGAGTGATAGCACCCTTCATGAATTATCCTGTCAGAAAAGAGATGCATCAGATCAGAATAGCAGTATCTGTCAGCCACACAACGGAACAGATCAGCCAGCTTTTGGAGTTGTTAAAAAAATGGAAGGAGAAAAATGAAAGCAATTAAGGTCAGGGAGGTAATTATTGAACCGGTCAACGTGCCGCTGGAAGAGCCATTCAGGATAGCCATCGGGACGAAATACAGTATTGAAAACGCACTTGTTACCGTCGTTCTCGACAATGGGATTGAAGGTTACGGTGAGGCGGCGCCGCTGGAGCCTATAAATGGCGAGAATCAGGCTACGGTGCTTGCCACCCTCAACAGTTGTGTTGATTTCATAAAGGGGAGGGAGATAACTGATTACAGGGCCATCTCATCCACACTGCGGGGTGTTTTCTGGGCACAGGTCACGGCACGGTGCGCAATTGAAATGGCGCTGCTCGATGCCTATGCCAGGGTGCTGAACATCCCCTTGTACCAGTTTTTCGGAGGCGCCGGGAATAAGGCTGAGACAGACTATACCATTGACATCGTGCCTCCGGAGACGGCTAAAGCCAATGCCGCGAAGCTGGCCAGGGAGGGATACACTGTTCTGAAGACCAAGGTGGGAAAGAAACTGACAGACGATATAGACCGCTTGCTGGCAATCAGGGATGGTGCCCCGAACTGCGGCATTACTATAGACGCCAACCAGGGTTATTCTCCATGCGACGCAGTCCATTTCATTGAGGAGATGGGAAAGAATAACATCAGGCCCATTCTTTTTGAACAGCCTGTTTCAAGGTATGATCTGGCAGGGATGCGGTTTGTGAAGGATCACACATCCATCCCCATAGCAGCTGATGAGTCAGTATTTACAAGTGCTGATGCCATAAACGTTGTCCGCACCGGCTGTGCTGATTATATCAACATCAAATTAATGAAGTCGGGGATCATTGAGGCCATGGATATTGCCGCCATAGCTCGCAGTGCCAACATCAAGCTGATGATCGGGTGCATGCTCGAGACGAAGCTTGCGCTTGGCTGTTCGGTTCATTTTGCGGCGGGCATGGGGTGTTTCAGCCACATCGACCTTGATCCTCACATCGATCCGGAGATGGAACCCTTTTCCGGTGGGCCGGACTACAGTGCCCCGTTTTATACCCTCTCACCAGATCTGCCCGGGATTGGTTGCACGAGAAGGTAAACTGCCCGGGATTGATTACCTTATAAAATAAGGTGTCCGGGATTGGATGCCGGAAGAGGTGACAGGCATCGGGGCACATGAAAACGCCTTTATTATCTCCATTATTTGCCTGCTTAAGAATCCGTTCGATTTAATTTATTGAAAATAAATATAATATCCGGAAAAAATGCGTACCTTGCGGCATATTAATAAAATCAAATAATGAGTAAAGGAACAGTAAAATTCTACAATGAATTCAAAGGATTCGGGTTCATCAAAGAGGAAAATTCACCAAAAGAGTATTTTGTGCATTCGACTGGTTTAAAGGACAATATCAAGGAAAACGATGTTGTTACATTTGACCTGGAACAAGGAAAAAAAGGATTAAATGCGGTAAATGTTAAACGTGTATAGTTTTAATATAAACATTTAAGTTTTTGGGTCCCGCCGACTACGGCGGGACTTTTTATTGTAATTAAAGAAATTATGATCGAAAAGAAACCCGTTGTTCACAACTCGCCCGACCTCTCCAAAATGAAGGAGGTTGTCATAGATCACAGGACGAGAATTTACATTGCCCTTAATGCTGATGCCGGCGAGGCTAAGTCGCGCTACCTGGCCAATCTCAAAAACAGGAGACCGTAAATTAGTTGTAGTCTGTCTCTTCTGACTGCCTTTTCATCCTCTGCGAGCCTGAATTTCCCAGTCTTCCGCTCACGGCCGGTCTGGTCATCCTCTGCTTCCATATTTCTTCTACCTGCCTGATTTTCCTCCTTTTACTTCCAATATTCTTTATGAGTTCTTCATAAAACTACCGGATTAGTCTTCCGAACGAGAATTTTTGTCTACCTGAATCTTATGTTTGTCAAAACCCGGATTTTAGGCTAAACAGCCTTTTTATCCTATATAATACGCATATATACAGCGATATAGGTCATTCCGCCAGCCCCGTCACCCTGTTTGAACAAAAAAATCCGGTAAAAAACGCCCCGTTTTTGACGAATGGCAATCTCAGCAGGGTCAGTGGTTACCCAGGGCAAGTGAGCACCCGTATTTATTTGATTAAGGGTTTGATAAGCTATCGCAAAAGGCCATTATATGGGCAATCGCGACTTGCATTGAGTGGTATTGCACATTAAATTTGTCAATACCTAAGGACCACAGAAATGAAGATACTTTTTCAGATAACATCACCGGAAACGGGCAAGGTACTGATCAGACGCCGTAAGATCGCCAAGGCTTTGCGCTGGTGGCTTCGCGAAAGAGGCATTGTGTACGACTATACATATTTTCTGCTGTAATATTTAGTATGGAAAGTAATATTGAAGTCATGGATACTGAAGCTTTGGGAAACCCATCAAACACATTTGCAGATCAGCCGTTCAGCATTAACTCCCGCAGGAATGCATCATCAGGGGAATCCAGGCTGAATCACCTCTTTGGCGAGCTCATAGACGAAGTGCGCCACGATCTTATAAGCTATCTGGAAGGAATGGGGCTGGTCAATGACCCGGCTATTCTGGTCATCCCATCATCAAGACACTTTTTCTATGATGCGGAAGACATCAGGGGAGTGAAGACTATAGTAAATCTGAAGCAGCTCAATTACGTGAGGCAGATAAGGGATTTCCTGCACAAGATTTCGGAATTGCTCCCGCAGGAGAGCAGTTTTGTGGGATGTTTCATTGACAATAAATCGCAGAACGGTTTTTCAGACAAATACAGCAATCTGCCCAAAACCTTGTCGGAAAAGGCTGAGGCATATGAAAACGGTATCGAATCAAGGATACCTTTTATTAACAGGATGTACAGCTTCATCGACCTTAAGACCAACAGGTATCTTACAAAGAGAACGGTTACCAACCTTCTCGAGGAGTGCAATCTGCAGCTCACAGGCATGACTGAACTGAACGGGCTGACATATTTCCATGCCAGGAAAAGGTCGGCGCAGATCGAGCTGATCGCATAACGAGTCGAATATTAACACCCAATAGAAAAAGAATGAGAAAATCCTTTATTAATAACAAAAAACAGGCTGAAATGAAAAAAATCACTTATTTGTTTGCGGCACTCATCATGGTCGCCGCGCTGTTTTCCTGCGAGCAGGATAACAGCGAAATCTTACTGAAGAAAGGTGGCACCGATTCACCTACTGCAATAACCCCATCAGACGGTGGCATTACTCCGGTAATTATTCAGGGGGCTAATAACGGAGGAAACATAACATGTGCTGAAGTGGCAGCGGAATTTGAACTTCCCGAAGGGCATTTTCTCTGTGGTGAGAAGATCGATTTTAACGATGGCATGTTCGACGGCGAATTCCCGGAGGGTCTTATGGTTGAGGTCACAGACGGAAAGTATGTGGCATTTGAAATGGAATCGCCGCTCATGATCGATGGAATGGAATATATTGTCGGAGCAGTGATTGTCAAAGGCAGCAACGAAGCCAACGTCTATTTCTACCCCGGCGGCAGCATGGGCGACAGCGGACTCTCAGCACCAGTTAACAATTCTGGCAAACCCGCGGGTCTCAGTAACCTGACATTTTGCCTGGTTAAAGCAAATCCGCTGGTTATTGCTCTGAAAACATATCTGGCTATACCGATTGCTGGTGATCCGGTGACATACAACGAAGATCTATGGGCTGTCAGCGGAGGCCTTGGAGTAAGCACAGAACGCGGCCTCCACATGGGATACAATTACTATGATTTCAATGGAGCGAACGAGTTTGACCTTGTGCAGGCTACCCTTGATGCCATTATCGGCCCCATCGGAACCATAAAGGCCACCGATTATTGGGAAGGTGACATCCACTACCTGGAGATAGTCATTGACCTGACGGATGAAAGCATAATGTTTAGCGATACCTATCTCTATGTAGGATCCCTCAAAGGTTATCAGGGCAGATGGTACAAGTCGTTCCCGTTCTATGCACTGGATAATATTGCCGGTCAGAGGGTGTTTAAAATTGACTTTGAGGCTATTCTTTTATAGACTCCCAGGGGAGACGAATTCCTGATCGAGGGGTCAACCGCAGAGGTTGACCTCTCTTTTTTGTTGCAGTTCCGTGATTGGTCCATATAACGGAAGCAGCCCTCACCTTTCTGCCTCCGTTTCAGGAGTTTTTGTGCCGTGAGGGCTGCCTCTCAAAAATTAAAAAGGACCTTCGGAAGATTAAAGTAACAAAATATTATTGAGCTGGCAAAGAAGTAATATGCTGGTTTTGACTAATATATGGTATTGAATGGTAAATGTGCAAAAGCAGGTGACAGATGTATTAACCGGCAATTTGCCCGTTAATGGGAATAAAAGTAATCTTTACACTTTTTTTTATTTTTAGTAATACATATTACATATCGTAACAAAAATTTTTCTAATTTTGAATTAGGGCAGTTCCAGGCACGTACGCTAGTCGGACAATCTATTCATCTTTACATTTATAAAAATGTACGTGGGGGGAGGAACTGCCTTTTTTATTGTCAGTCGGCAGTCCACAGTCTTCATTCTCAATTGAATCAGATAATTTGCTGACTGCCGGCTGTGGACTTTGGGATGAAAATCCAGACATTCGACTTTACAGACTTTAGACAAAAAAAGAGCTCCGCAATTGCGAAACTCTTTTTCGGTGGGCGATGTAGGGATCGAACCTACGACCCCCTGCTTGTAAGGCAGGTGCTCTGAACCAACTGAGCTAATCGCCCGAAAAGCGAGTGCAAATATAATTCATGTTTTCAATTCCGCAAAACATGCACTGAAAATATAAAACTGGCTTTATCACGGTTGGCAGATCCCTCAGGCAACCTTCCTCTGCAGGCCAGAGTCATGTTATTAACTGTGTTAATTATACACCCCCGGGGAATGATACCAATAATCGAAAAATATTTATATTAGCTTTTGGTACTTTTTGACTTTGAATGAGTTACAATCTGGAGTTGGAACCCTTCTGATTGTTGTCTCAACTGTTTGATAAATAGTACGATATGTCTTTCATATCACGAACCTGACCGTTATGAAACAAACCCGCCTGTTACCCCTGGTCATCGCGTCCTTACTTATTCTGCCTCCTCTTACGACTGAGGCGCAGGTAGGCCCGGGAGGCGTGGGCAGCCTGACAAACACACAGCTCTGGCTCCGGTCCGACAGCCTGATTGCTATCCAGCCTCTCTATTTTATCACAAACTGGTATGACCTTTCGGGACACATGCGCGATTTCGGGGCTGTTGTCTCAGGTCAGACAGTCCCGTCACTGGCGCTGAATGTCATCAATGGCTATCCGGCTGTTAACTTCACTGACCAGGGCGGATCAGGCGGTGATTTCCTCGGTTATAACGGGTCGCTTGGCCTTACCGGATCAGACGCAGCCACCGTTGTCATAGTAGCACGCAACACCACAGCCGCGGATGAACAGAATGGCGGGCTTTACATGGGACAGAAAAATGCCGGCGGGGCCAATGCTGTCAGAAGCTATGGACTTGAATATGCTGATGCCGTAAGGTTCAACGGCCAGAACCAGGTATTCAATGACGGCCATACTTTGAACGACCTGAAGATAGTATACTATACCAACCCGGCAGGCGCCTCCGTAGCTTCCTACGGTGCTTACCTGAACGGTACAGCGCTCACCGGCAACTCCTCTTCCTCCTTCATACCCTCACTTGTATCCAACTTTGCCCTGGTAGGAGCAACCCAGATGAACGGGAGTTACAATCCTGCAGGGTACTTTAACGGAGATATGATGGAGATAGCCGTCTTCTCAGGAGAGCTCAATGACGCGGAGCGTGTTGTCCTGCACAATAACCTCGGAGCAAAGTATCTGCTGCCTATAGCAGATGATCATTACGCATGGGAGGTAACCCATTCACACGATGTATCGGGCATAGCCGCCTTCAACAGCACTGTCTTTACCAATGCCTGGTCTGCCGGCATGCTGTCCGTCACATCGCCATCAGACCTGGATGAGGGCGAGTATCTCTTCTTCGGCCATGACAAGACCAGTGCAAAGAGCTGGACCACCAGTGAGGTTCCTGCTTCCGGAACATTCCGTCTGCCAAGGGAGTGGAGGTTTGATGAGACCGGCGACGTCGGAACCGTCACCATTAACATACCGGCAGCCTCTCTTCCTGCATTGCCAACCGGCTACCCGATACTTGGAATACTTGTTGATGACGACGGCGACTTCACCTCAGGAGCCACCATGCACCGGCCCACACTTGCAGCCGGTACCTACACTCTCAGTCTTGACATTGCTGACGGGCAGCATCTTGCCATTATTGCATTCAGGCCGGAGGTGAACTTTACTGTCCCGTCCGGATCAGGACTGGAAAGTATAACCAATGTCACCGTTCAGACTTATCTTAATTATCCTCATACATCTGATGTATCATTTGATTATGCATCTGCAGGAGGAACAGCAACCAGCGGTGTCGACTACATCCTGGCGCCCGGAACCGTGACCATTTCGGCAGGATCAGTCACGGGCTCATTCAACATCACAATTGTCAATGATGACCTTGTGGAACCCAACGAAACCATCATTACAGCCATCACCAACCCTTCCGCCGGACTGACGATCGGAACACAGAACAGCTATACCTATACTATTCTGAATGATGATTTTGTCTACGCATCATTTTCGTCTGCGACCCCTTCAGGCCCTGAAGGCAACACCTCTGCACCTGTCGCCACACCTCAGATAGTCGTCAGTGGTGGTATAATCAGCATTCCCGGAAGCCTGCTTGTTCTGATCACAAACGGCACTGCTACCTCCGATGACTGGACCCAGACGGCCAACCTTATCAACATTCCGGCAGGCGACTACACCACTCCGGTTTCAATACCCATACCCGCTTCAATACTCACAATTCAGGGAGATCTTTCAGTTGAGAATGATGAGACCATTAACCTGGGCATGAACACGTTCGTTACTGTGCTGGCCGGACCCATCATCAACTCTGTCTACACGATCGTCAATGACGACAATTCAACTGTAAGTGTCTCCACTGCAACCCCTGTCATTACCGAAGGAGGTCCGGGTACTCCCGGCACCGGCACTTTTGTGGTTAGTTTTACAAATCCCTCTGCCACGGCAAGAACAGTCTCATATATGGTAACCGGCACCGCAATATCAGGAGTCGATTTTGTTGCCTTGCCCGGGTCATTCGTAATGCCATCGGGTTCACTGACCTATGATCTTGGCCTTACAGCAATAGCTGACCTTATTGTGGAAAGTGACGAGACAGTGACTGTGACCATCACCGGTGTCTCAGGCACACCGGTGATTGCCGTTAATGCCATACCGGCCACAATAACGATTTCTGATGACGATCTTCCTGAGATACTCTATTCTCCCGCATCGGTGACAATGGCCGAGGGCTCAACTGCCACGATTGAGGTTTGGCTCTCATCTGCCCCGGCAGGTTCGGTGACTCTGAACGTCTCGGCACTGCTTGCCGGCGTACTGAATGTGAGTCCTGCCACACTAACCTTCAATACGGCAAACTATGCCACTCATCAGGTGATAACGGTTCAGGCGGTTGAGAATACCATGCTGGGAGACCAGACTGATAATGTCATTATCTCGGTCAACGATGCCCTTTCGGATGACCCGTTCGACCCATTGCCGGATATCAATATCCCTGTTACCATAACCAACAATGACGTAGCGTCGATAATTGTCAGTCCCGGCACAGTGACAGTTGCCGAGAATGGCACGGCAACCTTCACCGTTGAGCTGTCGGCGGCTCCGCCATCGGGAAGTGTCGTCATTGACCTCATAAGTAACAATACGGCCGTTGCCACCATTGATATCTCCCAGCTGACCTTCACTACCGGCAACTGGAATATTCCCCGGGCAATCACAGTATCAGGTGTTGACAACAATACCATTCCGGATGCTTCAACCACCATCGGCCTTGCCGTCAATGATGCTCTCTCATATGACGGATATGATGGCGTTACGGCAACTGTAAACGTCAATGTTACCAATGATGACGTTCCCGGATTTGTTGTCAGTCCGCTTACACTAACCATAAGTGAGGGAGGGCCTGCAGGAGTCTTTACTGTTGTTCTGGCCGCACAACCGTCATCCGATGTAGTCTTCGATCTTATCAATGCCGCTCCGGTTCATACAACTCATGTTTCACAGATCACTTTTACCCCCGCGAACTGGAATGTGCCTGTGCCGGTAAGTGTGACAGCTGTGGAGGATGCACTGGATGCGGACAGGACTGACATTATCACCGTTTCCGTCAACCAGTCGTTGTCTGATAACGACTTTGACACCATGGCATCGCAGGATGTGACTGTCAGTATCGAGGATAATGATCCTCCGGTAATCACAGGCTGCCCCGGGAACATTGTCGTCAGCAATGATCCGGGCCTCTGTTCTGCTGTGGTCACCTGGACCGCTCCGGTTTCTACCGCGCCCATGATATCCACTCATTTACCGGGTGCAACATTCCCGGTGGGTGTGACTGTAGTGACATATACATCAACCGACGCCGACGGCATGGTTTCAACATGTGTGTTCACGGTTACCGTCAATGACACGGAACCTCCTGTCCTTTCCTGTGCCAACGCCACGGTCAATCTTGACGCTTCGGGTAACGGGACGGTAGTTGCTGCGGATATCCTGTCAGGAGTTCCTTCAGACAACTGTGCGATAGCCACCGTAACTCTCAGCAGGTCATCATTCACCTGTGCTGATCTCGGCATTGTGACGGTAACAGTCACTGCCACCGACGTCAGTGGCAACAGTGCTTCCTGCGATGCCGTTGTCACTGTCGCTGATCCCTTCCCGGCCTCGCTCAGTGCAGGACCGGATGATGAGATATGCATCACCCAGGCCACCTATAGCATAACCGGAGCGTCAGCTGTCAACATGAGCCTGCTCTGGACCAGCTCAGGAAACGGCACGTTCAGTGATCCCACGGCATTGAACCCGGTTTATACACGTGGTGCCGCCGATCTCACTTCCGTGACCCTCACCCTGACGGGAAACAAGGTCAGCGGGTGCCCGGCAGAACTTACTGATGCCATGACAGTGAACTTTGCAGGGTTGCCAGTTGCCGATGCCGGTGCTGACAGGAATCTCTGCAGTGGTACTCCTGATGTGGCCTTGAGTGATGCCTCAGCTACAAACGGAACGGTTGCATGGACAACCTCGGGCAACGGCACCTTCAGTGACCCGACAGTCATCAACCCGGTTTATACGTTCGGATCTGCTGATACCGGACCTGTGACCCTCACTCTCACAGTCACAGGTGCGGAATGCGGAACGACGACAGATGACCTGGCCATCACCTTCACCTCCGCTCCCGTTGCAGATGCCGGTCCCGATGCTGCAGTCTGTGCAACAGCTGTCGGCCACCAGGTTTCAGGAGCATCCCATGCTGGAGGGACAGTCACATGGATCACCTCAGGCAACGGGACCTTTGACGATACCACAATCGACAATCCCCTGTATACTTTTGGCACCGCAGACTACACTGCTGCGCTGGTGACACTGACCATGGAGGTTGCGGGAGGTGGCAGCTGCGGAACTGTCAGTTCATCGATGTCGATAACCATTAACCCGCTGCCTGTACCGGAGGTCACAAGTCACAGGAACATCAGCTGCACCGGCCTGACTGACGGCGAGATTAATCTCAGCGCCAGAGCAGGACTTCCTCCCTACACATACAGCATCGACGGTGCACCGTTCCAGCCTTCAGGTGACTTCACAGGCCTTTCAGCCGCATCGTACTATTTTGAAGTCATGGATGCCAACGCATGCACTTCTGATACCACTCTTGAAATTATCGAGCCCTTGCCTTTCACTGCCACCCTCGACAGTGCGCGCAACGTGATTTGTCATGGTGATGTTGACGGCGCTGTTTACACAACCGTTGCCGGTGGCACTGAGCCCTACATCATCAGCTGGACGGGACCCTCAGGATTCACCGCATCAACACCTGACATAACCGGGTTGGCAGCTGGTACTTATACTGTCACCATTACTGACGTTAACGGTTGTGCCTCTTACAGCTTCATTGAAGTGATTACCCAGCCTGATCCAATTATTCTGACAGGTCTGGCCATGTCTGATTACGGCGGTTTTGGAGTCCAGTGTCCTGAGTCAGCTGACGGATCAATTTCGGTATCCGCCACCGGTGGTACTCCACCGCTGTCTTTCACGTGGACCGGCCCGGGAGGGTTTACATCAACCGGATCCTCAATCTCGTTGCTCAGGGCAGGAACTTATTACCTCACCATAACAGACAGCAGAGGGTGCATATCTACCGGAGATTTCGTTCTCACTGCACCTGAAGCGATGCTGCTCTCAGCCGTGACAGTCGATGCAACCTGTCCTGACACACCTGATGGCAGCATTGATCTCACTGTGGCAGGAGGAGCAGGGACGCTCACATACAGGTGGGATGATGAGGTCACGACTGCTGACCGCACTGCAATGCTTCCCGGTGATCATACTGTCACAGTGACAGATGCAAACGGATGTGTACAGCTTCTGACGGTCACTCTTGGAGTTGTCGGCATTGACTGTCTGAGGATCTACGAGATCATCACTCCCAATGGTGACGGCCGTAATGATACATGGAGGCTGCGCAATGCAGAACTCTATCCCGATGCCGAGGTATTCGTCTACAGCCGATGGGGAAAACTGGTCTATCATTCAAGAAATGCCGGTGACGAATGGGACGGAACCTATAACGGGAAACTCCTGCCTAACGACTCTTATCATTATGTCATACACCTGAACGACGGTTCCGAGCCACGAACGGGAGTCATCTCAATCATAAGCAAATAACCTGATAACCGGAAGGATATATGAAAGGTCTGAAAATAATCACAGTGATAAGCCTTCTGGCGATCATGCCTGTTGCTTCAGGACAACAGTTTCCACTGTACAGCCAGTACGTCATGAACGGGTTCCTGCTTAACCCATCATATGCGGGCAGCGACTATTACACTACTTTCGGACTGACTGTGCGTGAGCAGTGGATGAATCTTCCCGAAGCACCAGCAACCTACGCTGCTGCATTCCAGACCAGGCTCCTAAATGACAGTTATATCACGAAATCGACCGCAGTCCGGAAGAAGATCGACCGGCCGACCAGGGGCGGCAGGGTAGGAGTTGGAGGCTACCTGTTCTCAGACCATAACGGGATAATGCACAGGACAGGATTACAGCTGGCATATGCCTATCATCTTCCCATTGCTGATGAGCAGCAGCTCTCCTTTGGCCTTTCACTGAGTGCATATCAGTATTTCGTTGACATCAACGGCGCCGTGATGCCCGGTGATGTTACCGATGAGTTCCTGAACAACTATGACCAGGTTGTATATATCCCCGATGCCAACTTCGGCATCAGTTACATGACCAGGAGGTATTATGCGGGATTTTCGATGACCAACCTCTTCAGGGGAGCCCTGATGATTGGCAATGGGGGAGAGAACGGCCATTCGGAGCTCGGTCATTTCTTTCTTACCGGAGGAATGAGGTTTTACGCCGGCGTCGATTGGATCATAGAACCGTCAGTGATGCTGAAATCTTCAGATATGGTGTTCAAGTCGATACAGGCCGATTTAACCGGACGGGTTTATTACAAGGATGATTACTGGCTGGGTCTTTCATATCGTTCCGGGGATGCAGTGATTTTGCTGGCAGGCCTTAAGGTTGACAGGTTTTACCTGGGTTACGCCTTTGACTTCACATTGTCAGAGATACGCAGTTATACCTACGGGACGCACGAGCTGACTGTTCTGGCACGCTTCGGAGATAATCCGAGGAGGTACAGGTGGATCAACAAGTATTGATGAGGCATACCATACTCTTTTTACTGATTGCCGCAGCCTGTCTGGGTTGTGATCCGCTTGCCAACCCGGTATCCGGCTCTCTCTCCTTCTCTTCTGACACGGTTTCATTTGATACGGTCTTTTCCGGTGTGGGATCTGCAACCAGGGAGTTCAGGGCATTAAATAAAGAGAATGATCCTGTCCTGATTGATCGCATCTGGCTGGGAGGAGGAGAAAACTCGCCTTTTCGTCTGAATATAAACGGTGTGCCGGGTACAGGTGCGGAAGATATCGTGCTGGCCCGTAAAGACAGCATCTTTATCTTTGTGGAGATTACCATTGATCCGACAGGTAACGATTCTCCGCTGGCTGTTGTCGACTCAGTGAATTTTGTGTCCGGAGGCTTTACCGGCAGGGTTATCCTCGAGGCATGGGGTCAGGACATCTGGCTCGTGGATGAGGATATTCATGCTGATGAAGTGTGGACCGAAGGGAAGCCCTACGTAATCACAGGTTCACTCTTAATTGACACGCTGGTGACACTGACGCTTGATCCGGGAACCAGGGTCTTTTTCCACTACGGTGCCTCGATGACCGTTGCAGGGTCGCTGCATTCCTCAGGCACACCGGATAAAAGGGTTCTCCTGGCAACAGACCGTCTTGAGGATGAGTATGCCGATGTTCCGGGACGATGGAAAGGGATCCGTTTCCTCGACTGCAGTAGCAACAACTCCCTGATATTTACTGATGTAAGGAATGCCGTGATGGCAGTGGAGCTGGCCGGTAAAGAGAGCTCAGTGCCAGACCTGCTGTTAAACGGCACAAGGCTCATTCATAATACTGTGGCATCACTGGTGGCGCGGAACGCTGATGTTTTTGCCGTCAATTCCGTCTTTGCACACTCGGGATTCAGCACAGTTTCGCTTACTGAAGGAGGATCCGGTAATTTTGTTTACTGTACTATGGAATCGAGGTGGGAATACGCTTACCGGTCTCAGCCTGTAATGTTTATAGGACCGGGAAATGGAGTATTGCCGGATGTTACTGTATTGAACTCTGTCATCACCGGTACCCTTGACAACGAGCTGCTTATAGATGCATCTGCATTCGAGGCGGAAGCAAGCTTCGGGGCTGACAGCTCGCTTATAAGGGTTGACACACTCAGGAGCAGCTGGTATTCGGGCTCCCTGTTCCGTGATGTGATGACAGGAAGTAATCCTCGTTTTATCGATGAGAGCGTTTATGATTTCAGGCCTGACACTCTCTCTCCTCTGCTTGACATAGCGGGTCTCACTGAGGCTGTCACATGGCCGTATGACATAAGAAATATGCCGAGGATGGCTGATGACGGACCTGACATCGGAGCGTATGAAAGGCAGCCCGGGGAAAAACGGAAGGAGGAGCGGTGAACTCAGGCAATAGGCAATAGTGAAAATTAAGAATTAAGAATTAAGAATTAGGAATTGAATGTCAGGCGTTTAGACTGCATTAATACATGGCCTTTTGACTTTTTGACATATGCTATGGCAAGAAATTTAATCATGTTACTGTTTTTACTGATTTTGTTACTGCCTGCTGCCGGGCAGGAGTTCAGCGTCATGTTCTATAATGTCGAGAACCTGTTTGACACTGTTGATGACACTGCAAGGAATGACGAGGAGTTCCTTCCCGGTGGAGACAGAGGATGGACCACCGGCAGGTATCATAAGAAGATCAGCGCCATCTCCCGGGGCATAGCAGCAGCCGGGGAATGGGAGCTGCCCGCTTTGATCGGCCTGTGCGAGGTGGAGAACGTGGAGGTTGTGATGGATCTTGCTTTCGGAGATTTGCTGTCAGCAGGCCAATACGGAATCGTTCACAGGGACTCACCCGACCTTCGCGGTATCGATGTCGCTCTTATGTACAGGAAAGACCATTTCAGGATTGCAGATGTCAGGTCATGGGTACCGCGACGGCCGGACACTGATCCTTTTCTGTCGCGGAACCTTCTGTATGCCAAAGCGGTTATGAATTCCGACACGCTACATGTGATCGTATGCCACTTCCCGTCAAGGAGAGGAGGAGTGCTTGCCACCCAGGCTGCCAGAGAGGAGATGGCACAACTGCTCAGGGTAAAGACCGACTCACTCCTCGCTGTCGCTGCAGATGCGGCAATAATGGTGATGGGTGACTTTAACGCCGGCCCCGATGATGAGATCATGAAAAACCTTACCCACGGAGGCCTCCTGGTGAATATGTCTCTCAGGCTTGCGTCAGCGGAGAAGGGAACCTACAGGTACCAGGGTCAATGGGAGGTAATAGACCAGATTGTGATATCGACAACCATGGCAGATGGCAGTGGTCCTTTTCATGCTGACACAGAGTCATTCAGAGTGCCTGATGCACCTTTTCTGCTTGCGGATGATCCTGCTTACCCGGGTAAGAAGCCCTTTGCCACATATGCAGGTTTCAGATGGGAGGGAGGTTATTCCGATCATCTGCCCGTGGTGATAACCATTGACCACAGGCAGGAGTCACCTGGACTTTAGCCCCAGTTCCAGGCCTTTTTCTATCATGAAATTACGGGCAGCCTCGTGTTCGTTTGGAATGATACCTTCGATTATAGCCTCCTTGATGGCAGATTTAATTATACCCACGATTGGCCCCGGGGGAATATCAAACGCCTCAATGATCTCCTCACCGTGCACCGGGGGCTGGAAGGTCCTTACGGCGTCTTTCTCCTCTATCTCCTTCAGCTTACGGCGGACCAGCGCAAAATTGTCGCGGTGCTTACGGACCTTCATCCTGTTGCCGGAGGTAATGTCTGCCTCACACAGCAGCATCAGATCGTCAATGTCCTCACCCGCCTCAAACAGGAGCCTCCTTACGGCTGAGTCCGTCACTTCATCCTGGACCAGGGATATAGGTCTAAGATGGAGCCCTACAAGTTTCCTGACGTATTTCATCCTGTCGTTGAGGGGAAGCTTGAGGCGGGTGAATATTTCAGGCACCATTTTGGCGCCGATGAATTCGTGTCCATGGAAGGTCCAGCCCGTGCCGGGCACGAATTTCTTGGTCACCGGTTTGGCGACGTCATGAAGGAGGGCTGCCCAGCGCAGCCACAGGTCATCGCTCTTCTCCGCGGTGTTATCCAGAACCTTCAGGGTATGGTGGAAGTTATCCTTGTGACCCTTGCCCTCCTTGTCCTCAACTCCCTTGAGTCGCGCCACCTCCGGCAGGATCAGATCAAGCAGTCGTGTCTCATCAAGCAAAAGGAACCCGACAGAAGGGGCAGAGGTTCCCATGATCTTGTTCAGTTCGGTGGTGATCCGCTCGGCTGAGACAATTTTTATTCTTTCCGCATTCCGGATTATTGATGTCATCGTCTCTTCACAGACGGTAAAGCCGAGCTGTGCTGCGAACCTGACGGCCCGCATCATCCTCAGCGGATCGTCGCTGAAGGTTGTGTCGGGATCAAGAGGAGTGCGTATGATACCATTCCGGATGTCGTCAATTCCTCCGAACGGATCGAGCACTTCGCCTGGATTGCGGGCGTTGAGGCTGATGGCCAGAGCGTTGATGGTAAAATCACGCCTGTTCTGGTCGTCTTCCAGGGTGCCCGGAACCACTGAAGGCTTGCGCGAATCTTCAGAGTATGATTCTTTCCTTGCTCCCACAAATTCGATATCACAGTTCCTGTACCGGAACATAGCGGTACCATAGGTTTTGAAAACCGTGACTGCAATGTCCGGGCTTATCTCCCTGGCAACGGCCCTGGCCAATGAAGGGCCGTCACCCAGAACCACAATGTCTATGTCCTTCTCGGGGTGCACCCTTCCCATTAGATTATCACGCACATATCCGCCGATGACATATACATCAACCTGCTCTCTGTCAGCCACGCGGGCGACAATCTCAAAAATCCTGTCATCAGGGAAAATGTTCATGTTCTGTCTGACAAATTAGCCGTATCCGGTGACAAAATTACAATTAATAGACTAACTTGTTGAAAAATCGGTGCCAAACGGACTGCGGCACGCCTCTTGCAAAGACTGAACAATACCTATATTAATCTGTTAAACAAATAAAATAAATAGATATGGCAGAGTTTTTGACAAAAGAGACATTTCTTGAAAAGGTTTTCAATTATGAGCAGAATAAAGAATGGAAGTATACAGGCGACAAGCCCTGCATAATTGACTTTTACGCTGACTGGTGCGGTCCATGTAAGATGGTTGCCCCTATCCTTGAGGAGCTGTCGAAGGAATATGACGGTAAACTCTATGTGTATAAGATTGATACTGAAGCCGAACAGGAGCTTGCATCGGTGTTCGGGATCAGGAGCATACCCTCGTTGCTGTTTGTTCCCATGGAGGGACAGCCTCAAATGGCTATGGGAGCATTGCCTAAAGAGACCTTCGAAAAGGCCTTTAAAGATATATTTGGAATAGAAAAGAACTGAAAAGCAAAAAAAAATCAATTTTTTCTGGCTTTTTTCAAAACAAAATTGTACCTTTTACGTTTAATTTATTGAAGGTAGTTTTCTAACAGAAGAGTTAGTTTTCTGGAATTTAGGTTAGGGTTTCGAGTTGAAGCCCCGCTGCGGCGGGGCTTCCTTGATTTATGACCTTCGTAGTTTATGACTGGCCCTACGCACAGCAGGATCAACATCTTAGTGCAGTAAGAGTGAACAGCCCTATGATTTCAGATCCTCAATTATGCCTTCAATCCTCTCCTCTGTTTCACGAAGTCTTTTCCTGCATATTTTTATCAGCTCTGCTGCCTTTCTGACATCCTCTGACAGCTTATCGATGTCAGGCTCGCCTTCCTCGATATTCCTGAGGATCTCCTCTATGCCTTTGACGGCCTCATTGAATCCTATCTCTTTTTTAGCCATGGTCTATCTCTTTTGAGTTATTCTGTTTACGGTACTTGTTGCCTCGCCTGTTACAAAGTGAGTTGTAATGGTGTCCCCGGCATTAAGCTCTGACAGTGAGCGGACTATAATTCCATTTTTTGCGGTAAGGGTATACCCTCTCTTCATCACACCTGCCGGGTTGAGGTGGCGGAGGCCGTTTTCAAGTCGGTCTGTCACCACTGCAGCTGATCGGATCCTGTTGACAGCGTTACGGCGGAGGGTTTCGGAGTGGTATGCTGTCTGATCGCGTTTGACCCTTACTATAAGCCTTGCGGTTGCGGCTGTACGGTTTCGGAGAGAGGAGAGCTGTTCCCCGGCGGAGGAGAGAGCCCCGGTCACTGCAGATGTCAGCTCCCCTGCCATTGTAATGATCCTGTTCTCGCACCCGAGTGTCTTTTCTACCAGGAAATCTGCCACCGCTGTGGGTGTCTTCAGCGACTTCCATGCAACCATGTCAGTGACAGAGAGATCTTTTTCGTGTCCGATGCCGGTCAGCACCGGCAGGGGAAACTGAGTGACATGGTATGCGATATTATAGCTGTCGAACCAGCTCAGGTCAGTGTTAGATCCGCCCCCCCTGATGATCACAACGGTATCGAATCTCTCCGCTTCTTCAGATATCAGGTTGAGTGCGTCAGTTACGGAACTTTCAGTAAGCTCACCCTGCATGACAGTCTCAAATAGCTCAGGTTTAAAAACGTATCCGTATGGGTTGGCTGCGAGGTGATTGATAAAGTCCTGGTAACCTGCGGCTTTTGATGATGATACGACGGCAATATGCCTGGGGTAGGGTGGGAGCGTCAGCTCGCGGTTCATCTCCATGACACCCTCTGTTGTCAGCCTTCTTATGATGGCCTCTCTCCGCAGGGCCATGTCTCCTGCAGTGTAGGCAGGGTCAATGTCGGTTATGTTAAGACTCAGACCGTATAGCTCATGGTATTCAACCGTTGCCTTGCAGAGGACTGATATTCCCTGTCTCAGGGGTATGCCGGTGCTTGCGGTAAAGAAGGTATTGAGCGAGCTGAATTTAGATGACCAGATGGTAGCCCTGGCCCTGGCAACTATCCTTCCACCTGGCTTGTCGCTGCCGGTGAGCTCAAGATAGCAGTGGCCTGCTCCGTGAATCTTCATCTCTGCTATCTCGGCCGTCACCCAGAAGGTTCCGGGGAGTGCCTCATATATCTTGTCACGGATCAGTCCCTGCAGCTCCGGAAGCGATATCTTCTCAGCATGGTTCATCTCGATAGCCTGATCATCTTAAAGACCTTCTCTCCCTGGTCAGCTGTGACCTTGATGTAATAGGCACCCTGTGCCAGGTTTCCCAGGCCGTCGAGTTTGCAGGAGCGGGACACGTAGGAAGACCAGGAGTGCTTCAGCAGTGTGCTACCCCCGGTGCCGGTGACTGTGACGGTCAGATTGCCGGGAGGGTCATGGAACCAGAGGTTTATCTCGTCAAAGAAGGGGTTGGGGCCGGCAGTCATCAGGACCTCAGGCCTGAAGGTGTAAATATCTTCGAGAAATGCCAGGGCCCGTGTGAAGTCTGGCAGACCGTAGCCGTACAATGTATCGGGACTGCTGTATCTGTCGCTGCTTTTATGCAGTGCCACGATGATTTCCGGGGGCGATGAAGCTGGCACTGCCTGCATGAGTGAAGCGCAGAGCCCGCTTATGACGGGGCAGCTGAACGAGGTGCCGCTTCCCTTGTGCCAAAGGCCGGGCTCGAACTGCATCGGCAGAAGCACACCCGGGGCGACCAGGTCGGGCTTGACCTGCCCGTCAGATGAGTAGCCGGCTGATGAGAAGTCGGAGATAGTCAGATCCTGTCTTAACGCGCCTATGCCCAGCACATTGTCTCCGTCAGAAGGAGCTATGATGCGGACCCACTCATTGTCACGCTCGTTGCCTGCGCTGTTGACCACCAGTATGCCTTTGGAAGCTGCAATATTGGCAGCACGGGTGACGAACGCGGTGCTGCCGTCCATGTCTGTGAAGGAGTAGTTCATGGAGGGGTCATCGAAAGTGAAGTAGCCCAGTGATGAGGTTATTATGTCTGCCCCGGCGCTGTCAGCATACTCCGCCGCTGCTGCCCAGTAGTCTTCCTCCACGGGGTATTCCGATTCATCATCTTCCGACCGCAGCAGCAGGTACCTTGCCCCGGGGGCGGTACCGTTGATTATGCCATCAAGAGCTCCGGCCAGTATTGAGAGGACTGAAGTTCCGTGAGTATGGTAATCGTAAACAAACTCTGAACCTGAAACGAAATCGCGGGTGGCAATGATACCTTCCCTCTGTCTCACATGATCGAGCGACTCGATGAGATCGGCATTCAGGAAGCCGGCGTCAAGTACCGCAATCACAATATTCCTTCCGTTAAAGCCTGACTGGTGCAGTATCTGTCCGTTGTGAGGCAATCTTGGATCAAAAGCGTAGGGATCATCTGCAGGAACAGTCACACCGTATTTGTCAGCGGTCAGTTTGACAGGGCCCGAAGGTCGTTTCACGAGTTTCACGCTGTCGACAAACCATAAGGCTTCCAGTTCACCCGTATCTTCCTGTTTCACTGACGAGAACAGGCCTGTGTTCATCCATTTGGATGCACACCTGAAGGAGAGACCGAGGTCTGTTACTGCTGCAATATGTTCTTTGCTTACAGGGATGTCTTTCTCGTCCGGGAAGGGTATCCCCTGTTCTTCCCTCCTGGCAATAGCGGCAGGGGAGAGAAGGTCGCCCGGCGAATATGCCTGCGGGTTTGCTCCCTTGTCGTTGAAGTAAACACGATACAGATAAAGATCATTATAATCAGGCGACATCTGTGCATGTGACGGAGAGAGGCCGGCAGCCAGCAGAACGAATATCAGAGTTGGTATGATCGTCCGACGGTTCATTGGATAATGGTTCCGGTGATGTCTGTCACCCTGATCCTGTCTTTGTTCTTTTCCAGGTCATCAAGGAATTTTGTCTCCTGCTCGGCCAGCTTCGGGTCTGCCGGTTTTCCATCCTTGTAAACGATGATCTGTTTCAGCGAGCCATCCTCGTTGAACACCATCCAGTCACCGGTCCTTAGGTCTTCCTTATATTTGCCCTCGTATTGCAGTCTGCCGTTCGGGTGGTAATATGAGAACGGACCTTCGAGTTGACCTGCAAAAAATTCAGCTCTCAGACAGATTGAACCGTCAGGGTAATGCTGAAGCCACTCGCCGGTCCTCTTCCCGTAGTCCCATGTCATCTTTTCAGCCAGTGTGCTGTCAGGATAATACTTCTGTGAGAGCCCATGCCTGAGGTCATTATGGTAGTACTCTTCACTTATCAGGTATACGGGTCGGGTTGCCGACCAGAATTTCCACAGTCCCTCTTTTTTACGGGCTACGTATGTGCCCTCAGCCGCTTTTATTGAGTCAGCATAGTAGAAAATTGCTGCAGCCTCATCCTTTTTGTCGCTGTATGTCAGTTCCGAGATCAGAATGCCCTCATTGTTGTACCGTCTGAACACTCCCACAGGTTTATCATTTTTGAAAGTGCCTTCATACATCACCTTGCCGTTAGGGTATTCTTTTATCCAGTGGCCCTGTTTCATGCCATTGGCATCGGTCATATTCTGAGACATCACCATCAGGGGTGTCATCATCAGACCCACTAAAAATAAATACCTGTTTGACATTGTTTTCAGTTTAATGCAAAAGTAATAAAAAAAGCCGCAACGCTTTTTGCGTTGCGGCTCACGGGTTTCCATGAAAATTATTACTTGACCTCTTCGAAGTCGACGTCAGTGACCTGCTCGTCGCCGCCCTTGCTGTCAGTGGCATCGCCTTCGGGTCCGGACTGGGGACCTGCCTGTTGTCCTGCCTGTGCTCCGGGATCACCCTGGGTCTGCTTGTACATGTCCTCGGAGGCAGCCTGCCATGCGGCATTGATCTCTGCCAGGGCACGGTCTATTCCTGTGATATCCCTGTTTTTGTGAGCTTCGCGAAGCTGTCCGAGAGCATTCTCGATCCGGCCCTTCTTGTCAGTGGGTATCTTGTCGCCGTACTCCTTCAGCTGCTTTTCGGTCTGGAAGATCATGCTGTCTGCTGCGTTGATCTTTTCAGCCATCTCCCTGGCAGCCTTGTCAGCGGCTTCGTTGACCTTTGCCTCATCGCGCATGCGGCGTATCTCATCTTCACTCAGACCTGACGAAGCCTCTATGCGTATCCTCTGCTCCCTGCCGGTGCCTTTGTCCTTTGCCGAGACATGGAGAATACCGTTGGCGTCGATATCAAAGGTGACCTCAACCTGCGGAACGCCTCTCGGTGCCGGCGGTATGCCGTCAAGGTGGAAGCGGCCTATGGTCTTGTTCCCCTGTGCCATGGGTCTTTCGCCCTGCAGTACATGTATCTCAACCGATGGCTGGCTGTCACTTGCAGTAGTGAATGTTTCCGTCTTGCGGGTAGGAATTGTAGTGTTTGACTCGATCAGTCTCGTCATCACACCGCCCATGGTTTCAATGCCGAGTGAGAGTGGCGTTACGTCAAGAAGCAACACATCCTTGACCTCGCCGGTGAGTACACCGCCCTGGATGGCTGCACCGACGGCTACGACCTCGTCAGGATTGACACCTTTGGAGGGTACCCTGCCGAAGAACTTTTCAACGATCTGCTGTATAGCCGGGATACGTGTCGATCCGCCCACGAGCAGCACTTCGTTTATATCTGAGGTCTTCATCCCTGCGTCATCAAGTGCCTTCTGGCAAGGTCCGATAACTGAGTTGATCAGCTTGTCTGTAAGTTTCTCGAAATGAGCCCTTGTGAGTGTCTTAACCAGGTGCTTTGGAATACCGTTGACCGGCATTATATAGGGGAGATTGATCTCAGTGCTGGTTGTGCTTGAAAGCTCTATTTTTGCTTTTTCGGCGGCTTCCTTGAGTCTCTGGAGCGCCATGGGGTCCTTGCGGAGGTCAATACCCTCCTCTTTCTGGAACTCGTCTGCAAGCCAGTCGATTACCAGGTTGTCAAAGTCGTCGCCGCCAAGGTGTGTATCACCGTTGGTCGATTTGACTTCAAATACACCATCACCCAGCTCAAGTATAGATATATCGAATGTTCCGCCTCCCAGGTCGAAGACAGCTATCTTGAGGTCATGAGCCTTCTTGTCAAGACCATAAGCCAGCGATGCTGCTGTCGGTTCGTTTATGATACGCTTTACTTTCAGTCCTGCGATCTCGCCAGCCTCTTTGGTAGCCTGGCGCTGTGAGTCGTTGAAATATGCCGGAACGGTAATGACGGCTTCAGTGACCTCCTGGCCGAGGTAATCCTCGGCGGTCTTCTTCATCTTCTGCAGCACTATGGCCGATATCTCCTGAGGCGAGTAATTGCGGTCTTCGATCTTCACCCTCGGGGTGTTGTTGTCGCCGCGGATGACCTGATAGGTCAGTTTCTTCATCTCATTTGTCACCTCGTCAAAGTTCCTGCCCATGAAACGTTTGATGGATGAAACGGTCTTGGTCGGGTTGGTGATAGCCTGCCTTTTTGCAGGGTCACCTACCTTACGTTCTCCGTTCTCAAGAAATGCCACTACCGAAGGGGTGGTTCTTTTGCCTTCACTGTTGGGGATCACCACTGGCTCGTTGCCTTCCATCACTGAAACACAAGAGTTGGTGGTTCCCAGGTCAATACCGATAATTTTTCCCATTTTTATTCTGATTTATACTTTAATTTCTTTTCTGATTTCCATTTAAGTGACAATGTTTGTGCCACGGGGTCCGATCGCCGGTTATTATGAAATTATGTCATGATCATGGTATAAGGCTGCGCCTGATGCTTTTTATTATTATGACAAAACGGCAGATGAGGCCAAAAGAACTTCATCCTACATTATTCATTGTCTTATTTTGTAGCTTTGTACCTGATAATAACAGAAGAGACCATGTCAGTGCAGAAGGTTGTTAAGCTGGTGACCACCCACGTGCTATACGAGATGAAGCTAAAGGGTGAAAAGATAGCGATGCTAACGGCATACGATTTTTCATTGGCCAGGATACTTGATGAAGCCGGGATTGATATTATCCTTGTGGGTGATTCCGCATCAAATGTCATGGCAGGCTTTGAGACCACACTACCTATCACCCTTGACAACATGATATATCATGGTGCTTCGGTTGTCAGGGGCGTCAAGAGGGCACTGGTGGTAGTAGATATGCCGTTTGGCACCTACCAGGGCAACTCACGCGAGGCGCTGGCATCAGCCATTCGTATCATGAAGGAGACCGGCGCCAGCGCTGTAAAGATGGAAGGAGGACGGGAGATAGTGGAATCGATCGAAAGAATCCTCTCGGCCGGGATACCTGTGATGGGCCACCTGGGCCTGACACCCCAGTCGATTCACAAGTTCGGCACCTATGTGGTTCGGGCCCGCGAGGCTGAGGAGGCCAGGAAGCTGAAGGAGGATGCGAAGATCATAGAGAAGGCCGGATGCTTTGCAATTGTGCTGGAGAAGATCCCCGCCTCGCTGGCAGGAGAAGTGGCAGAGGCTGTCAAGGTGCCGGTGATTGGCATCGGAGCAGGGCCCCAGGTCGACGGACAGGTACTGGTATTGCATGACATGCTGGGACTGAACATGGAGTTCTCACCAAGGTTTCTCAGAAGATACCATAACCTTCATGACGAGATCAAGGGTGCCGTGCAAAACTATATAGCCGACGTCAGATCACGAGATTTTCCGAACGAAAAGGA
>CAZHTG010000031.1:31252-34393 GCA_964535795.1 uncultured Rikenella sp.
ATTGTCAACAAACGCTCTTCTGACCTGGTGCAGGGTGACAGCACCGGTGACGAGCCGCTTGATGACAAGGTCAGGTCATACATCAGGGAGAAGTATAACAAGCCTGGCGATGTGTTCCTGGGCGTGGTACACAGGCTTGACAGGCCAGTCAGCGGATGTGTAGTCTATGCCCGTACATCCAAGGCACTGTCGAGACTCAGTGAGCTCTTCCGCACCCGTGATGTCAGAAAGACATACTGGGCTATTGTCTCCGATCGTCCTCCTGCGGAGGAGGGTACCCTGAGCAACTACCTGAAGAAGAATGAACCCCAGAACAAGTCTTATGTATACAACACCGAGGTGAAGGGATCAAAGCTGGCGGAGCTGTCGTACCGCGTGCTCGCCCGCTCAGAGAAATATTACCTTGTCGAGGTTGACCTGCAGACCGGACGGCATCACCAGATCAGGGCTCAGCTTGCCGCAGCCGGTTGCCCAATAAAAGGAGACCTGAAGTACGGATCGAAAAGATCAAATGAGGGAGGCGGCATTTCGCTTCACTCGCGCAGGGTGTCATTCATTCACCCGGTAAAAAAGGAGGAGGTCAGCGTTGTGGCACCGCTTCCTGATGACAGAATATGGAAACTTTTTTCAGATCTTTAAGACCACTTATTAATAAAAAGAGAAGAGACGCCTCTGCCGCATCTCTTCCCAACCTAACCCAAAACTAACCTGATTCAACCACCTTTGGAATGCTGCGCCCTGGTTGATGGGTGTACGCAGCATGAATAACTGTTTCTGTTATTTAAAACTCAAACCATTTCCTGCAAAAGTTTTGACAATACAAAAATAAACCATTGTAACCGGCAGGGGGGTTAAAGTGAGGTTAAAACTGGTTAACAAAAAGTTAAATCGAATTCCCCTCTTATTAATATGTATAATTTTGTGTCATGAACAAGCGGAAATTCACCGGACTGATTGCACTGATGGTAGTATCTGTTGTGGCTATTATCTGGGTGCAGGTTACGTGGATAGGCAATTCTGTCAGGGTGCAGAGTGAACAGTTCGACTTTTTTGTGATCAACAGTCTCCGCAACACGGCCAGTTCAATGGAGACAAACCGCCGGATGAATTTTCTGAATGATATGTTTATCAGCGGCTATTCTGCTCTGCCTCAGGCTGTGATGCGTGCGGCACCCGCCGGCATTGCTTCCGAGAGCTTCAGCATTGAGAGCAAGGCTTCATCAGAGACGGACTCTGTCGAGATCATAGTCTCAACAAACAATAACCCGCCGGTCAGGATGAAGGTGTCACGTGATGATGCACGTGTAACACTGCAGAACAGCATCGTGGTTGGATCGGATGAATACATGAGGTGGGTACAGCAGCAGGCAATCGAATTTCAGTCGATGAGCAATCAGCTGGTGTCGGAGATGTTTGTCTGGGAGAGGAACATGAAGATCAACAGGGAGGAACTCCTGCACACTCTTCAGGGTGAACTGACTGCTTCAGGAATCGATACCCCGTTTGAGTTCGCCATTATCAGGGGAGACTCCATAGTGGACGGGGTCTATGAAAAAGTAAAGACGAAGGATTTTATGGAGAGTCCCTATAGGGTCAGTCTTTTTGCTGAAGGGCTGCTGAGAAAGGGAGAGTCTCTTTCCGTGGTCTTCCCGCGCAGGACGAACTACGTGCTTGGTTCGATGGGATTGATGCTGGGCGGATCCGGATTGTTCCTGCTCATAATCATTTCGACCTTCGCACTAAGCCTCTGGTTTATTCTCAGGCAGAAGAAGACCTCTGAGATGCAAGCCGACTTTATCAACAACATGACCCACGAATTCAAGACCCCCCTTGCCACTATTTCGCTGGCGGCAGATACCATTGCCAACAGCAGGGTGATCTCCGATGAGGATAAGGTTCGTCATTTCATAGGGATGATCAAAAAGGAGAACTCGCGCATGAATAGTCAGGTCGAGACTATACTGCAGATAGCGACGCTGGATAAGCATGAGATGGATTTCAGGTTCAGCGAGACTGACATGCATGATGTTATTATTCAGGCGATTGAGACTATCGAGATCCAGGTGACAGACAGAGGCGGGATGATCAACAGGCATCTCAATGCTGAGAACAGTATTATTACCGGTGATGCCGAGCATCTGCGTAATCTTGTACATAACCTGCTTGACAACGCCAACAAATATTCTGATCGGGCTCCGGAAATCACCGTCACAACAGGAAGCAATGAAAGCGGCATATTACTATCGGTGGAAGATAAGGGTATCGGTATGAGCAAGGCCGTGCAACATCGGGTGTTTGAGAGGTTTTATCGTGAGGCTACAGGTAATATACACAATGTTAAGGGGTTCGGCCTGGGATTGAACTATGTCAAAGCCATCACCGATGCCCATGGCGGAACTGTTTCTGTTGAGAGCGAACAGGGAGAGGGAAGCATTTTTAAAGTATTTTTACCTTTTAACGGTGAGTCAAGGGCATGAGCAAGAAGAACGCAAGGATATTTCTGGTTGAAGATGACCTGAGCTTCGGTTCAGTCCTCAAATCGTACCTCGAGATCAATGATTTTGATGTCGACCTGGTTGACGATGGCAAAACAGCTGTCGATACTTTTCGCAGAGGGGTTTATGATCTTTGCATCCTTGACGTGATGCTGCCTCACGTCGACGGATTTACAATAGCGACAGAGATACGCACCATGAATTCGGTTATACCGATCATATTCCTGACAGCAAAGAAGCTTAAGGAAGATCTTTTGCGCGGTTACGGGGTGGGTGCAGATGATTACATCACAAAACCGTTTGACACAGACATACTTCTTTGCAAGATAAAGGCCATCATCTCCAGGAGGGACATCCAGGACGGCTCAAGGGATGTATATGAGATAGGGAAGTACATCTTCAATGCGAAACTGCGCACGTTATCCATAGCCGGGCATGAGCGTCAGCTGTCGCCCAAGGAGGGGCAGTTGCTTGAGATGCTGGCACTGGCCCCCAATTCGCTTGTGAGCCGGGAGGCAGCGCTTAAGAAGATATGGGGTTCTGATGACTACTTCACTGCCCGCAGCATGGATGTATATGTTACCAAGCTCCGCAAGTACCTGGGTGATGACCCGCAGATAACCCTCAAGAATATCCACGGCAGCGG
>CAZHTG010000032.1:0-33722 GCA_964535795.1 uncultured Rikenella sp.
TTACTGATGAATCAGGCTGTGCGTTCAGCACGTCAATATAAACCTGGTGTGCATCAGGGATCTGGGCAAGGTCAGAGGGTATGTCGTTTGGAAAGCCGGCGAGGGCATTAAGGTAGGGGGAACTATCAGGTGCATAAAGGTACTTTTTGTAGATTCCTACAGGGATGTTTCCGCGGTGATACCAGGTATTGATAGCATCTATTGCGGCTGCTCCGTTCCTGTGTACCTCGTTGAAACAGACCGCCAGTATTTCGGCTTCACCCGCGTCTGTAAGAGCATGCAGTGTTGCAAGAGCTCCAACGTCATCAACATCGAGGCACATGTCTGTATCAAAGATTACTTTCTGGGAGGTTTTTTCCACCGGATCCGGAGGTTCAATACGATTCCCGTTCTTTTCACATCCTGAGCAGGAAGAAGTTATGATGAAGATACAGCATATCAGCACCCGGTTAATTTGTTTCATAGTAGTCTTCATCATTCCTTTTGGTTGGCTTGATTTAATATATGTCTCCATTTCCTGGTTATTCCGGCCAGCAGGTACTCAATATGTAACCTGCAGGCCGGAGATAATCCAAAAACTGATCTATTGAAACATGTCTCGCCACTAATTAAGTCTCGGTCCTTCTGTAATTGACATGCTTACAATGTTAATCTGGAATCCGGGATAAATATCTGCCCCGTAGTCCCAGCTATTTCGGAAGAACAGACCGGCACTTTCAAAGGTTGAAGGAGCCGTACCCCCCATAATTTCTGTCAATGAGAAGGTATACCACAACCATTCGCCGTCGGTTTTCATATAATGCCTGGTTTCACCGTTGGCGAAGGTGTCTCCGGGCGACTGTGACGGCTGGAAATCTTTTATCTGGCCGTTTATCACAAGGCTAAGGTAGCATATATCCTCATCCCCTGTATTCATCAGGATAGACACGTAGGGATCGGTGATGGAGCTGATATCGAAACCGGTGCCTCCATTATCTGAAATATAGTTGCCATAAGGTATGTTTCCGCCCTGGCCTGCAGGTTCATCCGGCGGGAAAAGGTCTTTATCATTTATGGCGAAATAGTTTGCATATCCGGTGGGAGGTTCAATCGCTGGATTAATATTGAACCCTATCTCATCGGGTTCTTTGGCCTCACTCCATGTGTTGGGCTCCCAGGTCGGAAGGGGCCCCAGATTTGCAAAGTTCAATATTCCGATACCTTCAGGATTCCTCATCGGACCATCTGTAACAATCATTTCCACGATGTTCAGTTCGAATCCTGGATATGTCAAAGTCGACGGGTAGTCCCATCCGGCCCGGACGAACAGACCCGGAGAGTTCAGAATATCAGGAACGGTACCACCAAGGACGGCACTCAGTTTGAAAGTATACCAGAGCCATTTGCCATTGGTCTGGAAGTAGATCTGCTTTTCACCATTTGCAAATTCACCACCAGGAGAATGTGACGGATTAAAATCATTGTGACTGTATGCTTCCATTGAGAGGCTTAGATAGGCGGCATGACTTCCGGTATTTATAAGTACGGATACATACGGATCGTCATACATGCTAATATCGAATCCTGTACCACTGTTATCCGAATTATAATACCCGTATGCGGTATTCGCGTCATCAGCCAGCAGGAAGTCGTTCATCGAATAATAGTGATCATATCCTGCGGGAACAGGCAGGTCATTAAGATCATAACCCTTCTCTGCCAGGTCACGGGCCTCGGACCAGGTGTTTTTCGTCCATGCCGGGAGTGCCCCGCCAGATGAAAAGTCAAGTATCTGAATACGATCAGGAATAACCGGTCCGCCACCATTGTTTCCTTCAACAAAAATGTCTGTTTTGTACCTTCCTCTTTTTTCGTAGACATTTGTTACGACAAGGGGGCCAGATACGCAGGTTTCTGTTATTTTCACCGACATCTGTAATGAGTCTGTGGTTACCGAAATGATAGTAGCGTATCCGCCTCCGATAGTAACACTGGTTACTTTTTTGAAATCGCCCAATAAATCAAGTGTATCTCCAACTGTTACACGGAAAGCTGAAATAGTGTCGATGACGGGTACGGGGAAATTGATATCATAATTTTCTCCCCATTCCTGTTCCTGGGTGCAATTTTGCAGTGCAAGACCTGCGATTGCTGTAATTGCTAAGAATAAAAATATCCTTTTTCTCATGTCACATATGTTTGTTACAGGTACAAATCAATAAGCTGCGTAAGATTCCATTTGATGGCTTCTGCGCCAGGCAATGGAAAGATCGGAATATCTCTGACGCCTCTTGGCCCTTCGATGCAACGGGCCTGGCAATTTCCTCTCAGATCGATGGTGGAGAATCTCAATACAGTTGCCATAGGGTCTTTAGAGCTGGCTTTCTTCACATCAAGTCTGTCAAGGTATCTCCCGGTACGAACGAGGTCCCAGTAACGCATGTCTTCGAGCGCCAATTCAACACTTCTCTCATGCCATATAGCTTCCAGAAGATCCTGGCCGGCAGCATTTACAGGAGGAAGATTCCCGGTCCAACCGGTCGGATCATAAGTTGTAGATCCCAGTTTGTAGCCCTTGCAATAGGTACTTTTCCTTGCTCTTAGTCTGATCATCTCGAGATCAGCAAGAGCTTCCCCTGTGCGTCCAAGATGATAAGCAGCTTCAGCATGCATCAACAATACATCGGCATATCTCATCACTTTAACATTGCGTGAGCTGTTTGAGGCAGAGGTGGCAAGCTGTTCGGCCTCCAGAACAGGGTCTATTGCAAGATGGCGGTTATAATATTCTGACATCATGTCTGAAAGGTTATAGTTACGCTTGATGCCATAGACTATTCCTCCATTGAAATTTGGTCCGTAGACTGCGCAGCTTAACCTTGGGTCCTTTGCTTCATATTCGTCTACAAGGATCTGAGTGGGTTGATAATAGCCCCATCCACCCGGGAGACCTTCGTTTTCAGCCGACCTAATTCCACAACGAATCTGGGAAGTTGTGCCGATAGCAGAGCGGCTTCCGCCCAGACCGATATTTAATGAAGATGAACTTCCAAACTGGAGCTCAAAAATCGATTCACGGCTGTTTTCACCTTCGGGTTCAAAGAGCCTGGCATAGTTGTCTATCAAACCATATTCCTGTGATTTAATTACCAGATCGGTATACTTATAGACAGAGTCCCACGCACCGGTGACAGCATCTTTATCCATTCCTGCCTCCAGCATATAGAGCCTTGCCAGCATTGCCTGCGCGGCTCCTTTTGTTGCCCTGCCAATATCACTTGCTGGGTATTCGCTCTGTTTTGGGAGCCTGACCATTCCCTGTCTGAAACACTCTGCGGCAAGTTCAAAACCTTCATGCATTGATTTCTGGGGGATTTTCCCGTACTCATCAGGGGATATGATTCCATCTTCAATAGGTATACTCCCGAAAACCTTCACGAGCCTTAGTATATTCATTCCCCGGAGGAAATAGGCTTCACCAATAATCCTGGTTTTGAGTGCAGGGGTAATGGGGGCGTCAGGCAAGCCTTCCAGAACATAGTCACACCTGTATATCCCCTCATAAGACCTGTCCCATATACCGAAAAGTATGATTTCATCAGTATAGGGTCTCCATTCGATCATTCTCTCAAGGTCATCATAATCACCCTTATGAGCACCCATTTCAGCATAATCAGCCAGTATCTCTCCGATATAGAATGCTGAAGATTCAAGGAGGCCTCCCTGCCAGCGTTCGTGTCCGGCAAGAATATTATAGGCCGCGTTTATTGCCATTTCGGCATTTTCATCATTGTTAAGAAAGTTATCACCTGTTCTCAGACTGCTGGGTTCCACATCAAGGAAATCCGTACAGGAGGAAATCAATAGTGATAAGCAGAAGAATAAAAACACGTTTTGTATTCTTCCTCTATATCTCGTTTTATTCATTTCTCTAAGATTTAAAAGTTAAGATTCAATCCGAGTGAAAATGTCCTGGCCAAAGGATATGTGCCGTAATCAACACCACCGTTGAGTGTGCCGAATGATACCGGTTCAGGATCCCACCCGGAATATTTGGATAATGTCAGGAGGTTATCTGCTGAAATATAAAACCTCAATGAACTTATCATTAATTTTTTGCCCACTGATGCCGGAAGTGTGTATCCCAGCTGTATGTTCTTCAACCTGACGAAACTGCCATCCTCAACAAAACGATCGGAGAATGTGCTTGTGTTGCCGTTAATGTCAGCAATATCCAATCTTGGAATATCTGTAATTACATCGCCATGCGAACGGTTCCACATATCTGCATGCCAGTTGCTCTTTATGTTTGATCCGAAGATGTAAACATACTGACCGCTAACAATCTCGTTCCCGAATGAGCCAAGCATGTATGCTGAAGCGTCGATTTGCTTCCATCTCATTTCAATATTAAGGCCTGAGGTGAAATCTGGCACTGCACTTCCCAGGTATTGACGGTCATTGTTCTTGTCTATCTTGAAATCGCCGTCATAGTCAACGAACCACACATCGCCGGGCTGGGCAGTAGGCTGGTACTCCGGATGAGCAGCATGCAGGGCATCAAGGTCAGCCTGTGTAAATATTCCATTTGTGGCAAGCCCGTAAAATGCTCCGATTTCAGTTCCTACATCAGTATAGGTTGTCGGATCGAGCCTGGGAAGCATACCTGATCTTATGGCTGTCGATGTACCAAGACTAAGTACTTCATTATTTATGGTTGTGATGTTCCAGTTAATATTGTAACTGAAGTTGCCTATAACGTTTTTATGTCCCAGGGCTATTTCAATCCCCCTGTTTCTCATTGAACCAATGTTTGAGGGGACGGCGTTGTATCCGACATACAAGGGTGCTTGAGGTGTTGCTATCATGTCCCTGGTTGTATTCTGGAAGATATTGGCCTCAAGAGAGATCTTATGATTGAAGAATCCCATATCAACACCTATATTAAATGTTTCTGTTGATTCCCACCTGATATCTTTGTTTGCCAGTTCAGCAGGATAATAACCATTCACAATAGTTCCGCCTATTACATAGGAGTTGCTTTCCGAAGTTATTGTGGAAGCATATACATACGGATTACCAAGGGAGTTCTGATTGCCGACGACACCCCAACCTGCCCGCAGTTTGAATCCGCTCATGAAATTTACATTATTCATAAACGATTCTTTTCTGATATCCCAAGCTGCAGCGACTGATGGGAAAACTCCCCACCGATTCTCCTTCAGGAATTTCGAGCTGCCATCAGCCCTGATTGTTCCAGTGATTATATAACGGTCTCTGTATTTATAGTTTACCCTTGCAAAGTATGAGAGCAATGCTGATTCGGTGAAGTTCCCGTTTATGGATTTTCTTTCCAGATTGCTCGCAAGGTCGAAATACATCTGATTTGGATCATTGGGAACATCATAGACTGTTCCTGAGGTGTAGCCATTCTGGAAACTCTGCATTTCATTCCCGAGCATGACATTTACATTATGTTGGCCAAAACTGTTGTCATAACTGAAATAACTTGACCAGAGCTTGGAGTTCATGACCCTGTTGTTCATGTAAAGGCTGCTCTCAAGATTGTAGGTTGTGGCGTCAATATAATATGCAGGCCAGTAGCCTTTCCCGGCAATTGTCTGCTCGTCATAACCAAACCTTGTCACGAAAGAGAGGCCGTTTGTAAACAGGTCTTCAACCGTCAGAGAGGTGTTAACCACAAACCTGTTATTGGTTGATAGCCTGTCATTAAGTGAGTTGTCAATGGTCAGGGCTGGGTTTGTGGCTTCTATCTGTTTGAACATTCTTACGCCATAGTTATTTGTTGATTCATCCCAGGCGGTTGAAATCGGGTCCATATAGAGCGAGGATGTAAGCGCCCCTCCACTGATATCATGACGGTTACTGGTGGAATAGGTTAAATCAGCATCCCATTTAATTTTATCAGTCAATGAATAGGTATTGTGAAGGCGCAGGCTTAGTTTTGAGAAATTATTATTCTTAACAAGTCCTTCTCTCGTATTGTAATAAATAGACCCGAGGTAAGAATTTCTGCCCTCTTTGCCGGTAATACTAAGATTGAAGTTCTGGATGGGAACATTTTTTCTGAAGATCTGTTCCTGCCAGTTTGTACCCACTGAGTGATTGTCAAGTACGAGCTGAGTAACCTCCAGATCGTAGTTTGAAAGCATCAGACCTGAATTTTCATGTGCTTCTCTGTAAAGTGTCGCAAATTGCCATGCGTTGAGCATTTCAATTTGTTTCGTCGCAGCCTGGATACCATAATTATAATCAGCAGTAACGTTTATTGCACCCTTGCCACCCTTTTTCGTTGTGACGAGGATAACCCCATTTGCTCCTCTAGAACCATAGATAGCAGTAGCGGAAGCATCCTTCAATACCTCAATAGACTCAATATCGTTTACTGACAGGTAGGCAATGTCACTTATCTGAAAACCATCCACCACATAAATGGGATCACTGTTGTTAATAGTGCCCACTCCCCTGATTCTGACTGTTGATCCGGATCCTGGTGCTCCTGAATTAGGGGCAATGTGCACGCCGGTCATTTTCCCCTGCATACTGCTGAGTACATCCTGTGTGCTCATGGATGTGAGTTCCTCTCCTTTGACAGAAGCTACCGAACCTGTCAGGTCACTCTTTTTGGAAGTACCATATCCTATGACAACTACCTCCTCAAGCCCCGCAAAGTCATATTCCATAGTGACCGAAATTTCAGAATGGTTCCCAACGGTAATTTCCCGGGTGGTCATTCCGACAAATGAAAATACGAGGGTAGCTTCTCTGCTGCCGACTTCAATATTGAATTTACCGTTCGAATCTGTTACGGTACCTCTGTTAGTCCCTTTGATTACAACGGTAGCCGCGATTACTGGTTGCCCTTCCGTGTCCAAAACACTTCCGATCACCATTATTGGATTTCCCTGTACTTCCTGTGCGTCAGCTTTGCTGGGAAGGCATGAAAGCATCAGGAACATCAGTAATAGAGGGGTAAATGCATTTTGCATTAACGAGCCCCCGGTTTTTAATCTCCTCATAGGATTAGACTAGTTTAGAGTTAGAAAATAATTGTGGATATTTGTCATTTTGAGCTGATTAGAATTAACGTTTGTGCATTTCATAAATTTCTTCATATGCTAGTAATCACTGCTATAAATACAAATTATCAGGATCAAATGTATGATAAAATTTAATATGCACAAACGATTGAGCAAAAAAATTGTTGTAAATTTGTAAAAAATGAGAAATGCCGGCACAGACTATTTCTGATATTGCAAAAGAGTTAAATCTCTCGGTGACTACTATTTCACGGGTATTGAATGGTAAAGCAGATCAGTACCGGATTGGAAAGCAGACTCAGTTGCGTGTAGAAGAAATGGCAAAAAAGCTCAACTACATTCCAAATGAATTTGCCTCAAACCTGAGATCCGGGAAGAGCAATACTATTGCTCTTTCTATTCCAACAATCAGCAATATGTTTTTTGCAAGGATCGCCAGTGATCTGAACAGGGAGCTGAGGAAACTGGAATTTATGACGATCCTGAATGAAAGTGATGAAGATGAACATATAGAGGCCGAATCGCTGAAAAGACTGAGGTCAAGAAATATTGAAGGACTTATTATTGCACCTTGCGGCAAGGATTCAAAAGAATTAAAGAAACTGTATGACAGTGGACTGTCCATAGTCTGTATCGACAGGTATTTTGAGAATATTGATATTCCATATGTGGCAACTGATAATTTCACAGGTGGGTACATGGCTACAAAGTATCTTATTGATATGGGCCATAAAAGTATTGCCTGCATTCAGGGGAACAGGCTTTCGATCTCCAATAGTAAAAGGGTAGAGGGATATATGAAAGCGCTGGATGATGCCGGTATTAAGGAAAAATATATCGAGGGAGAGATGTTTGATGAGAGAAACGGATACCTGGAGACAAAACTTCTTCTTCAGAGCAAGGCTCAAGTCTCGGCTATATTTACATTAAGCAGTACTATTGCCATCGGTTGTCTGAAGGCCCTTCGGGAAGAAGCTGTAAAAGTTCCGGAAGATATCTCCCTTATTACATTTGATGATTCACCCTACCTGGAACTGCTCTCCGTCCCGATAACAAGCGTGGCCCAGCCTTTGCTTGAGATCAGTGAGGTTGCGATTCGTATCTTGGTCGGGATGCTTAATAATGAACCCAGGGCAAGCAGCCAGTTCCTGCTGAAGCCAAAAATTATTTACCGGGATTCTGTTGCGTCGTTGACTTAATAAAGCAATAATAATGTAAAAAAGGGTGCATCATAAGAGCACCCTCTTTATTCTTGTTTCGTTGTTCATCGTTTAATGTGCTCGCCTATCTCCCTGGCAAGTTTTTCAGCCTCTTCGGGTGCCATTGACACCCGCGGGTTCGTAAACAGCAGGTCTGACTCCCTGGTTATGGGTACAAGGTGTATATGTGCATGGGGCACCTCAAGCCCTATCACCGCCATACCAATTCTATTGCACTCTATCACCTCCTTCATGGCCCTTGCGACCTTCTGCGCGAAGAGCATCATGTCAGTGAGTGTCTCCCCGTCGAGATCGAAGATATAGTCTACCTCCTTTTTGGGTACGATAAGGGTATGACCCAGCTTCAGCGGCCTCACATCAAGAAAGGCGATGAAGCGATCATCCTCGGCAACCTTGTAGCAGGGTATCTCACCGTTTATGATACGTGTGAATATTGATGCCATCGGTTGGTTTTTCAGATTGATATCTCCATGATCTCAAAGGGTATGACGCCGGCGGGTACTTTCACCTCCACCACGTCTCCCACTTCCTTTCCCATGAGCCCCTGTGCTATAGGCGATGTTGCAGCAATCTTGCCCTCCTTGAGGTTTGCCTCGGTTTCAGGCACAAGCTGATACTCCATGACCAGACCGCTGGTCCTGTTGCGGATCCTGACCCGGTTAAGGATCTGCACCGACTTGGTATTGATCCTTGAACCGTCAATGATGCGTGACCGTGCTACCTGGTCTTCGAGGCGGGCTATCTTCATCTCCAGCATGCCCTGCGCATCCTTGGCGGCAGAATATTCGGCATTCTCGGTAAGGTCGCCCTTATCGCGTGCTTCTGCAATCATTCGCGCAATAGCCGGCCTTTCATTACGGAGCAGATCAAGTTCCTCCTTCATCTTATGGAGGCCCTCTTCTGTTACATAGATAAATTCCGACATAATTCTTCAGTAATAGGTTAAAAAATAAGAAGAATCCCGGCTTACCGGAACTCTTCAAAGAACAAATATAATAAAATTTTATTTAAAAAGCAAATCCCGCCTCTTTTGTAATCATCAGATTTTCAGAAGGAGTACTCCTTTCTGTTTAGCACGACGGAATAAATAAGCGCCTTTTGCACATCGAATCCCTCATCGAGAATGTCACTTCCCGGTCTGGCGTTATAATCAAATTCCGGCGCGTCACCTATCTCACTGTCAGAGATCTCGGTATGTACAAAATCACTTGTCTGGAAATCCTTGAATGAGGAGATCCCCTCCGACGCAAAGGCGCCTGCCATCGAATCTTCAATTGAGCCTTCCCCGGCGAATGCCCTGGCCATTGTATCACTGATTGAGCCCTCGCTGCTGAAGGCTCCGGCCATCGGTTCCTCATACCTCCCTTCCATTGAAGGATCAATTGGCATATACTGAGGCTTTCGCTGCACCGGTGCAGGTTCCGGCCGTGCCGGTGGCTGGGGGGCCTGCATCGTACGGGCCCTGTCCGGCTCCCGGCGTACCGGAGGCTGCTTTGTCTCCATGACAGGCCTGTCCGGCTCCGTCTTCTTCGGCACCGTCTTCTGTTTCTTGCCCTTGCCCTGGAATGATCCTGCAATAGCAAGAATCCCCAGGATAACATAAAAAATCAAACTCCCTAATCCACCATCTTCCATGACCTTCAGTATTTTTTGATTTTGTGCTGTTTCAGTTTAGGCTGTTTTTTCGGATCTTTCATCTTTGACTTAGCCTTGTTCTTTTGCTGCTTCAGTTCCGGTTGTTTCTTCGGATCCTTTGTTTTGGTCTTTGTCTTCTGCTTCGCCGGGTTCGGCTGATCCGGCTTCTTCAGCTCCGGTTTTGTCTGCTCCTTTCGCTGATTCTGCCTCTTCTCCCTGTAACCCGTTTTAGTGTTGAGACTGTTGTTTTCCATGCGCATCTTTGTCTCCTCGCTCTGCCTCTCATAGTGCTGCTTCCTCAGCTCCTTCAGATGCTTCTCATCCTCCTTTTTGCGTATGGCTTCCTTCTTCTCCTGCTTCTTCATCGCCTTTGCCGCGGCCCCTTTGGGCCTGCCTTCATCAAAGGGTTTGCTCTTACCGGTCTTCCCGAACAGCTCCTTCTCTGCCCTCCTTGTTGCATTGCGCTGAGCATTGCAATCGGACAGAGGAGCGGCAAACAGGATCAGGGCAGTAATAACCAGGAGCCTTATAAATACTATCCTGTGCTTCATTTCGTTTGTCAGTTGTGCCCCTTCGGACATAAATGGTTACTTTTGCAGAAACTCAGTCATACACATGTCAGGTTCAAATGTAAAGATTTTTTTCATCATCACCGCGGCTCTCCTGCTGACAATGTCATGCGACCGGGAGAAAAACGAGGTCATTCCTGACATCACCATAGACTTTATCATTACCTTTTCTGACCCGGAGTTCTTTGATCTTTATTACTCACCGGGTACCAGCGCGCTGATCAGCTCCTCCCACAGGCATCTTGGCCTGGGCACTGCGGGATTTGACAGCAACGGCATTATCGTCTATAATACCGGACTTCAGGGGTTTGAATTTTCCGCCTATGATCGCACCTGCCCGCACTGTTATGTGACAGAGGGGGCAAGCGTGGCTGTCAATGTTGACGGAGTTTATGCCGTATGCCCGCGATGCACCACAAACTATGCCCTTGGGGCATCAGGTCTTCCCCAGACCGGGCCGGGCCAATACTATCTCAAGAACTATCACACCGGGTTTACCGGGTACAGTGTAAGAGTCTGGAACAGGAAATAAATTTCCTAATACCTGTAATGCTCAGGCTTGTAGGGACCTTCAGCAGGCACTCCAATATAGGCAGCCTGCGCCTTTGTCAGCTTTGTGAGATTGACTCCCAGCTGGGCAAGGTGCAACCGGGCTACCTCTTCGTCGAGATTCTTCGGGAGCCTGTAGACTCCGATCTCATACTCTTTGGTCCACAGCTCGATCTGCGCCAGCGTCTGGTTGCTGAATGAGTTGCTCATGACAAATGAGGGATGACCAGTGGCGCAGCCAAGATTTACCAGGCGCCCTTCAGCGAGAATAAAGATGGCATGACCGTCATGGAACAGGTATTTATCGACCTGCGGCTTGATGTTTATCTTCTGTACGCCATCGGTTCCGTTGAGGATGTCTACCTGTATTTCATTGTCGAAGTGACCTATATTGCAGACGATCGCCTGATCCTTCATCTTTTCCATGTGCTCCAGGGTGATGACATCACGGTTACCCGTTGCGGTGACAAAGATGTTTCCCTCGGGAAGGGCCTCCTCTATGGTCTTCACCTCGAATCCCTCCATGGCGGCCTGCAACGCGCAGATGGGATCAATTTCGGTCACTATGACCCTGGCTCCGTATGCACGCATCGAACGCGCCGACCCTTTGCCAACGTCACCGTAACCGCATACCACCACCACTTTTCCGGCGATCATCACATCGGTAGCCCTTTTTATGCCATCAGCAAGTGACTCACGACAGCCATAGAGGTTGTCAAACTTGCTCTTGGTAACGGAATCATTTACATTGATGGATGGAACCAGCAGTTCACCTGCCTCCATCATCTGGTAAAGCCTGTGCACGCCAGTGGTGGTCTCCTCCGAGATTCCCTTCATCTCCCTGACCGTCCTCTTCCATTTCTCCGGGTCTTCTGCGAGGATCACCTTCAGGGTGTCGATGATAATTCCCTCCTCCCTGCTTGACGGTTTGACGTCAAGCACTGACGGGTCCTTCTCAGCCTTGAATCCCATATGAACCAGCAGGGAGGCGTCACCGCCATCATCGACGATGAGGTGGGGTCCCTTGCCGCCGGGGAATGTGAGCGCCTGTGCGGTGCACCACCAGTACTCCTCCAGGGTCTCGCCCTTCCATGCAAACACTGGTATGCCTGCCTCAGCCACGGCGGCTGCGGCATGGTCCTGCGTCGAGAAAATGTTGCAGCTTGCCCATCTGACGTCAGCGCCGAGATCACGCAGGGTCTCAATGAGAACAGCAGTCTGTATGGTCATGTGCAGAGAGCCAGTGATCCTGGCTCCACTGAGAGGCTTCGATGTCGAGTATTTCTTCCTTATTGAAAGCAGGCCGGGCATCTCCTTCTCTGCAATTTCTATCTCCTTCCGGCCAAAATCAGCCAGTGCAATGTCTTTTACCCTGTAGGGCAGCTCGTTGTTGATGAATGACATGATCTTATTTTTAAGTCTGCAAAGATAACTAAAAAGCTGCACAATTGTTCAACGGCGTAGCAGTGCGATGGCCCTCTCACGGTCATTGGCCAGCTGCGCTGCCAGGGCGTCAGTGTTGCTGAATTTCATCTCGTCACGTAGCCGTTCATAGAACCTTGCGGTAACAATCTTCCCGTACAGATCTGATTCAAAGTCAATTATGTGAGCCTCGATGGTGCTTCTGCCGTCATTCTCACTGATTGTAGGCCTCAGTCCGATATTGAGCATTGCCGCATGCCATCCGGTTTCAGCCTCGACCTTGATCTCAACGGCATATACTCCTGACCGGGGGATAAGCTTATACGCAAACAGGGGGGCTATGTTTGCGGTGGGGAAGCCGAGGCCGCGGCCTATCTTTTTGCCGGAGACCACCTTTCCCCTGAGAGAATAGTCATAGCCAAGCATGGCGGATGCTTTCCTGACCTCACCCCCTTCCAGGAGCCTTCTTATGGCAGAGGAGCTGACCACCTCGCCGTTGATCATGAAGGCCTCTTCCCTGGTAACCCTGAAATCCAGCCGTGAGGAGCACCCGACGATGGTGTTGCTGTCGCCCTCATGGCGCCTCCCGAAATGATGATTAAAGCCGGTGATGAGATGCCTTACATTCATATGGCGGCACAGTATCTGCTCTACAAAATCCCTGGCGGTCATCCGGCTCAGCTCATGAGTAAACGGTATGATGACCAGATGCCCGATACCGGTCTGACGAAGCAGGTATACCCGTTCCTCAATATCGGTAAGGAACCGCAGGTGAGTGGGATCACCGCTAAGAACTATGCGTGGGTGAGGATCAAAGGTGACAGCCACTGAATCCGATCCGCTCTTCTCCGCTTCTGCCACCACACGGCTCAGAAGCATCTGATGACCCAGATGCACACCGTCGAAGACACCCATGGTAATGACCGGACTGTCAAATTCAATTTCCTTATAGCCGTAGTGTAGCTCCATAATATTCTGACACAGGCAAAATTAATAAAGACTGTCAAGCATCGCTCATTTTTTGTAATTTAGTAAGGATATATTCTGGCATGAAAAGATTTTATGAAATTGACCCCTGGCTCGATCCGTTCAGGAGTGTCATTGAGGCCCGTCTCGTCTATCTCAATGACCGGGAGACACTTATCACAGGGGGCACCCCGTTGTCTGATTTTGCCAACGGTCATCACTGGTACGGGCTGCATCACACTGACAGGGGCTGGGTTTTCAGGGAGCATGCTCCCAATGCGACAGCCATCACCCTCACGGGTACCTTCAGCGACTGGAAGGAGGATGACCGGTACAGGTTGCACAGGACTGATGAAGGTGACTGGATTGGTGAGTTCGCCGAAGATATGTTGTCACATGGCGACCTCTACAAGATGAATGTCAGGTGGAAGGGCGGCGGCGGCGAGCGTATCCCTGCCTATGCAACCCGTACCGTTCAGGATGAGGTGACGAAGATATTTACCGCGCAGGTATGGCATCCGGCTGAGGGTTACGTCATGAAACACCCCTCCCCGCCGCCGCCGGCGTCACTCCTGGTATACGAGGCTCACATAGGTATGGCTACCGAGGAGGAGAAGACCGGCACCTACCGCGAGTTCACCAGGGACGTGCTGCCCCGTGTAAAAAACCTGGGCTATAACACCATCCAGCTGATGGCGATACAGGAACACCCCTATTACGGATCATTCGGGTATCACGTTTCAAGCCTCTTTGCCGCCTCATCACGCTTCGGCACCCCCGATGACCTCAGGGAGCTCATAGATACCGCCCACAGTATGGGCATCAGGGTCATAATGGACCTCGTGCACTCACACGCCGTTTCCAATACGATGGAAGGCCTGGGCCTGCTCGACGGTGACCCGGCACTCTATTTTCATACAGGATCACGGAGAAATCATGTGGCATGGGACTCGTTGTGCTACGACTACGGCAAGCCTAAGGTTGCGCATTTCCTGCTCTCCAACTGCAAATACTGGCTTGAGGAGTACCAATTTGACGGTTTCCGGTTCGACGGCATCACCAGCATGCTCTATTATGACCATGGACTGGGATCTGACTTCGTCTCATACAGGCAGTATTATGATGGCAACCAGGACACTGACGCCATCGTATATCTCACCCTGGCCAACAAGCTGATACATGAGTTCACTCCCGGCGCTGTGACAATTGCCGAGGAGATGAGCGGCATGCCGGGCCTGGCGGCCCCCGTCGCGTCGGGTGGGATAGGGTTTGACTACAGGCTGGCGATGGGTGTGCCCGACATATGGATCAAGATGGTCAAAGAGATTCCCGATGAGGATTGGGACCTGGGATACCTTCTCCACGAGCTCACACAACACCGTCCCGAGGAACGGGTGATCTCGTACTGCGAATCGCATGACCAGGCGCTGGTCGGCGACAAGACGCTGATATTCAGGCTGGCAGATAAGGAGATGTACTTCTCTATGAGTCTCCTTTCAACAAGTCTGATAATTGACCGGGCAGTGGCCCTTCACAAGATGATCCGGCTCTTTACCTTCATCGCCGCCGGCGGAGGGTATCTCACCTTTATGGGCAATGAGTTCGGACACCCCGAGTGGATTGACTTCCCCAGGGAGGGCAACGGCTGGAGCTATAAGTACGCCCGTCGGCAATGGAGCCTGGCTGATGATGAGCTTCTCAGGTACCGCCACCTTAATGAGTTCGACAAGGCGATGATAGAGACGGGAAAAAGGCACGGTCTGCCTCAGCTGCAGATGACGGAGATCCTCACTGTCAACAACCCGGATAAGATCATTGCCTTCAGGCGTGGCGACCTGATCACCGTCATGAACTTCAATCCCTCCGTCTCATTCACTGATTACGGCATACCCGTGAAGGGTAAGTTCAGGATCGTGCTTGACACTGATGACCCGCTCTTCGGCGGCCAGGGAAGAATAGACACAAGCCAGGGCTATTTTTCAATACCGGACCATGGCCGCTATGGTGTGGCCGCACCGCATCACCTGAAACTCTACCTGCCTGCCAGAACAGCTATAGTACTGTTGCAGGAACCTGTAAAGACCATACGCGACCTCTAGCTCAGTCGACCCACCTCAACAGACAGAAGTCCTGCCGGTGCGGAAGTTCGGCATGCTTCGCATAGATTCGTATCCCGTAGAAGAAGGTGCCGGCCATCTCCGGCTGGAAATCGACACCATAGATCACCCTCCCCTTCTTCCGGTTTATGAATTTGAACTCCTTGCTGGTGAAGAAGGCATGCTCGCCGTTCTTCAGCAGACGGGTTACCACCATTTCCACCCCGACATTCTCCGCAGGGATGTTCTTAATGTCAAGGATTATCTCGGTAGAATAGTTATGCCCTGAGCGGTACACCTGCCTGGCGGCATCCTTAAGATCGTATTTAACGATCTCAATATCATCCCATTCTTTTGTGATACTGATCTTCCACGCAGCAAGTTCACGGGCAATGGCATAGTTGTCTGCCGTTATCCGTTTGGTTCTTTCCCACAGCCTGGTGTAGTACTTCCTGATATAGTCATTGAGCATGCGACGGGTGGTAAACTCCGGTGCCACCTTAACCATGGTGTTCTTGATGTAGCTTGTCCATTCGCGGGGGATGCCTGACTCGTCCTTTGAGTAGTAGGCCGGAATAATCTCATACTCAAGCATATTGTAAATAGTCTCGGCATCAATGTCATCCTGGAGATCCTGGTTGACGTAGGTGCGCTTCTTGGGAAGTGCCCATCCGGCGAAGGCATGATATCCTTCCACCCACCAGCCGTCGAGCACGCTGAAATGAATTGTACCATTCATTACTGCCTTCTCACCGCTGGTCCCTGATGCCTCCAGCGGCCGTGTGGGGGTGTTCATCCAGATATCGACACCGCGTACGAGGTAACGTGCCAGCTCCATGTCATAATTCTCGAGGAAGAGGACTTTACCTGCAAACTGCGGCATCTGGGAGACCTCATTTATCCGGCGGATCAGCTCCTGTCCTCCTCCGTCGTTGGGATGTGCTTTCCCTGCAAAGATAAACTGTACGGGTCTTTCCGGGTTATTGACAAGTTTATTCAGGCGGTCAAGGTCGCGGAAGAGCAGAGTTGCTCTCTTGTAGGTGGCAAAGCGGCGTGCAAAGCCAATTGTCAGTGCCTTTTCGTTAAGGTGGGAACTGATGTTCATCAGCATACGCGGACTGACATGTCTATCCATCATATCCGACTGAAGCCTCTTTCGTATATTATCAAACAGTCGCTTTTTAAGCTTCATCTTGATCTCATACACCTTCTCATCCTCAACCTGGTATATCTTCGCCCACTGTTCGCGGTCACCCTGGTCAAAGTGCCGCTCACCGGTGATCTTTTCATAGATCTGGGCCCACTCCGGAGCCACCCATGTGGAATGGTGCACTCCGTTGGTGACATGGCCAATATACAATTCATCACGCAGGTATCCGGGCCAGAGCTTTGAGAAGAGCCCCCTCGAAACATGTCCGTGCAGCTGGCTCACGCCGTTCATCTCCTGTGACAGACGTGTGGCAAGGAAGCTCATGTTGAACTTGCGGTCATGGTCCTCCTGGCAGCGTCCCAGGGCCATAAGCTGATCCCACGTGATATTCAGTCTCGTGTGATAATGAGATATATACTTCCTGAGCATATCCTCTTCAAATGCGTCATGACCTGCAGGTACGGGAGTATGGGTGGTGAAGAGCGTTGATGCCCTTATTATCTCCATCGACTCCTCAAAGGTGAGATGCTCATCTTCGATAAGATGCCGCATTCTTTCAAACCCTATGAAGGCCGAATGGCCCTCATTACTGTGATATACATCCGGTTTTATTCCCAGGGCAATCAGAGCCCGCATGCCCCCGATACCCAGGATCAGCTCCTGCCTGAGCCTGTTGTCGGAGTCGCCACCGTAGAGATAATGTGTAATGGCTCTGTCTTCATGGGTATTCTCTTCAAAGTCAGTGTCAAGGAGGTAAAGCTTGATCTTACCCACAGATGCCAGCCATATTCGGGCCTTCACAGTGCGTCCGGGCCAGGTAAGCTTTATGGCCAGATGATTGCCATTACTGTCTATAACCGCGGCAACAGGCAGCTGGGAGAAATCCTCTGCCTCATAGATAGCCTGCTGCTCGCCCCTCGGCCCGAGCTTCTGCCTGAAATACCCGTACCTGTAAAGAAGGCCGAAGGCGGTGATGTTGACATTTGAATCACTTGCCTCCTTGAGATAGTCGCCTGCCAGAACTCCAAGTCCTCCGGAATATATTTTCAGGCTGGGATGTATTCCGAACTCCATGCTGAAGTATGCCACCGAGGGCAGATCAGGATTCTCCGGCCTTGCCATATAGTCTGTGAACTCCTTGTAGATCCTGTCAGAGTCTTCCAGGAAGACCTCATCGTCAGCAAGCACCAGAAGGCGCTTGTAGTCAATGGCCTCAAGGAGTCTCTTGGGATTATGGCCCACCTCTTCCCAAAGCGTAGGGTCCATCCGGCGGAAGAGGAACTCGGTATCGCTGTTCCATGACCACCAGAGGTTACCGGACAGTTCCTTCAGGTAGCTGATGCGTTCGGGCAGTTCCGACTGGACATAGATATCTTTCCATACCGGTGCCTGGAAGGGCTTTCTGACCTGTACTTCCGTTGCCTCAAGGATACGTGTGTACTCCCTGGGCTGATCACGTCTCTCCTTACTGTTATCAAGAGCGAAGCTGTATGCCTCCATGTAATACCGGAACAGTGTGTTCCAGTTGGCTATGCGTGAGATCTCCCAGGCCTTCTCCCTGGCTGCCTCCACATCCTCAGGGCTCATCTTCATGAACCTGCGGATGAACTCCTCCATGCCTGAGGTCACCTCCTTCTCATTGTCATCGGTGCGGTTCAGCACCAGGCATCCGTTGCCGGGGTTGTCAAAGTAGGAATCGACCCACATTCCAAATCCTGCAAGATTTGTAGTTACTGTGGGCACTCTGAACATGAGGCTCTCAAGAGGGGTGTAGCCCCATGGTTCATAATATGAGGGATAGAGAGTCAGGTCGAACCCGATCAGCAGATCATAATATGGCATGTTGAAGATGCCGTCATTGCCATTGAGGTATGATGGTACGAATATTACCTTGACTTTTTCTTCGGAAGTATTATGAATCTCCTCTCTCCCCAACTGGTTGATAACAGGGTCATTATTGACATAATGAAGCCCGTGGGTGAGGTATCTGTCGCCATCGGTAATTGCAATGCCGTTGTTCATGGCGTTGAGAAGGTCATGCCTGGGACCCTTGTGATAGGCCGGAACAAGAATGAATGCCACGCACGGGCGCAGGGTGTCGGCTTTCCTGTCTATTGCCCCGAGGGCGGAAAGGAACAGGTCAATACCCTTGTTCCTGTACTCATATCTTCCGCTGGTGGAGACCAGGAGGGTATCGTCCGGCAGATCATATCCGAGCAGTGCCCGGGCAACTGAAAGCAGTTTGTCGCGTGCAGCCTTTCGTGCTGCCTCGTAATTTTCAGGGGCAGGGACAAAGGTATCCTCAAACCCGTTGGGTGTTATCACGTCGGGCTTCTTTCCAAGGAAAGCCTCACACTCGCGCCCCGTGATCTCGCTCACCGTGGTGAAGACATCTGCCTCGGCGGCACTGATCTTCTCAAGCGATTGTTTGGATGTGACGTTGAACTCGTGTGCTACCTGTACCGGATTGAACTCCTTCATCCTGCTGTAGAGATGCCTGTTATTGCCGGCGATGCTGCGGCCAAGGACCGTGGCATGGGTGGTGAAGGAGGTGGTGATCCATGGTGCATGCTTCTCGAGGTAGAGGACTCCCATGCCCGTCATCCACTCATGGAACTGTGCGATGACTCTCGGATACTCACGGTAGTAATTTGTGAAACTCTCTATCACCTTCCCTGCAGCATAGCCGAAGAGGGCCGGCTCAATATAGTCCCACTGTCCCGAAATGCTGTCCAGACCATAAGTTTCCCAGAAACGGGCAAAAATCTCATCCTGCTGCCCGAAATAATGTGTAAAGTCAATCAGCATCACCCTTGGATTGCCCTTAATGTTCCATCTTCCAGTCTTTATATTCAGCCCTTCCTGGGCGGCAACAGCCTTCCAGGGAAGAAACATGCTGTCATCAGGGGTGAACTCCGGGTTCGACTGATCATCGCGCCATACATCAGGCCCGATAAGAATATAATTGTCTCCGAACTCATAAGTTACGTTCATCGCCTTGGTCGAAATGACCGTATAAATACCGCCTACCTTATTGCATACCTCCCAGCTTGTCTCAAATAAAAAATCAGCTTTCATCTCCATATAGTTAATAATGATTTAATACGCCAAAGCGTATAAAAGTTGAACATAGCTCAAAACCGCAACAACTATTTGCTGCCGGCCTTTTTCCTCACAGCAGTCACTTTTGAAGCAGTCTTCCCTGTCACAGTTTTCTTTGAGGATTGTTTTACAACAGCGGCTTTTTTGACGGCTGCCACAGAGGCCGTTTTCTTTTTTGTTGTGACACGCTTCCGGCTGGCGGTACCCGCTTTTTTCTCAAGTTTCGTCAGCTTTTCCTGCAGCTCCCTGATAAGATGGTCCTTGTTCCCGATTGATTCCGCAAGCCGGTTCATCTCCTCATCATACACATTGACCGGGCAGAGCGTCTTCAGCCTGATCTCAAAATCGCTCAGGACGTTCATATAGTTCATAAAGGCCTGGTATGGATTCTCATAGGGATTGAAGTATGCGTGAACAGCTCCGTCAGAGAAGAATTTGGTTGACATGTAATAAAAGTGGTCACTTGACTGCAGGTACACCCAGTCGCGTAACAGCTGATCAGAGTTGCAACTGATCACCCTGTCGCCCATGCTGTAAAGTTTCGTGACTGCAGCGGTCTGGAGCTCGTTTCCCATCCATGCTGTCAGATCCCGCTCCTCGTCTGCCCATGAGATGGGCGAGGGGACATGAATCAGAGACACCGGCTGATAGTTGTCTGCAACCTCTGATACGGTCATGAAACTGAAGGGGGTCTTCCTGAGTATGGCTTCCGGAAGATGCTTCAGGAAGTCAAATATGCCTGTTTCCTTCTTCTGATGTTCACCGAAGGTTTCATAATCCATGAATATGTTCACTATCTCTGAAGCCGATGCCAGTCCTTTTACCCATGAGGCATACTTGTCAGCCGTAAGCGGATAGCTTGACCAGCTCTTGTTTGAGAACCTGAACGCGATGTCATCGCTCAGGGTATAGTTACGGAGGAGGACCTTGAGCCTCGGGTTGATGGCGTTGCAATACATGAAGTTTGGCGACTTCCAACCCAGGATGTGTTTGGCTCCCTCTGTGACCGTTGCCTTGTAGCCCATCTCAGCCATCCAGCTTCCGATCTCATCAGAGTAGATCAGTTCGGTGTTCCTTATAGAGGTGGGTTCATATCCGATAAATTCCATCATCTTGTCACGGTGGATCTTAACCTGGTTTTCAAACCTGTCCCTTTTCATCAGGGAAGCGAGTGAATGAGAGTTGGTCTCGGCGAGGAACTCCACACATCCTGTTTCGGCAAGCTCCCTGAATGACGCCAGCACCTCAGGGGCATAGAGCCTGAACTGGTCAATGACAATGCCCGTCAGTGAAAAGGTAACCCTGAATTTGCCCTTGTGCTTGCGGATCAGGTCAAGAAGCAGCCTGTTGGCAGGCAGATAGCAGTTTGACGCGATCTTGCGAAGGATGGACTCATTCATGAAATCATCATAGTAATAGTGTTCATGGCCCATCTCAAAAAACCGGTAGCGTCTGAGCCTGAAGGGCTGATGAACCTGAAAATAAAGGCAGATGGCCTTTTTCTGTGGTGTGCTCATATCATTTAACTTGTCTGTTTCAAAACCCCTGTGTAAATACCCTTAACGTGACTGGCTGCCTTCTCCCACTTCAGCTTGTCAACCTCCTCCTTGCCGTTCATGATGAACATCCTCGAAAGCGCCGGATAAGTGAGAATGCCGTATATAGCATCTGCCATTGCTTCAATATCCCAGAAATCGACCTTGACGGCATGGGTGAGAAGCTCTGCCACCCCGCTCTGTTTACTGATTATCACCGGCACATTCGATTGCATCGCTTCCAGAGGCGATATGCCGAACGGTTCTGAGACTGACGGCATCACGTAGACATCACTCATCCTTAGCATGGTAAAAACATCGTTGCCGCGCAGGAAGCCGGTGAAGTGAAATCTGTCGGTGATCTTCAGGAAGGCGGCATGACGTATCATGCGTTCCATCATGTCACCTGAACCGGCCATCACAAACCTGACGTTGGGCATGCGCATCAGCACCATCCTTGCTGCCTCAATAAAGTATTCAGGTCCCTTCTGCATGGTGATGCGGCCAAGGAAGGTCACTATCTTGTCATCATATGCCCGTTCGGGGATATCAAGTTCCGAATGATGAGCCGGTTCAACCGCGTTATAGACCGTCTCCACCTTGTCGGGATCAATGTTATACCTGGTTATGACGATTTCACGTGTAAGGTTGCTCACCGTAATGATCTTGTCGGCTGCATCCATTCCCTCCTTCTCCATGTTGTATACCACGGGGTTGACGTTGCCTCCGCTGCGGTCAAAATCAGTGGCGTGAACGTGTATGACGAGCGGTTTACCCGAAACGGCCTTGGCGGCTATCCCGGCAGGATAGGCCAGCCAGTCGTGTGCGTGGATGATGTCGAATTCAAGCTCCGAGGCTATCACCTGTGCAACAACTGAGTACTTGTGTATCTCATCCATGAGTGAGGCACCGTAACTCCCTGTGAAATCAACCTTTCCCTGGTCGTTGGTCTTCACCAGCACATCGGTATCGGCGATCTCACCACGGGTTATCTTCCAGAAATCCTCCGGGTCAGTGTAGGGCACCAGCTTGGAGAAGACCTCAATCTTTTCCACAGGCTTAAGGAAGTAGTTGTACTTTACCTTTTTAAAAGCGACCGGGATGGTATTGGCACCAATGAGTCTCACGATGCTCTGGTCTTCATCACCATAGGCTTTTGGGACAACAAAGGTTACCTCCACATCCTTTTGTGCAGCAAGACCCCGGGTAAGCCCGTAACTGGCAGTACCCAGTCCCCCGGCAATATGAGGGGGGAACTCCCAACCAAACATCAGGACACGCATATCATTATATGTTTTCTTTGTAATTCTTCTCAAGAAGCATGTAGATACGCAGCACCTCGGCCACGCTCCATGCTTGTGATATCGCACCCCTCGGGGTATGAGGCGGGTCTCCGTCATAGATCTCGGAGATTGTTGAAATGCCTGCTTCCGTAAGCGTATCCTCGAATCCCATGATCAGTTTTCTCACCTTTGACACGCCGCCCTCGCCGTAAACTCTCAGCCAGCCATCACAGAACGGACCTACCAGCCATGGCCATACGGTACCCTGGTGATAGGCCCTGTCGCGCTTTTCCTGGTCTCCGCAATAGATGCCGCTGTAACCCTCCTCCGAGGGCGACAGGGTACGCAGGCCGCGGGGCGTGACAAGAATGCGGTTGGCAATATCCAGGATGCTCTTCATCTGATCTTTGGTGACCATTGCGTAGGGGAGTGAAGTGGCGATGACCATGTTGGGCCTGACCTGCATGTTGCGTGTCTCACTGTCATTTACATAGTCGGCCAGGTAGCCGAGCTCCTCATCCCAGAAGGTCTCAAGAAATGATTTGCGTATCTGTTCAGGCAGCGATTCCCACTCATTGATGAAAGCTCTGTCACGTGCGCCACGCGCACACTCGATTGCAAAGCGGACAGCATTGTACCAGAGAGCATTTATCTCAACGGCATAACCGTTGCGGGGAGTAACCGGAACACCGTTCACTACCGCATCCATCCATGTGAGGGCTTTGCCCGGAGCGTCAGCATAAATAAGCCCGTTCTCCCTCATGTGAATTCCGAATGCAGTGCCCTGTCGGTAGGCATTGAGCACATCCTTCATGGCAGGCCCGTAGCGCTTCCATGCCTCTTTCGCCTCGAGCCCGTAACTGTATATGGCCTGGAAAAACCAGAGCGGAGCATCCACACTGTTGAACGCAGGATTGTCATTGTCTCCCATATTTGGGAAGAGGCCTCCCTTCATACGTCGCACCTGTGTGTCAAGCACGGCGGCAAAGAGATCCTCCGATGTGCGCGCCAGAGCCAGACCGGGGAGTGATATGAAGGTGTCACGTCCCCATGAGCCGAACCAAGGGTAGCCGGCAATGATATTCGTGTCATTGCCGCGCTTCTCTATGAACTGCTGGGCAGCATTGCGCAGACTGTTGCCAAAATCGCTGCGCGGTATCTTTGACTTCACTGTACGGGTAAACTTCGTCTTGAACCCTGCAGGCCTCTCCTCCTTTGTCGAAGCCGAGAAGACAATGACATCTCCCTTTGCGGCATTGACCTCGAAGAAGCCCGGCACAAAAAGATCCTCGGAAAAATCATATCCCCGCTTCTGTTCCTCAGTATATTCAATACCCTGGTACCAGTCGGGACCGGGAACGAACTCGGCTTTGCCTGAAAGCTGCATGTTGAGCCACGGGAAACCGTCATACATTTTTATCCTGATCCCGTTCTGCACAGGCTCAACACGGGTATTGGCCCACATGTTGGCATGGGTCAGCTGGTGAATGCTCCTGAAAGCCAGGAAAGGCCTGAACTGAAGTTTGACTGGCTCATCTGCGTCAAGAACAGTATACCTGATCATCAATTGCTCCTCATAATGAACCAGTATTCTCTCCTGCTTGAGAAAGACGTTGCCTACCCTGTATGTCATACCCGGAATGTCCTGGACATCAAAGTCCTCAACGTATTTGTGACCCTTTGGGCTGTAGTAATCGCCATGATATTTCCGGATGCCGGTATTGAAACTCTGACCGTTGCTAACGACAATGGTATCAACACTCGAAAGCAACACATGCCTTTCCCCTCCCAACTCATCCACCGGACAAACCAGCCATCCATGATACTTTCGGGTATTGCATCCCACAATGGTAGTTGATGAGTAGCTGCCAGCCCTGTTGGTTCGCAAAATCTCACGGCTTAATGAATACTCAAGATTTACTACCTGAGCCTTATCAAACTTAATATATCCCATAGTTCGAGGAGTTCCGTTTAATTGCTAAAGAAGAAATCAGAAAATAAAGACTATTAATTTAATAACAAATAAAATAAAGTACAAAAGTAAGCAAAATTATCAGATTTATTATCAGCCGCGAGTAAGCACATGCATCTCTGAAGGCTCTGAAAAATAGATATCTTTGCAGTTCATTAAGAAAACCAGTCAGCGTTTAAAAAGTTCTCCGGATATGCAAGATTCAATGACATTAATATTCAATAAAATGTTTTATGTAATATCTGACCTCCAAAAGGGTATGATGGCCCTTCTACTGTTTGTTTCCATAGCGTTTCTGACCGGATGCAATGACGGCGGTTTCACCGTCAGAGGCACGATTGAGGGTGCGAGACCGGGCGAGCACCTGCTTCTCAGGGAGGTTAAGCCCGGGGTTCTCCGGCCGGTTGATTCGGTGATGCCTGACAACGATGGAAAATTTAGCTTCAGGTCGGCAACAGAATGGCCGGCATTCTATATGCTCAGCATGGGCAGCGATGATTTTCTGACCCTCCTTATTACTCCGGGTGACAAAATAGAGGTAAAGGCAGATCGAAGCTCACTGGCTGCGCCGGAAGAAGTGAAAGGGTCTGAAGGAACCTCCGTTATTCTCGGTTTCCGCGAGAAACACCAGGAGGTGATAAATGAGCTGCAGCGGCTGACTGATGTATATAACGACAGCCTCATGAGCCCGCAACTGCCACTGCTTATGGACAGCCTCGACAGGAGGGCCGCCGATATCGTCGACGGCTTCCGTGAGATGGCACTTAAGCTCCTTGAGGATAACAGCTCATCAATGGTTTCAGTATACCTGCTGAACCAGCATGTTGTGCCCGGACTACAGCTTTTTGATCCTGCAAAAGAACCCGGGATATTCTTCAGGGTTGATTCGGTCCTTTATGCCCTCTGGCCGGAATCAGAGCTTGTCCTTGACCTGCATACATTCGTGGCGGGTTTGAGGAATTCAGTCACCGTGAACACCGGTACCCCATCCGGCACCCGGCCTGCCGTGGGAAGCCTGCTGCCTGAGATCGCGCTCCCGAATCCCGATGGTGACACGCTGGCACTCTCCTCATTGCGGGGTAAAGTGGTGCTGGTCGATTTCTGGGCTGCCTGGTGTCCCCCCTGCCGGGAGGAAAACCCCAACCTGGTAAAGGTGTACGACATGTATCACTGGCTTGGATTCGACATATACCAGGTCTCCCTCGACCTCAGGAAGGAGGAGTGGACGGAGGCGATAAGAAAAGACAGGCTGGGAAGATGGAAGCATGTCAGCGACCTGAAATACCGCGATTCAGAGGTGGTGAAGCGTTTCGGACTGACGGAAATACCTGCCAGCTTTCTCATCGACGGCGAGGGGAGAGTGCTGGCGGTAAACCTCCGCGGTGATGACCTGCGCAAAAAACTGGAGGAACTTCTGGGCGGTCAGTAGCCAATCTCTATTTTTGCTTTATTTGTAACAGAAATCTGTATTAAAAATGAAGAGGTACCCGTTGATCTTTATGACAGCAGCAATAATTGCTGGCTGCGGCAGTGAACACTACATTACCATTAAAGGGACCTTCCGCGAAGTGAGAGAAGGCATGGTCTATCTCGACAAATCGGAGGTTGACCGCAGCAGCGTGGCAGATTCGGCCGAAATTAAGAGAGGACGTTTCAAATTCACCGCTGAAATTACCGGTCCCGAGTTTTATCAGGTACGCTTTGACAACGGGGAGTTCATCGGGCTGCTTACCATGCCCGGCGAGAATATCAGCCTCGATCTCGGGAAATCCCCGCTGGCAATGAACTACAGTGTGACCGGCTCACCGGGATCCGACGATATCAAACTGCTTGACCAGCGGTTGCTTTCGACAAAGACACAGCTTGACTCCATAAGGAAGATCTACTCGGATCTGAGTGATGATGAGCTGGAAATACGTGGAGCTGAACTGGAAAAAGCTTTTGTTGATGCCGTAGACGAACAGCGCAAATTCAACATCAAATTCATCATTGAGAACATCACTTCGATGGCAGCAATACAGGCGCTCTACCAGAGGATTGACGAAAACACCTATGTCCTTTACCAGCCGCGCGACCTGCAGTACCTTAAGATCGTATCAGACTCTCTCTCGGTCAAATATCCCGTCTCAAGGCATGTCCGTGCCCTGAAGGAGAATGTAACCTCGGAACTGAACCGCATGTACATCGACCGTATGGCCAGCCTGGCCTCGCAGCTCCCGGAAACCAGGACCACCCCCATGCTTCCTGATACCGCCGGGAAAATGATAAGCCTCTCTTCGTTAAGAGGGAAGTATGTGCTTGTCTCGTTCTGGAGCACCACTTCACAGGATTGTCTTAACGAGCTGCCGCTGCTGAGATCGATCTATGCATCCTACCGCAGCAAAGGCCTCGAGATATACCACGTCAGCCTTGACACCGACGAGGCTAGATGGAAGAACGTCGTACGGTTTGAAGAGTTACCCTGGATCAGCGTCAGGGAGCAGGACCCCTCCAGGCCTTCCTTTGCAGGTCTGATGAATGTAAGGAGTGTGCCTTCGAACCTGCTTTATGACCCGGAGGGAAACATCATCAACACCAACCTCTTCGGACGCAACCTGCAGATAAGGATGGATCAGCTCTTCAATAAATAACCAGGGTTGGAAGGCAGCAAAACATACTTCGCCTCTGACTTTCACCTGGGTCTGGACGCAGGGACCGACCCCCGCGAGCGCGAGCAGAGAGTGATCACATGGCTCGGGCAGGCCTCAGGAGACGCTCAGGCAATTTACCTTCTGGGTGATATCTTCGATTTCTGGTGGGAGTACAAAACAGTCATCCCAAGGGGCTTTTCAAGGTTCCTGGGAACTATTGCCTCACTGACAGACCGCGGCATTGAGGTACACATCTTCACGGGTAACCATGATATGTGGATGCAGGGATACCTTGCCGGTGAGTGTGGCGTCATCATTCATTATGAGCCATTCCGGACCACGATCGGCGGTGAGCTCTTCTACCTGGCCCACGGGGAAGGCCTAGGAAGCCGCAGCAGAAGCACCAGGGTGCTGTTTGCCCTCTTCCGCAACAGGGTGGCAAGGAGACTCTTTTCGGCCATCCACCCCCGCTGGGGCATGGCATTCGGGCATTCATGGTCAAAGAGCAGCCGGCTGGCCAAGCATGTGTCACTGCCATTCATGGGAGAAGACAGAGAGGATCTGATACGCCATACCAGGGCTGTCGCAGCAGGTGGCTGCAGGGCACACTATTTTATTTTCGGACACCGGCACCTGCCGATGACCTTTGACGAGGAAGACCGGAGAATGGTAATCCTGGGCGACTGGATCAGCTGCCGTACAAGTTACGCAGTGTATGACGGAAAGGAGCTTACCCTTGTCAGTGAGCCTTTAGTCCCTTAGCCCTGACCCTGACAGTGATGGTATAATAGGAATACTCTTCGTTTACCTGGTCAAATTTATAGGTGAGCCTGCCGCCTGACCGTCGTGCCATCTCGAGGAGGCCCATATAACCGGTTGAAATTTTCGACATATCCTGTCCCATAAGGGCCACCTTAAGCAGCTTCTTCAGCCCCTCCTCATCATACCTGTTTACCATGTCAAGCTTTTGGATGAGCAGGTCATACTCGCTGTTTCTGATGAGGTTGCCCGAGGTGATGATGAATGATGCCGGAGTCTTCCTGATCATTGCCAGGGGGATACCATATTTCTGTTCTGCTTCAAAACCGGGACTGTGCTGGGATACGTTCTGGAGGAGCTCAATGAGTGTGGCGAAGACACGCTTGTGGAGATTCTGTTCCAGCTCTGCTTCACGCATGGCGGTCTCGCTGAAGTTGAGGAGTTCCTTGCTGATGGCATGTGTCAGCGGTCCGGCCCAGATGAAGAAGATGCCGTTCGACTTCATCATCTTTTCGAGCTGGGCTACCTTTTTGGTATCAAAGGTTCCGGGTATGCCTCCGGGTTCACTTATCCCCTTGCCTCCTGCATCAACAGTCTTGCTGAGTATGAAATAGGAATACCTGTCGTCTATCGGAAGAAAATCGTAGTCGAGCCTGTTGCCCGTCTTGCGTGCCATCTCCATCAGGCCAAGGCCTGCCCCTCCCTTGCTCCCGATGTTGGAATCCTGCAGCATGGCCCGGTAGACCTCCCTGATCTTGTCAGGCTCAAGGCTGTTTATCTTCTCGAGATTGCGCTTCAATCCCCTCACCTCGCTTTTCTTCAGGGCGTTGCCGGTGCTTACCGTATAGCCGTCAGCGGTTTTATTATAGACAACAAGTGAAGTAATCTCCTCGCTCCTTGTTATGCCGTGCCTGGTGATGTTCTGAAGGTTCTCGAGCACGAACATGAAGAGTCGCTTGCGGCCCAGGAGACTGAAATCCGAAAACTCCATCTCTCTCTCAAGAAGTGTCAGAAGGCCAACAGAGTTGTCACCCGTGACCTCGCCACGGTAAGCGAACATCAAATGCTCATCTGACAGCTTTTGCCTTAATTTATTAATAAGTTCCATTTTCCGACCAGATGTGAAGTAATACCTTTCCCCGGTCGCAAATTAAGCAAAAAGAAATTTGTTAAAAAATACTAAAATGATTTTTATCCTATTTGGCCTTTTTCCTGAATTTTATCCTGCCCAGCCGTCCCTGTCGAGATTGCGGTAGTTGATTGCCTCCGAGAGGTGATCGGGCCTGATGGTCTCCGATGCGTCGAGGTCGGCTATTGTCCTGGCCACTTTAAGGATCCTGTCATAAGCTCTGGCTGAGAGCCCGCGCATCTCCATCGCAGCCCTCAGGAGCCTGCCGCCGGTATCGTCGAGGTGGCAGTGACGGCGGATCATGGCAGATGACATCTGTGCGTTGCAGTAGATGCCGTCGTGGCCGGCGAAACGTTTTGCCTGTATCTCCCGGGCCTTTACGGCCCGTTCGCGCACTGTGGCAGAGGGCTCTGCCGTGGTGATGGCGGAGAGCTTATCATAATTGACGGGCACCACCTCAATGTGTATGTCGATGCGGTCAAGGAGCGGGCCGGAGAGGCGGCTGAGGTACCTCTGCACCATGCCCGGGGCGCAGGTGCACTCTTTTTCAGGATGGTTATGAAATCCGCACGGACAGGGATTCATGGATGCTATAAGCATAAACGAAGCCGGGAAGTCGCAGCTCATTCTGGCCCTTGAGATGGTTATTATCCTGTCTTCAAGAGGTTGGCGGAGTACCTCCAGGACACTCCGTTTGAACTCCGGCAGTTCATCGAGGAAGAGCACGCCGTTGTGTGCCAGGCTAATCTCTCCGGGCTGGGGCACGGTTCCGCCCCCGACCATGGCGATATCTGAGCTTGTATGGTGAGGGCTGCGAAAGGGACGGCGGATCATCAATGGGAGGTGCTTGTCGATCTTGCCTGCCACCGAGTGTATCTTGGTGGTCTCCAGGGCCTCCTCCAGCGTCAGGGGAGGCAGTATCGACGGCAGCCGGCGGGCCAGCATGGTCTTGCCGGAGCCGGGAGGGCCGATCATAACTGCATTGTGAGCGCCGGCCACCGCCACCTCCAGCGCCCGCTTGACATTCTCCTGCCCCCTGACATCGGCAAAGTCAGAGTCATATCTGTTTCCCTGCATGCTGAAGAGCCTGTTCATGTCGACATTCAGTGGATGAAGGTCTGTCTCACCCTGCATATATCTCAGCACCTCATCGAGACTGGTGACTCCATAAACGTCGATACCGGAGACGACAGCTGCTTCCGGGGCGTTCTCCAACGGCACCATCATGCCGCGGAAACCGGATGCCCGTGCCTGCAGTGCCATGGGCAGCACCCCCCTGACGGGCTTCACTGCTCCGTCAAGCGACAGTTCACCGGTGAGGAGGATGCCCTCAAGCCTCTTACCGGTAACCATCTCCGAGGCGGTCAGAATGCCCACCGCCAGGGGCAGGTCATATGATGAGCCCTCTTTGCGGATGTCCGCAGGTGCCATATTGATGACCACCTGCCTGCCGGGCCAATGCAGCCCCACTGCACGGAAGGCAGACTCAATGCGTTGCTGACTCTCCTTGACGGCAGCGTCAGGCAGCCCTACAAGCATATAACGGACCCCGCGGGTGACGTCAACCTCAATGGTTACGGGAACAGCCTCAATGCCAAATACGGCAGCGCTGAAGGTCTTGACCAGCATGACTCATAATTTATATAGCACAATAAAAGAGGAAATGCACCATAAATTTATGACTTTATGCTGAGAACTGCAATATCCGGTGCTTTAAAACGGGGCCGATAATTATTCTCCATCGAAAATAAATATCTCTTCAATGGCCACCCCGAAGACCTTTGCAATGTCATATGCCAGTTTCAGCGACGGATTATATTTGTTCTTCTCCAAGAAGACAATTGTTTCACGTCTCACATTAACCTTTTTTGCAAGGTCATCCTGGGTCAGGTCGTGCCGTGCCCGGTACTCTTTGATGCGGTTATTCATTGCGGATGCCTCTTAGCCTAATTGCTATCCAGCAGGCAAAGAAGATGACTGCCATGCCAAGGATACCGGTACCAATCACCTCTCCCATATCCATCGATAGGCGGTCATTGATCCATCCCATGAATAACCACATGAAGAGAGAGATGTAATAAGACCATGCAGCCGATTTCTGCATTATCTTCTTTGACAATTCATCCTCCTGCGGCTCACCCCTGTTTGCTGATGAGAAACGCCTGTAAGCGAAATAGAGACCAAATCCGACAAGGACTACGATCACCCCGAAATTGATAATCTCTGCGGCCGGGATTGGTTTTTCAACAATGAAGAACCATACAACGGTTGCTGCAACCACCAGAACAGATACAAGCAATGCAAGAAATCCTTTTTTCATAACGATAGTGTTAGTTATTTCTAACACAAAGTTAGATATAAATAACATTAACTTCCAAATATTTTTGATTTTTTTTTATATGTCCGTTTAATTTTTTTTATGTGAGGCGCATCGCGTCGACCTGTTTGTTGGCGTGTAGCTGCGATCCGGGGTTCACAGGGTACCGAAGATTTTCACTGGAAAATACTTTTTTCAGCTCCGTTGCGGTTTTTCTCCGTGCTTGTGGAGTTTTACTTCCACCGGGTTGATTGTAACCAGGCAGCCCTTGGGAAGGGCAGAGAGATCAGGCGATATCATGTTGTAGAATGCCTCTATCTTCTCATGGCGATCGATCAGTTCTATGACAACTGGGAGTTTTTCCGTGAGTTCCCAGAATTTTGAGGAGTGGATATGGCTGCTCAGGCCGTAGCCCATAACTCCCCTGTATACTGTAGCTCCCGAGATGCCGGCTTCCCTGGCGCGGTAGACGACGGCCTCATATAGCAGCTGTGAGCCAAGCTTGTCGGTTGAGCTGGCATAAACCTTCATTATTGAATGGGAGATCTTTTCCATGATCACAGAAGATTAGTAAGGACATAGCCAAGGTATACTGCAAGGAACCCGAGGAAGATGCTTAACCCTGTGTAGAGAAGCACAGACAGAAACTGGCCGTTGTGCATCAGCATAAGATTCTCATTGGCAAAAGCAGAGAAAGTTGTAAAACCGCCGCACAGCCCGACCATAAGGAAGAGTCTCCACTCCGGAGTCAGGATCATGCTTTTCTCTGCAATTCCGGTAAGAAATCCTATGGCAAAGCTGCCGATAATGTTTACCAGCAGGGTTCCCACCGGAACAGAATAAAAAGTCACGATAAGGTTGAGGTGTGAGACCAGGTAGCGTGCCACGCTGCCGATGAACCCACCGGTGCCTATAATCAGGATGTTTTTAAGCATTCAGTCAAACTCTGATGCAAATGTACACCTTTATTAATATGCCCACTCAACCTGTGTGGGTTCCTGTTCACATGGTTAAGGGCCTCACCACGGGTGTTTCAATCCTCGAGCCGGCCGGATCACCGGATCTTAATCCTCGAGCTGGCCGAACTTGCCTTTTTCGACATCTTCAAAGGCCTGATAGATCTCGGTCTTTGTATTCATTACGAACGGTCCGTGTGCAACAATTGGTTCAAGGATCGGTTCGCCGCTGAGTATCAGGGCAACGGCACTTTCGTTTGTCTCAATTTTAAACCTCTCCCCGTCATTCTTAAAAAGCACAAAATGATCGGAAGATGCAATTTCGGTTCCGTTTATACGGATCTTGCCCTCTGCAACAAGCAGGGCCGTATTGAAGTGAGAAGGGAATTCAAAGGTTGCAGATCCGCCTGCATTCAGCCTTGCATTCATCAGGGCCATTGATGTGAAGGTGGAGGCAGGCCCTGTTGTGCCCATGTAATCTCCTGCGATGACCTCAATGATTCCACCGTTGCCCGGAAGGAGGTGCTTGCCCATCTGTTCGTTGGTGATGGGCTGGTATTTGGGAGGCGACATCTTGTCCTTTGCCGGCAGGTTGACCCAGAGCTGCACCATGTGGAAGTCGCCCCCTGCGCTTGCAAACTCCTTCTCATGGTACTCCTTGTGCAACAGTCCGGATGCAGCCGTCATCCACTGCACGTCTCCCTCTCCTATCACTCCGCTGTTGCCAAAGCTGTCGTGGTGGGCTATCCTTCCACTGTACGCTATGGTGACTGTTTCAAAACCGCGGTGGGGATGCACCCCGACGCCCCTTGGCTTATCCGTTGGAGAAAAGTAAAATTTTGAATTATAATCGAGCAGGATGAACGGGTCCATCCGCGCCATTGAGAGCGGGGGCACTCCCGGTATGAAATTATGTACCCTGAAGCCGTCGCCAACGAAATGAACCGGCGGAGGTGGCAGTATCTTTTCAATATTTCTTGTTTTCATCTGTCTGGTATTTTATGGAACAACAAAATGAAAGGGTCATTTGTTCCAGGGCAAAAGCCATATTATATCATGTCTCCTTCCGGACCTGTTCCCGTTGGAATCGAGCTTAAAGCTGACCTTCTCCCCTATGCTCTTCACCCCTGCAACACTAAGGAGATCATTAAAAATAATGCTCAATAAATTTGGTATTACGAAAAATAGCTTTACTTTTGACCAATTAGTTAAATCATATAGTTAATCTTTATGGTTAAAACAAATGGTTAAAGTAAAGGATACGGGTCACATGACGCGTGAAAGGATATTCACTGCAGCCTCTGATGTCTTTGAGGAGAAGGGGTATGCTGGGGCACGGATGCAGGAGATAGCCGACCGGGCAGGAATAAACAAAGCTCTGCTTCACTACTA
>CAZHTG010000033.1:0-33698 GCA_964535795.1 uncultured Rikenella sp.
GCGCGTTAATGGCAATTATCATATCCGCCTGCCTGTTCTGAATTACAAATGTGGCAATTAATTTATAAATTGTCATTCTTTTGGACTAAGTGAGCATAAGATCATCTTGAGGCGAAAATTCCTTGTAAATATTACTTTCCTGCTGACGGTGAGCCTCCTTGTCAAGGCCTTCTGGGTTCTCGGCATTGACCGTACCGTTCAGAACGTGGTGGGAGAGACCGCCTACGGCAGCTATTTCTCTCTCTTCAGCTTCTCGGTCCTCTTTACACTGCTCCTTGACATGGGGCTCTCTGGTTTTAACAACAGGGCTGTATCGGCCGATCCCTCGAGGGTGAATCTCTGGTTCGGCAATGTCCTCCTCCTTCGCCTTCTTCTGACAGCGGCATATTTCTTCGTTACCATCACGGTTGCCCTGGCAATGGGTTACCGCGAGGGGCAGCTGTCGATGCTGCTTGTGCTGATGCTGAACCAGGTGATGGCCTCCATGATACTTTGGCTGCGTTCAAACATAAGCGGTATGCAGTACCTCTTTCTCGACAGCCTTCTGTCGGTTGCCGACAGGGTGGTTATGATCATCATCTGCTCGGTTCTTCTCTGGGGCGGGGTGGCGGAGGAGCCGTTCCGGGTGATGTGGTTTGTCGGTGCGCAGACTGCTGCCTACTTCATTGTAATGTGCCTGGCGCTGGTCATCGTGGTCCGCAGGGGTGAAGTCTCAAAGGTGAGGCCTGATGCAAGGGTATTGAAAAGCATCATCATCACCGGGCTGCCTTATGCCGCCGTGGTGTTTGCCATGACACTCTACTGGCGCATTGACGCAGTGCTTATCGAAAGGCTTCTGCCCGACGGAGCGAAGGAAGCCGGCATCTATGCCCAGGCTTTCCGGCTCTTTGATGCCTTTGCCATGATACCTGTTATGTTCGGCGGGCTGCTGCTTCCCATTATGTCAAGGGAGCTGGCCGCAGGCAGTGATATTAAGCCCCTGGCATCCATGGCCGGGCGAATGTTGATGGCCCCACTGGGGGTGGCAGCTGTCACCCTTGCCACCTTCCCCGGCGAGATACTTGAGCTGCTTTATGATACACCAGCCCCGGGAGCAGTGAGTGCATTCACCATGCTAATGATGGCCCTGGTGCCTGTCGGCCTGGTATATCTCTTCAGCACAATGCTGACAGCCGCCGGGAGGTTCAGGCTGCTTGGAGCGATAACCATGTCAGGCATGATTGTAAACATCATCCTGAATGCCATACTCATACCAACTCACTTTGCCGCCGGGGCATCCTATGCTGCCTTCGGTACACAGGCTCTTGTGGCCCTGGCATGCGTGGCCGCAGTCGAAAAGACAATGCTCAGGATGGCTGACGTAAAGCAGGTATTGCTCTATCTCCTGATGCTTCTCATTACTTTCGCTGCCGGCCGGCTGCTGAGAATGACCGGCATGACGTGGATCACGGCAGCGGCGCTGCAGCTCATCACAGGCATTGCGTCAGCCCTGGCCTTCAGGATGATTGCGCCTCTCAAAAGCCTTAAACTGATAGCCGGGAGGCCTGATTCTATTTAAAAAGTGTTATTTTTGACACTGATTTTACAATGGTCGGTGGTATGAAGGGATTGTTTACTGGTATTGTCCTTGGGTTGATTTGCTCTCTATCCTTTTCGCAGAAAGCGTACAACCTGTCGCACCAGGTCCTTGTGCCGGCGGGCAACCTGGTGACACTGACCGGGAAAACATACCAGCAGACGATAGGCGAAACGGCGGTGGAGGTGTCATTGCCATCGTTCTACAATCTTTCACAGGGGTTTCAACAGCCCAGGTTCATTCCCGCAAAGTCACTTCCCGTACGCGAAGGGAACGGGGTGGATTTCTTCCCGAACCCGGTCACTGTTGAGAATAATCACATGTTCTATATCAGAATGTACGGGATTCTGGGAAGGCACTACAAGATCACCATCATCAACCTCATCGGTTCACTGCTTTATACCAGGGAACTCGATCTCTCTCCTGATCACGATTATGTTCATGAGATACATATCTCCCATTACGGGAACGGAATATATGTTGCCACTGTAGTAAGTTCAGACGGTGTCATTAACAGGTCATTCAAGATTGAAAAACTGTAAAGCGAAGGGTATGAAAAGAGTCTGTTCTATTGTGCTGACGGTACTGGTAATAGTTATCGCGGGTACACAAACAGTCCGGGCGCAGGTGACTTTTCCGGGCGGCATAAACTACCAGGCGGTTGCCCGCGACAATAACGGCGATGAGCTGGTTAATACTGACATTGAGGTTCGGTTTTCAATAAAAACCGGCTCACCGACAGGTCCTGTTGTCTACCAGGAGGTGTTTACAGGGGTTACAACATCGAGGTATGGTGTATTCTCGCTGATAATCGGGAAGGGTGATCCTGTACTGGGCACTTTCGCAGCGATAGACTGGTCGACGGCCAACCATTATCTTAATGTTGAGGTCAAGTTCGAGAACCTGTTCATGGATATGGGCACGATGCAGTTTATGGCAGTGCCCTATGCGCTCTATGCAGCGAAATCACTTGAGGCCGGCCCGCAGGGACCTCCGGGGCCACAGGGTTTGCCGGGTGACCCGGCATCGGATGACCAGCAACTCTCTTATAACCCCGCCACCAGAACGCTCTCTCTCACAAACAGTGCTCCCGTTGTTCTTGCCAATGAGGTTGCCTTCAGGGCGCAAAATAAAATATCTGATCCTGCAACAACATACACTGATATTACTTTGACCTATGATGCGCCAGATTTAAGTATTGGTGGCGGATTTGACCCTAGCACAGGTATATTTACGGCTCCCAGCAATGGGATCTATACATTCAATGTATCCTATTTTGCTGACGGAACAGGATCTGCAAGGGAGATATCAATCTTTAAGAATACCGCCTTTTATGAAAAATTGGCTGTTGAAATAGCCCAATTTTCTACAGTTCCGGTCAGGTCCGTCACGATCAGACTTTCAACTGGAGACAAAGTGGAAGTAAAAATATTTACCGGCGGGGCAAATCAAACGGGAACAGGCAGTTTCGCCGGATACAAGGTGGACTGATATTTCTTCCGAACATCTAAGTAAATATTACCGCGTAGCGGTTATGGTATTGTAGCCAATAGATCATAATATATCCTCACCCCTTAAAATAGGGGCGTGCCCGACGAGGGGCCGCATGTTATATATAGCATTCATCTACAATACCTTAACCCCTACGGGGTAGAGGCTATCGGGGATCGGGCCTTGCTTCAATAGCCGAAGCTTTACGAGCTATGGTTTTTGTAGTGCCACATCCGGGCTACCATACTGTAAGCTCTACGAGCTAAATGATAATTCCACGACTGCTGACTGCCGTCCCGATCCGCCAGCCGGCGGATGCGGGATTGAGCCTCCTCCTTCGTCTGTGCCTCAAACTGCCGACCGCCGACTGACACTATTGCCTACTGCCCCCCTGCAATCTGGCTCCTTCGCTATCCCGACATACTATGTCGGGACTTAACGCTCGGCCCCCTACTGCCTTTTTCGTATATTTGCCGCAAACAAACATGCCATGATAACCAATGACCAGATAAAAGACCTCGTTGAACGCCGGGATGCGTTAAGGAGGTATCTTTGACGTCGACGGCCGACTGAAGGAGATAAAGGAAAAAGAGGAGCTGACTCACGCCCCGGGATTCTGGAATGATCCCAAAAAAGCCGAGGAGCTGATGAAGGAGATATCCTCCGTCAAAAGCTGGACCAACGCCTTCGCAACCGTCGACACCGCCGTCGAGGACCTTCTCGTCCTCTATGACTTCCACAAGGAGGGAGAGGTCTCCGACACCGAGATCAGCCAGCAGTACGACAAGACACTGGCTGCCGTTGAGAAGCTGGAGCTCCGCAACATGCTCAGACGTGAAGAGGATCAGCTCGGAGCCGTCCTGAAGATCAACGCCGGTGCCGGAGGCACTGAGAGCAACGACTGGGCACAGATGCTCATGAGGATGTACCTCATGTGGGGAGAGAACAGCGGATACAAGATCACTGAGGCTTACTACCAGGCAGGCGATGAGGCTGGCATCAAGACAGTCACCCTCGAGTTCGAGGGGGAGAATGCCTACGGCTACCTCAAGAGCGAGAACGGGGTGCACCGCCTGGTGCGCATATCCCCATTCAACGCCCAGGGGAAAAGACAGACTACATTCGCATCGGTTTACGTGGCGCCGCTGGTTGACGATGACATAGAGATAGAGATAAACCCGGGTGACATCACCTGGGAGACATTCCGCTCATCGGGCGCCGGCGGACAGAATGTCAACAAGGTTGAGACGGCCGTGCGCCTGCGCCACGCACCGACGGGCCTCGTCATCGAAAACCAGGAGACCCGCTCCCAGGGCCAGAACAAGGAGAATGCCCTCCGCCTGCTGAAATCGCACCTCTATGAAATGGAACTGAGAAAGAGACAGGAAGAGACAGCAAAGATAGAAGGGGCAAAGAAAAAGATCGAGTGGGGCTCCCAGATCAGGTCATATACCCTTCATCCCTACAAGCTGGTGAAGGACCTCCGCACAGGATACGAGACAGGCAATGCCCAGGCTGTCCTTGACGGCAACCTCGATGAGTTCATCAAATCATACCTCATGGAGTTCGGTGCAACCCACTGAGACCATATGATAAAAAGCATGGTTTAAAAGCCTGACAATCCTTTTATTTGCACTCTCAGGAACAGTATACCCGATGGACAAGAAAGAAAGGTTATTTGAAAAGTTTCCGCCTGTCTCCACCGAAAAATGGATGGAGAAAATAACGGCCGACCTGAAGGGGGCCGATTTCAGGAAGAAACTGGTCTGGAAAACCCGTGACGGAATTGAGGTCATGCCATTTTACAGGCAGGAAGACCTCGAAAAGGTTCACCACATGGGATTTCTGCCGGGCGAATACCCCTTTGTGAGGGGAGTACGTGTCTCTGACAACACCTGGCTGGTGAGGCAGGATATCATAGTAAGCGACTACAGGGAAGCCAACACCAAAGCCCTCGACATACTAATGAGAGGCGTATCTTCACTTGGCTTTGTGATGGATGACCCGCAGTCAATCACCGTTGACAATATATCCCGGCTGCTCAGTGGAATACACCTTGAGAGCGTGGAGCTGAACTTCGTCACCCAGGGGATGGCAAAGGAGCTCTTTTCCGCTTTGGAATCAGTACTGTGGTCTGCGGGCGCAGATACCAAAAAGATAAGAATATCCATTGCCGCCGATCCTCTCGGAAAACTGGCGGCGAACGGCAAACTTTGCATACCCGTTGACCAGGGACTCGATTATCTTGCTGACCTGGTAAATGAGACGGCAGGGATACAGGGTTTGAAGTGCGTTGAACCCTCCGGCACAATCTTCAGCAACGCAGGTGCAGGACCTGTGGCTGAACTTGCTTTTACCCTGTCGCTCGGCAACGAATATATGGCAGCACTGACCGCCAGGGGCATCATACCCGATATAGCAGCACGGACAATGAAATTTACCTTTGGCATTGGTCCCGACTTCTTCCCCGAGATCTGCAAACTGCGTGCGGCGAGGATGCTTTGGGCAACGATAGTGAAGGGCTATGAGCCGAAGACGGATGACGCCACCCTGATGCATATTCACTCCGTCACCGGCAGGTGGAACAAGACCCTTTACGACCCTTATGTCAACATGCTGCGCACACAGACAGAGGCAATGTCAGCGGTGCTTGGCGGGGCAGAATCGATCACCGTCGAACCCTTTGACACTGTCTTCCGCAGTGCCGGCGAGTTCTCTGAGAGGATAGCCCGCAACCAGCAGCTGCTCCTGATGGAGGAGTCGCACCTCGACAAGGTGGCTGACCCCGGTGCAGGCTCTTACTACCTCGAGGAGCTTACCTCGATGATGGCCCGCGAAGCCTGGAAGCTGTTCCTTGAGATTGAAGGCGGCGGAGGCTTCCTTAAGGCACTGCAGAACGGCACCATCCAGGAAAAAATCGCGACAGCGGCCAAATCGAGAAAAGAGGATGCCGCAAAAAGACGTGAGATACTCCTGGGTACCAACCAGTATCCCAACTTCAGGGAGGCGACGGCCCCGGAGCATGACCCGGAAAAGCTCTTCCCGGGAAACACCCCTCCTCAGGATACGGAGGTGACTCCCATCAGACCCGCCCGCGGCGGTGAGGAGTTCGAGAAGCTCAGGCTGGCAACGGAAAGGGCGGATCACAGGCCCCTGGCCTTCATGCTTACCATCGGTAATCCGGCAATGCGCAGCGCGAGGGCACAGTTCTCCTCCAACTTCTTCGCCGTGGCAGGCTATGAAGTGGTGAACAACAACGGCTTTGATACGGTAGCCGGGGGTGTCAGTGCTGCGCTGGAAGCCAAAGCTGACATCATCGTCATCTGCAGCTCGGATGACGAATACCCCGTTGTTGCGCCTGACATCTACAGGATGACTGCCGGAAAGGCTGTGGTGGTCGTGGCCGGCAACCCGCCTTCCATGGAGACTCTGAAGGCTGAAGGGTTGGAGCACTTCATAAGCGTTCGCTCAAATGTGCTGGAGACGCTGCAGATGTTCAACAGGATACTGGGAATAAACTGATCGGAGATGAGCAAGAGACCAAAATTCACGGACAGAGACCCCTTCAGGGCAACAGCGCCCTCAAGGAATATTCAGAAGTGGGAGAGGGAGAACGGCATCGTCCCCGGCTGGGAGACCCCGGAGCGAATCCATCTGAAGAGCGTCTATTCGCGCGACGACCTGCGCGGCATGGAGCACCTTGACTATGCGGCAGGCCTGCCACCCTATCTGCGCGGGCCCTACTCGGCCATGTATGCCATGATGCCATGGACCATCAGGCAGTATGCCGGCTTCTCCACCGCAGAGGAGTCGAATGCTTTCTACCGCAGGAACCTCGCTGCAGGACAGAAGGGACTGTCCGTTGCCTTTGACCTGGCCACACACCGCGGCTATGACTCCGACCACGACCGGGTCCAGGGTGACGTGGGAAAGGCAGGCGTGGCTGTAGACTCGGTGCTTGACATGAAGATACTCTTTGACCAGATACCCCTCAGCCAGATGTCAGTCTCAATGACTATGAACGGGGCAGTGCTACCGGTCATGGCATTCTACATCGTTGCCGGCATGGAGCAGGGGGCGAAGCTGGAGGAGCTGCAGGGCACAATACAGAATGACATACTTAAGGAGTTCATGGTGCGCAACACCTATATCTATCCTCCCTCTTTCTCGATGCGGATCATCGCCGACATCTTCAGGTACACCTCTGAGAAGATGCCAAAATTCAACAGTATTTCCATCTCGGGGTACCACATGCAGGAGGCAGGAGCAACGGCCGACATTGAGCTGGCATACACGCTGGCCGACGGGCTTGAATACCTGCGCACCGGAGTGAGTGCCGGAATGAACGTCGACGATTTTGCACCGCGGCTTTCATTCTTCTGGGCCAGCGGCCTGAACTTCTTCATGGAGATTGCCAAGATGAGGGCCGCGCGCATGCTCTGGTCAAAGATCGTAAGCGAATTCAACCCGAAAAACCCGAAGTCGCTGGCACTTAGAACTCATACCCAGACTTCTGGCTGGAGCCTGACCGAACAGGATCCGTTCAATAACGTGGGACGGACATGCATTGAGGCCATGGCTGCAGCACTGGGTCATACGCAGAGCCTGCATACCAATGCACTTGATGAGGCTATCGCCCTTCCTACTGAGTTCTCGGCCAGGATAGCACGCAATACCCAGATATTCCTCCAGGAGGAGACAAGCATATGCAGGGCTGTCGACCCGTGGGCAGGTTCTTACTACGTTGAGAAACTCACTGATGAGATAGCCCATAAGGCATGGGAGCTGATACAGGAGGTTGAAAGTCTCGGCGGGATGGCCAAAGCCATCGAGTCAGGCATACCCAAGATGAGGATTGAGGAGGCTGCCGCCAGGGCACAGGCACGGATCGACTCCCGGGCGCAGACAATAGTGGGATTGAATAAGTACAGGCTTGAAAAAGAGGATCCGCTGGAGATCCTGACAGTAGACAACAGCGCAGTACGTGAGTCCCAGATCAGAAGGCTGGAGCAGCTCAGGGCCTCGCGCAATGAAGAGGAATGCAGGCAGGCACTTGATGCTATCACCCGCGCCGCGGAGACAGGAGAGGGTAACCTCCTTGAACTGGCAGTGGATGCAGCATCAAAGAGGGCCACACTGGGTGAGATATCATACGCATGTGAAAAAGTAGCCGGGAGGTACAAAGCAGTGATAAGGACTATTTCAGGAGTTTATTCATCAGAGTACAAGTCAGACTCTGATTTCGAGGAGGCAAAAGCCCTGGCAGCAGAGTTTGCATCAAAGGCCGGAAGACAGCCCCGCATTATGATAGCAAAGATGGGCCAGGACGGCCATGACCGGGGCGCCAAGGTGATATCGACAGGTTATGCCGACATCGGCTTTGACGTTGACATCGGGCCTCTGTTCCAGACACCGGCCGAAGCAGCACGTCAGGCGGTGGAGAACGATGTGCATCTCCTTGGCGTTTCAAGCCTTGCAGCTGGACACAAGACACTCATACCGCAGGTGATAGCCGAACTTAAGAAGCTGGGACGCGAAGATATACTGGTTATCGCAGGGGGTGTTATCCCGCCGCAGGACTACCAGTTCCTCTATGATGCCGGTGTGGCTGCGATATTCGGTCCGGGTACCTCAGTGTCGAAAACTGCAAAACAGATATTATCTTTGCTTTTGGAGACAGTATGAGAATTATCCGGATCATCACACTTATCACCGCACTGGCCGTCATTGCCGGATGCGGCACCGCCAGGAAAACCAGGGCTACGGTACCACAGTCCGATCCTGTTGCGATGCCGGATTCGCTGTCAGCGGCAGAGACCTATCCGGAGGTGGCACCATTCGGCAATGCCGCCCTCGCCGGCAAACCCGACGAGGAGGAAGAAGCTGCCGACCACGTGTGGGACTTCCGTGATGCAACCACCTGGCTGCTGGGCGACTTCCTGCCTGCAAGATTTTTCAACCCCCCTCATTCCTCATGGTATGTGAGCGGCTACAGGGATTATCACCCTGACCAGGCATTCATGAAAGAACTGCAGGAGACAGATATCAGCGATCTGACAATCACCATAGTCATGGGAACCTGGTGCCCCGACAGCAGGAGAGAGGTGCCCCGGTTCATGAAGATAGTTGACCTGTGGGGATTCCCGCAAGAGAAAATCAGGTTCATTGGTGTCGATATCGATAAAAATGCACCCTTGCAGGATTATCAGGAACTGGGCATAGAAAGAGTCCCCACATTCATTTTTTATAAAAATAATTCGGAGATGGGACGCATCATTGAGGTTCCGCTTACGTCTTTAGAACAGGATACAGGAAATATCCTGAAAAAGAAATAAGAAAAAATCTAATACTTGAACCAATGGAAGAAGTAAAAAACAACAGTCAGTCGGGCGTAGGTGTCGGTGCCCTCGTGACAGCCATAATAGCGTTCCTGCTGGCAGTAGTGCCCTGCCTCGGTCTGATAGCCATCATACCGGCAGTGATAGCCATCGTCCTGGCAATAATAGGTCTGTCGCGGCCAAACAACAACCAGGGGGTGCTCATAGGTGGCCTGGTGGTAGCGATAATCGCCCTCATGATCTCTGTTTCGCAGAGTTTTGTTATCGGAAAGATTGCCAATAAGTCAGGCAACTGGGCCACGGATATCGAAAAGGTGATTCAGGATGTTACCGATGACATCGAGAGGGAGTTCGGCGACAAGGAGGTGACGATAAAGATCAACGATGGCGACGAAACCGTCGAGATCAAAGCTTCTGCAAAGAAGGATGAGATGAAAGACAGGCTCCAGGAGCTTGAAGGTACGCCTGACAGCCTTAAGAAGGATACGGAAAAAGATACTACCAAAGGGCAGTGGTAAGACTGAATCCCTCCAGCAGGCCCTATTTTTCAATCAATATCATATTTGCCGGAGTAATCCTGTTGATAATGGGTTACTCCTTTTTTTATTCCCCGGATGAGGAGAATTATCCTGTGCCGTGTGTTCATGAGTTGATGACGGGGGAGCCCTGTCCGTCATGCGGGCTGTCACATGCATTCTCGCTGATTGTCAGGGGCAGGGTAGATGAGGCGCTGCAATGGAACAGCCAGTCGATGCGGGTCTTCCTCTTCTTCGCCCTGCAGCTGGTCATGCGCATTGCACTCGGAACAAGGACGCTTGTGACGGACCGGGGCCTGAGGCAGATAGCTATTACTGATGCGGCGGTCTCCTCCGCCATGGCGCTGGTAGCATTCTTTCCCTTCCTGAGGTCACTCTGGCTGTCGCTCTTCTGACCGGTCACCCTGGCTGTCGTTCTCCTGACCGGTCACTCTTTGCAGACCGCGTTTACGGCATCGTAGACAAGGTGGCTTTCAAAACCCTTTCCCAGGGCATGCCTGAGGAGCTTGCCCTTCAGATCGAGCCTGTTCTTTGCCCTGATCTTTTTCTTCTGTTCTTCAACGATCTTCATGAGCAGGGCATGATATTCATCTTCATCAATGGCTTCGAGCCCGGTGTCGATTGCTGCCGGATCAACCTTCTTGCTTCTGAGGGCCATGGTTATTTTTACCTTTCCCCAGTGGCTGTGCCTGAAGTGATCAATCACAAACGCACGGCTGTAACGGTGCTCGTCAATGAATTTCTCAGTGATGAGTCTGTTTATTACCCATTCCTTTGTCTCAGCATCGTGTGCACCCCACCTGTCAAGCAGCGAACTGATGTCGCTGATGCAGTATTCTCTTGCGGAGCATTCTCTCATTGCTCTCTGAAGGAGCTCTTCTTTTTCACTCTTTTCACCCATGTCTCTCAGCCTTAATGAATCTCTCTTTTCCCCTGATGTCTTTCAAAATGTTTACCTGCCTGTAGAGGCTTGCGCTTAAAAGTCCTGCTGTCGCAGGGGCATGATTCTCATTCACCTCCAGCCACAGGGTGCCTCCGTGTGCCAGCCGCAAGGCAGCTATTTCAGCGATTCTCCTGTAATACAGGAGCGGGTCGTTGTCAGGCACGAAGAGCGCCTCATGCGGCTCATGATCAAGCACATTGGGGTGCATTGCTTTTTTTTCGCTCTCTGTAACATATGGTGGGTTGCTGACGATGATATCGCTCAGGGGTATGACGGAGTGATTGTCATTGAACAGGTCAGCCATGGCAAGGGTTACTGATGCTCCGGTCAGGGAAAAATTTCGTGCAGCCACCCTGATTGCGGCCGGGGAGTTGTCAGTGGCCACTACCGTCGCCCGGGGAAAAGCCAGTGACAGTGCAATGGCTATGCATCCCGATCCGGTGCATAGGTCGGTGACCGTCCCCTCAAAGCCACGGTTCCCTGCTATGATCATCGAGGCCAACTCTTCCGTTTCCGGCCTGGGTATCAGCACTCCGGGCTCCAACTCTATCCTGTGACTGCAGAATTCAGTATAGCCTGTGATATACTGCAGCGGTTCACCCTCTGAGGCTCTGCCGGCAGCAGCGAGGATCTTATCCTCCGCATCCTTATCAGGCTGGCGGTCGCCGAAGGCAAGCTGCGCGGCCCGTGTCATGCCGGTGTATTCCCTGATGATTGATGAGGCGAGTGATTCAGCCTCCTCAGCCGGCCAGAGCCGCCTGAGCATTCCTGAGATCAGGGAGCGGATTTCGCTTATTGTTTGTACCTTTTGGGCCATGATTCAAAGATAGGAAATAGCACTCATGGTTCACCCTGATGACCTGATCTATATGCGCCGCTGCCTGGAGCTTGCAGCCAGGGCCGAGGGCTGCACCTCACCAAACCCGATGGTGGGAGCGGTGGTGGTGCACAACGGCGACATCATCGGAGAGGGATTTCATCTCAGGGCAGGGACACCTCATGCCGAGGTTCATGCCCTGAACGCCGTTGAAGACAAAAGCCTGCTGCCCTCCTCAACAATCTATGCAAGCCTTGAGCCCTGCTCTCATTACGGGCGGACACCCCCATGCGCTGACCTGATCATCAGCAGCGGCATCCGGAGGGTGGTGGTTGGGACCACTGACACAAGCCTGAAGGTGGCCGGGAGAGGTATTGCCCGCCTCAGGGAAGCCGGAATTGATGTTGTTACCGGCGTGCTGGAGGAGGAGTGCCGCTTCATCAACAGGAGGTTCTTTTCATGGCATGAGAGACATAGGCCATACGTGGTCCTCAAGTGGGCCCGCAGCGCCGACGGCTTCATAGACCTTGTCAGGAAGGCGGGTGACGCGGCAGAGCCTCACTGGATTACAGGTAACACCGAACGCATACTGGTGCACCGCTGGCGCGCTGCCGAGGATGCTATCCTCGCGGGAGGAGGGACAGTACGTACGGACAATCCTTCGCTCGACGTCCGCCTCTGGAAAGGCAAAAACCCGCTCAGGGTAATAGTGAGCCGCAGCGGAAACATGGACCCCGGGTCAAAGGTGTTTGACGGCACAACGGAAACAGTCCTCTTTACCTGTAATGAAAAGACCAGCCTGCCTGGAGTAAAAGTCGTTAAACTGGCAGGTAATCAGTATTTTATTGAAGAGATGATCCGGGCACTTCATGGTATGGGCGTGCAGTCCCTATTTGTCGAGGGAGGTGCCTTCATCATGAGCCACTTTGTTGAGGCCGGACTGTGGGATGAGGCCCGCCGGTTCACGGGAAGAATGAAGTTCGGCGGAGGAGTGCCCGACCCCTTCCCGGATTTTGCTCCTGAAAAATCTGTCAGATTTGAGAAAAGTATCCTCGAAATCATGTATCATTTTCGCCGAAAATCCGTATAACCTATGTTAATAATTATGCTTATTTGTTAATAAATAAATATTCGTATTTTTGAATCCCAATTATTAAAAAGGAGCTAAAGTCATGAAGCGAGGATTCTCAGTTCTTGTAATGGTGTTTATTGTTGCTGTACTGACCGTTAGCGGACAGTCGTCACGCAAGTACATCAAAGCCGGCGAGGAGTTCATCAGGAATGACATGTTCGAAGATGCCATTGAACAGTTCTCCAGGGCTATTGATGAAGCCCCTGCCTCGGCGGAGGGTTATCTCAAGAGGGCAAGGGCATACGAGATAACAGGCAACTATATGCTTGCCTATGATGATTACAAGAGAGCCAATAATTTTCTCTCAAATGATACCGGTATCCTGTATAACCTTGGCCGCATGTGCAACAAGCTGGGTCAGGATGAGAAGACGGCACCCGGGGAGAGGAACAAGTTTTATTCTGAAGCGGTTTCATACCTGCAGCAGGCGATAAGAACTGAATACCGGAATGGCAAGCTGTATACTGAGAAGGTCGTTTCACTGATGGGTATGGAGCTGTGGGATAAGGCTCTCGGGACATCTGACACTGCGCTTCAGATGAGGGATGATGCCGTAAACTACTATCAACAGGGTATCATCTACCAGAAGCTGAATGATGACAACACTGCCAGACGGCAGCTTGAGAAGGCCGTAACGAAAGACAAATCGCTCTCTGCTGCACGTCTCGAGCTGGCACGCGTTCTGATCCGCCAGGGTGACGTTAACAGTGCACTCGGCCAGTGCAAAATGGTGATGCAGCAGGATGAAAAGAATGTGGATGCCTACCTGACCCGGGCCCTTGTTCATGAAGCAAGGCTTGACTACCCTTCAGCTATTAATGACATTTCTACGGCCATTCTCCTTGAGCCGGCAGACCAGGAACACTATATCCGCCGGGGCACCTATTACCAGAAGTTTAACCAGCACCTCGCAGCCATCAACGACTTCACGAAGGCGCTCACCATAGACCAGTATCAGCATGAAGCCTACCTTCTGCGGGCACATTCGTATGAAGAGACGAGCCAATTTGATAAGGCGTCCGCCGACTATGCCAGGGTAATCGCCATGAATGAGGAGAGCTCATCTGCAAAAAGGATGATGCGAGAGGCAAATGACAGGCTCTTCGCCATAAACCGCGAATCGGACAGCCCGGAGATATTCATCGAGTCACCCGCTGTTCTTGGCGGAAGCGAGATAGAGGTAGGGCTTGACATGAAGAGCGTTATGATCACCGGCAAGATCAGCGACAAAAGCCTCCTGGCTGAGTTCTCAATCAATAATGTCCCGGTGAAGTTAGAGGGCAGGGGCACTATTCCCTTTGCCGCAGAGGTGGAGATTGCTTCCGACGGGGTCATGAGGATCGTTGCCCGCGACGTCTATGACAACGAGAGCGTGATGACATACCGTGTCAGGCGCACCGAGGTCGATCCTCCCGAGATACAGATACTCGCTCCTTACCTGACGGGTGAAAACGTTCTGATCATTGACAGCATAGCCTCAAGTATTGACATTGAAGGCAAGGTGCTCGACCAGAACCTGATCAGCACGGTCAGGATTCAAAACATCAGCGCACAGTTCTCACATGACAATCTTAATCCCGCCTTCATTGCCAAGGGCATTGATGTCAGGAACAGTGACAGGGTCACCATCCTTGTTGAGGACAAGTATGGCAACACTACCACAAAAGATTATATTCTCAGCCGCCGGGGCACCACCATATCGGAATCGAACCCGATGGGCAATACCCTTATAGTATTTATTGAGAACAGTGACTACCAGAACTTTGCAGCTCTCCAGGGTCCGCCAAAGGATGCCAACCTGATCACCACGGTACTGGAAGATAACTACCAGGTTCTTCCGGTACGCAGGCTCCGGAACCAGTCGAAGCAGGAGATGGAGAAGTTTTTTTCCATCGACCTTCGTGACGAGGTAAGGGCCAGACAGATCAAATCGCTGGTTATCTGGTTTGCAGGGCACGGCAAGTTTATCAATGATGTCGGCTACTGGATACCCATTGACGCCCGGCGCGATGAGGAGTTCACATACTACAGCCTGAATGCCCTGAGGGCATCAATGGAGACATACATGAACTACCTGACCCATGTGCTGGTGATAACTGATGCCTGCGAATCGGGCCCCAGTTTTTACCAGGCTATGAGGTCCGAGATCAAGCCCCGCAACTGTACCGACTGGAGGGCGACACAGTTCAAGTCGAGCCAGATATTCTCATCGGCAGGGTATGAGCTTGCTGTAGATGACTCCCAGTTCACACGCACTTTCGCCAACACACTTCGTGGCAACCCCAACACCTGCATAGCCATTGAGGAGATTGTGACCCAGGTGACCAAAGCCGTAACGCAAAACAATCAGCAGAAGCCAAAATTCGGAAAGATTACCGGGCTCAAGGATGAAGACGGAACGTTCTTCTTCATTAAGAAATAACCTGATGCCCGTCAGATGCATCAATTGCAGGCCCCGTTCAATTATCATACCGGTATGGTTGTCTCTTTTATTATTTCTCATTCCCCGTCACACTGAGGGGCAGAATTACTATTTTGAACAGTATGGCTCCAAGGCAGGGCTGAGCGCCTCCAAGGTCTATACCATCATCCAGGATGATAATGATTTCATCTGGCTTGGCACCGGCAGCGGCGTCACACGTTTCGACGGACTTCGTTTTGAGAATTTCTCAACCTCCGACAGCCTTGCGCCGGGAGGGGTGAAAAGCATCTGCGAGGACAGCCGGGGAAGGTTATGGCTCGGCCACATAGGGGGGGGCATGTCGCTCATTGAGGATAATGTCGTCAAGCAGGTCTCCTTCTCCCCGTCAGCCTTTATCGGAGTTGATTCCGCCCGCATAACTGACCCGGTCAGCCCTGTACTGAGCCTTACCGGGGATATAACAGGAATTGTGGAGTATGAAGGATCTCTCTGGGTGGCAACATCACTGGGAGGAGCACTGCGTCTTGACATGCCGGAACACGGTGTTACAACGATGACAGGCCAGCAGTACATGGGAAGACAGGGGCTCAGCAATGACGCTTTCGGCTTCTATTCAGACAGCCGCGAGAATCTCTACTGCATCACCGACATGGGCATCAAGAAATATGATCATGCCAGCGACAGGTTCATTCCCTTCAATCCCGAAGGACTCACGAAATACTTCCTTACAACGACCATCTTTGAAGACTCACGGGGAAACCTCTGGTTCGGGACATTCAACGGAGGGCTCTACAGGCAGGACAGGGAGAGCGGGGAGATGGACTTCTACGATACACGCAACGGGCTGTGGGGTAACTTCGTAACCTATATCCTGGAAGATTATCGGGGAAATATCTGGGTGGCCTCAATGGAAGACTGGGAGAGCAGGGGCGGGATTACCGTTTTTACGCCCGAAGGGACACTCGTCTTCAATACCTCCAACGGGTTGATGGCGCAGCATGTACTATGCATGATCGAGGACAAGGAAAGGAATATCCTTATCGCTGACAGGGATGCGGGATTTTTTATCTACAAGGGGGATCATTTCACCTCTTTCCTTGCCCCGGAGTTCCTCCGGTCAAATGATGTATCCACCCTTGCGCAGGATCCCACAGGGCGATACTGGTTCGGAACCAGCAAAGGCCTCTCTCTTTACAACCCGTCAAGGAGCCCTGCTGACCGCGTCAGGCTCAGCGATTTTCCCGCAACCCTTGAAGGCAGCCAGATCAACATCATCAGGCCTGACAACAACGGCCACGTCTGGATAGCCACCTCGGGGGATGAGGTATTCAGGTATGACCTTGATGAGGGGAACTACAGGTATGACCTTGATCTCAACTCCAGCCTCCGCTCGCTGAGAATCTCATCAATGGTGTCCGACAGCAACCATAACCTGTGGCTGGGTACTGACCGTGCGCTCATATTCTGGGATGAAGGCCGGAAGGAGAGCCGTACCTATACCCAGATAAACGGACTGACAGGCAATAACATCACCTCGCTTTTTTGCGACAGCCGGGGGTACCTGTGGATCGGGACGGAGGAGCGCAACGGCCTGACGAAACACCTGCCCGGCAGCGGAGTCTTCACATCTGTCAGCTTCGGGGCCGATGTCAATCCGACAACCATAAACGAGACTGCTGACGGTACACTCTGGGTGGGCACCATTGACGGACTGTACGGCCTCAGGAGTGATACCGTCCGGAAGAAGCTGACGGAGAGTGACGGGTTACTTATGAACTCGATCAATCTGCTGCAGCCTGATACTTCCGGCAACCTCTTTATTGGCACCAACCTGGGGCTAAACCTGTATGACATCAATACCGGCCGGATCTCATCATTCACTGAGAGAAGCGGGTTCACAGGCATAGAGACCAGAATCAATGCCTCCTTCGCTGACAACCGTGGCGATCTCTGGTTCGGAACGGCCAACGGGGCCATAAGGCTGAGTCCTTCAAGACTGCCCCCGGTGATGACTGAGCCGGCGACGCATATCTGGCGAACACTGGTCAATTATGAGACATTCCCGATGCATGACGGCATACGTCTGTCGCATACCCAGAACAGGATCATCTTTGACTTCCTGAGTATCTGCCTGGTCAATCCCGAAGCCGTCAGATACCAGTTCATGCTTGTGGGCGCCGATGAAGACTGGGTCACCACCGACCAGACAAGAGCCATGTACTCCTCACTCAGTCCGGGCAGGTATGTCTTCAGGGTGCGCGCATCAAACAACTACGGCTACTGGAATGAGGAGCCCGTTGAGCTCTCCTTTTCGATCAGCATGCCGGTGTACCAGACCGCCTGGTTCATTTTGCTATGCATCACGGCCCTTGCTGCCCTCATTTACACGTACATAAGCCTGAGAGAAAGAAACCTGCGCAGGGAGAAGGTACTGCTTGAGAAGAAGGTCGAGGAGCGTACGGCAGAGGTGGTCACCAAGAGCATCGAGCTCGAGGAGAAAAGCAGGGATACCACTGCCAGCATAAGATATGCCGAGAGGATACAGGCGGCTATGCTTCCCCCGGAGAATTTCTTCAATGACACTTTTGTGCTGTTCATGCCCAAGGATATCGTCAGCGGCGACTTCTACTGGATGCATGACAGCGGTTTCAAGCAGTATATTGCGGCGGTCGACTGCACAGGCCACGGCGTGCCGGGAGCCTTTATGTCAATTATTGGCCATAACTCACTCAACAAGATAGTAAGGGAGAGCGGAATAAGCAGGCCATCCGAGATCCTTGACCACCTGAATATTGAGGTTGTCCATGCCCTGCTGCAGAGAAGCGAGAAGGCCGTGCGTGACGGTATGGATATATCGATTATTTCCTATGACATCCTTGAGCATGATGTTGAATATGCCGGAGCTTTTCAGCCGCTGTATCATGTCAGGGACGGGAAGGTGACCATTTACAGGGGTGACCGCTTCCCGATAGGAATGATTGACGGCCAGGCCAAGAAGAGCTTCACCAACCGCAAGGTCGATGTGATGAAGGGTGACATGCTCTATATCTTCACCGACGGATACGGAGACCAGTTCGGCGGTGAAGAGGACAAGAAGTTCAAGACTATCAACATCAGGTCGATCCTAGCGGAGATCTACATGCTGCCCGTTGACGAGCAGAAGCGGATACTCGAGAAGGCCATAAGGGACTGGATGGAAGATATCCCCCAGGTAGATGACATCCTGTTCATCGGAACCAGGATACCTTAAGTCAGCCAGGGATTATGCAGCCGGGGAATCCTGGCATCTGCAGCTCAGATCCTTGCTATCACCTTCGGATCGGCATGCCAGCCGGTGTAGTTCAGAATGGCCGGCACCACCTCCTCAGCCGTGGTGACGATCTGCCATATGTCCTTGTGTTCAAGCCTCATGAAATGGCCCCTGACCATGTGGTCAAAGAACTCTATCAGATGGTCATAGAAACCGTTGGTGTTTACTATTATTATCGGCTTGTTGAACTGTCCCAGCTGCTTCAGGGTGATAACCTCGGTCAGCTCCTCCAGCGTACCCACCCCTCCGGGCAGCGCCACCGCGGCATCCGACATTGCAAAGATGGTCTTCTTCCTCTCTGACATGTCAGAGGTGACGACCATATCCTTAACACCCGGGTGGCCCCAGCCCTCATCCATCATGAACCCCGGAATGACACCTGTGATGGTTCCGCCAGCGGCCATCAGCGTGTCGGCAAAGATGCCCATCAGGCCGATGCCACCGCCACCGAATATGGCATGTACTCCCTCCCGGGCGAATACAGTTCCGAGATCCCCGGCTACCTTATTATATGCAACGTCAATACGGCTGCTGGAAGCGGCAAAAACACAAACGTTCATCTGCTGATCAGAGTAGCGGAGTGAGCTTGGCTTCAAAGGCCGACCTGGCAGCCGCACCAACCTGCTTGTCGACTACCTCGCCTCCCTTGAAATAGAGCACTGTGGGGATATTCCTTATATTAAATCTCCTGGCAACATCAGGAGAGCTGTCTACATCACACTTAACGACAAGCGCCTTGTCCTTATATGCCTCTCCGATCTGTTCTATATAAGGTGCTATCATCCTGCAGGGTCCGCACCATTCAGCCCAGAAATCCACAATTACGGGTTTGTCTGACTTCAAAACAACCTCATCAAAATTCATGTCGTTAACTTGTTGTGCCATAGTATTATATGTTTGTTTTTTGTATTTGTCTCCCACCGCAAAGATACCTAATTAACTTTAAAATCGAGTTCAGGATTGTCTTCAAGCCATCCGATGAGCTCGTCCGTTATGCCTGCCTTGATGCTTCGCGAAAAGAGGGGTATGGTAATCTTGTCATCATGATCTATCAACAGGAATTTCAGTGATTTGTTCCCGGGATTCTCTGAAATGATTGTTCTGAGATTCTTTATGAACTCTGTGTTGATCAGTTCCGCCTTCAGTTTTATTGTTATGGAGTTTATCAGGTCATCCCTTACCGCTGAGAGCAGGTGTACCTCCTTTATTTTGAACTCAAGCTCATCCGGGTTGTAGTGCCTGCCCTGCACCTTTCCCTTCACAAGTAGCTGATAGTCAGTGTTGAAGAAATTACTAAAAGCCACATAATCCTTGTCAAAAAGAAGGAAGGCGAATGAGTCTGAGTAATCCTGAAGTGTGAACCCGCCGAAGGGCTTGCCGTTCTTGGTGACGCCGCTTCTCGTCTCGGTGACGATGCCGGCGACGCAGACATCCCGGTTTGCAAACTCGCTGAGGTTCTGGAGGTCGGCCAGGGTGGCATTGCAGAAGGTGTTTATCTCAAGCTTGTAGTCGTCGAGCGGGTGTGATGAGAGGTAAATCCCTATCACCTGTTTCTCCTTGTTCAGCTTCTCAAGCTTGGACCAGTCAGTGCAGGGTGCAGGCTCGGGCTTCACGAGCTCAAAGCCTCCGGCGTCGCCGAAGAGCGACTGCTGGCTGCTGTTGCGTATGTTCTTCACGCTGCTGCCGTAGCGGATGAGGCTCTCGAGGAAGCTCGAGCCCTTGCCGTCGGCAGAGAAGTACTGTGCCCTTGTCAGTCCCGGAAGCCCGTCGAGGGCGCCGGAGACCACCATTGCCTCCAGCATCTTCTTGTTAACGGTGTTGAGATTCACCCGTTCGGCAAGGTCATAAATATCCCTGAAGGGACCGTTCTGCTCCCGCTCCTCTATCAGGTGGAGCACGGCATTCTCTCCCACTCCCTTGATGGCGCCAAGGCCGAACCTGATATTTCCGCTGCGGTTGACGGTAAACTGGAGGAGGCTCTCATTCACATCGGGTCCCAGTACCTCGATACCCATGCGTTTGGTCTCCTCCATCATCACCGTGATCTTTTTGATGTCATTGATGTTGCGGCTGAGCACCGCAGCCATGAACTCGGCCGGGTAGTTTGCCTTTAGATACCCTGTCTGGTATGCTATCAGGGCATAGCAGGTTGAGTGCGACTTGTTGAATGCATACTCGGCGAATGACTCCCAGTCAGACCATATCTTGTTTACGGTGTTCTGATCATAACCGTTTCTTTTGCAGCCCTCAATGAACTCCTCCTTCATCCGGTCCATGATGTTGCGCTTCTTCTTGCCCATTGCCTTGCGCAGAGAGTCAGCCTGGCCCTTGCTGAAGCCTCCCAGCTCCTGGGAGAGGAGCATAACCTGCTCCTGGTACACGGTGATGCCATAGGTCTCCTTCAGGTATTTCTCCATCGCCGGCACCTCGTATGAGATCTTGTCTTTGCCGTGCTTGCGCCTGATAAACTGTGGTATGTAATCCATGGGTCCCGGCCTGTAGAGGGCGTTCATGGCTATGAGGTCTCCGAACTGGTTGGGCTTAAGGTCGCGCAGGTAACGCTTCATGCCGACAGATTCAAACTGGAACACCCCGGTAGTCTCTGCGTTACTGAAGAGCTCCCATGTCCGTTTGTCGTCGAGCGACAGTGTGTCAAGGTCTATGGTTATGCCCTTTGATTTCTTAATGTTCTCCAGTGCGTCCTTGAGGATGGAGAGTGTTTTGAGACCGAGGAAGTCCATCTTCAGCAGACCCACTGACTCCACATGGTTACCTTCGTACTGCGTCACATAGAGGTTGGTATCCTTTGCGGTACAGATGGGAATGTGTTCGCAGAGGTTGTCCTTGCTGATAATGATGCCGCAGGCGTGCACGCCGGTCTGCCTGATGCTGCCCTCGAGCACTTCCGCGTACTTGAGTGTCTGGGCCACCAGCGGTTCCTTTGATTCCCTCTCCTTAAGCAGTTCCGGTACCTCCTCATATGCCGTTGCCAGAGTCATGCCCGGCCTTTCGGGCACCAGCTTGGTCAGCCTGATGGCCTCCGGCAGCGGCAGCTTCTGGACCCTGGCGACATCCCTGATGGCCATTTTGGCTGCCATGGTGCCGAAGGTGATGATATGAGCCACCCTGTCGTGGCCGTACTTGTCAACCACATACCTGAGCACCTTCTCACGTCCGTCCTCGTCAAAATCAATGTCTATGTCAGGCATTGAAATGCGGTCGGGGTTTAGGAACCTCTCGAACAGGAGGTTGTATTTTATCGGGTCAATGTCAGTTATCTTCAGGCAGTATGCCACAACGCTTCCTGCAGCAGAACCCCTCCCGGGGCCTACCCATACACCCATCTCACGTGCGGCTCTCAGGAAATCCTGCACTATCAGGAAGTATCCGGGGAAGCCCATGTTCTTTATGACGGAGAGCTCAAAGTCGATCCTTGCCTGCAGCTCCGTATTGATGTTCTTCCACCGTTCCTCAGCCCCCTTCAAGGTCAGGTGACGCAGATACTCATCCTTGTCAGAAAACTCTGCGGGGATCGAAAACTCAGGCATGATGGGCTCGCTTGCAAGGGAGTAGTATTCAACCTTATCGGCTATCTCCTTTGTGTTCATGACTGCCTCGGGCATGTCAGCAAAGATATGGAGCATCTCCTCCTCGCTCTTGAGGTATTCCTGTTTGGTATAACGGAGCCTCTTGGGATCATCAATGTCCTTGCCGGTGTTGAGGCATATGAGCCGGTCGTGGGCCTCAGCCTCATCCTGCATTATGAAGTGCACATCGTTGGAGGCGATGATCTTTATGTTATGCTTTGCAGCCAGATCGCGGTATGCGGCAATGACGCGCTGCTGAATCGGGAAGACGGTGCTGTCAGCGGTGGGGTCAGTGGTCTCATGCCTCTGTACCTCAAGGTAATAGTCTTCGCCGAAGATCTCCCTATATGAAAGTATAGCATCCTCCGCACCCCTGATGTTGCCCGAGAGGATCTCCTGCGCCGCCTCGCCTGCAATGCAGGCTGATGAGGCGATCAGCCCCTCATGGTGTTTCCGGAGCAGATCCTTGTCAATCCGCGGCTTGTAATAAAAGCCCTTTACCCAGGCCTGGGAGACGAGCTTGACAAGATTATGGTACCCGGTGAGGTTCCTGGCAAGCAGGATAAGGTGGTCTCCCGAACGGTCCTCAACGGAGGTCTTGTCCTCAAGTGTGGTGCGGGCGACATAGATCTCGCACCCGATAACGGGCTTGATGGAGGCGGCAGTGGCGGCATCATGAAACTCCTTTACCCCGAACATGTTCCCATGATCTGTGATGGCTAGGGCTTCCATGCCCAGCTCCTTCGCCCTGCGGAAAAGGGCCTTTACTCCCGATGCCCCGTCAAGAATGGAATATTGTGTATGTACGTGTAAATGAGTAAATGAGGACATGATCAAAGGGATTTAAACCTGCAACGGCTCCGGAAACAAAAATATCAAAAAGGTCGTTGATCACTCAATTTATTTATTAACATGGGGCGGTCGATAATTTTTGTTACTTCGGGGAAATGTGATATATTTGCACCCTCTTAAAATTTCATAAAACATTTAAACAGTAAATTTTACATGTCAGTAAAGATCAGATTAGCTAGGAAAGGCCGCAAAAAGCAGGCCTACTACCACGTGGTGGTAGCGGATAGCAGGTCGCCACGTGATGGCAGATTCATTGAGAAGATCGGGATATACAATCCGATCACTGACCCGGCAACCATCGATATCAATTTCGAGAAGGCATTGGGTTGGCTGCAGAAGGGTGCGCAACCTACGGAAACATGCAGAGCGATCCTTAAGTACAAGGGCGTGATGATGAAGAAGCACCTCATTGAAGGTGTTAAGAAGGGTGCCTTTGACGAGGCTGAAGCCGACCGTCGTTTTAATGAATGGCTCAAGGGTAAGGATGAGCAGATCGAGATGAAGAAATCAGGCCTCGAGAAGCTGGGCGAAGACATCCGTCAGAAGAGGCTTGAGGCAGAGAAGGCCATCAAGGAAGCAAGGGCAGCTGAATATGCCAAAAAACTTGCCGCTATCGCCGCCGAGGCAGAGGCAGCCGCCAGGGCTGCAGCAGCTCCGGAGGCTACGGTGGAGGCAGTGGCAGAAGCCGCTGATGAAGTTGCCGCAGAAGAGACAGTTGCAGAGGTCCCCGCAGAGGCAGCCGCCGAACCGGTGGCTGAGGATGAAGCTCCTGAAGCCGATACCAAAGAAGATACTGCAGAAGAGACTGAGAAGGCTGAATAACAGTCTTCCGTCCCCTGCCGCCGCACAGTGAAAACAATTGGCAGAATAACCAAAACGTACGGCTTCGAAGGAGCCGTGGTGGTGAGAAGTGAAGGCGGCATCACAGGGGAACCTGAACAGGGTGAACCGGTATTCGTCGTCATTGACGGGATACCGGTTCCCTTTTTTACACGTGATGCCTTTTCTCCTTCACCCGGCACACTTGTAATATCATTTGATGACTACCTCACCACCGAGTCTGTCTTATCACTTAAGGGATGCGAGGTAATGATTGCAGGTGAGGCTGAAGAGAAGGATGACCTGACCGGTCTGAACGGTTATTCGGTTACAGACAGTAACAGCGGCTTCATCGGAACAATCATATCAGTATTGCAGAACCCCGGCCAGCTACTGGCAGTGGTCAATTCTCCCGGGGGAGAGATCTTCGTCCCCCTGCATCCCGACCTGATTGTCAGAATCGACAGAAAAAGGAAGAGTATTGAGATGACGCTTCCTGAAGGCCTTGTAAGGCTCAACGACTGACAGGCCCGAAGCACTTTTTACCGCAGATGATGCAGCACGACGATTATTGTTCCGTCTTTCTGGTGTTATTATCACAACTTAAAAAGGCACAGTCATGAAAAAATCCTTTGTTTTTGCAGCATTATTATTGTTTGTCACACAGTTGTCTCAGGCGCAGGATCCCTACACCGAGAGAAGAGATGTTTCAGGTTTCAGCGAGGTAGGCTTTGGCGTATCTGGAGAGGTCATTATCAGCCTGGGAGATAAGTACAGCGTTGTCCTTGAAGGTGACAGGGATTATATAGAAGAGATTGAAACAAAGGTCTATGGCAATGAGCTCAGGATCAAAAGGGATAAATGGTTTGATACCGGAAACAGGAAAGTTGTTGTCAGAATTACCATGCCTGACCTTGAAGGTGTCAGTTTATCAGGCTCAGGGAAGGTCACAGTGAACGACCCTCTCAGGGGGGGAGACCTTGATATCGGCATCAGTGGCAGCGGTAAGGCTTTTATCCGTGATGTGGCGCTCAGCAACGTCGAATGTTCCATATCCGGATCAGGAAGCCTGAACATTGCCGGAGAGGGCACAATCGATCGCCTTGAAATAAATATTTCAGGCTCTGGTGACTATGTGGGGGAAGCCACCAGGGTGGAGACGCTGGAGGCAGCTATCTCAGGCAGCGGCAGCTGCGACTGTTATGTTACGGGCATGTTAAAAGCCTCTATATCAGGCAGTGGCAACATTAGCTACTCGGGCAATCCGAAGATCGATGCCGCTATATCAGGATCAGGCAAGGTGCGGTCGAAATAATCAGCCGCGCAGGATCTTAACGACTCCGTTCCCGGATACTTTGATGACCGAAGAGGCTTTAGCCCTGCTTCGGTCATCCTGTCTCCAGAGGCATACATAATCGACTGATGCCTTCATCTCCTCGCTGATCTCGTCAAATATTGCAGGGGCACCACTGCCGCTGATGTTGGCTGAGGTTGATACCAGGGGCTTGCGCAGGGCAGTGATGAGCTCATCGCAGAAAGGATCGGCACAGACCCTGACACCCACGGACCCATCGGCTGAAGCCACCCCTTCAGCCAGGTTTCGTCCCCTGTCATAGACAATGGTGAGAGGGCTCTCCGCCAGCTCTGCAATCTGCAGTGCCACCTCGGGAGGGTCGTCAACATACCTGGTTAACATCGCCGGTGAGTTGACCAGGATAATCAGGCTCTTGTTCCCGGCCCGCTGCTTGATAGAATATATCTTTTTCACTGCCTCGCCGTTCGTGGCATCACATCCGAGACCCCATACGGTATCTGTAGGATAGAGGATGACCCCTCCGGCACGCAGTGTCTTCAGGGCGTTTCTGATGTCATCTCCGTATTCGTTCTTCATACCATAATATCATTTTCCCGCAGCGCATTGTTCAGGGAGGTCTTTTTGTCTGTCGACTCTTTCCTCCTGCCTATGATGAGGGCGCAGGGTATGTTATACATTCCTGACGGGTATTGCCTGGGGTAGGTACCCGGGATCACCACGCTGCGGGGCGGCACGTATCCCCTGTACTCGAGGGGCTTGCTGCCCGTCACATCAATTATCTTCGTCGAGCCTGTTATCACCGTGCCTGCTGCTATCACTGCCTCTGAGCATATGCGTGCGCCTTCGACGATGATGGCGCGTGACCCGATGAAACAGTTGTCCTCCACCACTACCGGAGCTGCCTGCACCGGCTCAAGTACCCCGCCCAGGCCCACGCCTCCGCTCAGGTGAACGTTTTTTCCCACCTGGGCGCATGAGCCTACTGTTGCCCAGGTGTCTACCATGGTGCCTTCGTCGACATAAGCGCCTATATTCACGAATGAAGGCATGAGGATGACTCCCCGGGCGATGTATGACCCGTAGCGGGCTACGGCATGAGGTACCACTCTCACACCAAGCTCACTGTAATTGTGCTTCAGGTCTATCTTGTCATGAAACTCAAGCGGACCGGCAGTGGTCGTCTTCATCTCACGCATCGGGAAGTATAATATCACTGCCTTCTTCACCCAGGTATTGACTGTCCACTCATCACCCTGAGGCTCAGCCACTCTCAGGATACCCTTATCGAGCGCATCAATCACCTCCTCGACAGCTGTCCTGACATCCCGGTCACGGAGCCTGTCGCGCTCCACCCAGGCAGCCTCTATCAAATCTTTTCTATGACCCATTTCCCCGATTGAATATTTATTAAATGAAAGATAAAGTTAAAAAACAATAATAGCGGTTATTTGGTTTCTGAACTTGAATACATAAGTATAAATTTGAAATCTATCAAATCGAAAAATCATTATGCGTAAAACTATCCTCATCTCACTTCTTGCCGGGCTGTTTGCTCTTGCAGGAGCCCAGGACAACGGCGGTTACCAGGTTCCGCCAGCGGCCATCGTTGCCATCGTAGATGCACCCCAGACCCCGTCCGTGCTTCTCAGTCCGGACAACAAGACCATGCTGCTGCTTGACCGGCAGGGTCTTCCGACAATTGCCGACCTGTCGCAGTCCGAACTCCGGCTTGCAGGGATCCGCTTTGACCCTTCCACCAACGGCCCGAGCCGGGGTCAGGGTGTTACCGCGATCTCTTCAATGAACAGTGACGGAACATCTCTGCGCGTTCTGACGGGTCTGCCTGCCGGTGCAAGACTGGGCAGTGTATCATGGTCGCCTGACAGCAGGAGCTTCGCCTTCACGAACACCACTGACGCTGCAACGGAGCTGTGGGTGGCCGATGCTGCAGCCATGACAGCGCGAAAGGTTGATGAGGGTGTCAATGGTATCTTCAGGCGCACCATCAGCTGGCTGCCCGACGGATCATTACTCTACCTGCGCACGCCGGGTGACAGGGGAAAGGCCCCGGTGGCATCACAGGTGCCTGAAGGACCCGCAATACAGGAGAGCGAAGGCAAACAGGGCGAGTCGCGTACATTTCAGGACCTGCTGAAAACCGTGGATGATGAAAGGATATTTGAGTATTACGCCACATCGGAACTGGTACTATGGGATGGCAGCAACACAACGGTTATCGGAAACAGGGGCCTCATCACTGATGTATCTCCCTCCCCTGACGGAAAATGGCTTCTTATGACCCTGATTGAGAAGCCCTTCTCGTACATAGTACCCTATTATTACTTCCCCTCAAGGACTGAGATATGGGATCTCAATGGCGCTGTTGCCAGGACCCTGCTTGTCAAACCGCTGCAGGAGAACCTTCCGAGGGGATATGACGTCGTTCAGCCCGGACCCCGGAATTACAGCTGGCGAAACGACAAGCCTGCATCGCTAATGTGGGTGGAAGCACTTGATGAAGGCAACTACCACGCAAAGGAGATGCAGTACCATGACCAGGTTTACATGCTTGAGGCACCTTTTTCCGGAGATCCGCTTGCGTTCCTTGCCACCGAAAAACGTTTCCAGGGAATCATGTGGGGCAATGAGAACCTTGCCATCATGATGGAGGGGCTGTCAAAATCACGCATCAGGGTAACCAGCACATTCAATCCAGCCAATCCGCAGGCCACCGTCAAAAAGATATCCGAGCTCAATTCCGACGACCGGTACAACAACCCCGGGTTCCCCATGACCGTGCCGAACATCTACGGCAGGAGTGTGCTGCTGACGGCAGACAAGGGCAGGAGCCTCTACCTCTCAGGACAGGGAGCCTCGCCTGAAGGTGACAGGCCCTTTGTAGACAAATATGATCTCAAAACAGGGAAGACCACCAGGCTATGGCGCTCAGAGGCTCCGTACTATGAGACGGTGAATGAGTTCATTGACCCGGCAAAAGGGCTGTTCTTAACTGTCAGACAGTCAGTTACCGAGGTCCCCAACTACTTTATCCGCGACCTGAAGAAAGGAACGCTGAAGCAGGTGACAAAATTTGAGAATCCCTATCCGCAGCTTACCGGTGTTCACAAGGAGCTGGTCACCTACAAGCGCAAAGACGGTGTAGACCTCTCCTTCACGCTCTATCTCCCGGCGGGATATGACAGGGAAAAAGAGGGTCCGCTGCCTACCATTCTCTGGGCTTACCCACGCGAGTTCAATGATGCCTCCACTGCCGGCCAGATAAGCGGTTCCCCGTACAGCTTCACCCGTGTCAGTCCTTCGTCGGTTCTTGTTTATGTCACACAGGGCTATGCCGTGCTCATGGATGCAAGCTTCCCGATAGTGGGAGCTGAAGGTAAGGAGCCGAATGACACTTTTGTCGAACAGCTTGTGGCCGATGCCGAGGCTGCCATAAACAAGGCAGTTGAGATGGGTGTCACTGACCCTGCCAGGGTAGCTGCCAGCGGCCACTCATACGGGGCGTTCATGACTGCTCATCTTCTCTCGCACTCGAGGCTCTTTGCTGCAGGTATTGCCCGCAGCGGTGCCTATAACCGTTCACTGACGCCCTTCGGGTTCCAGAGCGAAAGGCGCTCCTTCTGGGAGGCGCCGGAGCTCTACCTCGAATTGTCGCCGTTCACGCATGCAACCAAAGTCAAAGACCCGATTCTGCTGATACACGGGATGGCTGATGACAATCAGGGGACCTTCCCGATTCAGAGTGAGAGGTACTATGCTGCCCTCAAGGGCGCCGGCGCAACCACGAGGCTCGTACTGCTGCCCGCTGAAGCTCACGGTTATGCAGCCCGGGAGTCGCTCCTCCACATGCACTGGGAGTATCTCAATTGGCTCGATAAATATGTGAAGAACAAAAAGTAATAACTGCAAGGTGCGGTTAGGTTATGTAAAAAAACTGATTAGTTTTGTACCTCAAATCGTATAAAAACCTAAGCTTATGATTAGTAGTTTGTTCTGGATAGCGCCAATAGCTGCGGTGCTAGCTCTGCTTTTTGCCTGGATATTCTACAGGAATATGTTGAAGGCACCTGCCGGTAACGACCGAATGCAGGAGATCGCCCAGTATGTCAGGGAAGGTGCAATGGCTTACCTCGGACGTCAGTACAAGGTAGTGGCCATCGTCTTCATTGTACTCGTAATCCTGCTTGCTTTCCTGGCTTATATTGGTGTGCAAAACCCGTTTGTACCCATTGCTTTCCTTACGGGAGGGTTCTTCTCGGGCCTCTGCGGTTTCCTCGGCATGAAGACCGCAACGCAGGCGTCATCAAGGACTGCACAGGGAGCTTCGGTCTCACTGAACAACGGTCTAAAGATCGCCTTCCGCAGCGGAGCCGTGATGGGACTGATCGTGGTGGGATTCGGGCTGCTTGACATTGTCATCTGGTTCCTGGTCCTGAACAATCTCGTCTTCACTCCCGAACATATGGCAGAGGGGATGAAATGGTTAGGGCTTACATTCGTTCATGCAGGCACCACTGATCATCAGAAGATGATTGAGATCACTGCCACGATGCTTACCTTCGGAATGGGCGCCTCAACACAGGCTCTCTTTGCACGTGTCGGCGGTGGCATCTTTACCAAGGCTGCTGACGTTGGCGCTGACCTCGTTGGCAAGGTGGAAGCCGGCATCCCCGAGGATGACCCGCGCAACCCCGCAACAATAGCAGATAACGTTGGTGACAATGTTGGTGACGTGGCAGGGATGGGGGCTGACCTCTATGAATCATATGCAGGCTCAATACTGGCTACGGCGGCACTGGGGGCAGCACTGCCTCTCATCAGCGCCAACGATCAGATGAAAGCGGTTATAGCTCCTATGATAGTGGCTGCAATAGGGATATTGCTCTCGATAGCAGGTGTATACATGGTCCGCACAAAGGAACAGGCAACACAGAAGAACCTTCTCAATGCCCTTTTGCTTGGAACAGGAGGCAGCTCGGCTCTCATACTTGTGGCTATTGCAGTCATGGCATTCACCGGCTGGATTACCTGGGGCGTCTTTGGCGCCGTCGTCGCCGGCCTCGCTGCAGGTGTCATCATTGGCCAGTCGACTGAGTACTTCACATCAGATGAGTACAAGCCTACAAAGGGCATTGCAAAACAAACACAGCAGGGACCCGCTACTACCATTATAGAAGGTATTGCAGTGGGCATGCAGTCGACCTGGATACCTGTCCTTACCATTGCCATCGCAATCATTGCTGCATACGGCTTTGCCGGCGGATTCCAGGAGTTTGCCTCCGGTGTCTACGGTATCGGTTTTGCAGCTGTGGGAATGCTTTCAACGCTGGGCATAACACTTGCCACCGACGCCTTCGGCCCGATAGCCGACAACGCCGGCGGTAACGCTGAGATGTCTCACCTGCCCAAGGAGGTACGTGAGCGTACCGATGCCCTTGACATGCTGGGTAACACCACGGCAGCAACGGGTAAGGGATTTGCCATCGGCTCTGCCGCTCTTACGGCAATGGCCCTTGTGGCAGCATACATGGAGGAGGTTAAGCTCTGGCTCGGACGTCTGGCTGATGATTCGGCTGAGGGGTTCAAGCAGATAGGAGACGTAATCTTCTATAAGAGTACAGTTCCTTCTTCAATACCTGAGGGTCTTACTGCCGTCAGCACCAATTCTGCCCAGATAAATGATTTTGTAGCGGCATATGATCTTTCGCTGTTCAACCCCCTGCTCATCGGAGGCATATTCATCGGCTCCATGATGGCTTTCCTCTTCAGCTCGATGTCAATGAAGGCTGTAGGTCGTGCCGCAGGCAAGATGGTTGACGAGGTCAGGCGCCAGTTCCGCGAGATACCAGGTATCATGGACGGCTCCGGTAAGCCTGAGTACGCCAAGTGTGTTGCCATCTCAACAAAGGGTGCACAGCACGAGATGATGCTTCCCTCACTGATAGCCATCGCTGTTCCGCTGGCCATAGGGCTGACCCTCGGTGTTGCAGGTGTTGTCGGTCTTCTTATAGGAGGTATGACCACCGGCTTCACACTCGCCAGCATGCTCAACAACTCGGGCGGTGCGTGGGATAACGCGAAGAAGTTCATTGAGAAGGGCAACTACGGCGGCAAGAAAAGCGAAGCTCACAAGGCCGGCGTGGTAGGTGACACGGTAGGCGATCCCTTCAAGGATACCTCAGGTCCCTCGCTCAATATCCTCATCAAGCTCATGTCAATGGTCTCCGTGGTTATGGCCGGGCTGACCGTGACCTGGAGCATAATGGGCTGACAGATTACTGTTACATGATAATAAGAGGCTGTCTCACGAAAATGAGGCAGCCTATATTTTTTATATCCTGGCCGCTTGCCAGTAGTGTTCCAATAAGTGTGTACGGCTTTTGCATTATCCGCGGATGCACCAATTTTACTACTTTTATGGTGCGTTCCACCATTTGCAGAGTAACATTTTACCGTAAACGATTATGAATAACCGTTCCAGGCCCAGCGCAACAGTATTCCGTTATGGCTTACTGGCCATCCTGATCAACCTGTTTATGTACGTCTCTGCCACTTCAGTCCCGGCGGACTACGACATAAAATATAATGTATCGATGGATGATGCAGTGAACCATAACTTCAGGGTGACGATGACCCTGGAGGGGATCAGCGTCGATACGCTGGTGCTTAAGATGCCTGTCTGGACGCCGGGATATTACTGGATACAGAACTACCCGAAGAACCTGAGCCGGCTGGAGATCAGGAATGCCGCAGGGGAGATCTGTGCCTTCAGAAAGAGATCCAAAAATGCCTGGCAGGTTGCCACCGGCGGCACCGGTTCACTGACGGCCTCCTGGATGGTCTATGGCAACATCCATTCGGTGGCGGATCCATTCATCGACACCACGCATGCCTTCATTGTACCTGCGGCTCTCTTCCTCTATCCCGAGGGAGGCCTGCAGTCTCCCAGCGAGGTCTCCTTTGACCTCTATACCGGCTGGACCACCATATCCACCGGTCTGGAGCCGGTACCGGGAAAGGAGCGGACCTACAGCGCCTCGTGCTATGACGTGCTGTTCGACTCCCCTGTGCTTGCCGGCAACCAGGAGGTGATGACTTTCACAGTCGATTCCGTGCCGCACCACATAGCCGTCCTGAACCCGGGAGGCTATGACCGTGAGGCGCTCAAACGCGACTATGCCAGGGTGGTGAAGAGTGCAGTCAGCATAATCGGGGAGATGCCCTATAATCATTACACCTTCCTGATCATGGGGAAGGGAATGGGAGGACTGGAGCATCTCAACTCGATGGCGGTATTCACCGGCAGGGAAGAGGGTGACATACATCCTTCCGAACGAAAATCATTTAACAGCTGGATGAAGTTCATAGCTCATGAGTTCTTTCATCTTTACAATATAAAAACCATCAGGCCGATAGCCCTTGGACCATTTGATTACGACAGGGAGAACTACACCAACATGCTCTGGGTCTCGGAAGGATTCACGGTATATTATGAGCACATAATCATGAACAGGGCCGGGTTTATGACACCGGACGAGATGCTGGAATCGATCAGCAGGTCAGTAACTGCATACGAGTCGATCCCCGGCAGCAGGGTGCAGTCGGCGACTCTCTCGAGCTTTGACACCTGGATCAATTTCTTCAGTCGCAGTGAGAACAGCCAGAACACCACCATCTCGTATTACGACAAGGGTTGCGGACTGGGGCTGCTGCTCGACCTTAAGATCAGGCACAGCACGGGTAACCGGAAGTCGCTTGACGATGTGATGCGGGCCCTTTACTTCGATTATCACAAGGAGCTGGGCAGAGGGTTCACCGATGAGGAGTTCCGTTCCGAGTGTGAGAAGGTCTCCGGAACTGACCTCGGGGAGATCTTTGGCTGGGCCTCATCAACCGTCAGGCCTGATTACGACAGGTATCTTGATTATGCAGGGCTCCGGCTGACCGAAGAGACTCCCTCCCTGCCCGGGGGCAGGCCGCGGTATGTAATCGTGAAGACGGAGAAAATGACTCCTGAGCAGGAAGTAATATTCAATGATCTCTTCAGGGTGGTGAATTGAGCCTGGAGGTCGCGGACCATTAAACATGAACGATTATGAAATTCATTCCGGAATTCAGTGATATTGAAGCGGCCATGCAGCTGATTGCACCTCATGTGCATCGCACCCCGGTGCTTACCTCGCAGCAGGTTGATGCTATCAGCGGGGCTCATCTCTTCTTCAAGTGTGAGAACTTCCAGAAGGTTGGTGCCTTCAAGTTCAGGGGGGCCACCAATGCTATCCTGAATCTTACGGATGACCAGCGCGCCGCCGGCGTGGTGACGCACTCGTCGGGCAATCACGCCGCCGCCCTGGCGCATGCTGCGGTCTCGCGCGGCGTGCGCGCCTTCATCGTCATGCCCTCCACTGCGCCGGAGGTGAAGAAGAGGGCGGTGGCGGGCTACGGGGCGGAGATCACCTTCTGCGAGCCCACGCTGGCGGCGCGGGAGGCCGCCGCCCCCGAGATCCTTGCGCGCACCGGCGCCACGATGATCCATCCCGAT
>CAZHTG010000034.1:0-32265 GCA_964535795.1 uncultured Rikenella sp.
CCCTCGGCCAGGGTGTAGGAAAATACCCTGGTGACTCCCATTGTATTAAGCCTCACCAGCAGCCCGTGATAAAGAAAAATCCTCCTCAGGCTGTTCCGGATATTATGTTTTGTGATTTGTTTCACATTAACACACCCTTTCACAAATCCCTTATGCAAGTTAAAATAACTTTTTTAAATAGCGTATATAAAAAATATAATATTGATTATGAGCATGTTATTAAAAATGGCGGAATCCCTCATTCTGTAAGGGATAAAAAAAACTTGACTTGCGTTAATTGCACACTTAAATTTATTATGTGAATCTTCTCACATAAAATGTACTATATAGGTATTAAGAAAGAAGATTGGCATCGTTCACTGGAAAAACTGCTCACCTCCCATGACATTTTTGTTCCGGTGAAAGATGAATTTAGTCTTGATTACGAGCCGTTCAGGCTGAATCAGGCTGAAAATATTGCTTACAACACTCCCAAGCCCGCCACTCCCCTCAAGAATTTCTTTCTCCCTGTCAGGGAGAATGTGACTTCGGCCAGGAATAACGGCAGGCCAAGGATCATTATCGGGGCGCCCAACTGTGATGTTGAGGCCCTCGGGTTGCTCGACGAGATATATCTTGATGAGGCTTTTACCGATCCCTTCTACAGGAACCGCCGGGAAAGCACAATCCTGGTATCCTCAGACTGCTACTCGGTAAATGATCACTGTCACTGCACCTCCTATGGTGTCAAGCCCTATACCATGGAAGGTGCGGATATGGCCCTGCTGTCAGAAGGCGATTATATCTTTCTGAGGGTCATTTCAGAGAAGGGCGAAGAGCTGGTCAGGCAGTTATCGTCTGCTGCCGGGGTAAATGACCCTGAACGTCTCCTCTTCGCCGATCAGAGGCACAGGGAAACAGAGGCCCTGCTGGCTGAATTAAACAGGGGGCTGCCTGATTACCAGGCCACCGGGGAGATAGTCCGGGGAGCAGGTGCCCATATCTGGGTCAAATATGCCTCAAAGTGTGTTTCCTGCGGCGCCTGCACAACAATATGCCCCACCTGCAGCTGCTTCCTCCTTATTGACAAGCCCGATTTTGAGAAGGTAAAACAGATGGATGCCTGCCAGTACCCCGGTTTTGAGAGGGTTGCCGGAGGCGAGGATGCCCTCTTTGAACTGCCGCATCGCTTCCGCAACAGGTACATGTGCAAGTATGTATGGAGACCGCAGAAATTCAATTCACTGGCGTGTACGGGCTGCGGCAGGTGCATTGAGGCATGCATAGGCAAGATCAACAAGAATGAACTGTTCATGGAACTCACCTGACGATTCTTATGGCCAGCGATACCTATAATATATATAAGCCCCTTCGGGCGACCCTCGAGGAGGTGATTGAAGAATCACCTCTGATCAAGACCTTTGTGCTGATACCAGATGAGGAATTCGTCTTTAAAACGGGACAGTTCATTGAACTCGCCGTTGACGGCGTGGGTGAAGCTCCCTTTACACCATCGTCATCACCCCTGGTCTCAGACAGGCTGGAGGTCACGGTCATGAAGACAGGATACGTCACCGGAATCATGCATGAGCTCAAACCGGGCGCTGTCATGGGTATCAGGGGTCCATACGGACGCGGTTACCCGGTAAACGAATTCAGGGGAAAAGAGGTGCTTATCCTCGGAGGAGGTTGCGGCCTGGCTCCCATACGGTCACTGCTCTTCACACTTGAGCATATGAAGGATGACCTTGAGAAGGTCATACTCTGCTACGGCTCCAAGACACCGGCCGATTGCATTTACAAGCCGCTCTTTACCAGGCTCAACAGCATTGACAAATTTGAAGCCTACCGTACGGTGGATGTAACCGATGACGACTGGGACGGCCCGGTTGGTGTCGCAACGGCACTGCTCGACAAGATCAAGGTGAAGATAGAAAATTCGGTGGCCGTAGTCTGCGGACCCCCTATCATGATGAAATTCGGGACAATCCGGCTTCTGGAGATGGGCTACCGTGATGAACAGATTTACCTCTCCATGGAAAAAAACATGTCATGCGGCCTTGGCAAATGCGGCCACTGCATGATGGGTGAATTTTTCGTCTGTAAAGACGGCCCTGTATTCACTTACAGTGAGATAAAACATAATCCGGAAATATGGAAATAACCTAAAGGGTAATATCATGAAGGTGGAAACAGATGATCTGAAACAGATCAGATTCTTTGAGAAATTCTCTGACGGGCAGCTCGAAACTATTGCAAATATCTCTTCCATCAGGGAATTCAAGGTTAAGGACATAATCTTTGAACAGTATGATGAGCTTTCTGAGGTCTTCGTGCTGTTGTCAGGATCACTTTCCCTGGGCATCAGCCTCCCGAAGGATAAAAGGATACATCTGGGGACCATCTCGGAGGGTCAGCTGTTCTCCTGGTCAGCCGTCTTCCAGCCATATATATCCACGGCCTGGGTGATGGCCGTCACTCCTGCCAGGGTCATCGCCATAGATGCAAAGAAGCTTAACGCCGAGATTGACAGGGACTGCGACTTTGGCTTCAAGACGATGTCGAAGATTGCCCAGACTATATCTCAACGACTCAGTGATACAAGGTTCCAGCTCATGAACCAGCTGAACCTATAGACAGGATAACTCATGAAGGTGCTTATAGATATGATAAAACTGAGGGAAGCCATGACGCAGAACCCGTCACTGGCATTGCCTGAGGCTCTCTGTTACAGCTCAGCCAACACCAACGGCCTCAAGACCATACGTGAGCTGGCCACCTTCAGGTTCACCTGCCGCAGATGCGAGGATGCCCCTTGCATCGCCGTTTGCCCTGCCGATGCCCTTGAGAAAGACAGCGACGGCGTGATCATGCGCCACACTAACCTGTGTGTCTCATGCAAGTCGTGTGTCACTATATGTCCATTCGGCACGATGATGACCGATTTCTTCAGCCATCACCGCAACAAAGACCTTCTCTATGATCTGTGTGATCATGAAGAGGCCCTCAGGTTTGTTGAAGCATGCCCGCCGGGTACAGCGAGATTTACTGATGAAAAAGAGAAGCCTGAGGAGCATATCTACCAGCTGAATGAGAGGGTGCTCATCAGGGACTATATCTATGTGACTGAAAAAGAGTAAAGAGAAAAAATATGGCGGTTAATCTCCTCTATTTCTTTATTTTCCCCGGGCTGTTATTCATGGCAGTGGCCGGGGGATTGCTCTCCTGGTTTGACAGGAAGATAACCGCCAGGGTACAGTTCCGCAAGGGGCCTCCCCTGCTCCAGCCTTTCTATGACTTCTTCAAGCTGCTGCTCGTCAAGGAGACCATCCTTCCGAAGCAGGGTTCAGCTTTTGTCTTTCTCATTGCTCCATTGCTGGCGCTCTTCGGCGCCACTATGGCCGGCCTGTTTATCCTGCTTCCCCTCTTCAATATAGAAACAGGCTTCAGGGGCGATATCATAGTCATATTCTATCTCCTTACCCTGCCGTCGTTTTCATATATAATAGGTGCACTGGCCTCAGGCAACCCCCTGGGTGCCGTGGGTGCCTCTCGCGAGATGAAGCTGATAATAAGCTACGAGCTCACCTTCCTCCTTCTGGTAGCTGCGGTGATAATGAAAAGCGGACAACAGTTCGACCTTAACAGCATCATAGAAGCCCAGCAGTCGGACACACCTTTTATCGGCAGCATCTCAGGAGTATTGCTCTTCATTGCCGGGCTCTTTTGTCTGCAGGCCAAACTGGCTCTGGTGCCGTTTGACATGCCCGAAGCCGAAGCCGAACTCGCTTCCGGCATCTATATTGAATATTCAGGTCCTCCATATGCGATGATCAGGCTGGCAAAGTACATCATGCTTTTCATCCTGCCGGCCTTCCTTGTCGCACTACTCATGAACGGAATGAACCCGGGCATAAACATTGTCTGGCTCATCCTGAAGATACTCGGCGTTGTACTTCTCCTTACCCTCATCAGAAATACCAACCCGAGAGTGAAGATAAAGCAGGCCTCCAGATTCTTCCTTGTCTGGATGAACCTGCTGGTTATAGTTGCCATAGTGCTGATTGCATTCGGATTATAAAAACGTAGATCGTGGGTTTCAAGGATTATTGTTTCAGGAAATCACTCTGGGTCTTCCACTTCGGCGGAGCATCATGCAACAACTGTGATATTGAGATCCTTGACTGCCTTACCCCGAGGCATGACCTTGAACGGTTCGGTATTTTACTGGTGGGCAGCATCAGGCATGCAGACGTGCTGCTGGTAAACGGATCAATAAACAGGCGCGACAAAGACCGGCTGCTGGAGCTTTATCACCAGGCTCCCAAACCGCTGCTGGTGGTGGCCATCGGCGCCTGCGGCTGCACCGGAGGAATCTTTGCCGAGGGCAACACCTTCGCCGGACCCGTTGACAAAATCATACCGGTCGATGCATATATTCCAGGTTGCCCCCCTAAACCGGAGGCAATCATAGCGGGAATAGTTAAACTGGCAGGTAAAAAATAGCAACACAGGAATGGATACAGAGGCAGCCATAATTAAACTGACCGAAAAATTCAGCGGTGACACTGTCAAGGTGGTACTGCAGAAGGGCAGACGCGCGATTGTCACTATAAGACCTACAGCCATAACTGCCATTTCCGAATACCTCTATAAAAACGAGGGCTACCGGTTTATTATAGCCTCTGCCCTTCATACCAGGCGAGGGTTTGAGATCTACTATCACTTCAGTTTAGACGCTGAGGGATCGATCCTCAGCCTCCATGTGATCCTTGACAAGGAGAAACCGCATATTGAATCACTCTCCAACATGTTCAGCGCGTCGAACTGGATTGAGAGAGAGATGCATGAACTCTTCGGGATTGACTTCCTGAATCACCCCAACCAGGAAAAGCTGCTTTCGGAAGGCAACTGGGCTGATGATGTCTACCCATACAGAAAAGAGTTCAAATAATACTCATACCGCAATGAGCAGAAAAACCCTCATACCGATAGGACCCTATCACCCGCTGCAGGAAGAACCCGAGCTGTTCAAGCTATATTGTGACGGCGAGATAGTCACGGATATCAAGTGGGAGACCGGATATAACCACAGGGGAATAGAAAAACTCAGTGAGTCAAAGAGTTACGACCAGGTATTCTTCCTCGTTGAACGGATATGCGGCATTTGCTCAACATCCCACCCATTCGCCTTTGCCAATGCTGTAGAGGAGATTGTTGGTGTTGAGATCACTGACAGGACTAAATACATCAGATCGATAATCGGAGAGCTTGAACGTATCCACAGCCACCTGCTCTGGGTTGGTCTCGCGGGTCATTTCCTCGGTTACAACACCGTTTTCATGTGGGCCTGGAAATACCGTGAACCTGTCCTTGACCTCTTCGAGATGATAACAGGGAACAGGAACAGCTATGCAATGTTCAAGGTGGGAGGTGTGAGACGAGACATTGAAAACAGTAAGATCCCGGCGATCAGGAAAGAGATTGCAGTTATTCGCAAAAAGATCGACCTGCTTACGGGGGCAGTGATGGATGACCCGGTGATTCACGCCAGGACAAAAGGCGTAGGGGTACTCACCAGGCAGGATGTCATTGACTATGGCGCCGTGGGGCCCACCGCAAGAGCCTCCGGCATTGATATTGACGTCAGGAGAGACGACCCCTATGCAGCATACCCGCTCGTCAACTGGAAAGTGATCACTGCCCGGGCAGGAGATGTCTTCGCAAAGGCAGAGGTGAGGCTCCTTGAAATGTATGAGTCAGCCTCAATCATTGAACAGTGCGTTGATGCCCTCGAAAAAATAAAAGAGGGTGACGTCGCCCTGAAAATTAATGAGATACCGGAAGGAATAGGTACAGGCCGGGCCGAAGCCCCCAGGGGTGAGGTGTTCCACTTTGTGGTCTCCGACGGATCCAACTCACCGGCAAGACACAAGATAAGGGCCCCCAGCTACACCAACATAGCAACATTCAAAAAATCATGCATCGGGCAGACCATTGCCGATGCGACTATCTCTCTCGCAGCCGTTGACCCGTGCTACTGCTGCACCGAGAGAATGGCAGCAGCCTATGACAACTCATCCGGAAAGAAAATCCTTAACGCGAACGAGCTTATCGAGCTTTCCATGAAGAGAACATCAGAACTAAGGAAATCAGGTGCCGGTCATGAATGAACCTCTCTCCATATTAGCTGAACCATCTGCATGCTGGATGCTCCAGATGCTGATAATGATACCTCTGGCTGCAGGCTTGCTGCTTTTCCTTGTCCCTGAAAAATTCCAGATGGCAAAAGGGATTCTGGCTTTGGCTGTGACTCTGTACGCAGGATATCTTTCTATCGGCCTTTACTCCTCCGCAAGTCAGATGACCATGCAGGGCGAAACAGTCAGACAGGGCTGCCTCACACTCTTTGACTTTGACCTGTTGCAGAAGGCCGGTGAGTATCTTACATTCACCATTGATGGCCTGAGCAAGCTGATCATACTCTTTATCAGTATCCTTGCCCTGCTTATACTGATTTATACCCTCGTTTATAACAAATTTGCCAGGGTCAGCAACTACTATCCCTGGTTCCTTATAACACTGGGATGCTCATACGGAGCGGTGCTCTCTGATAACCTGATCCTCTTCGTCATGTTCTGGGGTATCCTGGGCATTACCCTATACAAGCTTATACCCGGAAAGGATGAAAAGAGCTCTGCTGCCGCAAAGAAGACAATGATCCTTATCGGAGCGTCTGACACCATCATGCTCGTCGGTATTGCCATGCTCTGGAGACTGACAGACACGCTGAGTATCAATAATATATCGCTGGAAACCAATAACATATTGACTGTCACGGCATTCATTGCGCTTCTTATCGGCAGTTTCACCAAGGCCGGTGCTTTCCCGTTCCATTCATGGGTACCTGATTACTCCGAGAGCGCCCCGGCCTCGTCAACAGCCCTGCTCCCCGCCTCCCTGGATAAGCTGCTCGGTATCTATTTTTTGGCCCGGATCACAACCGATCTCTTTATCATGACAGAAGGGATTAAGCTCCTTCTGCTTACAATAGGAGTTATTACCATCATCTCTGCCGTTCTTATGGCACTGATGCAGCACGACTACAAGAGGCTGCTGGGCTATCATGCAGTCTCTCAGGTCGGATACATGATTGTGGGATTTGGCCTAGGATCACTCATCGGTATTGCCGCCGGACTGTTCCACATGATCAACAATGCGATCTACAAGAGTGGGCTCTTCCTTTCGGCAGGAGCGGTTGAACGTCAGACGGGGAAAGGCGATATCGGTGATCTTGGGGGCCTGTCAAAAGCGATGCCCGTGACATTTGCTGCCTCACTGATATTTGCATTGTCAATCTCAGGAGTGCCTCCCTTCAATGGCTTTGCCTCCAAATGGATGATATACCAGGGGATCATTGAATTCGGTTCAGGTGGGGGAATCGCCAGCCGCCTGTGGATATTATGGCTCGGTCTGGCGGTCTTTGGCTCTGCGCTTACCCTTGCCAGCTTTGTGAAATTTATCGGAGGAATCTTCCTGGGAAGAAGGGATCCTGCTATGGTCAAAATCAGGGAGGTACCTTTTCTGATGTGGATTCCAATGGCAATACTGGCATTGTTCTGCGTCATATTCGGAGTCTTTGCCACGGGGATTGTCATCCCGAAACTCTTTACCCCGGTTATGGGTTCCTTCACTTTCACCGGGCTCTGGAGCTCATCGTTTGTTTCACTGCTCATCCTGATCTCAATCATACTCGGCTTCCTGATTTACCTCGCCACCGGCAGGAAGAAATTCAGGACTGAAGAGAGCTTCATCGGAGGTGAGAGTGCAGAGAAGCTGGGAGCGTCATTTCCTGCTCCCGAGTTCTACAAGACCTTTTCTGAGTTCAGGCTCTTCTCACGTATTTATGAGAGAGCCGAAGAAAAGGCCTTTGACATCTATGACCTCTCCAAAAAGGCCGTACTCTGGCTCAGCGGAGGCCTGAGCAACGCTCATACCGGTGTACTTCCGGGGTATCTCCTCTGGGTCTGCGCCGGACTGATAATCATGTTGCTGATAATGATCTGACAAAATAGAAATATGGAACTGGCAATATCGGTTATAGTTGGATTTATGATACTGGGTGCGATCTACGCCATCCATGCCAGGGATATTCTTTCAGCGGTGATAGCAGGCGGAATCGTCGGATACAGCCTTGTCATCTGTTTCCTGCTGCTGAAGGCCCCTGACCTGGCCATAGTGCAGATAGTTGTGGAGACAATCACCCTGATCATCATGGTGGCAGTGGTGCTTGACAGCTCCCGCGTTGAGGCTTACAGCAGGTTTGACAGCCGGGCATGGGTCACCGCCGGCACCGCAGTGCTGATCCTCGCAATACTGTTCTGGTTTCTGAAGGAGGCTTCAGTACCTCTTGCTCCGTTCGGGGAGAACACCATGAGGATGGCTGACGCATACGTCAATGGCGCAGTGGAGAAGACAGGCAGCGTTAACCTGGTGACCGGCGTAATCTTCGACTTCAGGGGATATGACACGCTTGGCGAGGCAACAGTGCTTGTTACCGCAGTGCTCGGAGTGCTTACCATTCTGAGGATAAGAGGCAAAAAATGAGGGAATTAAAAATTAAGAATTAAGAATTAAGAATTGGGCCTCATGAAAGGGATGACAGTCATAGTAAAGAAGACGACGCAGCTGATTGCAGGGATAATATTCCTGTATGGCATCTATATCATACTGCACGGGCATCTTACACCCGGAGGAGGATTTGCGGGAGGTGTCATCCTCGCAGGATCGTTCATACTCCTGATACTGGCTTTCGGGAGTGATTTTCTGAACCTTGTGAGGGAAGAGCGGGGCTCAACCCTTTATGAGAACCTGGCCATACTGGTCTTCCTTCTCCTGGCTCTTACAGGCCTTCTTGCCGGCGCAAATATATTCTTCGCCAACTGGCTGCCCCACGGCACACCCGGAGAACTGGTCAGCGCAGGCTTCTTGCCTCTCTACAACATATTTGTAGGGATTGAAGTCGCCGCTTCCATCCTGACGATCTTCCTGGCACTGGTAATATTTAAAGAGGAGATAATGAAATGACTGTTTACTGGCTCTGTTTCATACTGTTCCTTACCGGCCTCTACGGCGTGTTAACAAGGAGAAACCTGATCAAGATAGCCATATCTCTGTCTGTCATGGAGTTCAGCTGTTTTCTCTTCCTTGCGTTGATCGGATACACCGAGGGAGGGGTCGCCCCTATCGTTGACATGGCTGACCCGGTCAAAGCATATGTAGACCCGCTGCCGCAGGCAATGGTGCTCACGGCCATCGTGATCGGCCTGGCCACCACGGCAATGCTGATGGCGGTAATCATCAGGATCTACAGGAAGTACGGAACCTTTGACATAAGAGAGATAAAAAACTTAAGAGGATAGATGATGAATCCGCTGATACCGCTTCTCGTTGCCATTCCCCTGGCAGGTGCCTTCCTGACAATGATACTTGGCAGGTTCATCCCGGGCATCCCCAGGTATATGGCGCTGGCAACACTGCTCTTTCTCGCTTTCATCAGCTTCTGGCTATTGGTTGAAGGAGGAGCTGCTTCTTCGGTATATACCCTGGGCGGATGGGAACCTGTCGATGGCGTTCCGATCGGCCTTTACCTCATTCATGACGGATTCTCGGCACTGGTGCTGTGCATTATAAGTGTTATCGGCCTGATGTCGGTGATCTACTCCTTCTCATACATGGCAATGTACACCAACGAAAACTACTTCTACTCGCTCTTCTGCCTGATGATAGCCGGGATGAACGGGGTTGTTCTCAGCGGTGACATCTTCAACATTTTTGTATTTCTTGAGATATCGGCCATTTCAGCTTACGCACTGGTAGCCTTCGGCGTGGAGAAGAATGAACTTGAGGCAACCCTGAAATACCAGGTCCTTGGTGCTGTCGCATCATTCATGGTGCTTTTTGCCATCGGATTTATCTACTGGAGCACAAAAACACTGAATATAGCAGATATCAGGACTGCCTTCAGTGAAGGGGGGCAGGGTAACCATTATATCCTTATCCAGATCCTGCTTCTCACCGGATTTGGCCTGAAGGCTGCCATTATTCCGTTTCATGCATGGCTGCCCGATGCCCACTCGTCAGCTCCCTCGCCCATCTCGGCGATGCTCTCCGGAGTGCTGATTAAGGCTGTGGGTATCTATGTCATCATCCGCCTCTTCTTCAACATGTTCGAAATAACCGAAGGGATGGCTACTACGATCACCACTCTCGGGGCTCTTTCAATGGTTGTCGGCACCTTCCTGGCGTTTGGCCAGTGGGACATCAAACGCCTGCTTGCTTATTCAAGCATCAGCCAGATGGGATACGTGGTCATGTCGGTAGGCATCGGCATGCTCCTTATGGCAAGAGGCATAAAAAGTGACGTGGCTGCACTGGCAATCACCGGAGGCATCTTTCACATGATTAACCATGCCGCTTTCAAGGGACTGCTCTTCCTCAATGCCGGGGCCATCGAATATTCTGCCGGCACTCGCGATCTCAGGGGAATGGGTGGACTGGCAAAGAACATGCCGGTAACCTCGGCGACCTCCTTTGCCGCATCCCTTTCCATTTCAGGGATTCCTCCCTTCAACGGCTTCTTCAGCAAACTTATCATCATCGTTGCAGCCGTCATGGGGCACTTTTATCTCCTGGCTGCACTGGCTGCAGTGGTAAGCATCATCACATTGGCATACTTCATGAAGTTCCAGCGTTATGCATTCTATAACATTGAGCCCGGCAAAATAAAGAGCGGTATCAGAGAGGTGCCTTTGCCAATGCTCCTGAGCATGATCACACTGGCTGTAGTCTGCCTCCTGCTCAGTCTGCTGGCGTTGCCGGGCTTACGTGAATCGGTGCTCTCACCGGCAACTGACATACTTATGGACCAGATGAAATATTCCTCACAAATAACCGGCATGTGATATGAGATATGTGACAGTGTTTATATTATCCTTGATCTTCTGGCTCCTCATAACATTTAAATTCACCGTTCCGAATTTTGCAGCAGGAGCCGTTGCCGCAGCCATCACCGCAGCCATCTTCGGCAGGTATTACTTCCATAATGTCTATAAATTCCTGCAGCCCCGGCGCTGGCTCTGGTTCGTTGTCTACCTGGCTACCTTCATCTGGGCCTGCATAAAGGCTAACTTCGATGTTGCATACCGTGTGCTCCATCCGGCAATGCCTATTAAACCCGGGATAGTGAAGGTTAAAACCACCCTCACTTCAGAATTTGCAAAAACTCTGCTTGCCAATTCCATCACCATGACACCGGGGACCATAACCGTTGATATCATCGGCGATGAGATGTACATACACTGGATCTATATCCGGACTGAAGACCCGGCTCTCTATACGCGGATGGTAACCGGAAGATTTGAAGAATACATTAAAAAATTTGCGGAATGACCAGTTTCCTGAATATACTGCTCTACATACAGATTGCCCTGTGCGCAGCCTGTCTCTACCGTATCATCAGGGGACCGACTATACCTGACCGGATGGTGGGTATTGACATCTTCGGGATACTTGTGGTGGGTATCTGCGGCATAATTACGGTGCAGACCGGCAAGGCCTTCATTCTCGATATCGGAATTGCCTGGGTCATCCTTAGCTTTATCGGAACCCTTACGCTGGCGAAATACCTCAGCGGTAAAAAACTGAACGAATGATATGGCAGCCATAATCTTAATATCGTTAGGAGTTCTCTTCAACATCTTCGGGTGTATCGGGCTGATACGGCTTCCTGACATGTACAACAGATTGCAGGCAGCCACCAAGTGTGTGACACTGGGTTGCTGCAGCATACTTCTCGGTGTCGTGGTACACTTCGGCTTAGGCAGTGCAGGCTTCAGGGCCCTCGTAGCCATCCCGGTGCTCTTCTTTACCGCCACGGTGGCAGCGCATGCCCTTGTCAGGGGAGCATACCATTTCGGAACGAAAATGGATAAAAGGAGTGTCAAAGATGATTACAGGGAGGCAGTGAAATGAAGTACCCCAAACTGAGAGAGCTTAAGGAGGCAGTGATATCACTGGTCACACCGGCATATACATCAAAATTCCCGGCAGAGGAGCATGTGCCGTTCACCGACTTCAGGGGAAAGCCCGTTGTTGACGATGCCAACTGCGTGGGATGTGAAACATGCGCCAATGTATGCCCCCCGCTGGCCATCACCTTTACCGATGACAGGGAGAAAAAGATCAGGACCATCAGGAGAGACTACGGCAAGTGCATCTTCTGCGGCCAGTGCCAGGAACACTGCATCACCGGCAAGGGCGTAAAGCTTTCCGACAAGATCTATGACCTGGCAGTCTTTGACAGAGCCAACAACGTCGAATACCAGGAGAAGGAACTGCTGGTGTGCGAGAGCTGCGGTGCAGTCATTACAACAGTGGAACACCTCAACTTCATGCACCGCAAGCTTGGCCCGAAAGCATTCGCCTCGGTGCTGAACCTTAACGTACTTAACAGCAAACTAAAACTCGCCCATGGGCAGGATCTCACAGCAGAGCCAGGCGAGAAACTCCAGAGGAAGGATATGTTCAATGTAATCTGCCCTAACTGCCTCAGACAGGTCACAGTCAAGTATCTTTTCAGAGGTGCCTGAAAAACTTACAGCCCTTCTCTCTCACACCGACCGCAAAATACTCTTTGTCGGTATCGGCAACCTGCTAAGACAGGATGACGGAGCGGGAGTATACATCAGCACCCGGATCAGGGAGACAGAAAATATTAAGGTCATCACCCCGGAGGTAAGCATCGAAAACTATATCGGAAAGATCAATTCCACAGATCACGATACGCTTGTGGTGATCGATTGTGTTGACATGAACAGGCCCGCAGGGAGCTTCGACCTGATACCGGTGGAACAGGTAAGTGACCTGACTTTCAATACCCACAACATCTCCCTTAAAAAACTCTCTGAGTTCTTCAGAAATGAGTTGCTGATCCTCGCAATTCAGCCGGAAACTATTGCATTCGGCGAAAATTTATCGTATATTGTACATGCAGCTTGTGACAAAATAATTGAACTTATTAATAAAAAGGAGGTAAAAAATGGCCGTTGAATATTTATGCAAGGCGTGCAGGGGACACCTCAAGGTCAAGTCATCGATAGTGCTCTCTGCCACAAAGATCAACAGCACAAGGAGGGGTCTGGTCTTTCTGGATCCGGAGCTCGGAAACTATACGAAAACGACCCACCCGTCGTTCGAAATGGAGAAAGGCGCAGAATACCTGATCAACTGTCCTATCTGTCACTCACAGCTTAACAGCATGAAGTATCCTCACCTTGTAAGGATCATCATGATAGATGAGAACGGGAAGGAGTATGACATCTATTTTTCGGGTATAGTCGGAGAAAACTGTACCTACAAGATCAGCGAGACAGGTGTCGAAAGGACGGGTCCTGACACAAAACTGTACGACAAATATTTTGACATCCCCCACGAAGACAGGAAGTATCTTTAGCAGGCAATAGGCAATAGGCAGTAGGCAGTAGTGAAAAATTAATAATCAGACTGCATGACCGCCAAACCTTAAGACTTTCGACTTGAAGACTTTCAACTTGAAGACTATTGCCTATTGCCTCCCCTGCAATCTGGCTGCTTCGCTGTAATGACCCACCGGGTCATTACTAAACGCTCGCCCCTCTACTGCCTAATTAATACACATATCTGACCGATTCTTCCACAATTTTTGGTTATTTTAAACCAACTTTGCAGTAACCAACCGAGGAAACATGAAGACAGATATCGAAGTCAGGTATGCCGCACATCCTGACGACGTAAAGCACTGGGACACCGATCGTCTGAGAAGAGAGCACCTGGTCGGATCTCTTTTCAGCGACAATGCAGTTACGATGGTCTACACCCTCTATGACCGCATGGTTGTCGGGGGAGCCAAACCGGCAGGCGAGGCGCTGAAGCTTGAGCCCGTTGACGAGGTGAAGGCGTCATTCTTCCTTCACAGGCGTGAGATGGGCATATTCAACGTCGGTGGCAAGGGAAGAATTCGGGCTGGCGACACCCTCTTTGACCTTGACTTCAAGGAAGCCCTCTACCTTGGCAGCGGCGACAGGGAAATATTATTTGAAAGCGCTGATGCAAACAATCCGGCTCTCTTCTATTTCAACTCCACTCCTGCCCACCGCAACTATCCTGACAGGAAAGTCTCTAAAAATGATGCCATAACCGCAGAGATGGGCTCACCGGAAGCAGCCAACCACAGGGTTATCAACAAGATGATGGTGAGCCAGGTGCTTGAGAGCTGCCAGCTACAGATGGGCATGACCGAACTGAAACCGGGAAGCGTATGGAACACAATGCCTCCCCACACCCACGGACGCCGGATGGAGGTGTACTTCTATTTTGAAGTGCCTGAAGGCCAGGCCGTATGCCACTTCATGGGTCAACCTACCGAGACGCGACACATATGGATGAAGAACAATGAGGCGGTGATATCGCCGCAGTGGTCCATCCATGCCGCCACCGCCACCGCGAGCTATACATTCATCTGGGGCATGGGAGGAGAAAACCTCGATTACGGAGACCAGGACTTCCTCAAACAGACAGACCTGAGGTAAACATCATTAACCACCAACTTAATTGATAACTATGGGTAAAGACCTGTTCAGGCTCGACGGAAGGGTGGCGCTGGTCACCGGAGCATCATACGGAATCGGGATGGCGATGGCCAAAGCCCTCGCCGGGGCCGGCGCAACCATCGTCTTCAACGACCGCAACCCGGAGAGGGTGACGACAGCCATGCAAGATTACAGAAGAGACGGAATAGATGCCAGAGGCTATCTCTTTGACGTTACTGATGAAAACGCCGTGAAGGAGAATATAGCAGCCATCACTGCCGAGGTAGGGGTGATTGATATCCTCGTTAACAATGCCGGCATTATTATAAGGGTTCCTGCACTTGAGATGGAGGTGGCCGAGTTTCGTGAAGTAATTGACATAGATCTTACAGGACCCTTCATCATGTCAAAGGCCGTTGCACCCGGCATGATAGAGAAAGGCGGCGGTAAAATCATTAATATTTGTTCAATGATGAGTGAGCTGGGACGTGAGACCGTCTCAGCCTATGCATCAGCCAAGGGCGGCCTGAAGATGCTGACACGCAACCTTGCATGCGAGTGGGCCGGGTTCAACATCCAGGTCAACGGCATCGGGCCGGGTTATATCGCCACTCCTCAGACGGCACCACTGCGTGTAGACGGCCATCCGTTCAACTCCTTCATAATTGGCCGCACCCCGGCCGCAAGATGGGGCACACCTGAAGACCTTCAGGGACCGGTGGTGTTCCTCGCTTCAGAGGCATCTGATTTTGTCAACGGACATATTCTGTACGTAGACGGTGGCATACTTGCATATATCGGCAAACAACCAAAATAAATAACCTTACCATGAACAAAAAACTGCTTCTCATTCTGACCTCAGTCCTGATCATATCTGGCTGCACCGCTGACCGGATGAAGATCACAATTGAAAACACCCTCCCTTCAGACAGGAGGGCAGAGACAGTTGAGATATCCATTGCAGATATAGTGGCCCGGCTCCCGGAATCCAATCCCTTAAAGCTGGTTGTGACCGACAGCAAGGGCAACGAAGTGCCATCACAGGCCATCTTCAACGGGCAGACTGAACCGCAGGCGCTGATCTTCCAGGCCGAAGTGAAGGCCAGCTCATCTTCCGTGTATTTTATTGCTTCAGGAGAGCCCGCCGATTATGAGGCAAAGGCCTACGGACGATTTGTCCCCGAGAGATATGATGATTACACCTGGGAGAATGACCGCATAGCCTTCCGTATCTATGGTCCTGCCCTGATTGAAAAGGACGGCCCCAGCAACGGACTGGACGTATGGATCAAGCGTACCGACAAGATGGTCATTGACAGGTGGTATGCCGAATACCTTGCCGGGAAGAACAGCTATCACGATGACAACGGTGAAGGATGCGACTGCTACAAGGTAGGCCGTACCCTCGGCGCCGGCGCCATGGCACCCTTCGTGGACGATTCACTATGGCTGGCTATCAATTTTGAAAACTGGCAGACTCTTGACAACGGCCCGCTGCGCACATCGTTCAGACTGACTTACCCTGCCTTTATGGTGCGCGATCTGCCTGTAACGGAGACGCGCACAATCTCACTCGATGCAGGCAGCCAGCTGTCAAAGGTGACGGAGGAGTATACCGGTCTCGACGAGGAGTTCACCGTTGCCGCAGGGATAGTGAAAAGAGAGGAGGGCTCTCCCCTGCTCTTCCCTCCTGAAAACAATGCCATAGCCTATCGCCTCGATGGCGGCGAAGGGGGCATAACCTACATCGGGACAGTGCTTTCTACCCCTGCCACTGCCGTGCTGGATACAAGTGATCATCTCCTCATAGTGACAAGATATTCACCGGGCACACCTCTGACCTATTATACAGGTGGGGGATGGAGCAAATGGGGCTTTGAATCCGATAAGGCGTGGAGTGACTATATCACCGGTTTCTCACAGAGAATCAGATCACCACTCAGGGTGTTAACCGATTAGACCCGCATGCGCCATCCTGCCGGAATAACAGTACTGGTCCTTATTCTGTCCGCTGCGACATTACGTACCGGTCACTGCCAGCCCAAGTGCGCCTTTACACATTATTCGGTGGAGGACGGGCTGTCTGAGGGGGTGGCCCTGACCATGCACCAGGACCGTGAGGGACTGATGTGGTTCGGCACCTTCGACGGCCTGAACCGGTTTGACGGGTACAGTTTCAAGGTCTACAAGTCAGGGTTCAACTCAAGCTACGGCCTGACCAACAACAGGGTTGACCGCATAACAGAAGACGACCTGGGGCACCTGTGGATAATGAACAATGACGGCGAGGTGTACCGCATGAACACACGAACCGAAGAGTTCATAAACTTCAACGAGATAAGTGCCGGCCAGGAGAACTACTCGCCCGTAACCCAGATATACTGTTTCAGCGGCGGCGAGACCTGGCTCTCGACTGAAGCCGGCACATGCATCAGGGTAATATCGTCATCCTCTTCTCCGGAATATAAACTGGACCGTTTTGTCTGCAGAAACGGTTCTACCCAAACCCCGGCCGTAAAACTCATCAGCAAGGACAGCCACGGGACGGTATGGATCCTCTCCGATAACGGACTCTTCAGGGTCACCGGTGATGAAGAGATGCCTGAGCATGTCCTCAGAAATGGCACGACAGCCGGCAATCACACATTCTTCTGTCTTCACGAGCAAGGCGACAGGCTGTGGTTCGGAACCGGCAACGGGACCATTGTAGTAACCGACAGTGATGCCGGCATTCACGAGGAGATAAAGATGGGCGTCAGCTCTGATATCATAAGCATCAGGCCACTGAACCAGCGTGAGCTTATTATCCTTACTTCGGGTGACGGATTCTTTGTTTACACCCCCGTTACCGGTGAGAAGAAACAGTATGAGAGCCGACATTACACCGAGCTTCCCACAAATCAAATGGTATCGGTTTACATTGACAGATACGGGGAGGCGTGGATAGAATCAATGGCTGACGGGGTGACCCACTTTGATCCTTTCGGCGGTACGGTGAAGCATTATAAAATGAACGTCGATAAGACGAACCCCAATGTCCTCCTTCCCAGCTTCGTCATCTTTGAAGATGTCAATGACATACTCTGGATCTGCCCTCGCGGCGGCGGTTTCTCGAGGTATAACCGCATTGACCGGCGTCTGGAGTATTTCTTCAATGAGCCGGGGAGCGATGACCGGAGATTCCCGAACCTGATCCACTCAGCCATGTCCGACAACCAGGGGAACCTCTGGATGTGCACCATAACCAGAGGGATTGAAAAGATCTCCTTCTTCCCGAACCAGTTCAGGGTGATCAGCCCAAAACAGATCACCTCCTCGCATTCCGAAAATGAGGTCAGGGCGATCTTTGAGGACAATAACCGGTATTTGTGGACAGCTACCCGTGACGGCAGGGTATACCTGTTTGACCCTGAACACAATATGGTTGGCTACCTGAGAGACAATGGCACATTCAGCTCGGGCGACGCGTTTAATGCACTGGTCTATGTTATTACCCAGGACCGTAATGGAAATATCTGGATGGGTTCGAAAGGCAGGGGGCTCTTCAGGCTTGAACCCACCGGCAGCAGCTCTCCTTGCTGTTACAGGATAACCGGATTCAGACACGACGATGATGACCCCTGGAGCCTGAGCCATGATAACGTTTATTCCATATATGAAGACCCTTTCGGAAGAATATGGGTGGGAACATTCAACGGAGGCCTTAACTACATCTCGTTTGAGAACGATCAACTCAGGTTCATCAACTCATATAACAGGCTGAAGAACTACCCCTATTCAAATCATAAAAGAGTAAGGTATATTACTTCAGATCATAATGACAGGATCTGGGTGGGGACCACCAGCGGACTCGTGATATTCAACCGTAATTTCACTGATCCTGCAGAAGCACAATTCCTTACATGCTTCTTTGATCCCATGATTGAGACCACCCTGGCCAACAATGATGTACATTACATCTACTGCTCGCCATCGGATGAAATTTATGTGGCAACATTCGGAGGCGGTCTGAACCGTGTCATCAACGGCGGGTCAGGCAACGAAATACCCGCCTTTAAATCGTATACCGTCAAGACAGGCGCACCCGATGACGTGATCCTCAGTATCGTTGACGACCTGGAGGGCAACCTCTGGCTCAGCAGCGAGAGAGGCATACTTAAATTCAACACCCGGAACGAATCGTTTGAAATATACAGCGAACAGAGCGGGGTGGAGAAAAGATACTTCTCGGAAGCAACAGGACTGAGGACGGCAGACAATGAGATCATGTTCGGCTTTGACAACGGCATATACTGTTTCAATCCCTCCCAGGTCAGGAAGGTCAACTACGTCCCCCCCCTGGTCTTCACCCGTCTGACAGTCGCCGGTACGGATATCCATACTGCCGGTGGAGCCTCATCCGCTGATGCAGAAAATGCCGGTCCGGTGCTCGAGCTCAGGCATGACCAGAAAAGCCTTAACATCGAATATTCAGCACTCGATTACCGTAATCCGAAAACAATTCAGTATGCCCATATGCTGCAAGGGGTTGACCCTGACTGGATCATAGGAAGAGGGCAAAGGAGCGCAGCATATACAAACCTCGACCCGGGTGAATACACCTTCAGCGTCAGGTCAACAAACTCTGACGGCATATGGGTAGACAACACACGCACCATTAAGATAACTGTAAATCCCTCCTTCTGGCAGACAACACTCTCAAAGGTATTACTCATACTGGTCACCCTGGTCCTCATCGGACTGACTATTTATGTCATCTTCACTTTCTACAAGCTGCGGCATAAGGTTGAGGTTGAACAACTCATTACAAATCTTAAACTCAAGTTCTTCACAGATATATCCCATGAACTGAGAACACCGCTTACGCTGATATCTTCACCTGTCACAAATATCCTTCATAACAATAACCTTGAGCCGGAAGTTAGGGACCAGCTCACCTTGGTACAGAGCAATACCCAGCGGATGCTCAGGCTGGTGAACCAGATCCTTGACTTCAGGAAGGTCCAGAGCAAAAAGATGCGGCTCAGGATAGAGGAATTCCCCCTGGGATCATTCATCTCGGGTATCTGCACAGACTTCAGAAAGGTAGCCGACGATAAAGGCATCCATCTTATAGTGGAGGATCTCTCCGATGGAGAGATGGTGTGGGCAGACAGGGATAAGGTAGAGAAGATTGCATACAACCTCATAACCAATGCTCTCAAGTTCACCCCACGGGGAAAGAGAGTAAATATTACCATTGCTAAAAACATTGATTCACTGGTACTTATTGTTGCTGATCAGGGCACCGGCCTTTCAAGGGAAAAGATGAAAAATCTCTTCATGAGGTTCGACAGTGACGACAAGGAGGTTATATCAATGCAGCCCGGAACTGGCATTGGCCTTTCGCTTAGCCGTGAGCTGGCTGAGCTTCACCGGGCGGAACTGACAGCTGAGAGTGAAGAGGGAAAGGGCGCCACCTTCCGGGTCACATTCAGGCTCGGGTTTTCACACTTTGACAATGAGACCGAATTCGTCCTGTCCGACGGGCAGAGCTCGCCGTCGTCGCGGTATACACAGAAGGCCATGCAGGATGACGAGGACGAAACCGATGAAGCAAACAGGCAGGATGATGATGAGCCGGTCCTTCTCTTTGTGGAAGACAATGAAGAACTGCGAAGCTTTATAAAGATCATTCTCTCCGACGGCTTCCATGTCATTGAGGCAGGAAACGGCCTCGAAGGCTTTGAGATTGCCCGCAGCCAGCTGCCTGACATAATCATCACTGACCTGATGATGCCGGAGATGGACGGGCTGGAACTTGCACGCCGGATCAGGGAAGAGGTGACCACCTCGCATATACCCGTGGTGGTGCTGACAGCCAAAACCGATCTCGATACGCAGGTCGAAGCCCTGAAGAGAGGAGCCGATGATTTCATTACCAAACCGTTCAGCTCCACCTACCTGAGGGCAAGGATCGAAAACATTCTTCAGCAACGCAAAAAGCTCCAGGAGCTCTTCCTCTCAACCCTTGCAGACTACCCTCCTTCTAAAGCCGGCATAGCATATGAGGTGAAACCATCTGAACCTTTTGTGGAATCTTATGATGACAAGCTGATGAAGAACCTGATGGTGGTCATGGAACAGAACATTGACAACGCCGACCTCACCGTTGACGAGCTTGTCTCAAAGATAGGCGTTGGCAGATCCGTCTTCTTCAAGAAGCTGAAGAGCCTGACCGGGCTGGCACCCATAGAATTCATCAGGGAGGTCAGGGTCAAGAGAGCAGCGCAACTGATCGAGTCGGGCGAATACACCATCTCGCAGGTTTCTTACATGGTCGGATGCAATGATCCCCGCTACTTCTCGCGTATCTTCAAACAGCGCTTCAGCATGACCCCTACGGAATACCGCGACAACCATGCAAAACAGAAACAATCCTGACCCAAAAACCAGACTACACATGAAAAAGTCATTAACCATCACACTCACCTGTTTCATATCATTGCTTATCATCTCCTCATGCGGTGGCAGCAGGCAAACAGGACTGAACTCCCCGCTCTGGTCAGTGCGCATGGCAGAATCGGAGATGATCCGGAACCCTTCTCTCTGGATGGCTGATTTCGTGACGGAGAAAAAGTGGAATTACACTCAGGGTCTTATGGGCCTTGCCTTCATGCGGCTTGAGAAGGCAACCGGAGACAGTAGATATTATGAATATGCAAAGGGTTATGCAGATTCCCTTATTGATGAAAACGGGGTCATTTACAAATATAAAATGGAGAATTTCAATATTGACCAGGTTAATCCCGGGAAGATGATGTTCCTTTTATATGACCGTACCGGTGATCCAAGATATGAAAAGGTTATAGGCACACTGAGGGAGCAGCTCGGTTCTCAACCCAGAATTGATGAAGGCGGCTTCTGGCACAAGAAGATCTACCCCGACCAGATGTGGCTCGACGGCCTCTACATGGGTGCACCGTTCTATGCCGAGTATGCTCTCAGGCATGACCGTCCGGAGGATTTTCAGGATGTAGTGAACCAGTTTCTCATTGTGGCCCGGCACACCTATGACCCTGCTACCGGGTTGTACAGGCATGCCTTTGATGCCTCGCGACTTATGCCATGGTCTGACAGCATAACAGGCCAGGCGCCGCACGCATGGGGACGTGCCATGGGGTGGTTCTCCATGGCCATTGTTGATGTGCTTGATTTCCTTCCTGAGGAGCAGCCGGGCAGGGACGAAATTATATCGATCCTTCAGGGCATGACAGAAAAGCTTACGGAGATACAGGACCCCAATACCGGAGGCTGGTACCAGGTCCTCGACCGCTCAGGAGACCCCGGCAACTATATCGAGACCTCATGCACGGCCATGTTCGCCTATTCCATATTCAAGGGCGTCAGAATGGGATACATTGACGCCAAATATCTTACAACTGCTGAACAGGCCTATAACGGATTGATTGACAACTTCATCAAAACCGACAGCGCCGGACTGGTGACAATGACGAATATTTGCGGCGTGGCAGGCCTCGGAGGCGATCCTTACCGCGACGGCTCCTATGAATATTATATTGGTGAAGTGATTCGCGAAAATGACCCGAAGGGCGTCGGCCCGTTCATCATGGCCAGCCTGGAAATGGAATTGAGAATTAAGAATTAAGAATTATCAACTGATAATCAATCTCTTAGATTGAGACTATTGCCTACTGCTTTTAGCCACTGTAGCCTTCGTCAACATCCGGAGTTTTAACGTAGGATGTGGCGAAGGTGGCCTATTGCCTGAATGAGCAAATTATCCACCATTTTGGCAAAAAAGTGTACCCCCGCAGCAGTGGACAGGAGTTACCTTTGAAATTGCCAATTCATATTCTATTTCATTTAATCACTAACCCAATAACCAACACCAGCTACCAGAATCATGGGACGTTTCTTACTTTACTCATTTATCTTCCTTATCGCTGCCCTGCCTGCCTGCACGGACAGTGACAAGTGGAAGATGGCCGCGGAGATCGAACAATCGATACTCACGGTATCTTTCCCTGCCGACACTTTCAATATCACCGATTTCGGGGCAGTGGCTGATGACACTTCATTCCTCAATACAAAAGCCATCGGGGCAGCCATACAAGAGTGCCACGCTGGCGGAGGGGGGGTGGTATACGTGCCTTCAGGTACATGGACCACCGGCCCGGTAACACTGCTCAGCAATGTAAACCTGCACATTTCCGAAAAGGCGACCCTGCTCTTCTCAACTGACTACGGGCTTTACCTCCCCCCTGTACTGACACGCTGGGAAGGTATGGACTGCTACAATATTCACCCCCTGGTATACGCCATTGATGCATCAAACATCGCTCTTACGGGCAAGGGAACCATTGACGGTCAGGCCTCCAATGAGGCGTGGTGGTGGATGAACGGTAATCCTGATTACGGCTGGAGCGAAGGGATGAATAACCAGAAGATCGCAGGCAGACCTCAGTTGCTTGGCTACGAACAGAACCAGACACCAGTTGAAGAACGCCGCTTCGGCCTCGAGGGAGCTCTCAGGCCGCAGCTGGTGAACTTCAATAACTGCAATACCGTTCTGATCGAAGACCTTACACTGAAGAACTCCCCCTTCTGGGTGATCCATCCGGTAAGAACTGACAACTTCATCCTTCGGGGTGCGACGATAGTCAGCGCCGGGCCCAACTCAGACGGCTGCGATCCCGAATCATGCAACGGCGTCCTGATAGAGAACTGCTACTTCGACACAGGTGACGATTGCATCGCCATCAAGTCCGGACGCAACAATGACGGCAGAAGATGGTCGATACCGTCACAGAACATTATCGTACGCAACTGCCGCATGGCAGACGGTCACGGCGGAGTGGTAATCGGCAGCGAGATCTCGGGAGGATTTTACAACCTCTTTGTGGAGGATTGCGAAATGGACAGCCCCGAACTGCTGAGGGTCATCCGAATCAAGACATCCGACTGCCGCGGCGGCGTCATTGATAATGTCAATGTCAGAAACGTCAAGGTGGGAAAGTGTTCCGAGGCTGTTCTTAAGATCAACCTCATGTATGAACCCCGCGAAGAGTGCAAGAGAGGCTTTCCCCCTTTTGTCAGGAACGTGACGCTTGAAAATGTTACCTCTCAGGAGAGCAAATATGGAATCTATATAGTAGGCCTTGACGAGTCGGTCAATGTCTCTGACATCAACCTCAGAAACTGCAGCTTCAGCGGCGTTCAGGAGGGAATATCAATTACCGGGGCTGAGCGGGTGAAACTGGAAAAGGTGTTTATCAACGGAGTAAAAACCAGTCTCTGAGGTGTTATCTTACAGGACTCCAGCCGTCGTGGCGGGCAAAGACTCTCTCAACAGTGTATCTCTTTGCCTCGCTCCTGCTCAGCTGACGGCTCCAGGCAACACGAGCCCCGGGGTTGGCTCCGGGGCCGCTGTTGCGGTACTCGGCATACCGGGATGTCTTCTCATTCGAGGGTTTGTCCCAGTTGTGCCACCCTGCCGCCACAATGTGGCTGCCCAGTTCGCACTTCATGAAGAGCGTGGCAGCAAACGGACGCCAGGGCCTGCCGAGGTAAACTTTTGTGATGCCGTCAGCCGCAGTGAGCCGGCAGCGATTGAAAATGTAACCGTACTCATTCCCTTCAACGGTGGAGGCGGCAGTGATATATGAATTCTTTTTGCTGTGAATATGACATCTCTCAAACCAGGCGGTGGCCGGACCGAAGATAAAGTCGGTGGTGCCTTCAATGTAGCACTCCTCGTAGTACTGCCTGCTCTCCTGGTTGGCTGTGAGGAGGGTATCCTGGTTGCCCAGAAGCCTGCACCTGCGAAAGACCGCCCTGTCACCGTCAACATGCACCGCCACGGCCTGGCCAAGCTGCTCGGCGTTGTTCTCAAAGGTGATATCCTCTGCGGTGAAACCCGCGCCCTGAACCCATATGGTGTAGGTCCTGAAAGTACCCATGTTCCTGATGTTGGCATGATCATTCCAGGTGATGATTGTCTGTTCCACACTCTCACCCTTCATGAAAAGGTTTGTAACCCACGACGGGATAACTATTTTCTCCCGGTAGGTGCCGTTTTTAATAATCATGTATGTGGTGTCAGACATGTATGCCCTGATCGAGTTCACTGCCTCCTGGACGGTGGTGAACTCTCCGCTGCCGTCGGCGGCTACCGTGATATGCCTTGGCTGTCCGCAGAATATTACCGATTGCAGGGCAAGTGCAGCAATGAGTGCAAACCTCTTCATGAATGCTGAATTAATAAGTAATTAAGACCCTAATTTAGTTTTTATTGCTATTTTTCCGACAATGCTGAACACCATTTAAATGATCAAAATGAAAGAGACAGGCAAGTATTCATTCGGGATCGGAGACAGGTTCTCTCATCAGGGCAAGGCCCAGCTTGAAGCATTAATGAAGGCTTCCGCTGATATGGGTGTGGAGATCACCCCTGTCTGGAACAAATCAAACAGGGAGCATAATATAGTACACTCTGAACCATCGGATACAAGGTCTGAGGCAGATGCCGCCGTCCGTGCCCTTGGTTACCGGGGGCCATATTTTGTCGATGCCGATCACATCAACCTCAATACCGTCGGGCGGTTTATTGACTACTCTGACTTCTTCACCCTTGACGTTGCTGATTATATTGGCAAGCGAGCGTCAGACACCGACATAGAGGGCTTCGTGGAGGCACACCGGTCGTACTGCGGAGAACTGGAGATCCCGGGCATCAATGACCACTTCACCATCACTGAGGGTTATCTCAGGACCTTCGCGGAAAAATTTCTCTTTGCCATCAATGAGGCTGCCGCTATTTACAGGCACATTGCTGCTGTAAAGGGCGAAGGGAACTTCGTCACCGAGGTCTCAATGGATGAAGTTGACCAGCCTCAGCAACCTCTTGACATGCTCTTCATCCTCAAAGGCCTTGCTGACCTGAAGGTGCCTGTGCAGACCATAGCACCCAAATTCACGGGTCGGTTCAATAAGGGAGTGGACTACGAGGGTGACCCCACCCGTTTCGGCAGGGAGTTCGAGGAGGATATACTCGTTATAAACTACGCCGTGAAAATGTTCGGGCTGCCAGCCGGACTGAAGCTGAGCGTACACTCGGGAAGCGACAAGTTCTCAATCTACCCCGTGATGGGCCGGATAATCAGGAAACATGACTGCGGAATTCATGTCAAGACAGCAGGCACCACATGGCTTGAGGAAGTCATAGGACTTGCCCTTTCAGGGGGCTCAGGACTGGAGATTGCCAGGCTGATCTACCGCAGGGCTTATGAGAGACGCGAAGAGCTTTGCGGACCTTACGCCACCGTCATTGATATCAAACCGGAACTCCTCCCTGCTCCTGGCCTTGTTGACACCTGGGACAGCCTCAAGTATGCAGACACACTCAGGCATGTGCCGGGAAACCCGGATTATAATCCCGGCTTTCGCCAGCTCATTCATGTAGGTTACAAAGTGGCCTCTGAACTCGTAGATGTGTATACAGATGCACTGAAGACCAATGCGGATGTGATCGCCGGCTGCGTGAGGGAAAATCTTTATGACCGGCATATAAGGCTTCTGTTCACACATTGATCCTTTATGGATGAGCAGGTTCATCGGGAAACCGGATTGGCTCCCTCACGAACCCTGACAATAACGATATTAGCTGTTTTGCATCACTGAATTCCTGAAAAATGAAAGAATTTATCCACGAAGACTTCCTGCTGCAGAATGATTTCGCAAGAAAACTCTATCATGAGCATTCAGAAGGCATGCCGATAATAGACTATCACTGTCATATCAGTCCTGAGGCCATTGCCTCCGACAGGCGTTTTGACGACCTCGGCCAGTTATGGCTCGAGGGCGATCACTACAAGTGGAGGGCAATGAGAACGAACGGTGTAGACGAGAGATACATAACCGGGAACGATACCTCCTTCCGCGAGAAGTATGACCGCTGGGCCGAGACAGTTCCCCTGACCATGCGCAATCCCCTCTATGCATGGACCCACCTCGAATTGAAAAGAGTGTTCGGAATCAGCCGGATACTTAATCCTTCAACAGCGCCGGAGATATGGGAAGAGTGCACAGACCTGCTCCGAAAACCCGAATACTCGGCACGCGGGCTGATTAAAAAATTCAACGTCGAGGTGATCTGTACCACCGATGACCCCATAGATAACCTGGAGCATCATAAAAAACTGAAGAACAGTGATTTTGAAGTAAATGTACTCCCTGCCTGGAGGCCGGACAAGGCCATGGCGGTGGAAGATCCGGGAAAATTCAGAGACTATGTCAAAACGCTTTCGGAAGTATCAGACACTGAGATTAAAGGGTTTAACACGCTGATTGAAGCCTTGAGAAAAAGACATCAGTATTTTGCCGAAGCCGGCTGCGTTCTCAGTGACCATGGAATAGAACAGTTTTATGCAGATGATTGCACCGGGACTGAGGCAGAAGCCATCTTTGCCAAAGTCGCTTCAGGAACCATCCTGAGCCGCGAGGAGGTGTCAAAGTTCAAATCGGCCATGCTTCACGAACTGGCAGTGATGGATGCCGGACGGGGCTGGACCCAGCAGTTTCACTACGGCGCCATCCGCAACAACAACAGCCGTATGCTGGCCAGGCTCGGGCCTGACACCGGCTATGACTCGATGGGCGATTTCACGGTGGCAAAGGATCTTTCCAGGTTCCTTGACAGGCTCGACTCCTCCGGCAGCCTGACAAAGACAATCCTCTATAACCTCAACCCGAGAGATAACGAACTGATTGCTACAATGATCGGCAACTTCCAGGACGGCACCATCCCCGGAAAGATACAGTTCGGTGCCGGATGGTGGTTCCTTGACCAGGAGACAGGCATGACCAACCAGCTTAACGCATTGTCTCTGATGGGTCTCCTGAGCAGGTTCGTCGGGATGCTCACCGATTCGAGAAGCTTTATCTCATACCCCCGGCATGAATACTTCCGGAGGATTCTCTGCAATATGCTCGGTGAGGATATTGAAAAGGGAAAGCTTCCTGAAACAGAGACAGACACCATAGGAAAGATGGTAGAGAACATCTCATACTACAACGCAAAACACTATTTCGGTTTCTGAACCAAAAAGAGAGAAAATATGTCCGGTTTTACACGTATTCAGGTAGCCCTTGCCATGGAGGAGACAGGCCTTGTGCCACTCTTTTATCATCACGACGAAGAGATATGCAAAAAAGTAATAAAAGCATGCCATGACGGCGGCGCAGGGGTCTTCGAGTTTACCAACAGGGGCGCCTTCGCACATGAGGTGTTTGCCTCAGTGAAGAGGTGGGCCGTGGAAAACTGCCCGGGAATGATGATAGGGGCAGGTTCTGTCACTGATGCTCCCACAGCAGCAATCTTCATTCAGATGGGTGCTGACTTCATTGTCTCTCCGATACTTAATCCCGAAGTGGCAAGAATATGCAACAGGAGGAAGATCATGTGGATCCCGGGATGCGGGACGCTCACCGAGATTTCCCAGGCAGAGGAACTTGGTGCCGAGATTGTGAAGATCTTCCCCGGAAACGCCGTCGGCGGACCCTCTTTCGTCAAAGCGGTTAAAGGACCATGCCCGTGGACCAGCATAATGCCTACCGGCGGAGTTGAACCTTCGGAGGAAAACCTTGAAAAATGGTTCACCGCAGGCGTGACATGTGTCGGGATGGGCTCAGCTCTTATCATCGATAATATTGTAAAGATCGGAGACTGGAATGCCATAACCGTCAAAGTGAGAGAGACGCTTGCCGTAATCAAAAAAATCAGGATTGCAACCGACTGAACCAGTCCGGCGTGACCCGTTCATCTGAAAGAATCATAACTTCAAAACCATACTATGCCTGCACAAACCACTGATGCCAAAATGACAAACTACAGGTGGGCCATCACCGGCCTGTTGTTTTTCTCGGTAGCCATTAACTACATGGACCGACAGGTTCTGTCACTGACATGGAAGGACTTTATTGCGCCTGAATTTCACTGGACCAACAATGACTACGGTACAATTACCGGTCTCTTCTCAATATTCTACGCCATCTCCCTGCTTGTTGCCGGTCGGTTTGTCGACTGGATAGACACCAAAAAAGGATTCCTCTGGGCCATCGGCGTCTGGTCGGCAGGTGCCGTGCTGCACGCATTCTGCGGTATAGCTACCTCCGGAATTACAGCCGGAAAGTGGTTTGTAGGCTTTGAGGAGGCCCGCAAAATTATTGGCACGGTAGATGATATCGGACTGGTGACCTCTGTCAGTGTGACATTGTTCATTTTCGCGCGCTTCGTGCTGGCCCTGGGTGAGGCGGGCAACTTCCCGGCAGCGATCAAGACCACTGCCGAGTTTTTCCCAAAAAAAGACCGGGCATTCTCAACCAGCATTTTTAATTCAGGAGCACAGGTAGGTGCCCTCATAGCACCGATATCCATTCCCGTTATTGCTGCAAAATGGGGATGGGAGATGGCATTTGTTGCCATCGGTGCAATTGGCTTCATCTGGATGGGATTCTGGATTTTCATGTATAAGAAACCTCATGCTCACCCGAGGGTAAATAAGGCTGAACTCGACTACATCAACCAGGACACCATAGCAGAGACAAAGGCAAACAACAACGTAGAAAAGATAGAGAAGAAGATGTCATTCAGTCAATGTTTCAGGTACAGGCAGACCTGGGCATTTGCTTTCGGCAAATTCATGACTGACGGTGTCTGGTGGTTCTACCTCTTCTGGACGCCTGCCTATCTCAGTGATGTCTACGGGCTTACTTCCGATACCAACATGGCCAAGCTGCTTATATTTGTGCTTTATGCCATCGTCATGCTCTCTATCATCGGGGGATGGCTTCCCCGGTACTTCGTTGACAAACTGGGGATGAATCCCTACTCCGGCCGGATGCGGGCCATGCTGATATTTGCCTTCTTCCCGCTTCTGGCCCTGCTGGCTCAGCCGCTGGGGCACCTCTCCTACTGGTTCCCGGTTGTCATCATAGGTATTGCAGCCGCCGCCCACCAGGCCTGGTCAGCCAACCTTTTCTCAACCATCGGTGACATGTTCCCGAAATCAGCCGTAGCAACCATCACGGGCATCGGAGGCATGGCCGGAGGCTTCGGAGCATTCCTTATCAATAAAGGATCCGGGGTGCTGTTTGACTTTTCATCCGGCACCACCATGTTCGCAGGCAAAGAGAGCGTGATGACAAAGGAGCTTCTTGCAACCGGCGCAAGTTATGTCACCGAACCGATGAAATTCTTCGGATTCGAAGGAATCAGGGCTGGCTATTTCATCATATTCTGCATCTGCGCAGTAGCTTACCTGATAGGATGGGTTGTGATGAAAATGCTTGTACCGAAATACAAACCGATTATTGTTGATTAGAAACCTTGGAACATATGAATGATTTCAGCGATCTGAAAGGAAAAGTGGCCGCCATCACGGGCGGCAGCGGGGTGATAGGGCAAACCCTTGTAAAAGGCCTGTGCCAGGCCGGAGTGACAGTCATCATTCTGGATGTGAACCCGGCCAGGGGCGCCATCACCGCTGCAGAGATGGTCGCCAGGCCCGACTGCAGCGTGGCTGCTGCCATCGGTGCCAGCGTGACCGACAGGGAGTCGCTGCTGAAAGCCCGCGACGAGATACGGTCTGCCTTCGGGACACTCGACATACTGGTTAACTGCGCAGGAGGTAACAAAGCCTCTGCCACAACTTCCAAAGAGACCATCAGCAGTAATGACAAAGACCTGAAAGGGACCTTCTTTGATCTCGACATCGAGGGATTTGACGGTGTCTTCGATCTTAACTTCAAAGGGACGGTGCTGCCTTCAATGATCCTTGGCGAGGATATGGTCAGGAGAGGTAGCGGGTCCATACTGAATATATCATCGATGAACGCCTACAGGCCTCTCACGAAGATACCGGCCTATTCGGCCGCAAAAGCCGCCGTCAATAACTTCACCCAGTGGCTGGCTGTTCACTTTGCCCCATCAGGCGTCAGGGTCAACGCAATCGCCCCGGGATTCCTTCTCACCAACCAGAACCGCTTCCTGCTCACCGATGAACAGACCGGAGAGATGACCCCGCGCGGCAAAAAAATCATATCCGCAACACCGATGGGACGATATGCTGAGCCTGAAGAGCTCGTTGGTACGATGCTTTACCTGGTGTCAGAGACCTCATCATTCGTGACGGGAGTGGTGATACCTGTTGACGGAGGCTTCAGTGCATACAGCGGCGTTTAGACGAAACAATATCGCCCGGCGATTGTAGTATAAATGAACCAAAGAGCATTCGCAGAATGAACATACTTGAACAACTGAAGCCGGAGAAGGAGTTCTTCATTGGCATCGACTCTGACGGTTGCGTCTTCGACACCATGGAGGTCAAGCACAAGGAGTTCTTCTGTCCGAACACCGTCAAATATTTCGGTCTCTTTGCCATCTCCAAGTATGTGCGCGAGACCTGGGAATTCGTCAACCTCTACTCGGTAACGAGAGGCATTAACCGTTTCCCGGCACTGGTCAGGGTGATGGATCTGCTTGCAGAGAGACCGGAGATAAAGGAGCTGGGCTTTGAGCTTCCTGACATGGAACCGCTCAGAGAATGGATTGGCAGGGAGAACAGGCTCGGGAACCCGGTGTTCAGGGAATATGTCACAAGTAACCCCCACCCAGCCCTTGTCCCCGTCCTTAATTGGACCCTGGCCGTGAATGAGGACATAGCAAAATGGCTTCGCAATACCCCTCCTTTCCCCTATGCCCGCAAATCGATTGAGAGACTGAGCACACTTGCCGATGCAATCGTAGTGTCACAGACACCCCATGAAGCCCTGGTACGGGAATGGGAAGAACACTCCATCGACCGGTATGTCATGGCTATTGCCGGACAGGAGCACGGCACCAAGACCGAACATATAACCATGGCAGCAAAGGGAAGGTACCCTGATGACAGGATACTAATGATAGGCGATGCACCTGGCGACTACAAGGCAGCCCTCGGCAACAATGCACTCTTCTTCCCGGTGGTGCCCGGCCATGAAAACTGGTCGTGGAAACTATTCTTCGATGAGGGACTTGACAGATTCATCGCAGGAACATACAAAGGTGACTACCAGGAGAGACTGCTGAAAGAGTTTCAGGAGTCGCTTCCTGAAAAACCTTCATGGCAAAAAACAGGGATATGATATACTACGCAGCAGCAGGACCTGAGAGAGAGCTGACAAGAGATGACTTGCACGAGGCTCTGAAAAACGCACTGGCAACCTTTGCTCAACGGAGGAAGATTCTTATAATTCCGCCCGACATTACCCGTGCCCACTCCGGGGCAGGAATGATAACCGAATTGTTGTGGCAGCAGCTCGACAAAAAGGTGAAGGATATACTGCCTGCCCTTGGAACCCATATGCCAATGGAAAGCAGCGAGATATCAAGGATGTTCGGCACGGTACCTCATTCCCTCTTCAGGGAACACCGCTGGAGAACCGATATCGAAGAGCTCGGAAGGGTCCCCTCTGCCTTTGTTTCAGAGGTTACCGGAGGAAAACTTGACTTTGACTACCCTGTGCAGGTCAACCGGCTGCTCGCATCGGGCGGACATGACCTGATAATCTCGGTCGGACAGGTTGTGCCGCACGAGGTGACGGGAATGGCCAACTACAA
>CAZHTG010000035.1:0-6270 GCA_964535795.1 uncultured Rikenella sp.
TCTCCCTTTGCATTAATAATCAGTTGGTTCTTATCTGTCCTATAATTACTGTAATCAACCACAGGGAAATCACCAAAAACTGTTTTCATAAAATCTTCGGGCATTCCATTCTTTAACAGTACTTCATCTTTCCTCCCGACATATACTTCCCTGTTAATTCTGTCAATCATTGCAATGTCATTACCAACAGCCAGCAGCCTTACCAGCTCTATTCCAAGGGGTCCTCTGACAGATGCCAAAAAATCGCCTTTGCTGTTTAATCTTACATTCAGTCCGAAGCTGCCATCTGTTTCAGTGCCTTCGATTTCAATCCGGCCTCGCTTTATCACGAAACCCTTTTCTGTAATATTGTAATTCCGGACGCTGTTTATTAATGTTGTCAGGCTTGCGTCCGTTGTAATTTCTCCCGGTACAACCGTTCTTTTCTTCCTGGCAGCAGAACACCCGGTCATCAATATAATCATTATGGCAATAATGCCTGTCTTCACTCCCTGGCGCATCTGCTGATTTCCTCCTCAAGATATGTCTTTGTGCTGTCCATTTCAATTGCGCTTCTCCAGTAAACCACTGCCTCTTTGCAATTATCCATGGCCTTTATTATGTATCCCATATGTTCCAGGATCTCCGGGTCTCTTTCACTTTCCCTGCTGAAGATCCTCATCATGGCTCTGTAAGCCTCCCTGTACCTGCCCAGCTTGAACAGAACCCAGGCATAGGTGTCAATGTAGGTGTCATTGTCACCCTCTTTCTCCATAACCAATTCCGCCATCTTCAGGGCCTTTTTCAGATCCTGTCCTCCTTCAGCGAGGAAATATGCATAGTTATTAAGTATGAGAGGTTCTTCAGGAGAAATCTTCAGGGCCTCTTCATAGAAGCCATATGAACTGTCAAAGTCCTTCATGCGGTATTTCAGATCACCTATCATTGAGAGAACCTGGACTTTCAGTTCGTTGTTATTGCCTGCAAGGATCAGAGCCTTTTTAAGTTCCTCGTCCGCGACATCATATTCCTTAAGCTCCATTGCAGCTATGGCATAATAAACCTTGCCGATTATACTGCGGTTATTCTCACGCGAGTAAGCGGAGGCAAGATTAAATAATTTCCTGTACTCACGTTTCTCAGCGTAAAGTAATATCAGTCTCTCTGAAAAATAAAACCCGGGCTTAACGGTCTTCAGAACCTCTTCATACCGCGCAATTGCATCATCCGTTCTTCCGACGGTCTCATACATGGTAGGCCTCATTGAAAGGATCTCTTCGTCCTGCGGATATTTCTTCTCAAGGATTAACAGGCTCTCTTCAAGCGAAGTTGTGTTTTCCCTTACATATGCAGTATCACTCAGAAGCCTGCCGGCAACGGCAATTTTCCGCTCACGTTCCACCACGTCACTCTCAAAAACATTATTCAGGAAAACGGTAATACCTGAGTACTCCTTCTTATAGACGAGGTTCATCATAAAGAGCAGCTGTGTTTCTATGTCATCAGGATTTTTTTCGATGATTTCCTTATAGATGCTGTCGCTTTTCTTCTGTTTGCCGTCTTCGAAATAGATGTCGGCAAGCAGCGCTTTATATCGCATTTCCCCTGGCTGCTTGGCGATAAGTTTCTCCGTTCTCCTGGCTGCCTCATCCATCTCGCCCTTATTTATCAGTCCGGAGATCATCATCAGGAACATATCATCGGTCAGTGCACCATGATTATCGAGTACCCTGAAGAGTGAGTCCGCCTTCTCCGGCTCGCCCTTTTCAGCATACAGGCCGGCTAGTATGGAGTTGACCTCAATGGCACGATTGTCGGCTTTAAGTGCTCTTGTAAAATAGACCATGGCGGAATCCTTCTGCTGGTATTGAGTGAAGAGCGATCCGCATGCAAGCTGATACCAGTAGTTTCCGGGCTCAAGCCTCGCGGCCATTGAGGCATATTTCAGTGAAGCTTCTCCCATACCTGCAGCGGAATATATCTGAGCGAGCTCAAACCAGGGCACGGCCCTGGTTTTGTCCACCTCTATGCATTTCTCAAAAAGCCTGGCTGCATCATTCAGATCTCCCACATATTTCAGCCTTAGTGCCTCTGTCAGCAGGTAATCATAGCTTCCGTCTGATTTTACTGACTTTCCCTGATTTCCTGATGGCATTATCGCCTTATGCGTACATCCGCCAGCCAGAATAATAACCAATATAATTAACGCTCTGCTTCTCATCTCTTCCCGGAATGTCCGAAACCACCGGCTCCTCTGTCAGTACTGTTTATTTCCTCCGTTTCAATCATCTCCGCCTTTTCGTGCCGTGAAATAATCATCTGGGCAATACGGTCGCCATCATTGATGGTAAAATCATTTGCGGACAGATTTATAAGAATCACTCCCACTTCGCCGCGATAATCCGCATCAATGGTTCCCGGTGAATTCAATACCGTAATGCCGTGTTTGATGGCAAGTCCGCTTCTTGGTCTGACCTGCGCTTCAAAGCCTACGGGCAGCTCCATGAATAGGCCTGTAGGAATAAGCTTTCTTTCGAGCGGTTTCAGTGTAACCGGTTCGCCGGTGAAGGCTCTAAGGTCCATTCCGGCAGAATGCTCCGTTTCATAAGCCGGAAGCTTATGTGGTGATCTGTTTACTATTCTTATCTTCATTGTCCTCTCTTAAATATTAACGTAAAGAATTGGTCTTTGATCTCTGCCACCGCAAAGAAAATCATAAGCAGCCCAGTGTCAACCACAATATTTACAATTTTACTCTCCCCTGCAAGGAGGCCGGAAACAACCAGGAGACCCACCGCCAGTGCGATATACATAAATATCTTTCCGGTCTCATACTTCACCGGGTAAATCTTTTGCCCGACGAAGTATGATACCATCACCATTGACAGGTAGCATGCCACGTGGGCCCAGGCTGCAGCGATATATCCGTATGCAGGCACAAATACCAGGTTCACCGTTACCGTTACCACCGCCCCGATTATGGTTATCCATGCACCGTAAATGGTCTTGTCATCGACCTTGTACCAGATGCTCTGATTTATGAAAATACCCAGCAGGAGGTAACCCATGCTGATTATCGGTACCACAATGAGTGATTCCCGGAAGACGGGTCCGATGATTATCTGCAGAGCTTCGATATAAAGGTTTATCGCCAGGAAAAGTATCAATGCTGCGATAACGAAATACTTCATGGTGATCGCATAGGTCTCTTTGGCATTGCTGGTGCCGGCCTTTTCAAAGAAGAACGGCTCGGCTGCAAATCGATACATCTGTATGAAGAGCGACATAAGCACTCCGACCTTAAAGCCCGCCCCGTACAGTCCTACTATTGCGAGGCCCTCGTTACCCCCGATCAGCCTACGAAGCAGGATCTTGTCAAGCACCTCATTGAGCGATCCGGCCATCCCGCCTATCAGGAGCGGCCAGCTGTATGCCAGCATCTTTCCAAGCAGCTTCCGGTCGAAGACAGGGCGAATCTTCAGCATAAAGGGAATGAGACATATCAGTGTAAAGGCAGACCCGGCAAGGTTGGCCACAAATACATATCCTACCTGGAATTCGGGATCATAGAGTTTAAGGACCCATGTGTTGCCTTTTGCTGCAAGTGAGGGTGCTGCCTTCAGAAAGAAAAAGACAGTGATAAGGGTAACGACAACATTGATGATCTTCAGGATGCTGAATGTTACAGGCCTGTGGTTGCTCCTCAGCCAGGCAAAGGGAATGGCCGAGAAGGCGTCAATGGCCACTATCCATGCAAACATCCTTATATATTCAGGGTGCTGACCATAACCGAGGAAGCCCGAGACCGGTCCGATGAACAGAGATATTGCAATTATGAACAGGGCAGAGGTTGTGAACAGGCTTATGATTGCAGTACCATAAACCCTGTCTGCAGGAGCTTTTTTGCCTGCAAACCTGAAATAGGTCGTCTCCATCCCATATGTAAGGATGACCAGCGCAAGAACCATCCAGGCATAGATCTCAGTGACAATGCCGTACTGTGAGCGCCCGAAAATATACGTGTAGAAGGGCGTCAGCAGCGCATAGTTCAGGAATCGCGGAACAACGGTTCCGAAGCCATAAATGAAAGTCTGGCCCGCAAGCTTGCGTATATCGTTCATGCTTAACTCTTACTGCAAATATATATCTTTGTCATTCGTAAATTATAAGAAAATGAGGACTTCATTACGCATGTTACTGACACTGGCAGCCGCACTCATAATTTCGGGCTGCGCATCAGGCGTCAAGAAAGGCGTCCGCGCCGAGATCAAAACCACCGAAGGAGACATTGTCATCTCTCTTTCCGATCTGACCCCGCTGCACCGCGATAACTTCATCAAACTTGCGGAGAGCGGCTTTTATGACGGTGTGACTTTTCACCGCGTGATAAAGGAATTCATGATTCAGACAGGAGACGGTTCTACCAGGCAGGATACCGCCCTGATTAAGGATGATTATACCATCGCGGCCGAGATCAATGACTCGCTCTTTCATAAGAGAGGTGCGGTTGCCGCTGCACGCATGGGCGATGACGTGAACCCTGCCAGGAACTCTTCCGGGACACAGTTTTATATTGTCCAGGGAAAGGTATACGATGACGAGTCGCTTGCTTCCACCATTCAGCGAATTGAATACAACCGAAGGCAGTTCCTTTACAACAAAGCTCTTCTCGATCTGAGGAAAGAGGCACAGGACAGTGCAACTGCCGTCACCGATGACATAATACAGCAAAATGCCATTATAAAGGCTTATGAAGCCATGGAGGATGAAGGCCCGTATGTGATGCCGCAGGCACGCATAGACGCCTACAAAACCGTCGGAGGCACGCCATTCCTTGACGGGGCCTATACCGTATTCGGGGAGGTGCTCGAGGGGATGGAGGTTGTTGATGCCATCGCGGCGACGGCAACAGATATGTCAGACAGGCCCGTGCAGGATATAAGGATCATAAAGATAAAAATCATAAAATAAGTACATGGCAAAGAGATGAAGGAGAGGATTGAAGAATTAAGGAAGGAGATTGATGATTTCGTGATCAGGGATACTGATGCGCTTGAGCAGTTCCGGATTGCCTACCTGAGCAAGAAAGGGCAGATCCCGACACTCTTTGAGGGTTTCAGGAAAGTTCCGCCCGAGGCAAAAAAGGAGACCGGCCAGTGGCTCAATGATCTGAAGCAGTATGCCTCTGATAAGTACAATGAATTCAGGGATCGTCTCTCAATGGCTGAAACCGTTCATTCGGGCGTTGACCTTTCAATGCCTTCATATCCTCTCGGTGAGGGAACCCGCCATCCGATCTCCATCGTCCGCAATGAGATCATTGACATCTTCAGCCGTATCGGTTTCACCGTCTCCGAGGGGCCCGAGATAGAGGACGACAACCATGTCTTTACCATGCTCAACTTCCCTGGTGACCATCCGGCACGCGACATGCAGGACACATTCTACATAGAAAAGAGATCGGGGGCCGAATCTGATCCTCATGACGTTCTTCTACGCACACATACGTCGTCAGTGCAGGTGAGGGTGATGGAGACACAGAGGCCTCCCATAAGAACCATTTCTCCCGGAAGGGTATTTCGCAACGAGGCTGTATCTGCCCGTGCGCACTGCATATTTCACCAGGTTGAAGGACTCTATATCGCAGAAAACGTATCCTTCGCCGATCTTAAGCAGACCCTTCTTTACTTTGCATCAGAGCTTTTCGGCCAGAATGTGAGCATAAGGCTCCGGCCCTCTTTCTTTCCTTTCACAGAGCCTTCGGCAGAGATGGATATAAGCTGCAATATCTGTGGCGGAAAAGGATGCAATGTCTGCAAGGGCACGGGGTGGCTCGAACTGCTGGGATGCGGGATGGTTGACCCGAATGTCCTTGATGCTTGTGGCATCGACCCGTCTAAATATACCGGCTATGCATTCGGCATGGGCATTGAACGGGCTGCCATGCTGAAATACGGTATCAATGACCTGCGGCTCTATTTCGAAAATGACATCCGTTTCCTTAACCAGTTCCGTACTGAAATTTTATGATATTTCTTAATTAATAGACACCTTTGTGCCCTTAACCGTCAGAGTTATGAAACTTGCATGAACAAGACCTCACAAAAGGATTTGATTATCGTGTTTCATGAAAGTTCCATTCGACCGATAAAATAAATATGCCAAACGAATGAAACAGCATGACTATACCATAGCATTCTGTGATAAATGCGCTTTTGAAAACAACGCCGTCTTTCGTTTCCTGACAAGGGATGAGACCGACAGGCTTAATTTTGAGAAGGACTTCCGGCG
>CAZHTG010000035.1:6370-29229 GCA_964535795.1 uncultured Rikenella sp.
GAGGTGGTCAAACTTACATGCCATGAGCTGGCAGAGGCCAACTCCTATATCACTGACATTGCCCAGAAGACAGTCAGGGAAAGGGTTGCCGAGGTGCTTCTCAACCTGGTCAAGGACTTCGGCCTTGATGAGCAGAAGTATCTGCGCATCTCCCTGACGAGGGAGGAGCTGGCCAACATTGTGGGAACGGCCACCGAATCGGTCATACGGCTGCTCTCTGAGTTCAAGAGCGACAAGTTAATTGAGCTCAACGGCCGCAAGATCAGGATCATTGACCTGAAGGGGCTTGAAAAAACAAGTTCCTGATTATCTGTTTTTAAGAAATCGCCAACTATTTTTGACCACATAATCTGTTTTTCACAGATCAGAACAGGGTATCTTCCTTCCCCCTCACGATGCCGAGGTGGCGGTATGCCGTCTCCGTGGCCTCGCGGCCTCTGGGTGTCCGCTTGATGTAACCTTCCTTTATGAGGAATGGCTCATAAACCTCCTCTATCGTGCCACTCTCTTCTCCTACTGCCGTGGCCACGTTGGTAAGCCCCACCGGGCCACCCCTGAATTTTTCTATTATGGTCTTCAGTATCCTGTTATCCATCTCGTCAAGGCCGTGCTTGTCTATGTTCAGCGCCTCAAGGCTGTACCGCGTTATTTCGAGATCTATTGATCCGTTACCCTTCACCTGGGCAAAATCACGCACTCTCCTGAGCAGGGCATTGGCGATCCTGGGGGTACCCCGGCTTCTTGAAGCTATCTCCTGCGCCGCAACATCATTGATGCTGATATTCAGTATTGAAGCTGACCGTTTCACAATTCCTTTCAGAACGGGAGTGTCATAATACTCGAGATGGAACTTTATTCCGAAGCGTGCGCGCAACGGGCTGGTAAGCAATCCTGACCGTGTAGTGGCTCCTATAAGTGTGAATGGATTGAGCTTGAGCTGAACGGAGCGGGCGCCCGGGCCCTTGTCTATCATTATATCAATCTGATAGTCCTCCATGGCTGAATAGAGATACTCCTCAACTATGGGGCTCAGGCGGTGTATCTCGTCAATGAAAAGTACATCTCCCTCGTCAAGGCTGGTCAGAAGTCCTGCCAGGTCGCCGGGTTTGTCAAGCACCGGTCCAGATGTTATCTTCAGTTTTACCTTCAGTTCATTGGAAATAATTGCTGCAAGGGTAGTCTTCCCCAGTCCCGGAGGACCGTGAAGCAACACATGGTCAAGAGCTTCTCCGCGCTGCATGGCGGCGGTGACGAATACTTCCAGGTTGTCTGTGATGCGCTGCTGTCCCTTGAAATCGGAAAAGGAGAGAGGCCTCAGCTGTTTCTCGAGCTCCGCATCGCCCGCGAGGGTTATCTCCTTCCTCAGATTAAACTGCTCACTCATCCCCGGGTCATTTAATACGCTTTACGCTGCTCTCCGGAAGGTTGACCGGGACTCCGTTGATGCTCGTCTCAATGTCATCGCGATAGGTGATGGTGAGTATCACCTCACCCTCTTCATTATACTTCTTCCAGGTCCGGGTGCGGAAACCGTTCTTGTAATACCGGTCTTCCTTCGGTCTGCCGCTGTCATAATACAAAGTATGCCTGCCTTCCGGGTTACCCTGTTTGAATTCACCCTTGAATCTTGGTTTTCCGTTAGGATACCATGATCTCCAGAGGCCGTCGCGCAGGCCAAGAAGAAAGGTGCCCTCCTCTGTATTGTCTCCCGTTGTGATCTTCCATTCCCCGTTTCTCTCACCGTCAGCATACGTCCCACGGGCTATGATCTCTCCGGTACGTGTATACTCAGTATAGGTGCCGTCTCTTCTTCCCTGGAAGTAATCTTCTTCCCGGAGGAGCTCGCCGGAAGGGTAGTACCAGCGCCAAGTACCGTCAATGCGTCCGTTGATGTATGACCCTGCCTGCTCAAGTTTCCCTGCCGGATTATAAAACTTCCACGTTCCCGTACGCCTGCTGTCGGTGTATAATCCTTCTGCCGTCACCTCTCCCGAGGGCGAGAAGTCCTTCCACGGGCCTTTGCGGTTTCCTTCTTCATCAACAATCCCTTCAGATATAAGGACTCCGTTATCATTGTAAATGCGCGCGTTCTTCACAGAGCCGTCCGGATTGAACTCACGGTGTATACCAACGGGAATCCCTTCCCTGAAAGGGCCTGAATATATCAGGCGCCCTGAGTCGTCATACCTGTTTTCTATATCTATCTGGGCGCTGTTATCAATATCTGTTCCCGTAACCTTGCCATTCTCGTAAAGAAGCGTGACCAGCAACTTTCCCTTTTCATCATATTCCTTGTAGTAGCCATGCAGGAGGTCATCACGGTAGTTCCTCTCCGCTTTGATCGACCCGCCAGGATAGAAATCCAGCCACTCTCCCTGTTTCTTTCCTGAGGCGTCTGTGTGGTTTATCCTCGACCGGCTGATAAGAAAATCATTGTTGTATTCCAGCAGGGTGATTATTTTTCCCTCCTGGTCATATTCGCGTGACAGCCCGTCTTTTTTGCCGTTCACATAGGGTATTGTCTGTCTTGTTTTACCGTCAGGGTAATAGATGCGTGCCGCACCCTCCTTCCTGTCACCGGCAAAGAGTTCCGTTGAATGAATATATAATCCATATACAGGATCTTTCTTGTATTTGACGTAGTATCCGTTCCTCTTTCCCAGGAGGTAGCTTATTTTTTCTGTTGTGTCGCCCGCCTGATCATAGAACACCCACACACTGTCAAGCAGAAAACTTGTCCGTTTCCCTTCCGACTTCAGCACACCGGTTACATAATAGCTCTTCCAGTAACCATCTGGTTTGCCGTTCCTTATATATCCTTCACTGGAGATATTTCCGTTAGGATACTTAAACTGCTGAAATCCGTCTTTAAGCCCTCCGTTCTGTTGTGCAGCCAGAACAGCGGGAACAATTACCAGCATGAGCAGAAAAAGTCTTTTCATCTTACAGGCCCAGTTTTGCCGAGATCGCGAGCATTCTTTTTATGGGTACCGCCGCACGTTCAATTATTGAAAGATCAACAGTTACCTCCGGCTCCTCAAATTTAAGTGATTTATATATCTTTTCAAGTGTTATCAGCTTCATGAAGCTGCATTCACTGCATCCGCATGTTGAATCTTTCGGCGGTGCAGGTATGAATTTCTTTTCCGGTTCTGCCTTTTTCATCTGGTAGATTATGCCCGGTTCAGTTGCAACGATATATACGCTGCCATTATCCTTGCTGACAAAAGAGAGGAGTCCCGATGTTGATCCGATATAATCGGCAACCATCCTTACCGGTCTTTCGCATTCAGGGTGAGCTATAATTTTGGCTCCACTGTTTTCATTTTTAAGTTTAAGTATCGCCTCCAGTGAAAACTGTTCATGCACATGGCATGCACCGTCCCATACCAGAATATCCCTGCCCGTCAGACTTTTTATATAGTTTCCTAGATTTCGGTCCGGACCGAAAATAATTTTCTCATCCTCAGGGAGCGATTCAATGATCTGCCGTGCGTTTGATGATGTACAGGCTATGTCACTCAGAGCTTTAATATCCGCAGTTGTATTGACATATGTTACCACTGTTCTTCCCGGATTATCATTTATGAATTTTTCAAAGTCCTCCTTTTTGCATGAATCCGCCAGTGAACATCCTGCCAGGAGGTCCGGGATGATCACTTTCTTTTCAGGAGATAGTATCTTTGCAGTCTCGGCCATGAATTTCACACCTGCAAACACGATAATATCCGCTTTTGTTTCAGCGGCCTTCTGTGACAGGGCAAGACTGTCTCCTACAAAATCGGCTATATCCTGAATGTCCGAAGTCTGATAATAATGAGCAAGAATCACAGCATTCTTCTCTTTTTTCAGAGTTTCGATCTCCTTTAATATGTTTTTATCAACAACCATTATTTATTATAGTTTGATAAATTTTTTATATATGATGGTTATTATATGCTGTTAGTTCTGTTCAAACAATTTTACGATTCTTTTTGCAAAAATCGCAGTTAAAACATTAATAACACCTTTTCAACACCGCAAAAAATGTACCTTTTCTGAAATAGAGACAATTATACAGTTAATTAACAACGGTTACACCAGTTTTGTTAATAGCAAAAATCCCGGAAAATTTCTGAAAATACCAGGTGCGGATGTTCAGTTCCGGTTTAAAGAATTTGATTTAACGGTAAGAAAAACATTTGGAATTCAGATTAAAATAACATGTGGAACATAAGTGGAGGCATGTCATAACTAATGAACAAATAATTATAAATCCGGTTACATGTTATGAACCGATTAAAGAGTACATGTTTTCTTTTCTTTTAATAATTACAGGGTTATATTTGTACAAAAATATAAAGGCATTTTGGAAAAGATCATAATCGCCTCAGACCATGCTGGTTTCAGGCTAAAGGAGAAACTTATCAAATGGCTTATCTCCAGCAGGTATGAAGTAAAGGATCTTGGATGCTTCTCGGAAGACAGTGTTGATTACCCCGATTATGCTCATCCCCTGGCCATTGCGGTTGAGAATGGAGAATTTGCCTATGGCATTACGATATGTGGTTCGGGCAATGGTATCAACATGGCCAGCAACAAGCACCAGAAGATACGTTCGGCCGTTTGCTGGAATGAAGACATAAGCAGACTTGCAAGATCACATAATGACGCAAACATTTGTGCTCTTCCGGGGAGGTTCCTTACTGAAGCCGAGGCCATCCTGATAGTTAAAACGTTTCTTTCCACTCCTTTCGAAGGGGGGAGGCATAAGAGGCGTATTGAAAAAATCCCGGTGAAAATTTCCTGAATGCTCTCGGCTACATGTAAATATGGTATCCGGGCAGTGATTTTCATCGCATCGAAGCCCGAACAGAAATGCAATACCGGATTAAAGGAGATTGCTGAAAAGCTGAAAATTCCTCAGCCATATCTGGCTAAGATCCTTCAGGTGCTTGCAAGGAAAAAAATACTGCATTCAACCAAGGGCCCTCATGGCGGTTTTTACCTGCTCGTGCCGGCGTCGCGGCTGACCCTGATGGATATAATTGATGCTATTGACGGCAGGAATTTTTTTGACAGCTGTTACATAACGGGGGGGAGGTGCAATTTCGACAACCCCGATGAGGGCTTATGTGTGCTTCACAATGATCTGAGGATGGAGAAGGTACATCTTGAGAAGTTCTTCAGCTCAAAAACAATCGAAGCAATTATCAGCCAGGCAGACGATCATCAGCCGGTCATATTCTGATTTTTTCGATCACCTTTCTTGCAATATGAGCAAGCACAATACCGGCCGTGACACCTCCGATATTGGCCAGCAGGTCTATCGTTTCCGCCTTGCGTGATGTTGTAAGTGTCATCTGCATAATCTCCATCAGCGCGCCGAAAAAGACCGGTATAATCAAAATTATGTAATTAAACCTGAGTTTTGTCTGCCACCTGCACGAGTCAAGCAGTAACATGGCGGAGAAAAACCCATACATGGCAAAGTGCCCCATTTTGTCAATATACGGTATGCTGAGCATACGGCCGGGTACAAGTGTTTTACTGCCAGAAAGGCTTAGCCAGAGGATCAGCAATCCCACCAGAATACTCTTATAATATTGTTTTATAAAGAGATATAGCATGCTTTGTTTTTGAGAATGTGAAAATAACAAACTAATATCAAATCTTTTGTACTTTTAAAGTCTATATTTTCTGATGGCTGGCGTTTACCTTCACATACCTTTCTGCAAGAGCTTCTGCAGCTACTGTGATTTTTACAGTATCACTGACAACAGTGGAATGGAGGCTCTTGTTCAGGCTCTTGTCGGTGAAGCGGCGCTGCGTTCTCGTTATCTCGAGGGCGAAAGGGTTGATACTGTGTATTTCGGAGGAGGCACACCCTCTCTGCTTTCAATCGGGCAGGCAGCGAAGATTCTCTCTGCAATAAGGGAAAACTTTAATGTGGTTGATGATGCCGAGATAACGCTGGAGGTCAATCCTGATGATGTTTACGAAGGTTATTTTCGTTCGCTGAAGGATTTAGGGGTGAACAGGATCAGCCTCGGGGTGCAGACGTGGGATGAAAAGAGACTCAGGTATCTCGGTCGCCGGCACACCGCCGCCCAGTCTGCCAGGGCCCTTGATCTTGTTTTCAGAGAAGGAATAATAAATGTTTCGGCAGATCTTATTTACGGTATTCCCGGAATGACAACGGCAGAACTGAGAACAGACCTGGAACAGACCCTGACCTTTCCGGTAAAACATATTTCGGCTTATCATCTTACAATAGAAGAGGGCACCCGGCTCGGTAAAATGAAAAAGGAGGGGAAGCTTACAGAGACAGACGAGGAAATAAGCACATCAATGTTTACTATGCTTGGAAACATCTGCAGGGAGCATGGGTTTATTCACTATGAGATTTCCAATTTTGCACTTGAGGGATACATATCCAGGCATAACTCCTCGTACTGGAGGCAGGTTCCGTACGTGGGTCTGGGTCCGTCGGCGCACTCTTTTGACAGGAGGTCGCGGCAGTGGAACGTCTCTGACGTTAAGAAATATATCAAATCAATTTCCGAAGGTGAGGTGCCATTCGTGAGGGAAGAGCTTGACAGACTTACGATCTTCAATGAGTATGTCATGACCTCGCTGAGGACGATGTGGGGAATTGATCTTACTCATGTGGAGACCTTCTACGATAAGGAGCTGCATGATTATCTCATCAATCTTTCAGGCAAATATATCCGCTACGGTCTGATGAAAAGGGAAAAAAATACCCTGGTCCTGACAGACCAGGGTAAAATGATATCTGATAATATTATTGCCGAACTCCTTACGGAGCTTTGACTATCTGCCTTTCAGCATGAAGCTGCCGTTGCCTATCTTCTCTCCATCGAGATAGAGTTCAACACTGTAGGTGCCCGGAATGAAGTCGCCTGTATTGTCAAGGAAGATGCACATCTCAATGTCAGCGTTTGCATAATCGACGGCTCTGTTTGCCGAGAAAATAAGCTGTTCACCCCTGACCTCAAAAAGATTGTCGGGAGAGGGTGTGATCACAAGCTGGTCGGGGCGTACGACTCTAAGGTAAACGATCTTATTGCCTGCCGACGCTATGGGATTCTCCCTGAGTGTGAAACAGACCCTCACTTTATCGAGGTTTCTTATTTCATCGGTCTCCTTCCGTTTTTTGTTCAGGGCAACTGCAATCAGGTCCTTGGCCTGTATTATAGAGGCTACGGAGACTTTTGAAGAGAGCTCTTCCTTAACCTTTTCAAGCTGTACGTTAGTATCCTGCACTGCGGTCATCTGTTGTTTGATCTCGACATTCTCGGCGGTCAGTATCTGATTGCGCGTGTTGAGAGAGTCTATCTGAACGATATAGCTCTTCATGATATCACGCATGGTGTTGATCTCTGCCTTATATTTTCTTATCAGCTGTGCGTTTGAAGCGTTGACCTCGAGCAGCTTCTGAATCCTGGTACGTTCACGCTGAATCTCAGCATTGAGGGTATCATTGCTTGTCTTCAGAGTGTCATAGCCGTACATCATCATGCGCAGCTCGCCTGCAAGAGAGTCTTTCTCTTCTGTCAGTACCTGTTCCATCTCAACCATTTTGCTCTTCTGGTTGTAATAGAGTACCACCAGTGCGATTAGGCCCAGCGTCAGGATTATGGTTGACACAATCATGACAACAGGAGCACCTTTCTTATGCTCAACGTGTTCAGCCTGATATTTTTCCTGATTTTCCATTTGTTTGTTTTTATATCCGGTGCAAAATTAGTAATTATTACAGTACAACAAGGTTTTCTTCTGTTTGATTATCTTAGCCTTGAACATTTTTCTTAAAACATTTCTTTATAAATATCTGTTTATGAGTGGATTTTACGGTTCAGTCTCTGAAAGAAGCTGTGTTGACGATGTATTTTATGGTACAGATTATCATTCACACCTTGGTACAAAACGTGCCGGAATGGTGTTTTATGACAGCGAGATAGGGTTTCGAAGGAGGATCCACAATCTTGAAAACGAATATTTCCGGAATAAATTTGAAGCGGAACTGAAGGAATTCAGGGGTAACATCGGCATGGGGGTGATCAGCGACACCGATCCTCAGCCTATCCTTTTCAATTCGCATCTGGGTCCGTTTGCCCTGGTTACAGTTTCCAGGATAGTGAATATAAACGAGCTGGCCGATTTTTTCCTGGCCCGGAAGAAGCATTTCACCGAGAACTTCATGGGCAATATCAATCCCACGGAGATGGTTGCAAACATCATATGTGACGGAGACTCGTTTGTTGAGGGCATAACCAATGTGTTTGAAAAGATACAGGGGTCCTGTTCGATGCTTGTTCTGACAAAGGATGGCATTATAGCTGCACGCGACAAGCTGGGGCGCACGCCGGTGGTGATAGGGAAGCGCGACGGTGCCCGCGTGGTTGCCTCGGAGACATGCTCATTCCCCAATACGGGATTTGAGACAGAATATTTTCTTGGCCCGGGTGAGATAGTGCATATCCGTCCAAATGGTTTTACAAGGCTGAAGGCACCCGGAAAGAGCATGCAGACCTGTGCCTTCCTGTGGGTTTATTATGGTTTTCCGACATCAGAGTATGAAGGACGCAACGTTGAGGAGGTGCGTTACAGGTGTGGCGCCGCTCTGGCAAAACGTGACAGTGTGGAGGCGGATTTTGTATGCGGTGTACCCGACTCGGGTATTGGACATGCCTTTGGCTATGCCAATGAGAAGGGTGTTCCCTACATGAGCTCCTTCTCAAAGTATACACCCACATGGCCCAGGAGCTTCATGCCTCAGCGTCAGATACAGAGGGACCTGGTTGCCAGGATGAAGCTTATTCCGAACAAAAAACTCACCAGCGGCAAGCGAATAGTTTTTCTTGATGACAGCATCGTAAGGGGAACACAGCTGAAGGACAACACCCGCGACCTGCGCCAGGCCGGTGCGGCAGAGCTGCACATGAGGATAGCCTGCCCACCGCTGGTTTATCCCTGTCCCTTCCTGAACTTCTCACAGTCGCGCTCAACCCTTGAGCTTGCAGCACGCAAGGCCATTGTAAAGCTTGAGGGTGAGGAGAAGAACATTGAAGAATATCTTGATCCCGATTCTGAAAAATACTCTCTGATGGTCAATGAGATAGCCGCCACGCTGGGTATGGATACCCTGATGTTTCAGCGTCTTGACGATCTTGTAACCGCAATCGGTTTGCCCAAAGAAAAGCTCTGCACCCATTGCTGGGACGGCAGCAGCAGCTTCTGAGCCCTGTTAAAAAGCCCGGGCTTTTGTTGATAAGTTACCGTTTTTGTCCATTCCGGCAGAACGGTAAGCTTTACTTTTACTATGAGGAATCATTAAATTTTTTAAAAGGGTAAATACTAAAAACCTCATTGCTTCAGTTAGTTCATAAACTAATCGAAACTAAACGATAACAATAATCAATTACAAACATTAAAAAATAAGTTAAAATGAAAAAGATCCTTTTGTTTTCAGTTATCATGATCGCGTTTACTGCCGGCACCTTTGCACAGTCAACGGATACTGAACAGACAACTGCCACAGCAACGATCGTAGGCCCACTTGCACTCACCAAGGTGAGCGATATGGATTTTGGAATCATTGCCGTTACAGGAACTGCTGGAACAGTAATTCTCGGAACTGACAATTCCAGAACTGCTGCTGGTCCCGCTCTTGTTCCGCCTGCCGCAGGTGTTGCTGCATCATTCACCGTCAACGGGGAAGCGAGCAGAACTTTTACCATTACCCTTCCGGCAAATGGAGTTGTCACATTGGTTAACGGAGCCAATACAATGGCTGTAAACGATTTTCAGCACAGTGCCGGTGTTGCCCCCGCACTAGACGGTACGGGAGCTGCAGCATTTACTGTCGGTGCTACCCTTTCAGTAGCAGCAGCCCAGGTTGCCGGAGTGTACACTTCAGCAAACTTCCCGGTAACTATCAACTATAACTAATAACTGAAAAAGGACTGAGACTGGCATAATGAAGGGGCTCGGAATAAAATCTATAAGCCTTATATTTTTGTTATTTGTTTTCGCTATTAAGGCGGAAGCACAGCCATCGTCAGCTTCAACGGTAACGGGCCATATAACTGCCGAGGTCATATCTACGTTGACAGCAATAGAGACGTCGCAGCTCAGTTTCGGGAAGTTTTCTCCCGGCCATCAGGGAGGCAAGCTTATTCTTACCCCTGAGAGTTCTATATCGGTCATGGGCAGTGTATGGCCGGGCAGTGGTACTCACAGTGCTGCAAGTTTTTATGTCACCGGTGATCCGGGGGTTGCGTTTACAATCAGCCTGCCCACGGCACCGGTGACCATAACACATACCAGCTCTGCCAGAACCATGAATGTTGAAGACTGGAGGTCGGTGCCGGAAGCGGAGCCGGGTGCCGGAATGCTTGAAAACGGCTTTCAGGTTGTATACGTAGGCGCTACTCTGAGTGTTGGAACACTTAATGATAATCCCATCGGAGTTTATACAGGAACCTATACCATCACTTTTGAGTTTAACTGACCGCTGACAGAAATTTTAAAACCTGATATAATGACAAAGCTTTCATTACGGCTTTTTACAGCAGGCCTGATCCTTCTTCAGGTCTTTTTTCCTTTTATTGCAAAGGCCCAGGGAGACCTGCTCGTAACCCCAAGACGTGTTGTTCTTGACGGAAGAAAGAGGTCTATGGACCTGAGTCTTGCAAACATAGGGAAAGACACTGCCACCTACACCATTTCGTTTGTTCAGATCAGAATGACGGAGGAGGGAACCTTTGAAACCATAACTGAGCCTGACGAAGGACAGAAATTCGCAAGCCCGTTTCTTCGATTCTTCCCCAGGTCCGTGACCCTTAGGCCTGATGAGGTACAGACGATTAAAATTCAGGCGACCGGGACGAGGGAACTGGAACCAGGCGAATACAGATCGCATCTGTATTTCAGGGCAGTCCCGCGGGATAAGCCGCTTGGAGAAGAGACTCCGGCACAAAATGATCCTTCCACAATATCCATAAAGCTCATACCTGTTTTCGGGATCACAATTCCGGTTATAGTAAGGGTAGGAGAGCCATCTGCAGATGTTACTCTTTCCGATATTTCACTGACGTTTGAAAAAGATACCATTCCAAGGATAGGATTTACATTCAACCGCTCAGGAGATTATTCGGTTTATGGTGATATCACGATTGATCACATTGCGACAGGCGGAACAGTTACCCGTGTCGGGGTGGCAAACGGCGTTGCGGTTTATACACCAAATGCCAGGAGGAGATTCGAGTTTAACCTGATGAATCTTCAGGAAGTCAATTTCACACAAGGAAAGCTAAGGATTACTTACTCTGCACCCTCTGATGTCAAACCTGAAAAATATGCCGAAGCAGAGCTGATCATAAACTGATAATAACATTTTGATTGGCCGGACCAGGAACCATTTGGATCAAGCACGGAAGAGCATTAACGGACCAACCGGGCCTAACGCGATAAAGATTTGCACAAAATTACTAATCATACAGGTTTCCTTGGCAACTATTATTCAAAAACAAAACATGGATGTAACAAAGAATCCAGACATTTGAATGATAATGTCCCGTTCGGTTCCCCGAATAAGATCTTTCTTTTTCCATTGATTTTGATTTTCTCATTGTTGGCGGTACCGGGTCATATTTCTGCTGCAATAATAACCTGGACCGGGGCTACCGGCACTGAGTGGAATGCGGGATCCAACTGGGGCGGAACGGCTCCCCTGGCAGGTGATGATGTCCTGATCCCCGGCGGACTGACAAATTACCCGGTTATTAACGGCCCCGTAACAATAAGGAATATTACAATCAACAACACGGGCAGTGGCGCGGGAATAACCTTAGCGTCGGGAGGATCACTCACGGCTGATCTCATCACTGTTAATGCCACAGGATCATTTATCATTTCTGGCGGAACGGCGGTACTTAACAGTATAACTTGTGCCGGTGAGTTCATTGTACAGGGAGGGACAATCACTGCAGATTCAGGTATTACAATAACAGGTACGGAGGTAGCCACTGGCACGCTAACCCTGGGTGCATCAGACCGCCTGGCCGACAGCAGCCCTGTATTCTTAAGCGGAGGGATTTTTTCAACCGGAACCGAAGCCGGCTACTCCGAAACTGTTGGCAATCTTTCCCTGACAGACATTTCCACTGTCGCTCTCGGCACAGGCGTTCACTCATTAAGATTTGCCGCCAGCAATGGAGTTGCCTGGACAGCAGGCAAAACATTGACTATTACCGGATGGACAGGAGGTTACAATGGCACTGCCGGGACTTCAGGGAGAATTTTTGTCGGAAACTCTGCTGCCGGGCTGACGCAATCACAGCTAAATCAAATACAGTTTTACGACGGCATGGATTATTATCCTGCTGCCATCCTTGCAACAGGAGAAATAGTTGCAAGAGGAGTGATCTCCTCCGTTCAGTCAGGCAACTGGAGCAATCCCGGCACATGGGATTGCGGGTGCGTTCCATCTGATAATGATTTTGTGGTCATCGGACCCCATACTGTCACCGCAAATCAAAACAGCACAATCAGCAGTATCAATGTTACGTCAGGAGGCACATTAACCAGTAATGGCAAGGCATTGACCATAACGCGCGACCTGCAGGTTGATGGCGCAATAACAGGAAGCCTGAACTTAGTCCTGACAGGCACAAATACAATTTCCGGGACCGGAGTGATCAACGCAGGTAATATAGATCTTATAGCAGGAAACAAGACAATCGCAGCCGGAACAAGCCTGGATAACTCGGCAGCATCGCTGAGTACCGTTACCATTTATCCGGATGTAACGGTGAGGAATAACGGCATCTTTATCACCGGAGCAATGATCAACGGAGCTGATGCCACCAGTGCATGGATCCAGGGTGACGGCTCAAGTCTCAAAATCGGAAACGATTTTCTTTTAAATGGCACACTGGATGCCGCCGGAACAGGAAATACAATTGAATATTTCAGGGACGGGAATGCATTGATAAAAACGGCTGCTGGTCCATATTACAATCTGATTATCTCGGGGTCTGACACGAAAGTAATGACTTCAAATATAGATATCAACGGAAGCCTGAATATTAACAGCGGAAACTTTAACCCTGCGGGATTTTCAGTTAATATAGCCGGAGACTGGATCAATAACGGCGGTTTTACAGAGAATGGCAGTACGGTTATTCTTGATGGCAGCGGTGAACAGACTCTCTCTGTCATCGGAGGAGAAACCTTTTATGACCTGCAGCTGAATAATACCGGGGCAGGATTGATATCCATGGAAAACATCAGCGTCACCAATTCTCTTATTATGACATCCGGTAATATTGACATGGGAGAGCACAGGATTACCCTGGGTACCGGCACGTCAAATATTGGCACACTTAATCATACATCGGGTTATATAACCGGAGAATTTGAACGCTGGCATATTCCTGGTCCGGAACAATATTACTTTCCTGTTGGAAACGCTCTTTATGAGAGGCCGGTAGTCTTTATAAATGAGTTATCATCAAACCCGGGGGCATCGGCCGGATCGCTGATAATTAAATTTGTTGAAATGGCTCCGGGAAACATTGCATCACCGCCACTGGTTGACGGAGAGGTAAATCTTTACAATGTGTTTAGCGAGGGCTATTGGGATATTGAAGCGGCAAACGGTCTGACCACCGGTCCTTTGGGGACATCACTCTACCTGACAGGTAACGGCTTTACCTCGCATACCATAGGCACCCAGACCAGGTCAGTGTACAGGCCGACCTCCGGTGCATCGTGGACGGTCACGGGCACATCAGCAGGAAACTCAGGCAATGAGGTGAGGCGTACAGCCGTTCCTGCCTATAACCAGTCTGGCCACTGGGCTCTTGCTGATAATACCGATTGTGTGGCACCAATAACACCTTCTATTACCGGTAATGCCACTGTATGCAAAAACGATTCCGGTATCACATATTCTGTCGCCGATAATGGTGATACCTACACATGGACTGTTACTGGCGGCAATATTACTTCCGGGCAGTCGACAAACTCAATTACGGTAGACTGGGGCGATTCAGGAATGGAAGGAAGCGTCGCCGTTGTTGCAGCCAATACCTGCACAAACACATTCCCCGTTGTGCTGCCGGTAAGGATCGGCCCGTTGCCTACATCTGCCATCATCGGAAAAACAGCCGTTCCGGATTATACTTACGGCGAACCATATTCTGTCACAGGAGAAACCGGGTATACCTATAACTGGACTGTTACCGGCGGGACTATCGCCAGCGGTCAGGGAACAAACTCTATCACCGTTGACTGGCCGGGGGCAGGTAATGGCAATGTAAGCGTGACAGGAACAAATGCATGCGGAAATGCAGAACCAGAGGAGATAGATGTAATCATATATTATTTCATCGAAACAGCCAGGTCTGGAAATTTCGAAAACAGCTCCACCTGGGTTTGCAATTGCACGCCAACAGCCACAAGTGCTGTCCGCATAATGCCCCTGCATTCAGTAAGACTGGTTGCCAATGAGACGGTTGCCTTGATGGAGATCAGGCCTGCCGGAACATTAAATTTGAATAACAGGAATTTCACTGTCACTTCGGATGTAAATATCGACGGAGTTGTGTCAGGTACGGGAACCCTGTCACTTATTGGCAACACAAAACAGATTGACGGTGTCGGATCAGTTCAGAATATCGGGAACCTCAACATTACCGGAGGAAGAAAAACTATTTCAGCTACCGCTAATATCTCCAAATCCAATGGTAATGTGACAATAGCCAATGATATTACCGTGACAAACAACGGTACGTTAACGGTTAACGGTTCTCTTACCGGCGGAAATGCCAATTCGAGATTCATAAATGAGACCAATGCCACACTAAACGTTTCAGAGACTCTGTTAAGCACCGGTACCCTGGTCTCATCCGCAAGCCCCAATACAGTTAATTACTTCGGGTCGGTCAATCAGAGCATATTTCCGGCAACCTATCATGACCTGAAGGCATCAGGCGACGGCATCAAGTCGCTTGTCGCCGGCATAAATATTAACGGCGACCTGGAAATTTCAGGAAGTGCAAGCCTGGATGTCTCTGCCTCGAATTACCCGATCAATATCATGGGTGATTGGATTAATGCGGGCGTTGATGCTGATCCGTTTGTAGAGCGCTCATCAACCGTAACCTTCTCCGGCTCAGCTTTGCAAACGATAGAGGCTGGGGCCGGGGAGACATTTTATAATCTTGTAATAAATAATACCGGTACCGAAGGAGTTACTTTGTCCGGAGCTGTCACGGCAACAGGCCAGCTTATTTTGACCCAGGGGATATTAAGGCTGGGGTCGGCAAATCGGATAGGAGACACAAGCCCTGTCGTTTTGAACGGGGGTACTTTCAACACGGGATCAACAACGGGTTATACAGACGTTGCCGGCACACTCAGTCTGACAGAAAACTCCTTCATTGCCCTTGGTACGGGAGCACATACCCTTACTTTTGCCGCCAGCAGCGGCCAGGCCTGGACGTCGGGCAGGACTATAACCATTACCGGCTGGACAGGTGCTTACAATGGCACCAGCGGAACAAGCGGGAGAATCTTTGTCGGGAATTCGGCTGCCGGCCTGACTGCCGGTCAGCTGTCACAGATCCTGTTTTTCAATGGCGGATATTACTACAGTTCAACCATTCTTGCAACAGGCGAGGTGGTTCCTTCGGGTTTGCTGATACAAATCACCACCAATGCCATATCGGGCTCCCCGTTTTGTGAGGGTGGTGCCGTTGCTGTGCCGTTTTCAATCACCGGCATCTTCAATGCGGGGAATATTTTTACCGCTCAGTTATCTGATGCCAATGGCAGCTTTATCTCACCTGTATCGCTGGGAACGCTGAGTTCAACTACTGCCGGAACCATTTCCGGTACAATTCCATTAGGCACACCGGCAGGAACCGGATACCGGATACGCGTGGTCAGCAATACCCCGGTAATAACTGGAATAGCCAACGCCATCAATTTAACAGTAAACAGCCTGCCTGTTGCAACATTCAGCTATACGGGCTCTCCGTATTGTCCCAATGCAGCAAATCCCTTTCCGACATTCAGCGGAGGCGGAGCGGCAGGGACATTTTCGTCCACCGCAGGTCTGGTTTTTGTAAGTACGGCCACCGGGCAGGTTGACATTGCAGCAAGCACCCCCGGAACTTATATTGTCACCAATACCATTGCACCTTCCGGTGGCTGCGGCGAGTCAACAGCAACAAGTCAGATAATAATCTCTTCCGTCATGACCTGGACAGGAGCCGGGAGCACCGACTGGAATGACTCCGGGAACTGGTCCTGCGGCCTGGTGCCAACGCAGGCAATGTCAGTACAAATACCTGATGTTCCAAATAAACCGGTCCTCGGTGGCGGAGCAAACGGAGCAGTTGAGAATTTAATTGTTGACAGTGGTTCTTCACTGACAATCACAGGTAATGCAATCAGCATCTCAGGAACAGTATTCAGCAACGGAGGAATTGATGCCTCTTCCGGCACTGTGGAGATGAACGGGTCTGTTGCACAACAGATTGGGGCAGGCGTTTTCAGCGGAAATACTATTCAGAATCTTATAATCAGCAATCCTGCAGGTGTAACCCTTCTGGGGCCGCTTAATGTTACCGGAGTGCTGTCAGTACCGAGCGGAACGCTTGCCTCAGACGGGTATTTAACCCTTGCCTCAACAGCTGCCTCAACAGCTCTTATTGACGGCTCCGGGACTGGTACCGTGACAGGGAATGTTACTATGCAGAGATATCTGCCCTCCGGGTTCGGTTACAAGTATTTCAGCTCCCCATTTGCTGCGGCAACGGTAGGAGAGTTCGGTGATGACATGGACCTTGCCTCGTCTTTCCCGTTATTTTACAGATTTGATGAAAACAGCATTTACTCCGGATGGGATGATTATGTCAGCGCGAGCGGCATTCTCAATCCGCTCGAGGGGTATGCCGTTAATTTCGGTGACCTTGCTGTCCCCAGGACAGTTGATGTAACAGGCGTTGTAAGCAAAGGAAGCTTATCTGCCACCCTATATAATCACAACAATCCTTATACTGAAGGATTCAATCTTGTCGGCAATCCTTATCCCTCTCCAATTGACTGGGATGCACCGGGATGGACTCGGACGGATATTGATGATGCCGTTTATTATTTCAGGGCCAGCGCCACTGATCAGTACGGGGGTACCTACAGCAGTTATGTTGCCGGGATCTCAAGCGACGGAGAGGCCTCCGGCATTATTCCGTCAATGCAGGGTTTCTTTGTACATGTATCGGATGGCACATTCCCTGTGACAGGTACACTGGAATTGTCTGACGCCGTCAGGATCAATGACCTCACTCATTCATTCCTCAAGTCGGCAGCCGTGAATACACGTTTCATAATAAGAGCTTCAGCCGCCTTCACTGATGACGTGGCCTCAGCCGATCCCCTGGTAGTATGTTTCGATGATGCAGCGGAGAAGACCTTTGACAGCAGATATGACGCACTGAAACTGCTGAACACTGACATGATGATAACCAACTTCTACTCGGTACTTCCGTCGGGAAAGAAACTGTCTGTTAATTCCCTGCCTTACAGCACTGATACGACATATAATATACCACTTGGACTGATTATTTACAGGGAAGGGGAAGTGAGTTTCAGAATCCGTAATGTGGAGAATCTTCCGGTAGAAGGCAATCTTTTCTTCCGTGATGCCCTGACAGGCGCAAATGTTAATCTCCTTAAGGAGAGTGAATATAAGGCTGTACTGAAACAGGGTGAATATAACGGCAGGTTTTCGCTGGTATATGTTAAGAACGTCACCGGTGTGGCGGATGAGCTGTTGGCAGATGACATGTTCACCGCATATGTCTCCGGTGGAATAGTGAAGGCCAGGGTGGGTTTTGTTGAGGGCATTGAGGGGAGGATTGCTGTTTACGATGTTTCCGGGAGGCTGGTCTATACAAAATTGGTATATGAACCGGGCAACTACGATCTGCCTGTAGAAGTAAAGCAAGGGGTTTACATAATAAGATATTCAACAGGAAACAGGCAATGCAGTGTAAAACTGATGTATGGGATATGAAAAAAATGGCAGAAAATTCATTCGGTGCGTCAGGAAAGATGCTCTTTGTAGCCGGCCTTATGCTGTTGTGCGGCTTATTTCACGATATCAATGCACAACCGCTGCCGCCGAGACCGGTGGTTATTACAGTCAATCATTCCCAGCCACTTGCTTTCGGGGCATTCATACCGGGCGCCGCCGGGGGCACGGTGACAGTTAGTCCCGACGGGGGCACGCGGAGCTCAACGGGTACGGTTATGCTTGTTAACATGGGATTCATCTACACCCCGGCCATGTTCTATGTCAGGGCAAACCCCGGTACGGTTATTTCGCTGCTCTCCGGACCTCCGTCGACTATCAGTGGCAGTAACGGAGGCACACTCTCGCTTCAGACCGATGACACTTTCCCGGCGTCACCGTTTGTTATCCAGGTGCCATATCAGCAGCAGACAATCGTGCTGGTGGGAGGCACGCTCACAGTAGGCAACATTGCTTCAAATCCGCCCGGCAGCTACAGTGGTACAATCGATGTTACGTTTGTCCAGGAATGACAAACTGTTAACCGGCATTTACTGATGAAAGAAAGAAAGGCATATATCGTTAAACACAATACCAGGGGATTGCCTTTCCTTCGCGACCAGTTAAAAATTTTCATTATTCTCCTGCTGATATTACCATTTTCAGCCTCACTGAATGCGCAGGATGAGCTTCAATACGATGAATTCCCGGTTTATGTCAGGGTTCCTTATATCGGAGTCTCGGAAATTGACGCCCTCATAAGAGGAGAACAGCTCTTTCTGCCGGTTACCGGCCTGTTCGATTTCCTGAAAATTAAAAATGTTCCTTCCGGTGATCTTGAAACAGTCACCGGTTTCTTTATAAATCCGGATGACGAATTCACTGTTGACAGGCTTAACAACCGTATTATCTACGCCGGTAAAACATACCAGCTTGAAGAAGGTGACCTCATACGCTCAGAGACAAATCTGTACCTGAAATCAGACTACTACGGGAAGATATTCGGACTCGACTGCAATTTCAGTTTCAGAGACCTTACAGTATCTGTTGAAACAGATATTGAGCTACCGGGAATACGCGAGATGAGGCAGGAGGAAATGAGACGGAATATCACCCGCCTGAAGGGAGAGGTAAGGGTTGACACTACCATTGGAAGGAGCTATCCCGGTTTCAGGTTTGGAATGGCCGACTGGTCAGTATATGCCAGTGAGCAGCCTGACGGAAAATCCGAGGGCCGGTTCAACCTGTCGCTTGGCTCGGTCATTGCCGGCGGTGAGGCAACAGCTTCATTTACGCATTATACCGGGACGGCTTTCAGCGAAAAGCAACAGTATTACATGTGGAGGCATGTTAACAATGACCGCACGTGGCTCCGCCAGATAATGGCAGGCAAAATCAGTACCCAGGCTACATCTTCATTATTCAACCCTGTTGTTGGAGTTCAGTTTACAAACAGACCCACAACCTTCAGACGTTCATTCGGAACATATACTCTGAATGACAATACCGAACCGGGATGGACCGTGGAACTCTATGTGAACAATGTTCTGGTAGACTATGTCCGGGCAGACGCATCAGGCTTTTTCACTTTTGAGGTGCCGCTGGTTTATGGAAATACCCTTGTAAAACTTAAATTTTACGGGCCCTGGGGTGAGGAGAGAACACGGGAACAGAATATCAGTATACCGTATAACTTTTTACCTCATAAAGAATTCGAATACACGGTCAGCGGGGGTGTTGTTGAGGATTCCGCCTGGAGCCGGTTTTCAAGAACAACCTTTCGTTACGGAGCAGCTAAATTCATTACTCTGGGCGGAGGATTTGAATACCTCTCTTCAGTTACCAGCGGACCGCTGATGCCATTTGTAGATGCTTCCGTCAGGGTTACAAATAACCTTCTCTTATCAGGTGAATATACTCATGGAGTTCGTTCCAGGGGGACACTTACCTACAGGCTTCCTTCAAATATCCAGCTTGACCTTATTTATACGAGGTATGACAAGGATCAGAAGGCTATCTCTTATAACTACCTTGAAGAACGAAAAGCCACACTTTCCCTTCCTCTCCGGATAAAGAAAATGGCAGCCTATTCAAGGTTGTCATATTATCAGATCATTTTTCCCGGAGCTCAGTACGCAACTGCCGAATGGCTTATCGCAGGATCTTTTTCAAGAATCAGTACGAACCTGACAACCTACGGGGTATTTTCCGATTATTTCGATCCGAATATTTCCAGTAACCTCTCGCTTGGAGTCCGTCTTCCGGGCAGTTTCGTGATCATGCCGCAGGTGCAGTACAACTACACGGGGAAGGAATTTCTTTCGGCGCGCGTCAGCCTTGAGAAACGACTCTTTGAGAAGGGATACCTGAACGGCTCCTATGAATATAACTTCCGGAATAAACTGCATATAGCTGAGCTGGGACTGAGATATGACTTTTCGTTTGCCCAGGCTGGTATTTCCGCCCGACGGAACAATGAGTATACAACCCTTGTCCAGTATGCCAGAGGAAGCTTTATCAATGACAGACAGACCTCATACCTGAAAGCCGACAACCGAACCAATGTCGGCAGGGGCGGTATCTCCGTCCTCGCTTTTCTTGATCTGAATGCCAATGGCATACGCGATAACGGTGAACCAAAGGCCGCCGGTGTTAACCTCCGTGCAACCAGCGGAAGGATAGAATTCAGTGAAGAGGATACTGTTATTCATATACTTGGCCTCGAACCTTATGTGAAACATTTCATAGAGGTTGATGAAAGCAACTTCGATAATATCTCATGGAGAATTCCCACGAAATCGATCGCAGTTGTCGTTGACGCGAACATGCTCAAGCTTATTGAATTACCGGTAAGGGTTGCAGGAGAGGCCACAGGGACCGTGATGCTCGAAACAAACGGAAAGAAGGCAGGTCTCAGCAGGATAATTGTAAACTTCTCCGGCACTGACGGAACTACCAGGGCAAAGGCCATCACCGAGGAAGACGGATACTTCAGCTACTTCGGCCTTGCGCCGGGAATGTATACCGTACGGGTTGATACGGCGCAGCTCAGGAGGCTGAAGATGATCTCCGAGCCTGAATACCTGTCGTTTAGCATAACGTCCGGCATGGAGGGAGACTACATTGAAGAACTCGACTTCACGCTTACGAGAGATGCCGTTATCCCGGACACTGCCGCGAAGGATGTTCCTGCTGTGGCAACAGATACTGCTCTGGTTGCCGAACCGGTACAAAGAGTCATTACCACAGATACGTCATATCTCGTGATCCATGAAGTCACACGGGAACTTATGACGATAACCGAGGACTATTATGCAGTCCAGTTCGGGGCTTTCCTCACGAAGAGGTATGCCGAGATCATGCAACAGAAAGTGCAGGCCGCACTTGACAAGAATGTTGAGCTGTTCGAGGAGGATGGATTCTGGAAAGTACGGATTACTGGCTTTGACGACCGCGAGGAGCTTGAAAAATATATTCCGATTATACACGGACAGGGCATTACCGAGATCTGGGTCATTACCAACAAGGCTGTCAGGGGTGAATGGATCACCTTGAGCCGGGAGGACTCTCTGGCACTTGTCAGGGAAAGGCTGGCAGTGGCACCGGCGCCTGAACCGGAGCGTGAGTCTGAGCCTGTTCCGGTGGTAATTGCCGGTACAACAGTTCAGCTTGGTGCCTTCAACAGCCTTGAGGAGTCGGCAGCAATGAGCGACAGGCTCCTGGCAGCAGCAGAAAAGCTTGTTACCATCAGGAATGAGGGAGGCCAGTTCAAAGTACAGATAACCGGCTTTGCAGACACCAATGAGGTGAGGGATTTCATACCACTTCTAAGGAAGTATGGCTTTACTGACATACTTGTTCTGCACCAGGATGAAACAAGCATGATACCCATTGTTCCTGTAGCGCTGCCTCCAGCAGCCGAGGAACCGAAGCAGCCTGACGTGCCGGTACAGGCAGAAGAGCCCGTGCTGCAGACACCGCCGGCAGTCATTGAACCGGAGAAGCCGGTGGATGAAAAAGAGGTCACACCGCCGCCGCCCGTACCGAGGTTTATTCTCCATGCTGCCAGTTATCCCAAACTTGCACAGGCGGAAAGGGCTAAACAAAAGATTGAACGCAAACTGAAGCTGCCCGTGGAGATATTGGAGGATTGGGACAGGTACCGTGTCGTTGTGACAGGCTTCTTTACCAGGGAGGAGACATATCCGTACTATCCTGAGCTTGCAGGAATGGGATTCTCGGATATCTTTGTCTATGAAAAACCGCTGATAGACAGGTAGCCAAAAATTTGCAGCATGAAGTACGTAGGAGCACATATTAGCGCGGCCGGAGGTGTGGAGAATGCCCCGGTCAATGCGAATGAGATAGGTGCGAAGGCTTTTGCCTTCTTTACCAAGAACCAGCGCCAGTGGGTGTCGCCTCCCCTGACAAGGAAGAGCATAGATGCCTTTCGCGATAACTGTGAGAAATTCGGTTACAAACCTCATCAGATACTGCCCCACGACAGTTACCTTATAAACCTGGGTAACCCTGATCCGGAGGGTCTGGGACGTTCGCGCTATGCCTTCAATGACGAGATGAAGAGATGCGAGCAGCTGGGCCTCGACCGGCTGAACTTCCATCCGGGAAGTCACCTGGACAGGATAACCGAGGAGGAGAGCCTTGATCTGATTGCCGAGTCTGTGAACATCGCCCTATCAAAAAGCAACGGCGTTATTGCGGTCATTGAGAACACCGCAGGGCAGGGAACGAACCTCGGCTACAGGTTCGA
>CAZHTG010000035.1:29329-31960 GCA_964535795.1 uncultured Rikenella sp.
GTCTTCGGCCTGATTATGAATGACCCCCGGTTTGACGGAATGCCTCTCATCCTTGAGACCCCCGACGAAACGCTGTGGGCAGAAGAGATCAGGTATCTCTATTCACTGCAGAAATAAAAGCGTTAAATCCCGGCAATATCTCCGGCTTTTCCGGCCTGTTGTCAGCCGTAGTGGTTGATTTGCCATGTTTTTATACCTTTATCCTCTCTTATAAAAAAAGGATTAAGGAATGTAAAAGTGCAAACTCTTAACCAGGACTCTTAATTCTCATGACGAACTACATCATTCTGGCACTCTGCATTATTGTCTTACTCTCCTATCTGTTTGACATTTCAAGCAGGTATTCAAGGATTCCGGGAGTGATGTTGCTGATAGGCCTGGGCATACTTCTGCAGGTGATCTCGGATTCGACAGGTTTCAGCATACCGAACATGCAGCCTGTTCTGCCGGTCATAGGCACCCTGGGCCTGATCCTTATTGTGATGGATGCCAGCCTCGATCTGAAGCTTGAAAAAAGGAAGGCAACACTGCTGCAGAAGTCCGTACTGTCGGCGTTGACGCTTCTGATATTGGTAACTGCGGTGTTATCTTTAATACTGGTCCGCATCTTTGGTTATTCAGGCACTGCAGCTGTATTGAATTCGATACCGCTGGGAATCATCAGCAGTGCCGTGGCCATCCCTTCGGCAGGGCACCTGAAATCGCGGGAGAAGGAGTTCATAATCTATGAGAGCTCATTCTCAGACATCTTCGGGATCATGGCATTTGACTTCATCATCTTCAACCAGGGCGACCTCTCAGGTGGTATACCTCATTACCTCCTCCTGGCGCTGATAACTGTGATAGTCGCCATTGTTGTCTCCTCGGGCCTCGCCATGCTGCTGCACAAGATCAAGTACCATATCAACTACATCATCATCATGACGGTGATGGTTCTGGTTTATTCACTGGCAAAAATGTACCACCTGCCGGCGCTGCTGCTGGTACTTGTCTTCGGGCTTACCCTATCCAACAGTCAACTTGGGGAACAAACTCCGATAAACAGGTATGTCGACTTTGACAAGTTCAGGAAAGACATTGACTCGTTCAAGAAGATTCTGGGAGAGTTTACATTCCTGGTGAGGTCCTTTTTCTTCATCATCTTCGGTTATTATACCTCGCTGGAAGGTATCTTCTATCCGGGGAATCTCCTTATCGCCCTCAGCGTCACTGCAGGTATCATCCTGATAAGATGGCTTTTCCTCTGGTTTGTTCTGAAGGAAAAAAGCCCCTCTCTCGTTCTTTTCGCCCCTCGCGGACTTATAACCATTCTTCTGTTTATCAGCATTCCGTCAGCTTTTATCATTCCGGAGATCAACACCGAGGTGATTACCCTGGTAATTCTGATATCAATGCTGACGATGATGCTTGGAAACATCATCGCCCCGAAAAAGACGAAGCTTCCTGATTTGCCGGAAACGGAGCTGCCGGAGGTTATAAGGACGGAGCCAAAGGGAGTTGTGCAGGATATTCCCCCGGAAACCCGACAGGACTAAACGGTCTTATTGCTTATCTGGCCCGAAGGTATTGTGCGGGCCAATAGATCTCCTCTCCTAGCTCTTTTGCAGCCTGCAGGGGGAAATAAGGATTGCGGAGCAGTTCACGTCCCATCAGGATGAGGTCAGCCTTTTCTTCCCGGAGTATCTCCTCTGCCTGATTTGATGAGGTTATGAGGCCCACTGCGCCTGTCATTATTCCGGTTTTTCGCAATGCACCTGCGAATGGCACCTGGTATCCCGGTGCTGCCGGTATCTTCGCATTATAAATATTGCCACCCGAGGAGCAGTCGATCAGGTCAGCGCCGGCACTCTTCAGCAGATATGCCAGCTCAATGCTATCCTCGAGGGTCCATCCTCCCTCTGTCCAGTCGGTTGAGGAGATACGGACGAAAAGGGGGTACTCTTCAGGCCACACCGACCTTACTGCTTCAGTCACCTGCAGCAGCAGCCGGGTCCGGTTCTCAAATGACCCGCCGTATTCGTCGGTGCGTTGGTTACTCAGTGGTGAAAGGAACTCCTGCAGCAGGTATCCGTGAGCGCTGTGGATCTCTACCACCTTGAATCCTGCCTTCAGGGCTCGTTCGGCTGCCTCCCTGAAACCTGCAATGATTATTCCGGGACAGAGACTGTCGGCCATTGCCGGTGCCCTCTCGCCCGGGCTGAATGGGATAGGGGATGGCGCCACCGTCTGCCATCCGCCGTGTTTTAAATCAAGTTGTTTGCCACCTTCCCATGGCACTGCACATGAAGCTTTTCTCCCGGCATGTGCAAGCTGTATCCCGGCAACCGATCCATGCCGGTGAACGAAGTCGGTTATCCTGCGTAGTCCCGCGATGTGATCATCGCTCCATAATCCGAGATCGCCGGGGGTGATCCGGCCTTCGGGCCATACTGCTGTGGCTTCCGCAATGATCAAACCTGCTCCTCCAACCGCCCGGCTTCCCAGGTGCACCAGGTGCCAGTCATTGGCGAATCCATCCTTTGCCGAATACTGGCACATGGGTGACATGGCGATACGGTTTTTCAGGGTAACGTTCCTCAATGTCAGCGGGGATAGCAAAATTGACATGGCCGGTATGGTTTAGATTAAGTT
>CAZHTG010000036.1:0-3949 GCA_964535795.1 uncultured Rikenella sp.
ATCAGGGCATCACCGCCGGTGATAAGGATATCCCTCAGCTGAGTGTCATCCTCGAAGTATTTCAGCAGTTTCCTCTGCCTTTCAGGCCAGCTCTCAGCAGGCCTGAGCTTCTCCAGGTCGAAGTTCAGGTGGCCGCTCTGGAAATCGAACATGCGCTGACAGGGGGAACAGAGTCCGCCACAAGCCCTGCCCATGGTGTCAGGGATAAGAATGGCCACCTCAGGATACCTCCTGGGGAAGTATCCACCCTGCAGCATTGGGTTCACCCGGGACCACCTTGTCTTCTTTCTCCCAGGCGACGATATGCCCGAACTCATCTACCAGCTGCCGGCTGTAAACAATATAATGTCTTATGGCCAGGTCAGCCCCTATGGCGAAATAGGGAACACGAACATGAAGCAATGAGAGGTAATAAGGGTTCACGAAAAAAGGTATGCCTGCCTTCTCGGCATCATACAGTATCTTCATCGTGTCAGGATCAAGCGAGTGGCCGAGCATCTCGTTGAGGAGGTCCGGTGAGCGCACGGCAAAATGAAGATGGAACCTGTAGTTGTCCCACCACTCATTCATCAGCTTCAGTTTATCCTCATGCGATATTCCTTCCGGGAAAGTATATTTATCATCCCTTATCTCACCCGAAGCGATTTTGGATATCAGCAGGTTGATGATCCTCTCCTTGTTCTCCTTGCGCAGTTCGACGATGCGCGGGTCGACTCCCGACGGGTACATATCCATCCATTTCTCAATCGTGTCCCTCTCCGGGATCACCTGGTTACTCTCACCCCTCAGCTGCCTGAACAGTTGTATCATGTCAATAAAAAAATCCGGCTTGGCGCCACCCGTGCCCTTGATCACGGCGAGCCATATGAACCTGATGGGATTGCTTACCGCGATCTCGCCGCGCAGGTTGGGGTCAGGATACTCTATCCCCGCATGATCAATGTAATCCAGTATCCTTATGATGGCATAGTCGTTCCATGACAGCTTCTCGAAGTTCTCGCGCCTGGTGACCTTGTCGGTCTGAAAGCGGAAAGCATCCTTACGGCTGCTGTATTCCGAGTGGATCCAGTTTTTGACACCTATCTGTGCCTCGGTCTCGTTCTTCGACTCCCTCATGATGGTCTCGAGCATGGGGTTCTCACGCAGCAATACCCTCAGCAGCCTGTGTGAGCGTACACTGATTGCAATTCTGTCAAGCTTTTCGTTTTCTGTCATGTTGATTATCGTTTTCAGTGGCCGATCCAACAAAATACGAAAAAAAGAGCAACAATTATCATAATGCTGTACGATATGTCATCCGGCAGGGAGCTTCCTCTTAGCCTCCAAAGTCCATGGAGCCTGATGCAGACGCATTATTCCGGCTGACAAAACCAGAAAATTATGTAACTTATAGAATCGGGCGTCTAACATTATCACTTCTCACTTGTTAACATTATACAGGTGTGCAGAATATCTTCCATCAGAAGGAAGAAATTTTAATATTTATTTAATAATGATAGGAGGTAATTATGATGAACGAATCAGGTTGGCATATGTGGGGAATGGGATGGGGATGGATTCTCGTTTTCATCATTCTGGTGGCAGTAATCTGGATTGTAGTCAGGATTTCAGGCCAGAACCGTAACTCTAAGCTTCCCGAAAGCAAATCGGCCCTTGACATTTTGAAGGATCGGTATGCCAGGGGCGAGATTGACAAGGGTGAGTTTGACAAACGCAAGAACGACCTGCAGTAGCCTTTTCTTGCATTGTTATTATTTCTGATTCAGAGTGAAATAAAGTTAAATTTACTCCGGATTTGCTCTTATTGTATCCTGCTCTTAACAAAAAAAAGCATTATGGACAAGAGTCAAAATCTCAACAGTCACACGAAAGGGCATAATCACCGCGAAAGACAAAATCACGAGGAAGGACATAACCGCCCCGAAGAGCATGATCACCATGCTGAGCACGATCACAGTGCAAGGAAAAGCACTTCTCATAAAAGCCATGATAATGGATCGCAGGACCCTGGCGGCCATCATGCCATGATGATAAAGGATTTCAGGAGACGCTTCTGGATTTCCCTGATTATCACCCTACCCATATTGATCCTCTCACCAATGATACAGGATCTGCTGGGTTTCCGGTTCACTCTTCTGGGTGCTCCTGACAAGTATATACTCTTTGCCCTTTCATCGGTAGTCTTTTTCTACGGAGGATGGCCATTCCTGAACGGGTTGATTGATGAGGCAAAGAAAAAGCAGCCGGGGATGATGACCCTGATAGCTGTGGCTATCACCGTAGCATGGGGATACAGCTCAGCCACCACCTTCGGAGTTAAGGGAAGCACATTTTTCTGGGAGCTGGCCACCCTGATAGATATAATGCTGCTCGGGCACTGGATCGAAATGAAGTCCATACTGGGTGCCTCCAGGTCACTTCAGAAGCTGGTTGAGATGATGCCCGATGAAGCGCACCTGGTCAAGAACGGCGGTACCGAAGAGGTAAAAGTTGATCAGCTCAAAAAAGATGACCTGGTTTTGGTACATCCCGGTGAGAAAATACCTGTCGACGGTGTGGTGGTCGAGGGTGAAAGCAACGTCAATGAGTCAATGATCACCGGGGAGTCAAAACCGGTCGCGAAAGGCAAAGACGATAAAGTGACTGGTGGGTCGCTCAACGGTAATGGCTCACTGACAGTCAGCGTCAGGCAGGTAGGAGAAGAAGCCTATTTAAGCAAGGTGATCAACATGGTGCGCGATGCACAGGAAAAGAAATCAAAGACCCAGAACCTGGCTGACCGCATTGCCTTCTGGCTCACTGTCATTGCCCTTTCAGTCGGATTCGGGACACTTGCTGCCTGGTTACTGGCGGGTAAACCATTTGTCTTTGCCCTGGAGAGAATGGCAACAGTCATGGTCATCGCATGCCCTCATGCACTGGGTCTTGCCGTGCCACTGGTGGTTGCTATTTCAACTTCGGTCGCAGCGCAGCACGGACTGCTCATCCGCAACCGTACCGCGTTTGAAAATTCACGAAAAATTTCGGTGATGCTCTTTGACAAAACAGGTACATTGACCAAGGGTAATTTTGGGGTCACTCGGTACGGTTCATTTGTCGAAACATTCAAAGACACTCAGATACTGCGCCTTGCCGGGGCACTCGAAGGAAAATCGGAACATCCCCTGGCAATGGGTATAATGCAAAAGGTAAAAGACGAAAAAATTGATCTTCCTGAAGCTGCAAACTTTAATGCTATCACCGGGAAAGGCATCGAAGCAGATGTTGAAAATAAAAAAGTGAAGGTCGTAAGTCCGGGTTTTCTGGCAGAGAAGAAAATTGATATCCCCTCCGAAGCCTTCATAAATGAAGCTGAAACGGTTGTCTTCGTTATGGTTGATGAAAAACTGACAGGCTTTATAGCAATGTCGGATGAAATCCGCAAAGAATCTTATGAAGCAGTGAAAATGCTGAAAAAGCACGGATTAAAACTGTTTATGATGACCGGCGACAATGAGAAAGTTGCCGGAAGCGTGTCTGATGAACTTGGTTTGGACGGATGGTATGCAGGTATCCTGCCTGACGGCAAACTAAAAATGGTGAAGGAATTACAAAAGAAGGGTGAATTTGTAGCCATGACAGGCGACGGTGTGAATGATGCTCCGGCACTGGCAGCAGCCGATGTGGGAATAGCTGTAGGATCCGGGACCGACATAGCGGCAGAAACAGCGGATATAATCCTTGTTAACAGTAACCCGCAGGACATTGCTTCGCTGGTAGTTTTCGGCAAAGCCACCTATTCGAAGATGATACAGAACTTCATCTGGGCAACAGGATATAACGTTGTGGCCATACCATTGGCCGCCGGGGTCCTGTTCAGCGCGGGTTTAATAATCAGTCCTGCTATAGGAGCCGTATTCATGAGCGTAAGCACTGTAATTGTAGCCATTAATGCTCAATTTCTGAAGCG
>CAZHTG010000036.1:4049-31848 GCA_964535795.1 uncultured Rikenella sp.
CTTAGCTCTGTGCCACTACGAACACCCCTCCTCCGCTGGTCTCAACGACTTCCATGTTCAAACCTGCCTGTCCGGCAAGCCATGGCATGCCTCCGTTTTTCATGAATATCCGGAAGTTGCGGTAATGATCGTCCGCTGCCATATATTCAATTGACCATGAGAGCGCCGCCGGGAGATTTCTCCGCATGGGACAGTTATAGTCGGCAATGATGACCCTCTTTGCTATCCGGTCCATCTCCGCCAGTATCTTCACTGCCAGGCCGGCTTCAAACTGGTGCATGGCCATCGATGCGACGGCCACGTCGAATTCCTTGTCAGCGTAAGATGAGAGATCAGAAGCATCGTGCAATTCAAGCGTGACATTGGTCATGCCGCGCCTCGCTGCCGCCCGGCGGGCAGTGATGATCATATCTTCAGACAGATCAATACCGGTCACATGCGCCGCCCTGCCCGCCATAGCCATCGTCAACGCCCCTGTACCACAAGCAACATCAATGACACGGTCCGACGGACCGACATTCGCCGCCACGCTGTTGCGCAGTCCTGATATCAGCGGATCAATGAGCAGCTGATATAACATCCCCTTGAATGACCATCCCATATACTCTCTTTTACGTATGCCAAAGATAGATGAAAGTCGAAAGTCCTTAAAATCGAAAGTCAATCAAGGGTTAGACCACGAAATGGCATCTCACATGCGGTGTACTTTTATCTTTGCAGTAACTTAATCAATTCGAATAATGGGAAAAGTATACACCCTACGCAGGCAACAGTCTATCCCGGTCTCCCGGGAAAAGGTCTGGGATTTTATATCCTCACCCTCCAATCTTAAGAAGATAACCCCTCCCTATATGGGATTTGACATCACCTCTCCGGAGAAACCCGGGAGGATGTATGAAGGCATGATCATTACCTATATTGTGACCCCGTTTGCAGGTATACGTATGAACTGGGTCACCGAGATAACACATATTGAAGAGGGCAGGTATTTTGTTGACGAACAGCGGTCAGGACCCTATGCCTTGTGGCATCATCAGCACTTCATCGAACCTGATGGCGAGGGTGTCATAATGACCGACATAGTGACCTATCGACCCCCCTTCGGCATCCTGGGGCGCCTTGCCAACCTTCTTTTCATCCACCGCAGGCTGAATGAGATATTTGATTTCCGTAACAGGGTACTGCGCGAATGGGCAGACCTGCTTCATCAGAATTAATTTTGTATTTTAACGACCTTAATGTAAGGCCCCGGTGCAAAACAACCCCTGTAATCCTGAACATATGAAAATGATGAAGAATGTACTCCTCCTTCTGATAATTCTTTTACCTGCGTGCAAACAGGCTCCTGTGACCGTAATACCTCCGTGGGTACCCTATAATGAATCTGAAGAGCTGGCAGAGAATGCAAATCACCAGTCCCCGAAAATGCGGTACAAACTGATCCAGTCGAAAATACTTGATAAAAATACCATATGGGAAAATGTAGCTGCACAGATTCGCAATTTCTCAGTGGAAGATTATGAGAGACTGAAACCATATATCCTTGAACAGGATATACCCACCATTCAATCACATATCCTTACCGGAGATCTCACATATGAGAAGCTCACACAGTGGTACCTGTTCAGGATAGTTAAATTTGAAAACGACAGTACTACATCGCTGAATTGTATAATAGCCATTAATCCTGATGCCGTCAGTGAGGCACGTGAAAAGGACAAAAACAGGTCTGACGGCGACCATCCCATCTACGGTATTCCGGTTCTTCTGAAAGACAATGTAGGCATGGAAGGGCTTCCCACAACTGCAGGGGCAGCCGCTTTGCTGAATAATTATTCCCCGGATGCCTTTATTGTTGAAAGGATTAAAGAAAAGGGAGGTATTATACTTGGCAAGACCAACCTCAGCGAATGGGCCAATTATCTAAGTTCTGCCTGTCCCAACGGATATAGCGCAGTGGGAGGCCAGACCCTGAATCCTTATGGAAGGAGAAGATTTGATACCGGCGGGTCAAGCTCCGGAAGCGGAACGGCCATTTCCGCCAATTATGCCGCCGCCGCTGTGGGAACTGAAACCTCCGGCTCTATCCTGTCGCCTTCGAGCGCAAACTCTGTGGTTGGACTGAAACCCACGGTTGGATTGCTTAGCCGGGGAGGCATCGTCCCACTGTCAGGCACGCTCGACACCCCCGGCCCCATGACCAGAACGGTGACTGACAATGCGATACTGCTATCTGCAATGAGCGGAGAAGACAGCACTGACGCCGCAACAAAAGACAACCCGAAGAATATTGCGTACTGGAAAGACCTGGAAAAGTCAACCCTGGAAGGATTGCGCTTCGGTATCAACAGGAACTTCCTTGAAGACTCGCTATACTTGCTTGCAATGGAGAAGATCGTCTCTCTTGGCGGCGTTGCCGTTGAGTTTGAACCTGAAAAAATCAACCTTGAGGGCTTCAGCACTCTGCTCAGCGCCGACATGAAGGTTGACCTGCCTGCCTATCTTGACAAATATGCCCCTGATGTTATAGCATTCCGCTCCATATCTGATATTGCAGAATTCAACATGGCTGACACCCTGCTGAGGATCCCCTACGGCCAGACCATTTTTAACGAGATGGTTGCCCTGGAGATCACACCTGAAGAGGTGCTTAAGTTAAAGCAGAGACTTCATGAAGAAGGGGTACGCTATTTTGACAAACCGATGACGGATTTGCAGCTTGATGTGATACTGTCTGTCAATAACCGCAATGCGGGCACTGCCGCCGCAGCTTTCCACCCATGCCTCACCGTTCCGATGGGTTACAGGAATAATGGAGCACCGGCCGGCATCACATTCATCGCCAGACCCTTTGAGGAAGAAAAATTGCTGAAGACCGGATATGCCTTTGAACAGGCAACAAAACTCCGTATCCTTCCCGGAGAGTATAAGTAGTTGATTCGCAGATTCAATTGTTCATTGCTTCGCTGTTTGATCTAAATTAATTCCAGGAATCCATTAAATAACGAAATTGCATATATTCATATCGTGAATATTTTAATACTAATTTCCTATTGATCAGCAACATAAATCAAATCAAGTCAATTTTAAAAGTGAAAACAGACGATTTATATTCAGGAGTCAGCAAAAGCATCCTGCTCATGTTCCTCCTGACTGCGATTGCCTGCAGTACTGCACAGGCGCAGGACAGCACCCGAAACAGGCCGGATTTTGTCCCGGATATATTCGGCATCCTTAAGACCAAGGTCGAATATGACCTCGACAACTCCCTGATGCGTTTTGAGGTTAGGAATGCCAGGTTCGGAGTCCTTGGGAAGATAAATGACTACATGTCATTTAAGATCGAGATCGACCTCTCCGACGAGGGGGTGATGAAGATGCTGGATGCCTATGTGAAGTTTAACCCGGTTAAAAATTTGGGCTTTTACCTGGGACAGCGGAAAATACCTTTCAGCTCCGACTATATGCGCAGTCCGGCAGACAACATCTTTGCCAACCGTTCCTTCCTGGCCAAATATATCAATGACGGGATGCGTGATATAGGCTTCTATGCCGAATATGACATCCCCCGGCAGATACCGGTCCGTATTTTAATCGGGGCCGTGAACGGGACGGGTAACAACAACCCGCAGTGGATAGCAAGGCCGAACCTGGTCACAAGGGTTTCCGCAGGGGGAAGTGAAGGATTCAGAGCCACCGGTAATTTCTATTATGGTGAGGAGACCTACGAGCAGAACCTGGTAATGGTTGGAGCTGAGCTGCGGTACGGCAGAGGAAATTTCTTCATAGAGTCTGAGTACATCGCCCGGAACTGGGATGACACCCTTTCAGTCAGACATAAGGATGACGGAATTTATATTCATTCCTATTACAACTTCATACCTGAGAGCAGAATGATCACCATGCTGACGCCGACAGCCAGGTTTGATATTATTGGCGGTTCGGTATTCAGCGGCAAAACAGTAGCCAGCCGCTTCACCTGCGGCATTAACATCGGGTTCAACACAAAACAGTTCTATTCCGAGATAAGGCTGAACTATGAAAACTACTTCAAGAGCCTTCTGCCCATCCATACCGATAAACTGACCCTTGAATTCATTGGCCGATTTTAACTCTGGTAATGCTCCGGAAAAAGACCACACTGCTCCTGACCATCCTCGCAGCACTGCTGCCTGCGGTCTCCGGTCAAACCGCCCCTGCGGAACATGCCGGGGCGACCTGGTACACCGTCACGCGGGTAGTGGACGGCGACACCTTCTGGATTGATGACGACAGCAGGGAAGTAGTTAAGATCAGGCTTATAGGCGTAGATGCTCCCGAATCCCGTAACAGCGGAAAGAGACTGAAGGGCTGGTTCGGCTCTGAATCATCAGTTTACCTGGCACAACTCATCGAAGGACGAAAGGTAAGGCTTGAATATGATGTCTCGCGGTACGACCGTTACGGCCGGACACTGGCCTATGTATACCTTGACGACGGCACTTTCATCAACGCCGACCTGGTCAGGAAAGGCTACGCCACAGTCATGACCATGCCTCCCAACGTCAGGCATGCCGACGAGTTCGTCAGGCTGGCGGAAAAGGCCAGGAGGCAGAAGAAAGGCCTCTGGAAGCCAGTCCCGTAACCAACCAATGACCGATGACTGAAGACTGCTGACTTACCTACTGCCTACTGCCTGATAATACATCTCCTTATGCCTAATACACAAGGTTCTGCACCCGGTTTGGCACACCCTTTGCATTTATATCCCTGAAGAGCAATCTTCATAAAACTTAAAGAGATGAAAAAGTCAATTATCACATCGGTCCTCGCAGTCCTGGCAACAGTGGCAACAGTCAGCGGCCAGAACTTCCCGAAGGAATACCTGGGTCTCCCGGGTGACAACCTCAATCTTTACGCGGTCATGGATCTCTTCCGCAATTCCTCAACCCTTGAGTCCTTCGAGAGAAGCCTCAACGACAGGGATTCAAGGATCAATAACCTTGACCTCAACGGCGACTGGAGGGTGGACTACATTGCAGTATCCGATTACCGTGACGGCAACGTTCACACCATCGTGCTGCGTGCAATGCTGGGCCGTAAAGATTACCAGGATGTGGCAGTCATAACGGTTGAAAGGCTCCGCAGGAACAGGGTAAGGATACAGATAATCGGCGATCAGGCTCTCTACGGAAGAAACTATGTCATCGAACCTGTATTCGCAAAAAACAGGAAGGTCAGATACTACAATGATGCAGTCTACTACGGAAGGGTTGACTTCTACAAAAATGTCTGGTGGGACATGTACGACTGGCCGGTGGTTGTATACATCTACAGTCCTTACTACAGCGGATGGAGCTCATCATGGTACTGGGGATACTACCCTGAGTACTGGAGTCCCTGGAGCCCCTGGTACTGGGATTACTACTACGGGTACCACTCAGGATGGTACAATCACTACTACAGCCACTACCATAACATCGGAGTACCCAGGTATCATCGTTACAACGACTTCTACTACCACAGTGTCCGTCAGGAGTCGCCCCAGGTCCATCACAGGATAGCCTCGGGTGATTACAGGCAGACCTACTCCCGCCCCGAGCAGAGGCAGGAAGGAGAAGCCTTCTATAGCAGGACGCACTCATCAACTGTAAGAGATACGCGCAGCCAGTCTTCCGCCACCACTCCGTCGAGACGAGAGGCAGCGCCGAAACCTGTCAGCGGCAGGAGCACTTCAGCCGGCAATGAAGCCGACAGTAGGGTAGCCACGGATGCCAGGTTGGATAACCGCAGTGCCGATGAGGCCAGGGATGCCGAAAGGAGATCTGCTGAAGCCAGAGCAGCACAATCAAGGGATGCCGAAGAGAGAGTTGCACGGGACAGGGCTGCAGAAAGCAGAGCTGCAGAGCAGAGAGCCGCCCAGGTAAGGGCCGGCGAAGAGAGAGCAGCTCAGGAGAGAGCAGCCCAGGTAGGGGCCAATGAGGAGAGAGCCAGGGAGGCCAGGGCCGGCGAAGAGAGAGCAGCTCAGGAGAGAGCCGCCCAGGTAAGGGCAAATGAGGAGAGAGCAGCCCAGGCCAGGGCCAGCGAAGCAAGGGAATCCGAGAGAAGGGCATCCGAGGCGAGGGCTGCAGAAAGCAGAGCTGCAGAGCAGCGAGCTGCCGAAAACAGGGCCGCAGAGGCCAGGGCCAATGCGGAGAGAGCTGCTGAGGCACGTGCTGCAGAGCAGAGAGCAGCCCAGGCCAGGGCCAGCGAAGCAAGGGAATCCGAGAGAAGGGCATCCGAGGCGAGGGCTGCAGAAAGCAGAGCTGCAGAGCAGCGAGCTGCCGAAAGCAGGGCCGCTGAGGTCAGGGCCAATGCGGAGAGAGCTGCTGAGGCACGTGCTGCAGAGCAGAGAGCTGCCGAAAGCAGGGCCGCTGAGGCCAGGAAAACAGAAGCCCAGCGCACCTCCGAAACAGCTGCCACCCGCCCAATACGCAAATAATAGGCAATCCACAGATAAAAAATCCCGCCAGACCCCCCGGTCAGCGGGATTTTTCATTTTCAGGCTCCACCCTGATTACATTATTATGCAATCAATATTTCTCTGATTTATAACAACATAATATGCCCTAAAAGCAATAAACAGCCGGTCTTTGTTGTTATTTTACAGATATCAATATAACCTGAAATGAAAGCACGGAAAATCATTTTGGCTGGAGTTGCAGCACTTGCTGTAATATTACTTTCAGTGCCCGGAGGCATGCGCACATCATCATTCATACATAACGGAATGAACGCATACTACTGGACTTCCACACTTTTTAACACAAACTCAGGGTACTTCGTCACACTCTCCTACGATGATGCCCTGGTGCAGGAAGACAACAGATGGGGTTCATCCGGACTCTCAGTGCGGTGCATTAAGGACTAGCATCCTTACATAAAAAATGGCTGCTGACCGTGGCCTGACTAATCAGATTTCATACATTTACATCATAAGCCAGGGTAAAATCAAATGAACCTCCTCTTCATCTGTACGGTAAACAGGATGCGCAGCTGCACTGCCGAGACCATCTACGGTACAAACCCTGCATATAAGGTGAAATCAGCCGGCATTGCTCCCACCGCCCCCAACCAGGTCACTGGCGAGCTGCTGAACTGGGCAGATAAGGTCTTTGTGATGGAGAACCTGCACAGGACATTCATCACTGAAAAGTTCCCCGGCATCGATCTCAGCGCTAAGCTCATCGTACTCGACATCCCCGACTTCTACTACTACATGGAGCCCGAACTGATCGACCTCCTCAAGGCAAAGATAGATCCGCACCTGGGATCTTAATCAGTCGGCAGTTTGAGTCTCCGACACCAGAGGAGACTTAATCCCGTACACGAAGTGCTTCGGGACGGCACTGCTTACCTCACCCCTGATGCCTTAATCCTCACTCCACACAGGTTATTCGGGGGACTCTCCTTGCAACAATCAGTTAGCCCCTGCGGGGCTCTTTCCACAGCCCCTTGTCTCTAAGTCACTTCTTATCTGTAGCTAAATAATAATTTGAATTAATAATTTTGATTCATTTCGCTTCTAAACGTATATTTGATATACTATTGACCCGATTGTTTTACAAATAACACTAAAACTATGAAAAAGCAGATTATTCTGGTACTCCTTGGTGCCTCCACCATGATGCTGCTCGGCTCGTGGGAATTGATGAGACCACGTATAGTTCCATACGTTGGATTGAACATCAATAATATCATCGGCAGTGAAAGCTGGAAAACGAGTATGGGTCCCCAGTTAGGGGTGGCAGTACCACTGATATCCCTTAATGAATCTATCGTGTTCAGACCTGAACTTAACCTGTCGCTCCAGGGTGCCGGATGGGATGAAGGTAGCCTGACTGGAAGAACCAATCTCTGGTATCTGAATGTTCCCCTGGTCATGAGATACCAACACTCCTGCGGTTTCTTCGGTGAGGCAGGCATACAACCCGGGTTCCTAATCAGTGCAAAAGATAAATATGACGGCGATTCATTTGATTATATGGAATATATGAAGTCGTTTGACTTAGGTATCCCAATCGGTGTAGGTTATGAGTTTGGTAATAACCTTGGAGTTGGGATAAGAATGACCCCCGGCTTGAGTGATATAAGCACTGATGATTCGAAGGACCGTAACTTCGTCATCACCATGAGGCTTTCATACATATTAGGGAAAGAATAAAAAGCACATAACTGAATTCTTTGCTATGCCCCGTCTAAACCTTCTTGTTCGGACGAATTAATTGGGGCCTGGCAATAAATAATATGCCCTGCGGGGTTCCTTTCTTGTCTCCAGGTCTCTCAGTCCCTTCCTCACTGAGTCGACTGGTCATGAATATCCCGTTACTTAACCACAAACATGACCGCCGTCCCGAGATCCATCACCCCGTGCAGGATGGCAAAATATGGGAACAATGTCGGCCGTTTGTAAAGGGCGATTCCTATAAGAGCAGCAAAAGGCAGAAAGACCAGCCCCCGGTAAAGGATAAACTTAAGATCAGGAATAAATGGCAGCGTTATATGCTGCATCGAAAGGAACAGCACAGGAAGGGCCACCGCCAGCCATTTCGATCTCAGACCGGCCATGAGCCGGGGCATGATATAACCGAAGTAGGTTGCCAGCTCGGCAAGAGCGATGGTCACAGGGAAAGCAACCAGCATGATAATCGCCAGCCAACCCTCCATTGGGCGGAACATCATCTCATACGGTATGGCAGGATCAGACCACAGCCATTTGCTTAACAGATAGTTAGGGACGAAAGCCACCGGCCCGGTCAACAGTGCCAGCATGATAAATACCCTGACATCCTTTCTGTATGTCAGGCGGTCAAACCGAAAGAGCGAGAGATAGCTCCTCCCCTCGCTCCTGAACAGATAAAACAGAAGTGCTATGCTGATAAGGTTGGTAAGCGTTGCAGTCAGCAGCCAGTAGCCCTCCGACCTCATCCATGAACTCAGTACAAGGGCTGTAAGGCCCTGGAACAGCAGGAAAAGAAAAAGTCTGCTGATGAGAAGAGCCAGCAGCTGTGGCAGCTTACGTGCCCGATCCTGAGAAGCAGTCGAAGAGGCAGAGCCCGTTTTGTCCTGATCCATTGATAGTCATTTTGAAAGTCCGGCCTTAATTGACAGAGGCCTCCCAAACTTACATAAAAATTCCACTTCAGGCTTTGAAATCCGAGACACACAGTACAAATTGGGCATGATGAACACCTGAATGGCTTGCAGGCCGTAAAATTGGCCCGGGACCGTGAACAAAAAGTATTATTCCGGGATCTCCCCGGTTATATAAACAGCCGGAGATGGGCTGCCGCCCCGGTTATCAGGTCAACATGACCACAGCAATAACGACAACAGGTGACATCAGCTAGCTGTTCCCCGTTGACGTTGTTGCCGGTGCGCTTGATTAAACATACACCGATCTCATTGTAGCTTTCGGTTCAGGTCCCTGGTGCCCTGCAACCAATCTCTGTCAATGTATTGCATTCAATTTATTTTTGCATACCTTTAATGACCTTTGATCGTTAAGGTATCCCCCGATGCGCACTGATATCCATGTCGGTATATTCGATGTCATCATCTTCCTCGGAGTGTTCCAGGGTTTACTGATTTCATGGTTCTTCATAAAGAACTCCGGAGGAAACCGAAGGGCCAACCTCTTCCAGGGCCTCCTGCTGCTGACCATGGCACTGGCTATCTTCGAGGAGTGGCTGAACAACACCGGATTTATCGTCAGGGTCCTGTACCTCACCAACTTCAGCGAATCACTAAACTTCGCCTTCGCCCCTCTCTTCTACTTTTATATACAGAGCAGCCTTAATCCTGACTCACGGAAAAAAGCCTGGATCCATTTCATCCCTCTCTTTTTCTGGACACTCTATATGGTCTTTCAGTTCATCCAGCCTGACGAGATGAAGTATAACTCATACATCCAGACCAAACACCCCGACTGGGGGTACCTTGATGTTGATGCACCCCTGTCTGATGACCCGCTGGGCATAAGAAGATACGTCAACCATCTCATGCTGCTGCAGTTTGCCATCTATATCACCCTGGCAGTCATTATACTGGTGAAAAAGTTCATATCAGAGAAACAGCCCTTCTTGACTACTGAGAACATGGTGCTCAGGGTTTTGCGCAACTCGGCCATACATATCCTGATCCTCATAGTCATAATGATACTAACCAAGATCTACTTCGGGATGAGAAGCGATGTTGGTGGTTACTTCATTGCCTCCTATGTCTCATTCATGATCTACTCAACATCCTGGCAGATACTGAACCGGTCTGACTATTTCGACAGCCCCGGGTCCTTCCTGTCCTTCCCCGGGGTCAAATACCGCAAATCGTCACTCTCCGAAGAAGCCAAGGATCTGATCCTCAAAAAGATCAAAAAGGAGATGGATGCGAACTCCTTCTTTACAAACAACCTTGCCTCACTCTCCGGCCTGGCAAGACAGATCGGCGAATCGCCCCACCATGTGTCACAGGTGATAAACGAAAAGATGAACATGAATTTCTTTGAGATGCTTGCCTTTTACAGGGTTGAGCATGCAAAGAAGCTTATAAGGGCCGACAGGGCGGGCAGAATCACCGTCGAGGAGCTGGCCGAACTCGTGGGATACAACTCAAAATCGTCGTTCAACAACGCCTTCAGGAAATATACTTCAAAAACACCCTCCGAATACAGGAAATCGCCTGACTAGCCCGGAACAGCTGAATATCAATTTATTATAATGCGGATGAACTCTCATCCGCGTTTGTGCCTATAGGCACGCACATCGTTCCGATAGGCTAAGTCGTTCCCGCGACAACTCTCATTTTATGTTTGCCGGAGAAATCTCAAAACCGGCAAAAATGACAACAGCCACAGGACACAATTCAGAGCGTCAGTATTACATCGACTGGTTGAGGGTAATGCTCATAATAAGTGTATACCTTTTTCACATAGGTATGATATTCAATACCTGGCAGTGGCATGTAAAGAACGACGTGCTCTACGGGGGAGTGCTCCGCGAGGTGATGATATTCCTCCATATCTGGCGCATGCCCCTTCTTTTCATGATCTCGGGAGCAGGCACCTGGTATGCCCTCAGGAACATCTCCCCCGGAAGGTACGTTGCAGAGCGGGCAAAGCGCCTCCTGATACCTCTTGCAGCAGGAATATTCCTGCTTGTACCCGTACAGGTATATATAGAGAGGATCGATCAGTACCCTTCACTGCTGGCATACTACCCGCATATGTTCGAGGGGGTCTACCCCGAAGGTAACTTCAGCTGGCATCACCTGTGGTTCATAGCATACCTTTTTGTTATGGCACTGATGATATCACCATTCCTCAACCTTCTGCGCAGTACCAGGTTCATGGCTCTGGTAGGCACAGCAGTAAGAGTACTCGTTAAGCCGCTCGGACTGAATATCATCATAATTCCGCTGCTTGTCTCACAGATCATCCTTCGGGTCTATTTCGAAGAGGAGACACATGCACTGTTTAACGACTGGGCAACATACACCTTCTACTTCATATTCTTCCTGGCCGGATTCATCCTGCTTCCTGTCAGGAGCATAGCCGGAGCCATGACACGTTACAGGAGACTGTACCTCCTTGAGACCGTCGTGGCCATGGCGCTGATGCTCATAGTAAGGGAACAGGCCCAGTCGGTCAGAACCGCGGAAGTTATATATGACATATCTGAAATTGCCCTGAGCTGGACCGGCGCAGTGACAGTCACAGGATATGCCAGGAGATATCTTGACGGCAACACCCGCTTCAGGAAAACTGCTAACGAGGCCATCTATCCTTTCTACCTCCTGCACCAGCCAGCCCTGGTCATAACAGGATACTTTTTCGTAAGACTATCCATCCCGGTAGTGTGGAAGGTGCTTCTGATATTGACCTCGTCCCTGATCCTCATTCTGTCAGTCTACATTTTCTTCATCAGGCCATTTAATCTAATGAGAATACTGTTCGGCATGAAGCCTCTGCTGAAAAAGGAGACAAAATTCGCTATTCCGGAATTAGAAAAAGAGAGCCAGGGTGCCGAGCGGGCATGAGATAAGGAGGGACCGGACACCACGGCAAACAATAATGAAACCATACAAAAATATGAACCAAACATTTAACCAAATAACTAATAATCAATTAAACACAAAAGTCATGAAAACAAAAATCGAAAACAGGAAAAAGTACTGCAGCAGGTTAGTATGCACTGTAATTCTCTCTTCTATGCTGATTTCAGCATCTGTATCGGCCCAGGAGGCTCCAACGGGACGTACTCTCCTTGGTCCGGATGTCACAGTCACAGAGGTGTGGGCTCCTGAAGTCAAGATTAACTCTATCCAGGGCCTTACGGGTACGCTTGTAGGATTCTACGGTGGCGCAATGTTCAACCGCACGATTCTGCTTGGCATATCCGGAGGGGTCAATCTTGGTCACCCGACAGTGAACTACGGTTACTTCGGCGGCCTGGCACAGGTGGTTCTCTATCCCTCCAGCATGGTACACATGAGCGGCCAGGTGATGATCGCCTATGGCACCACGAAAGACTATGAGGATCCCAAGTCGGGATTGCTTGATAACTTCTGGAACATATCAGGCGAAGACTTCATGATCATCGAACCAGGGGTCAATCTTGAGGTCAACATGAGTAGGAATGTGACCCTGGTCACCGGTGTGAGCTACAGGCATGTGACCCGTCTTGACGCTAACAATGAAAATGTATCGGTCACCCATGTCACCAGCCAGGAGATGAGCGGCGTCAATTTCAATATAGGTCTGAAATTTACAAAAATGCCTAAGAGATAACCGTGGCATATTATTCCCATCCTGAAAGGCCGGTCTGCATGACGGCCTTTTTCTTTATGCGAATTTGAATTGCACCGGAATAATGAATCGTGGTGACAGGCATTTCCCGACCTCATCCGCTCCCGTAGATGCAATCCGGGAAAAAATGACGGTTCGCTGATTATTTATGAGCCGTATCCATCCCGGGTTAGAAACATTTTGACTGATAATAAAATGCTAATTTTACCTTTCAAGTTCAGAATAACAGGTTATCATTTAAACCACAAAACCATGAGAACCGTCGCTTTAATCATGATCTGTTCTTTAATATGCCTGAACAGTCCGGCTCAGTCGTTACAGGAATTGCCTTTGTGGAATCCGCAGCAGATGACCTTCACCGGCGACTGGCTTATAGACGGAACAGGTGCAACAGCAAGTCTTTACCGGACAAATGATGGTCACCTTGTGCTCAGCAACGGCATCGTGGCAAGGACCTTTGCTGTAACCCCCAACGGTGCAACGGTAGGGCTTGACCTCCTGCCCGGGAGCGAATCTTTCATCAGGTCGGTGCGGCCGGAGGCGGAGATTGAGATCGACGGAATGAGGTTCAGTATCGGTGGGCTGGCGGGCCAGCCAATCCATAACTACCTGCTTCCGGCATGGCTTGAAGAAATGGAAGCTGATCCGGCTGCCTTCAGACTTGCCGGCTACAGTATTTCTGAAATAAAGGAACGATTCCCATGGAAAAAGAGGCTGGAATGGATGCCGAAGGAGATGCCCTGGCCCCTTCCGGGTAAAGAACTTACATTCCAATACCGGCTTGATGATACAGCAATAACTCTGATGCATGAAAAGTGCAATGACGGCCTGCACCGCAAGGAAGAGCTCTCTTCAGTAAAAGATAAGCCGGAGTACCTTAAACAGATCGTGGTTGAGGTCCATTATGAACTCTATGATGCGATGCCCCTCTTTTCAAAGTGGATCAGGGTTGTGAACGGATCAGGACAGGAGATCGTGGTCAATACATTTAAAAGCGAGATCCTGGCCCTCACTGAAGCCGAAAGTGCAGTCGATTCAAAGACAACGTGGCTGTTGCCAAATCTTACAATTGAGACAGACTATAATTTCGGGGGGATGACCAATGAAAGCGTTACGCGGTCAAGTATTGCCTGGAATATAGATTCACTTTACACTACTCAGGTATGTTATCAGCGCAACATGCCCTGCCTGCTTGAAGCATATCCGAAGAAGGGACCGGCGCATGCGGTGCAACCCGGAGGGTCTTTCGAATCTTTCCGGACATGGGAACTGATTCACGACAGCCGGGACCGTGAGCGCAAAGGGCTGGAATACAGGAGAATGATGAGGGCGCTGGCGCCATGGTCAACAGAGAACCCGATCCTGATGCATGTGCGCAGCGCTGACGAGGAGGCAGTTAAAAAAGCCATCGACCAGTGCGCCGTAGCCGGTTTTGAGATGGTGATCATGACCTTTGGCAGCGGCTTCAATCTTGAAAATGAAAGTCCGGAATACCTTCAGCAGGTAAAGAGCCTTGCTGACTACGCTCACTCCAGGGGCATCGCCCTGGGAGGCTATTCGCTGCTGGCCAGTCGCAGGGTCGGTGGCGGCAATGATGTGGTGATGCCGGTAGGACAGATGCCCACCTTTGGCAATTCCCCGTGTCTCGGGAGTGAATGGGGAATAGACTATTTCAGGAAACTGTACAACTTCTATAAAGAGACCGGGCTTGATGTCCTGGAGCATGACGGCTCATACCCGGGAGACATATGCATTTCGGCCCTTCATCCCGGACACCGTGGTCTTGAAGATTCTCAATGGAACCAGTACATGATGATAACTGATTTTTACAAATGGTGTCGTGAGAATGGGATCTATCTCAATGTGCCGGACTACTACTTCCTGAGCGGGAGCAACAAGATTGCCATGGGCTATCGCGAGACGAACTGGTCGCTCCCCCGCGAGCAGCAGGAGATCATTGAGCGTCAGAATATCTACGACGGCACCTGGGAGAAGTCCCCCTCCATGGGGTGGATGTTTGTTCCCCTGGTAGAGTACCAGGGTGGCGGCGCAGCGGCAACCATCGAGCCTTTGAAAGAACACCTTCCGCACTACGGCCAGCGGCTGGCCAACCTGTTCGGCGCCGGGGTTCAGGCCTGTTACCGTGGCCCCCAGTTGTACGACTCTCCGGAGACAGAGTCGCTTGTCAAAAAATGGGTCGCCTTTTACAAAAGACACCGTCGTATACTCGACGGCGACATCATTCATATCCGCCGCCCCGACGGCCGCGATTATGACGCCCTCCTGCATGTCGACCCGCAGGGCGTGGAGAAAGGGTTGCTGATGGTCTATAATCCTCTCGACGAAGAGATAACCCGGACGATCAAGGTCCCTGTTTACTATACCGGACTCAAAAACAAAACCAGGGTAGAGGAACAGGAAGGGAAACCTGTAGTATATTCCATCTCCGGCGACAACTCCATCCGCCTGGCTGTTACGCTCCCTGCCCGGGGTTACACCTATTTTGTGCTGAAATAGCCCCCGGTGACGCTGCGCTAAGCAGTGCAGTCATACAGTCTCGTCGTTCGTTGCCCCTGTCCCTTCAGCAGCCGGCGCCAGGGAGCCTTTGCCCTCCAGCCATAGCGACAGCACCAGCATACAGGACAGCAATATAGCAACGCCCTTAAAGACAGTCGAGAAGACACCCGTACGCCCGCATATTCATCAGCACCTGTCAGGCCGCCAGGTCATTTATCCTTCACACACCTGACTGAGAAACCGAGACTGGGATTCAGTCCGTACCGGGAAACTCCATCCTTCTCAAAGCTCAGAAAACGATTCCAGGGTAAAGTTATGGTATTCGGGGTAGATGACCAGAAATTGCAGTAAAGACCAATTCCGCTGAAATCACCGCTGGTTCCGCGGGAGCCACCGGGCACGGCATTGAAACCGCTGCTGTTGTCACCGTTGCCTTCAGAAGACCATCCGGACTTTGACTTCAACTTCCTGCCCACCGCTCCGGTCACCCGCCACCTGACCTGATTGGCATCCTCCGGTTCCATACCAAGGTAGATTTCGAGAGTCTTCCATTCGTCATCAGCAGGCAGATGCCATCCGTCTGGGCATGCCTTCATGGCTGCCGGCCAGTTATACAGCACACCGTATTTGTCATAGTTGCTGCTCTGTCTTGCCTGGTTCACATCGGTACCCACGTAACCATAAATATAATATAACTCCTGGCTGTCAGATTCCCAGTCCGGAGGGCATACTACCGGCAAATATGCCAGATTCTGTGTCATCCATATCTGATCACCTACCATTCCGGCTGTATAACTTTTACCATCCCTTTCATCGGTAAAGACCATTGGCTCAGGAAGCAGGATATCCAACTTGTAATCAGGGCCTGTCACGGCAATATTAGCCTGAAAAACATCGCCGGGAGTCCTCACCTCCAGGATCCTGTCTCCGAAAGGAACATGCTGAAGCTGATAATTCCCTTCTGCATCTGTAACTCCCCTGATGTCGCTGTCAGAACCATCAGGATTTAGCATGACAACCATTAATCCAGGCTTAGGATCACCTGAAAAATTGCCTTTTACTACACCATGTACGAGCGAGGCAAATGCTGGTGAAAGCATTGAAATCATTACTGCGATGGCACCTTCCTGTACGGTGACCTCTGTTGAAAAGGGAATAAACCCGGTCTTTTCGGCAGTTAAGGTCTGACTGCCTGTCGGGATACCTTCTATCCGGTAATAACCTTCCTCGGAAGAATGCGTTGTGATACCGGCCACCATCACTTTTACGTCAGCAACGGTTATAATAGTACCCATAAAGTAAACAGACCCTTCTATATCTCCGACAGGAATTGTTTTCTTACAGGATACAATCGTTAGCACTGCTGCCAGCAGGACCGGAACAAATGTCAGTTTCTCATGGATCAATGACCTGATCATGGCACTTAAAGTGTTCGGTTTGATATATTAAAAATACGAATAATATTTAACATACCATATCAGGGAAGTTGCCAAATCATTGTCAATGATTCTTTTAGATCATGGCTCACACTTTCTCCGGGGCCGGAGTGCTGAAGTCCCTGAAACTCCTCTCCGTTATAAATTCTGTTTTTTAAAGAACGACCAGATGACTTCGCTGGCGTCTATATCCCTGCTGGTCTTCCCTATGACCCTGGAAGGCAGATACTGAAGCCCGCCCGGCCATGTGTGGCCCCCGCCATGCACGACATAAAGTATCACTTCAGTGCCGTCATCCCCGTTGAGATATTCCTTACGGGTCACTCTTGTCCCATCGGAAGGATCCCTGTCAGGCTCTTCTGTGATGACAGGCACGGGTGAACACCCGTTCTTTTTCACCCAGTACCCGATTGACTGATCCACTGACAACACCTTCCCAAGCATCTCCCTGCCAAAGTGCCCGTAGATCTCACCGCCTTCAAAAGGTACCACGGGATCGTCGACGTTGTTAATTGCCAGTACCGGAACATGTCTCGACGGCGAGCAGTCGGCTATAAAGTGCAGTGGAATATTACCGTCAACGGGAGCTATTGCTGCTATCCTGTTCGATAACTCGCATGCCAGGCGATATGACATGATCGCTCCGTTGGAAATGCCTGTGACGTAAACTCGTTGCGGGTCTGCATTGTAATCCCTTACCATCATGTCTGTCAGCGCTGCAACAAAGCCCACATCGTCAATATTCTCCCTGTGCGCCCGGTCATCAGCTTCCTGATCTCTTCTGCCGTCGTTCCAGTTCAGCTCTATTCCGTCAGGATATACTACCAGGAATGCGTCTCTCTCAGCCAGCCTGTCAAAACCCTTGCGCGTGACGATGATCATGCCTTCTCCGTCCACCCCCCTGCCATGCAGGGCAATCACCAGCGGCATCGGAACAAATCTGTCATACGATGACGCGACATAAATTATGAAAGTACGTTCCAGTCCGTCATGAACCAATGATGCCCTGTGATAGCTGCCGTGTGAACCCGGAGACCGCTTCCGGCTGATCCACGATATTATGTTCAGGAACAGGGATATTACCGGTTTTGTCAGCGAGGTGTACAATCCTTTAATCATCAGTATCTACTTGGTTATCCGGCTTTCTGAATACTAATCTGTTACCAGCCGCCTGAGGGACAACCCCGGGATGGCTTCTGCAATATCAGTAGTTTTTCTCACACATCGACGCTCTTCAACATATAAATATAAAACCCCCTCCTGCCTTCTGTCCTTTCCACCCGAAACATTTTATCTGTATTTTTGTCTTACATAAACTTTACGTAACCAAAAAACCGAAAACAATGCAGACTATACTTGGCGCCAACGGAACCATAGGGAAGCTTCTTGGGAAGGAACTGATGGCTTATACTGACAGGATTCGGCTTGTGAGCCGCAATCCTATCAGAATAAATGTAACCGATGAGCTCATGCCCGTCGATCTGACACAGCACGGAGCGGTAGATAAGGCAGTCATGGGCTCTGAAGTCGTTTACCTCGTGGTGGGATTTGAATACAAGGCGCAGGTGTGGGAGGAAAAATGGCCCGTCCTGATGAGGGAGACGATCGATGCCTGCGCCAAACATGGTGCAAAGCTTGTCTTCTTTGACAATGTCTATATGTACGACAAGGATAAAATCTCCCACATGACCGAGGAGACGGCCATCGATCCTCCGAGCCGCAAGGGAGCTGTGAGGAAACGGATCTCGGAGATGCTGCTGAAGGCTGTCGAAGAGGGCTGGATAAAGGCACTCATCGCACGGTCAGCCGATTTCTACGGTCCTGATAACGAGAATAACTTCATCACCCAGATGGTGATGAAGAACCTCAGGGAAGGGAAGAAGGCAATGTGGTTCGTGAGTTCGGATATCAAACACTCTTTCACCTACACCCCTGATGCAGCCAGGGCTACGGCTCTTCTGGGCAACACACCTGACGCATACGGACAGGTATGGCATCTGCCTACCATGAACCGCCCTGTCTCAGGCAAGGAGATAATTACGATGATCGCCTCTGAGATGGGAGTTGAACCGAAGATATCTCTTCTGCCGAAGTTCATGCTGCTGCCCCTCGGTCTCTTTATCCCCATTATGAAGGAGATGCGTGAGATGATCTACCAGTACGACCGTGATTACTTCTTCGACTCCTCTAAGTTCACCCGCAGGTTCGGCATCTCCGCCACCCCTTACGAGGAAGGAATCAAAGCTACGTGCCAGGCTTACAAAGCGTAGAACGGGTTTTCATTTTGAAGCTGTCAGGCCTGACAGCCGTCGCTCTCTGAAGCTGATGAGCATGCCCCTCTTTTCATCCCACAGCCTGAGCATCAGCGACTCAAATGCCGACCAGAAGGTTACAGGCCTGGTCTGGCTGAGGATAGGGTTCTCGTCATTGCACCTCTTAAGGTTATAGTTGGGAATCAGAGGGCTGAGGTGATGGATATGATGATATCCTATGTTCCCGGTAAACCAGTTAAGCACTGGCGGCAGCTTGAAGAACGAGCTTCCATCAAGTGCCATCGTCTTGTAATCCCATGATGAGGCGTCGCTCCATTTGACATTCCTGTACTGGTGCTGTACGTAGAAGAGCCACACCCCATGTACCGTGGCAAGATAGAGGACCGGCAGCTGTATCATCAGGTATGCCTTCCATCCTATTGTCAGGCCCATGACAACTACCATCGCTACAAGTGCCAGGTTGGTCAGCTGAACATAAAGATGCTCCTTCAGTGACATATACTTTTTGGGGAGGCGGTAAAGCACTACAAACAAAAGCATCGGTGCAACGCCAAACAGAAATAGCGGGTGACGGTACAGGCGGTAGACAAAACGCTGCCACCTGTTCAGTTTATGATACTCTTCCACCGTCAGGGTCATCACATCTCCCGTCCCCCTCTTATCCAGGTTACCCACTGTCTGGTGATGGATGTGATGGTCATGGTGCCAGCGGTGGTATGGAGTGAAAACAAGCAGCCCGGTTATCACACCAATGATTGTGTTCATCCGCTTCGACCTGAAGAATGATCCGTGACCGCAATCGTGGAAGATTATGAAGGTCCTTACCAAAAACCCGGCAGCCGGCACAGCCAGTGCCAGGGTGAGCCAGTAAGATATCTTCAGCGACCATATCATCAGCGCCCACATCAGCAGGTATGCCCCGACAGAGTTTATTATCTGCCACCAGCTTTTGAGATTATCAGGCTTGTTGTACCGTGATATGATCTCCATCCATTCAGGCTTTCCACCTTTCTTCTTCACCGTCTCCATTATTCCCACCGAGATCACAAATGCGAGCCTTAATTGGCAAGCCACTGGAAATCAGGATACAAAATTAATAAATTTTACCTAAAAAGTCAAAACAGTCCGAAGCTTCAGCAATGCAGCGTAAAGCAACCAGCTGAGATTAACTACTGCCTATTGCTTTTAGCCGCCGAAGCCTTCAAAGACCTCTGAAGCTTTGCGAAAGAGGTGGCGAAGGTGGCCTATTGCCTATTGCCTGAAAGATAGTATCTTGCAGGCCAAATTACAACCATGAAAGCATACTATTCAACCGCATACGGCGGATCTGAATCATCAGTATACGGCGATCTGCCGGACCCTTCAGCAGGTGACGGGCAGCTGCTTATTGAAGTAATGGCAGTCTCAATAAACCCGGTCGACTGGAAGATAAAACAGGGCGCCGCCAGGCTAGTCACAGGATTCAGGTTCCCGCGCATCTTCGGAGCCGATTTCGCGGGTATCGTCAGGGAGACGGGCGCAGGGGTCACGGCATTCAAACCGGGAGACAGGGTATACGGATCGAAGTCAATAATTTTTAACCGGCACGGGGCACTTGCAGAGTTGAGAGCAGTCGGTCAGGAGCATGTCAGGCCTATACCTGAAAAGATGTCGTTTGAGGAGGCCGCCTCACTCCCCGTTGCAGCCCTCACGGCGCTGAACGGGCTGAGAAAATGCGGCGTGGAGGAAGGAACACGGGTGCTGGTCAATGGCAGCACGGGTGGAGTGGGCCATTTTGCAGTCCAGGTAGCCAGGGCCAGGGGCGCGGTGGTCACCGCAACATGCAGCAAGGCAAACAGTGAACTGGCAAAAAGCCTCGGCGCGGATGAGGTCATGGGATACACCAGGGAAGAGCTGGCCGGCTGCACCACAAAATTTGATGCCATCATGGATGCATACGGGAAGATGGATCTCCGGCTCGTTCGTCACCTGCTGAAACGCGGCGGGACCTATGCCTCGACACTGTTCATACCTCCGCCGTACCTGTCAATATTCCTTACCGGAGTGATCCACGGCAAACGGCTGACTTCGGCAAATACGCGCATGAGCCCGGAGGACTGGCAGGAACTTGAAAATCTGTATGCTGAGGGTAAACTCAAACCGCTTATTGAAAACACCTTTTCTTTAGAGCATGCCGCTGACGCCTTTGACCTCGCCGTTAACGGCAGCCCGCGAGGCAAGATAATAGTAACAGTATCCTGAGACCTTATTGTTATGGCTTTACAGATTGGTTTGCTGATAGTAGGATTTGTAGTATTGATCAAAGGGGCCGACTGGCTTGTTGACGGTGCTTCATCACTTGCAAAGAAGCATAATGTGTCAGACCTGGCGATCGGGCTGACGGTCGTTGCGTTCGGGACTTCGGCTCCGGAGCTGGTTGTCAATACCTTTGCCTCGTTTCAGGGACACGAAGCAATCGTATTCGGCAATATTATCGGAAGCAATAACTTCAATCTCTTCGTCATACTTGGCATTGCAGGACTGATAACTCCCCTGGTGGTTCAGTCGAGCACCGTGCGAAGAGAAATTCCGCTCTCCTTCATCGCAATAATATTCCTCTTCTTCCTGGCAAATGACTTCTTTCTGTCGGACAAACATATCCTGTCCCGGATTGACGGGATCATCCTGCTGGCAATGTTCGGGTTGTTCCTTTTTTATGTTTACAGGCAGCTTAAGACCGATCCTTCAGAAAAGGTGAACATGGACCTGGTTCATTCTCACGGGAAAATATGGCTGCTGATCATCCTGGGCCTTGGAGGGCTTGTACTTGGAGGGAGACTGGTTGTAACCAGCGCCATCGAGATGGCAACAGTCCTGGGAGTTAGTGAGAAGATCATTGGCCTGACAATTGTTGCGGCCGGCACCTCTCTGCCTGAACTGGCAACATCAGTGGTTGCGGCATTGAAGAAGAACAATGACATCGCCGTGGGCAATATAATCGGTTCCAACATCTTCAATATTTTCCTGATACTCGGTGTCAGTACCCTGATCAGGCCACTGGGCTTTGATGCTTCTTTCAATACCGACATCTATCTCCTCGGAATCGGGACTATCGTCCTACTTGTATTTATGTTCACCGGCAAGAAGAAAAAGCTTGACAGGTGGGAAGCTGCCCTTCTTCTGGCAGTCTATATCGCCTACACTGTTAAATTGGTAGCCGGTTAACCGGCTTCCGGCACCTCTACCTGTTGAGCCACGCCTTGAACTCCTGCATCCTGTCGCGACTGACAAAAAGGTCATCGTCACTGCAGTGTTTTATCTTCAGCTTCAGCCTTGAGCCGGAGTAGGCGATGATGTCATCGATGGCTTCGAAGGAGACAATATACCTCCTGCTCACGCGGAAGAAACGCTCAGGGTCAATGAGTCCCTCAAGCTGCTCCAGGGTATAATCGAGCAACACCGTCTTCCCGCCGCTGACGGTGGCCCAGGTGGCTTTGTCAATGCTGCAAAAGAACAGTATCTCTTCAGCGGCTATGCTCCTCAGATGCTGGCCGGTCTTGACCATAAACCGCTTCTTGTACTGGCTGGTGAAGAGTTGCCTGACCATATCAAGGGCAACATGCTGCTGACTGGCTGATTCCGGCTCATCACTGAACCAGGGAGAAGCCTTGTACTTCTCTATGGCGGCCTTAAGCTCCTCCTGCTTGATTGGCTTAAGCAGGTAGGAGATGCTGTTCAGCCTGAAGGCGTCAATGGCATAGGCATCATACGCCGTGGTGAAGATAACAGGGCAGTCGACCTCTGCCTGGTCGAAGATCTCGAAGCTCAGTCCGTCACCCAGCTGCACATCAAGGAAGAGCAGGTCGGGCTGAGGGTTGCTGCTCAGCCAACGTACCGACTCCTTCACCGAATCACACTTCCCGGCTATGACAATTGCCGGGTCATATGCCTTCACCATCTCCTCCAGCCTCTCTGCAGCCAGCGACTCGTCTTCAATAATAAGTACTTTCATAATTCATTTACGGATTTATAAATACAGGGAATCCTGACGGTAAAGAATTCCCTGTCCTCATCCACCTCCACCTTCCTGCCGGTGAGGATATCATACTGCTGTTTAATGTTTTCAAGACCTACATTTGAGGACCGCTCCACGGTGCCCTTTTTCTGAAGGCTGTTCTTCACCACCAGGAAATCTCCTTCTTTGTAAATCATGATCTTCAAAGGCTCTTCCGCAGTGATCCGGTTATGCTTGATGGCATTTTCTGTGAGCATCTGCACCGACAGTGGTACTACTGAGAACACCGGTCCATTGTCAGCTGCGATAGCCACCCTGATACTGTTTGCAAAACGCATCTGCTGCAGGCTTAGATAGTTCTCGACAAACGTTCGCTCTACCTGCCACTCCACCAGTTTCTGATCGCGCTGCTCAAGAAGGTACCTGTAGCTGTCAGAGAGGTGCATGATCATCTTTACCGCCATGTCAGGATTGCGCGGAATAAGGCTTGTAAGCGTATTAAGGCTGTTGAACAGGAAATGGGGGTTAACCTGGTTCTTCAGTGCCTCCAGCTGCAGCTCCAGAGCCCTGCGCTGCAGCGCTTCCTGCTTCATTAACCCCTCCTTCCACATCCCGAAGAACTGGATGGCGGTGATCAGGCTGAAAACGTAAACGACGATCAATACCTGCAGAAGAAGCAGGGTAAGGGTCACCTTTATGTATTCAGTGAACGACTCTCCCTGGACATTATATACGAAGATATAATTTATGAGGAAGGTCACCAGGATGGCAGCCACGATCACCGCTCCAAGCGTGACGGCGATCCTCCGGCCGGGATTGACCTCCCACCTTATCTTATTTCCAAACCTCGTTACAATGAACTCGCTGAATTTCATCATCGGCAGTCCGACCCCCACAGAGAAGAGGCAGTTGATCAGCCAGGCACGCGGACTGCTTACAAGTGATGGATTAAGAATGAAGGAGATCAGGTTCCCGACGATTATCATTCCTGCAATGATAAGAACATAGTATCTGATTTTTTTTTGCATGACGGTGTACCTTTTTTCTTTTACCTGCTGTTTTGCTTCCTGAAATGTCTCCTGGTTTCGTCTCCTTTGAGTGCTCCTGATGTGGCTCCGGGTATGACTCCGGATCTCACTATTTTTCTTTCTCAATCTGGCTCAGCAGCATCTCACACCTATCCTTTCCCCAGTCGGGTGACAGCGGTCCTTCAGGAACGAACCCATTGAACTTTTCCATTGCAGTCATTAGCAGGGGCTTAGCCGCCTCGCCTCCGCCGCCAAACTCGACGGGCATATTGAAGACAGCCTCAGCCTGCGTCAGATAGACCCTCGGGTTATCAGGATTCACAGATTTGGCATGATCAATCAATGCATTTACCTCACCCATAAGGTTCATCGCATCCATGGGATTGAGTGCCATCTGCGCGTAATATGAGAGCATCTTCAGGACCATCAGCTCGGTCTCCTCCGGCTTCAGCTTCAGTCCTGCCTCAATCTGGCTCTTTGCCAGGTCTAAAAACTTACTCTTCTGGTCGGTGCTGACATCCATGAATGACATCATAAGGTTATTCAGAGCCGCGTAATACAGGGGTGTCCACTCACCTTTCTCTGCCATGGCTATCCTGGCAAAGCTGTTGGCAACCTCCTGGTATTCATCCGGTGTCTGCGCTGACCCGGACTTCTCCAGCAGTACGGTCATGGCTTCAGTGAATTTTTCACTCTGGCCCCATGCGGTTGCCGCTGTTAATACAATCAATACAAATAGTAATGTTCTTTTCATGACTTCTTCTTTTATGTTTTAAAATTAGAAAATAAAGTATCCGCCGATAACAATCAGCCGTTTTGATTGAGGAATAATGGGATAAAGGGTATAATTGCCGCCCGCATCCGGGTTTGGAGAATAGTGGTACCCGTATACCTGTTCAAAGCCCGGCAGGTTGTTAATGTTAACCATGAAGGCACAATAGCTGCCCAGCAACGGTGTGATCCACGTTACATTGATGCTCAGATCGTTGAACGCCATAGTCCTGTCACCCCCGGAGAAAGGCAGAGCCGGGTTATAATATCTCTTGGGACTGGCGTGCATAAAGGTCAGTCCGGCATAGGTGTTAGCCCTGCTCCAGAAATACTTCGCGACGGCGGAGAAGGTGTGCCCCGAGATGAATGAGGGAACCCGTTCGTGTTGATAATCCCTGTAATCACGCTTTGTGTCGATATATGAGTAGGATAGCCAGTAATCGAGTCCTGCGACCGACTTGCTGTCGCGCCAGAAAAGGTCTATCCCGCGGGCATAGCCATCACCGGAGTTGTCATATGAGTCAGGATCAGAATTATAGAGGCTTTCATATTTCACAAGGTCACGGTACCACTTGCGGTATACCTCGAACCTGAAGATGCGGTCATTAACCTCGTACTGGTAGTTGAGTATCAGGTGTGCCGCCTTCTCTGAGCTCAGTTCCCGGCTGAAGAGAAGGTAGCTGTTCTCTGGCCGCTGGCGGAACAGGCCGTATGCCAGCGATATCTGCGAGTAATCGCCTGTATGGTATGCCAGTGACACCCTGGGAACGAGCTGCCACTCTTTGAGGAGCGGGGCATACTCAGCCCTGGCGCCGGCACGTGCCACAAAACGGTCATTGATGTTTATCTCCGGTTCAATATAAAGAGCATAGTCCGGGAAACGGAATCCCTCAGAGTAGGTCCGCAGACTGTCATGAGCATAATAGCTCCACCTGTAAGAATATGATGATGCCTCACCTCCAAGCCTGAGTTTTACTGTCTCACTTAGCTGGCCGGTAAAAGTCGTGCGGTGGTGAACAGACCTGACCTTCTCCGAGAGGATATCCTCATCAATACCCGTGGTTGTACCGTCAAGGCCCAGTGCAACACCGGTCATCACCCTCCACCTCTCAGATACTTTGTCATTGTAAACCGAATTGACATAAAGGTTGCCGGTGTGATGGTCTATCAGCGACGGTGAGGCTGTATCACCCTCGAACCCATAATATGATGTACTCCTGTTATCATCGAACGAGGCAAAAACCCTGAGCAGGCCATGACTGCGGTATTTTTTACGGAAGAGGAGTGTTCCGCCGGTCTGCCGTGGCTCCCTGACCCAGTCGGTATTTTGCCTGACGATGGAATAATAGGGTTTCATGTTGATATACTGGATGGTTCCGCCCAGTGATGACTTATCCCACCGCCTGGTATATGATCCGCTCACACCGACGCTCATGACTGAAACAGCACCCTGGCTCTTCTCCGCCAGTCCGATTGTCCTGAGGTTGACAGCCGACGAGAGTGCCTGGCCGTACTCGGCCGAATAGCCTCCCGTGCTGAAGGTGGTTCCGGTGAATAGTATTGGTGAGAAGCGGCTGCGCACAGGCATGTCAGGCAGTTTTGACATGTAGGGGTTAGCTACCTGCAGTCCGTCGATGAAGGTCTTTGTCTCATAGCCCTCTCCGCCCCTGACAAACAGGCCTCCCTCGTTACCTACTATCTGTGCGCCGGGCAGTGTCGTCAGCGCACCGTAGATGTCACCGACAGCGCTGGGAGTGGTGGCTATGTCCATCGGTTTGAGCACCACGGGACGACTCAGATCGCCTGAGTCAAAGGCTCCGGCAGTGATGACCACCGCCTTTATCTCACCGGGCTGCTCTTCAAGGAGAACCTTCACCGGGGGCATAGTATCCGACAAATCTATCTCACCTTCCCATGACTTATAGCCTATGAAGCTCACCTGCAGCGTCTGTCTTCCCGATTCTGACGTTCTGAAGGTGAAAACACCTGCGGTGTCAGTGGTAGCTCCGTCATATGAGCCCCTGATCATCACATTTGCCCCCGGGAGGGGCAGGCCGCTGTCGTCGGTCACCTCTCCCCGCACAGTGACCTGTGCTGCGCAGAAAATGTTTACAACTAACAAGAGGATCAAAGTACCTGTCCATTTTTTCATAGCCTGAGTTGATTTACCGTTTTCATTCACGGCAAATTTCGCTCACGGCAGTCGCAGGAAAAAATAAAACATTCCGATCTGTAATTTCAGACGGATGAATGGTACAAACCGGTGTATGAACCGGGACGTACTCTGTACAGTGTTCTTCGATGATTGCTGACTGCGGGCTGAGCTATTGCCTATTACCTGACAAGACTGCTTATTACGGTACTGACATTATCAGCCGGACAATAATCACCCTCATTCCTCCGTCATCTAACAGGAATACTGATAACAGGATGGATTTTAGTCACTGGAGAACCAAAGCAATAATGTTGCCGGCAGCCTGTCTGCTGATAATGTCATCGTGCTCCAGGCTGGCCAGCCCCGGTGCATCCTCCGGAAACCTGGAGAGCCCGGCTGAGAGGAAGAGGCTGAATGAATTCATGGATGCAGGAGTAGAGAAACCGCTTGACACCCGCAATGTCACTCCGGATGAGATCATCAGTACCGCCCGCCGGTATCTCGGTGTTCCTCATTGCATGGGCGGCAAAACCATGAAGTGCATCGACTGCTCCGGGTTGCTGGCAGTGGTCTTTGCCAGCCACGGGATCCAATTGCCCCACAATTCCGAGGAGCAGGCCAGGTACGGAAAGATAATTTCAGGAAGGGAGAGCCTGAAGAAAGGTGACATGGTCTTCTTTATCAGGACTTACAGCACGAGCCGGTTCATAACCCATTCCGGCATCTATGTGGGTGACAATAAGTTCATACACACCTCAACCACTCTTGGAGTGACCCTCACCTCACTTGATGACCCCTGGTGGAA
>CAZHTG010000037.1:0-7081 GCA_964535795.1 uncultured Rikenella sp.
TTTGAACCTGGCGAGGAGATGTCTATTGAAGATGTAACAGTGGAAAATGTTACGGTGTATGCTGATTATCCCGAACAAAGCGGGGAACGTACCTTTGACTTAATTCGTCTGAGACCTGCTGTTAACCAATATATGAAAACCCAGGTACCAGGAATGATCAAAAATGTCCATTTTAAGAATATTGAATTATCAGGTGAAGAAAAAGAAGGATGGTACCGGATATGGGTTACAGGTGCGGACGAAGAACACATGGTTTCTGATGTGACCTTTGAAAATATTACCTGGTTCAGGCACCTGTTAAACGGGCATTCCCCCCAGGTAAAAATTGAAGAAAATACCCAAAATATCAGGTTTATAAATTCGGGAATCAGGTAACGAATTTAAAACAATTGAAAATGGGAAAGTCTCAGTATAAATTGTTGCAAGAATTGCAGGGAGTATACTTTTGAAATAAAGGAAACAACAATGTCAGGAAATATGAGAAGAGTATCTTTAATAATACTGACAGCAACATTTAGTCTGCTGTTTCTTCAATCAGTTAAGGCAGAGCTCAGGCTACCGGCCATTGTTTCGTCAAACATGGTGTTGCAACGTAATACTGCTGTTGAACTATGGGGATGGGCCGATGTCGATGAGAAAATTACAATTAAAACTTCGTGGTTGAACAAGGCATTGAAAACCAAAGCAGACAGTAATGGGAATTGGCGCATTAAAGTAAAAACAACCAACAGTAAGGAGCCTCAGATTATCGAAATACAAAGTGAAACATCAAATATCACTCTGGATAATATCCTGTTTGGAGAGGTCTGGTTGTGTTCAGGACAATCAAATATGGAAATGCCCGTAAAAGGTTACAACGGACAGCCGGTAATTGGTTCTTTATCGGCAATTGCTCAATCGAACAATCCAAACTTACGACTATTTACGGTTAATAAAGTTGGTTCAAAAACACCTATGCAGGATGTTGAGAAGTATATTTCGTGGCAACAGGCAACGCCTGAAAGTGTTGCAGATTTTAGTGCTGTTGGCTATTTCTTTGGGCAACAGTTGCAGGAAATACTGGATGTCCCGGTAGGTTTAATATTTACCTCCTGGGGGGCCAGCTCGGTTCAGGCATGGATGAGTGAAGATGCGATGAGTGAATATCAAAAAGTTAATCTTGATGAAGCAGATATTACAAAAAATGCAAACCAGATTCCTACGGCCTTATTCAACGCAATGATTCATCCGTTAATTCCATATACCATAAAGGGAACAATCTGGTACCAGGGCGAAACGAATCGTTTGGAGCCTGATAATTATAAAAAGCTATTTCCTGCAATGGTGAAAGATTGGAGAACTCGCTGGGGAATTGGCGATTTCCCGTTTTACTATGTGCAAATTGCTCCCTTTGTATATTATGGAAATAACGATGAATTTCAGACTGTTGATAATTCAGCATTTATACGCGAAGCTCAATTGCAATGTTTGGATTTGATTCCAAATTCAGGTATTGCAATTACCATAGATATCGGAGATGCCGATTGCATTCATCCACCTGAAAAGAAAGAAGTTGCTGACAGGTTATTGTACAATGCCCTTAACCAGACTTATGGATTCAAGACAGTAGACTGTGCTGCACCAATACTTGATTCTCAAGAGCTGAAAGAGGGGGGGATAGTTTTGAAATTTAAAAATGCTGAGACAGGAATTTATTCATATGATGAGCTCAACGGATTTGAGATTGCCGGAGAAGATAGGGTTTTTTATCCTGCACAGGCAAAAATCGTGAACGATTGGGAGGTATTTGTAATAAGTGATCAGGTAACTAATCCTGTAGCCGTGAGGTATGCCTGGAACAATTGGGTAGTTGGAACCCTTTATGATGTTAACCTGTTACCGGCGTCCTCTTTCAGAACGGACAATTGGATCGAGGCTCGTCGGGCTGACGAGTAAAATAGCAATATCTCATAACCTGTGTCCCGTTTTTTATACTCAATTGTTCCGGTCGGTTCGCCCCGGGTCATTCCTATCCTGGAGGGAAAGGGCTGCAGATGTTTTCACCGATTACTTATTTCAATAGGATAAGTTTTCCCGATACTGACTCCCTGTCCACCTGAAAATGGTAGATGTAAACTCCGGCAGGCAGTTTACCTCTATTCCATTTAGTAATATGGTCACCCTGTAGCCTGTCTCCGTTTACCAGGGTTACGACTTCCTGACCTTTCAGATTATAAATTTGCAGAGTAACACTGGATGGTTTCTGTATAGTGAAGTAAAACGATGTCTGGTTATATATCGGGTTGGGGAAATTTTTTATTGAAAATGATGGTTCAGCAGACAGTTCCGGTGAGTTCGAAGAGGTACTTATCTCTTCCCCTTTCCTGAGAAGAATGTTGTCAAAATATAAATTTCCCGCAATACCCCCAATGTCAAAACCAAGCCGGGCCTCCATGTCTGTTGCATTGTTCATTGGGAAGGTGACTGAATAGGTTTGGCGACCAGTGGAGAGTGTTACAGGTTTTCCGTCACTGTAAACGGTCCAGGGCTCACTGTTTTTCCCCACAAGAGGTGTTATTTGCATTGGAGCATCGGCATAGGCATCGAATGAAAATGTGTATTCAAAACCTTGTTCTAACCGCAGACCAGTCTGTCCAAGGTGAACATCCCAGGCATGACTGCCGGCATTGCCAATGGCAACAGCAAATTCGCCATCTGTAACGGAGCCTTCTGCTGTGGCGCCAGAAAGTGTTGTAAGGGTCCAGATGCTGTCCCCGTCAAAGAAATCCGGGTTTTGCACCTGGTTCATTCCTGTAAGCTCCGGGGTGGTTAGTTTAAAATTGTCGAGATAATAACTGCCTGCATTTGCACCCATGTCTACATTAAATAAGGCAGTAAAGCTCTGCGATGGCGTGAAGTCAAATTCATACAGGTCCCAGGTTGCTCCGGGCGTTACTGTTTTTTGGGCAACCAGTGCAAAGTTCGATGCATTTGCAACAGCCGCAGTGATCTCATTTGCTGTTAATCCTGCTTTAGCCATAAAGCTTCCATAGTAATGAATGCCGGCCTGAAGGTCAATATCACCCTGTGAAAGTTGCACATCCCATGGATTTGCCGGGGGTTGTACAACAGTGGAAAATACCGATTGGGAGCCACTATAAGCTTCATTATTAACGAGTATTATTTCTGCTGTCACCGGGTATCCCAGGCGACTCTTCCAGTACTTTACTCCTGTTTCAAAGCTGCTGTTTTTAAGTAAATTAGAAGAGACACGGACAGGAAATTCTTTTAGATAAGATCCCTGGTCGGTTGTTATTAAAATCTCCACGTCTCCGCCAAAGAGACCCCAGTCTACTGTTATATCTGAGGTACCCTGGCCAGAGGTAATCCGGGCACCACCGGGAACGGTCCACTGGTATGAAGCTCCCACGATTTCTCCAATACGATATGCCTGGTTTTCTGAGTTGTATGTCACGAAATCCGTACCACTTATCACAAGGTTATCCGGGATCTGGTATACCCGCACGAAGTCGACCTCCATTACAGCAGGGAAAACTGTGGATTCATCAGGTGTCCCCACCCATCCTCCGCCAACTGCGAGGTTCAGGATAATATAAAAAGGCTGATCAAAAGGCCAGGTTGATGAAGTCCCGTTATTGTTCAGGAAAGTATAATATTTTTGATCATCAACGAAAAAATCAATCTTTTCCGGTGTCCACTCTATTGCATAGAGGTGAAAATTTCCTGTTACATCAACAATATCAATTGTCCCTCCCTGTGGAGGGAGGGGGCCTCCGAAAAGATTGAAATCTTCTGTGTGGACGGTGCCGTAAATTTTAGTCAACTCATTGGTAGGGTATTCCATGATGTCTATTTCACCGCTGTTAGGCCACCATCCGTAGTGACTCTCCTCGGGCAGCATCCAGAATGCCGGGACAAACCCTTTTGTGCCCGGCAACTTAATGCTGGCCTCAATTCTACCGTAACGTAAGCTCCATGAATGCTCTGTACGGAGATGAGCCGATGTATATTCAAATCCCTGGTACGTTTCTTTTAAGGCGATGATCTGTAGTTTGCCACCCAATATTTTTGCATTTGCGGCACGACTGGTGTAAAAGTGGACATTGTCATTGGTTGGACCGGTCTCATATTGCCAGGTCTTGTTGTCAATAGTGGAGCCTTCGAATTCCTCTGACCATACCAGGTGAAGGTTTTGACCTGATATATTCAATGCGGAAGGGATGAATAAAATGAAAAAACCTATCCGCTGTATCATGTTAGATATTTTTGGTTTCATAGGATAAAAACAGCTAATAAGAATTTACATGACAACACAAGTAAAATTACGCTAATAAAAAGGAAGAATCTATGCGGCCTTGAAACTTTATTAAATACCGGTTTCTGTAATCATGCTTTGTCGCACCTGGTAGTGGAATTACCCTCCGGGATCCCCGGTGAAAATAAAAAAGCGCGGAGGCTGCCCCACAAAAAGCACCTGTTCCAATCCGTGAACCACATAAATCTTATTTTTGTCAACTGCATATGCTGATTGGTATGTTCTGTTATGGTAGATAAAAGAGATCTGACAAGGGCGCTCGGGCTGGGTTATGTCATTATCATAGTCATCTCAAATATGCTGGGCTCGGGGGTCTTTAAGAAGATCGCCCCCATGGCTGCCGAGCTGCACTCATCCAACTGGATATTGCTGGTCTGGCTTGCAGCCGGGATAATAACCCTCTTCGGGGCGCTGAGCAACGGTGAGGTTGCCGGCATGCTGGCCGACACCGGAGGAGAGTATGTCTATCTGCGAACCATATATGGCCGCTTCTTCTCGTTCCTCTATGGATGGTCTCTTTTCACGGTAATCCAGACAGCTGCAATATCAGGCGTGGCCTACGTCTTCACACAGTCGCTCAACAGTATCATAGCTATCCCTGAATTGCTTCCGTCATTACAGCAGTTTACAATTGGCGGACTGTTTTATCCCTTCCAGGATTTCGGGATTAAGCTGACGACAATCCTGCTTATACTGTTCCTTACCTTCCTGAATATGTCAGGGCTCAAGAGCGGGGCATGGGTGAACAAGGCCGTGCTGATCCTTGTGGGGGCGGGTCTGCTGGCGATTGTCATAGCCGGGCTTACCAGTGGCCAGGGTTCTGCGTCAGTGACAATGGCAGTCAGAGAGACTACAGCTGCCAATACCGTGACCCTCTCTTCGTTTTACACTGCCATGCTTGCCGCCTTCTGGGCGTACCAGGGATGGGTGTCAGTAGGCTTTATAGGAGGGGAGGTAAAAGACCCTCACAGGAATATCCCGAGGGGAATCATAGCCGGTGTAGGCATAGTAATTATTGTCTACCTGGTTGTAAACTATACCTTTCTTACACTGCTCTCTATCCCTCAGCTTGAGCAGATCAACAATTCCGGGAACCAGATAGCCGGTATTGAGGCTGTCAGGGGCATATGGGGGAATGGAGGAGTGCTGTTCATTTCACTTCTCATACTCATCTCCACTCTTGGCTGCACGAATGCCAGCATACTGACCGGGGCCCGGCCCTACTATGCCATGGCCAGGCAGGGACTGTTCTTTCGCGGCACGGGCAGGCTGAACAGCCATAATGTACCTTCTGCATCACTCCTCTGGCAGGGAATATGGGCATCGATCCTGGTTCTCTCCGGTACATTTGACCAGCTGACTGACATGCTGATCTTTGCAGTCTACATCTTCTACGGTGCCACCACCATGGGAGTCTTCATCCTGAGACGCCGCCTGCCCGATGCCCACAGGCCTTACAAAACATGGGGATACCCCGTTGTGCCGGCACTCTTTTTACTCTTCTGCCTGGGGCTCTTCTTCAATACTATTATTACAAGGCCCAGGGAGGCCGGAATAGGCCTGTCTCTCATTCTGCTGGGAATACCTGTCTATTTCCTCCTTGGAAGAAAAGGCAGAGGCAGGGATGGCTCACAGGGATGACCTTCAGAACTGAATCTTCATCGAGAGGCCGCCATACCTGATACGCAGATTCAGACTTGTAAGATCCCTCAGCGGGAGTTGAACAAAGGGTTCAAACAGCAGGTGACTGGTTTTGCCAAACGGTATGGAGTACCCTGCAGAGAAGTTGGCAAGTCCAAGAAAATCAACACGGTTTAAAGGTTCCTGTTCGCTTTCAATCCTTACAGTGGTGGTCCTTGACTCAAACGATACTTCACCATAGGAGTCTACTATAGTTTTTGTGTAAGTATTGTCGAAACTACCTGACATATGCTGGCTCAGATAGACCACCGTTGATGCCCCTGTTGTGACAAACAGGTTTGATCGTGCCCGTTTCCGGAGTGAGAAAACGAAATTTACCGGAACCTCCATCGAAACAACGTCTATATCCGCATTATAAGAGGTTGTCGTACCTGACATTCCATTCAGCTCCGGAGCAGAGTAATCCATGGCTATGTCTCCTCCTGACACGCTTTCCATAATATAGTTATGTCTAGCCATAGCCAGACCGGGACGAACCGAGATTCTCCGGGTAAGCTGCTGCTCCACATAAAAGCCGATTGAAACACCCTGTGAAGCTGATGTCGCATTGTCGATACCGGCCATCATACCAGATAGACCGCCCATAATGGTTGTCGTCATCTTTTCACGGGGGATATCATCTGACACCGGATGTGCATCTTTCGGATTCAGCTTTAATCTCACCTCAGCATCATCGGTTAACCTGATTTCTATGGGATTATCAGGAAGATTCATCCCGGCTGACATCCCGGCAACATTCGTGGTTCCAGCCAAAACCGTTCCTTCAGTCAAAGCAGCTTCAGCTAAGAGGTGTCTTTCAACTGTTGCAGTGTCAGTTGGAAGTGATCCGGCAGGCTTAAAAGTTTCAGGTAACGATGATCTTTTATCCTTAACGGTTTCAGCCAGAACCGATCGGGCAGGTTCCCTGACCTGGTAATCAGTTTTCTCCTTGCTTTTAGGCCGGGTCTGACCGGTTTTACCGACTGTCGGCTCAGAAACCTGATCATGGCTCGCGATGACAGGGCTCGTTGCGGCTGTATCATTCATATTTATTGCAGCCTCTGTCAACCCGTTCCGGGGTTCCTG
>CAZHTG010000037.1:7181-28799 GCA_964535795.1 uncultured Rikenella sp.
CAGAAATTATATGCTTGTTATAGAGTTCCCGCAGCATCTTTTTTGCCCTGGCAAGGTTTGATCTGGATGTAGAGGCAGTCACCCCCATCATCTGGCCGATCTCCTCGTGTGAATATCCCTCTATCTCGAAGAGGTTGAAGGTTATCTTGTAGTTTCCCGGGAGGTGCCTGTACAGTGTCAGAATATCGTTGACTGAAAGCTCCGCCTCGATTTCAGGTTCCCGCTCCTCAGTTTCTGTTATCGTATTGATTGAGAGGTAATCATTGTGTTTGAGGTTTTTTCTGTAATTATCGATAGCCGTATTTACCAGCACTCTCCCATACCAGGGTTTAAACGGTCGCGAAGAGTCATAGTCTGAAAGACCCTCCAGAACTTTCATATAGCTATCGTTTACTATTTCCATGGCCTCATTTTCATCATGGGTATACCTGATGCAGATCGACATTGCGAACGAGAAATAGCGCTTGTAAAGGATCTCCTGTGAGCGTCTGTCACCACCGGCACATCCTTTAACAAGATCCGAATCAGAGTAATCATGACCATCTATGGTTCCTTTACCCATTATACCGCCAGGAATCAAGTTTTCCCGAAATAACTCAATTCGTACGATATTATGGTTATTAGATTCATTTTTCTTCTCTTACATAAAGACAAAACCCAGATGAAACTCCAGCCTGTAGTACTGGGTTACAGTCTGTCTGACTGCACCCGTTCCATACCACCAGTAGAGATCCTCGTTCAATGTAACTTTCTGGTACCTGTACCCGATACCAACGTTTACTGCAGTTCGCCTCCATGTAAACATGGAGATGCCCACGCCGGTATTGAACAGGAATCCGCCCTCATGGTTGCTGTCTGCTGAACCGTCATCCTCATAGTTAACAGACTGGTCGGCAATTGCAAAGCCGTGACCGGTCTTAAGCCAGAAATATGGCGAGATCCCCGTGTTAAGAGGCGTGTATCTGAAATCTGCGTAGAGAGGTACAAGAACTACTCCAAGCTCTTCCATGCCCGAGCCTATTCCAAGTGCAATGCCATTTTTAAACTGGTAACCGTTTGACAGGTGGAAGCTCAGACTGCCCTGGTTGCCGCTTTCGTTTTTTCCTGAGAGAAACCCGGTGGAAAACCTTGCATAATAACCTGAGGTTTTCTGGCTCCTTTTTATCGGGTACTTAAGTGGTTCAACCGATGACACATGTGACTTGCTTATCCTTATTACCTGTGGGCTTAAAACCTTAATATCAAGGAAGCCTGCAGTATCGCCAACAATGGTTCCCGGGATCCGGGAACCATCGCTGAGCAAAACAGTATATTTCCGGTGTTGTCCTGTTACAGAGAGTGTCAGCAGAACACAAACCGCAATTGCGCTGAGTCTGAACATATATCTATTCTTCCTTGATTGTTATATGGCTAATCTGGATAATATTTTCCGGGTCGCTGTAGTCATACTGGTAAATTCCCCCATCACCCACAAGCATCAGGATTCCATTCATGGGGATTACGTCGTATGTGTCAAAATCGGGATAGTGCGCAACCTGGCTGGTAATAATGGCCAGAGGGTCGGATTTATCGTAAATTTTCAGTCCGGCTGTGCCATCGCAAATGAACAGCAGGTCGCCATCGGTTCCCAGTCCGTGAGGATTGAACATCGGGTACGATTTTACCAGGTACGGGTTTGTAATGGATGATATGTCGATGACTTCAAGCAGGTTCTGTCCGTTGTTGCACATATTGCCTGTCCGGAGTGTCACATATGCATACTGGCCGTCAACCACCACCGGGTCGCAGGCTCTGATATGGTCATATGATGATACCTGAACGGGTTTTTTGGGATCGACAATGTCGAAAATCAGCATTCCGGTTGTGGTTCCGATGAAAAGGTTGTTCTGGAGGCGGAAAAGTGTCTCCATGTTTCGTGGCACATCAATACTGTCGATAACCGCCATATTGTCCGGTGCAGTAATATCCACTGTCTTAAGCCTTATGGGAACAGCTATGACATAAAGGTAATCTTCATTCAGCATGAACCGGGCCATGGAGCCGCCGGTGCCGCTGCCACCGCTCCATTTGGCACCTGCATCAGCACTCATTAAAAAGTTCATTTCGCCACGAAATAACCATCCGCCATATTGATAATCCTCCATCTTCTCAGTAATCTTCTTTACTTCCCAGTCTACGATTACACCCTTCGATTTATCGACCATCGCGTAAGGAAACCATAGCTCTCCCTCCGGGACGATCTCGGGGAAGACATTTTCAATGCGGTCAATCTCGACCGGATTTTCTATGTCTGTTATGTCAATAGCCAGCAGGTCAATATAGCTGTCGGCGAACAGGATATTGCCTCTAATTGCCATGTCGACGTTGCCCATGATCTCATAGAAAGCCACTTTTTCAGGATTTGCCGGGTCTGAGTTATCAATGACGTGGATGCCTTTGCCGTACTCATTTACGAAGAGATACCCATCCTTAAAGTACATCTTTCCGGGGTACGAGATCTCGATTGGTGCACTCTTCTCAAAGCTGGCCCTGAATTCATCAAATGCCATGTAAACAGGCACATTGGCCTCATAGGTTATCAATTCTGTGGTTCTGTCGTTGCAGGCTGTCAGTGCAGCCATCATAACTATCAGAAGGGTTAAGGATTTAAGCAGGTTTTTCATATTCAGTTTTATTTAAGTGTGATATATGGTTAAATGCCATCTCTGCCGGTTTGTTGAACAGATAAATCAGGGATTCACAACCTGCCCGATGAAGAGGAGAGTGTTGGTAGTCCGTTCACGTATAGCAAAGACAAACGGTTTGTCAATCACAAACTCCTGTGGCTGGGGCGGGAAACTTGTTACTTCAACTCCGATGGTCGTAACTGCGGCAGCTTCAGTGCCTTTCTCGTCGACTTCAACGAATGTGTTCTGCTTAACGAAGCTGACATAAATTGAGGCATCCGAAATTCCGGACAGGTTCGCCAGCCCCGGACTGAACGCATCCAGCATACCCATGCTTTGCAACTGGTCGTTAAGGTACTTCTCGTAGGAGAATTTATATTTTGGCATATATACAATCAGCTCACCATATTCTTCCCGTGCATCAAATGCCGATGTGATTGTGTTCCATTTCTCCGGGGCAAATGCCGCAATGAATTCAGACAGTGTACCCTCAGGCACAATAACCACCATTGTGAAATTGGTCCGGCCATACGGTAGTTCGATTGCCTTATAACCAGTTCCGAAGGTCACTTTAGAACCCACTTCTCCCTTCATTGTACTTACATCTACAGAGGTTGAGCCATCTTTGTAAAAAGGTCTGTCTGAGGTCAGAGCCTTGTCGAACTGGTAGCTCCAGTCGCCCTTGAAGTAAAGAGCATTCATCAAAAACATCACCGCATCACCGGAAATTTCGTTGAGCACTTTAGGGATTTTCCCGTTTGTATTATCACTTGCCCATTTGTTAATTGTTGTGAGAGATGCTGGCAGGTTAAAATCCAGGCCTGCTATTTCTGCTTCGAAATCAGTGTCCATTCTAGTTAGGAATGGGCTCTTTACAGTGAAACCCTGCCTGTAGAAAATTGCATTTGCCAGGGCCAGCTTAACCTTTGGATCGACATCCAGCAGCTGGGCAACAAGGCTTTTGTAGACCCCGTTGATTTCGCTTATGGTCATGTTAGCAGGATATTTGAGGGCTTCCTTCAGCTGATCATAAGTGTCTCCGTCACAGCCATTCAGCAGCATGGTCAGTGCGGTGCTGGCACTGAGTGGTGAAAGCATAAGATTTTTGTTCTCCTCCCGGGCAACTTTTGTAAAAAGCTCAACACCGAATTCATTGCCATAGGCAATAACTTCCGGGCCCATGGCTGTCAGTTCAAGAGTTTTTGGAGTAAGATCGGGTTCCTCGCCTCCGTTATCCCTGGAGCATGACATTAATCCGGTAACAGTCGCGAGGCCGAGAATTAGTATTAATGAGTTTTTCATATCTGATATTCTGATTTAATTGTTTCTGGATAAAACCGCTCTTATTTCCTAATACGAAATGAGCCACTGAAACGCTGCAATAAGAATGAAACATTCAATTTTATTGTTAGATTTACGTTTACTTCTACAACAGAATAACCCCTTTCATGAGTAGAAACGGCCGTTTTAACCTCGTCCTGTTATTTCTTATTGCGGTAAACAGTCATGCTTTTTCCCAGGATCTCTCTTCTCTTTCGGAGCAGGATCCCTTTAAAATCAGTGGCTCCATCACTGCAAAACTCCAACTCTACAACACCGACAGGGACAATCCCTCCAGGTCGCCCTTCATGTGGTACCTTCAGGGAAGTCCTGTGATCACGTTGTACGGAATAGTACTGCCTTTCTCCTTCCGGCTGAGTGAACAGCAGAGAGACTTCAGGCAGCCCTTCAACCAGTTTGGTGTCAGCCCTTACTACAAGTGGGCAAAGCTCCACCTTGGCTACCGGTCACACAACTGGTCGACCTATGCCCTTGCCGGCCACTCCATCACGGGAGTGGGGCTGGAGCTGACGCCGGGGAAGTTCCAGGTGGGCTTCGCGACGGGAAGACTGCTGAAGCCTGTCAGGTACCTTGACAATCCGGAGAATATCAACCTGCAGACTCCTGCCTACAAGAGGACCGGCACGGCACTCAGGCTTGGCTACGGCAGTGCAACAAACAATTTAAGCCTCGTGGTACTTAAGGCGAAGGATGACTCGACATCGCTGGGGACTGTTCCGACAGAGTACAGGCTCACACCCGACGAGAACCTTGTTGTCTCTTTTCAGACAAAGCAGACCATTGCCAAAAAATTTCTCTTTGAGGCAGAGGTTGCCCAGAGCCTGTACACGAAAGATATCCGTACTGCCGTCTCTGATTCCACTGGTGGTCTGATGTCGGAGATTTTTTCCTCTCTCATTCAGAACCACGAGTCCACCACTTCAAGCAACGCCGTCAGGGCCTCCGCCGGATACCAGTCAGACATGTTCAGCCTGATGATGAGGTACCAGCGCGTTGAACCCGATTTTCGCTCCATGGGTGCCTACTACTTCGCTACTGACCTGAGCAACATCACCATTGAGCCATCGCTGAAGCTCATGCAGAAGAAGCTTACCCTTGCCGGCAGTGTTGGAACACAGGTCGACAATCTCAAAAACGACAAAAACCTTCGTACCCGCCGGACCATCACTTCTGCGCGCGTAAATTTCGTGCCGCTGCCCCAATACAACCTGAGTGCCTTCTATTCCAATTATGGACTGGCACAGGAATCGGGGCTTCTCTCAATCGATACCCTCCGCCAGAGCGAGGTAGCACAGGCAACAAGCCAGATCGGAGTGACACAGTCGCTGAACCTGACCGGAGAAAGGCTGGCTCATAACCTGATGGTTAATTACAATTACCAGAAGCTTAACGACAGAAATGAGAATACCTCGCAGTACAGTGAATTCTCAACAAATATTCTTTCGGCAAACTACTTCATTACCTATATCCCGTTCAGCATAAACGGGTCAGCCGCATTCCTTTACACCCACTTTGCGCAGGACACCGTCGTAACGGTTGCATACGGGCCTTCAGCAGGAATTGGCAAGTCATTCCTGAAGAATAAGCTGAATGCCTCGGTTTATTTATCTTTTATAACCAACAGGGTGCAGGATGAAGATACAGGCACCACGGGCATATACTCTCTTCAGCTGGGCTACAAGCCTTTCAGAAACCACCGTTTCGCACTGAAGTACAACTACAGTAAGAACAACCGTCTCTCTACCGGCTCCAATTCTTACTATGAAAGCAAGCTAGATTTTGACTATACATACACCTTCTGATAAAGACAGATGCTGATGAATTGCAGATATAACATCTTCAGATATTTACTGCTTGTGTTGGTGCTCACAGGAATGTCCGGCGCAACACTCTACTCACAGCAGGAGCTGACGGTCAATGTCATGGTCAGACCACCTTACGGGACGCAGCTTGATCTTTACCCCGAGCTGACCACGGTGACAATCACTTTCCCCTACTCAGCAAGCGGGATACTCTTCTTCCACATTAAAGGCAACAACGGTGTGGACCTGATTACCTCTCCCGATTATTTTGGCACTGCCGTCAACATTAATGCAAATGAGATCAACCAGTTCACCGGCAATGACCTCTCGGGTTATTTTGAATATCAGCACCTGATCAGCAGAGGTATTCCAATGCAGGAACTGATTGAAAACGGACTTCCCGAAGGGAGCTACCAGATCTGCGTCAGGGTGATGGGTCCTGACGGGGCCTTCATCTCACCGGACGAGCCGATGGGCTGCAGCAACTTCTTCAACATCCGCTACGGGGAGCCTCCCATGACTGTTAATCCGCAATGCGGAGCCACCATCACCCAGCCTGCGGTTCAGAACATTGTCTTCAGCTGGACCCCTGCAACCAATGCTCCGGCATGGACGAAGTACACACTCAAGATTGTGGAACTGATAGACCCGACCCAGAATCCTGATGCGGCCATGCTTTCAGCAACAGAACCGGCCTTCTTCGAGACGGAACTGCAGGGCAGGTTCTCATTTTACTACGGACCGGCCCAGCCCACCCTTGAGAAGGGCAGGGTCTACGCATGGCAGGTTATTGCCGAGGAGAGAGAGACTCAGGCAAAATTTTCAAACAACGGCCGTAGCCCTGTATGCTGGTTCAAATGGGATCCCTTTGAACCACCTTCCCTAATGATGGATGCCCCCACGGAAAAGATAGTAGCCGGCGGGGCCAAATTGGAGCAAGTAACAGGTCCCGGTCAGATCCCGGTCTCTGTAGTCACCGGCAAGCTCAATTATAAATTCAAAGGGACACTATCAGCATCGGCTGTCTCGCAGACGACAGCCCAGTTCAACGTATCACAGGGTGGTCTGCAGGCAGCCGGCGACGGTCTGCAGTACAATGTCAGCAATGTCGGTCCGGAAAATTCCAATCCGCTGAAGAACGTAAAAGTCAGCCTTATTGTGTCATACGTTCTGAAAGGGACAATTAACAACCAGGCATACAACGGTATGCCGGTTGATATGAATGCCATGAGGGAAGATCAGAAGTTCCTGGAGGTATTTCCCGATCACGGTAAAGTTCTTGCCACGGCAACCACAGCTTCAGACGGCAGCTTCTCATTTACCTTCATAAATACAGCAAAGGATCTTGGCCTCCTGGATGAGGATGCATACTGGAAATCTGGCGGGGGTGAATTCTTCGACATGATGACCGGCAAGGTCTACAAGGTGTACCGGCTGCTTGTGGAGAATAAATATTACTGCAGTCCTGATATCAATATAAAGCTTGAGCCGTGGCAGGCTCTCGACCTGGGTACGCTGGTATCATATGTAAAGAGCTATAACCTGAAGGTCCATACTTCCTGGACCACCTCTCAGTTCTGGGATGTCATGGGAGGACAGGGCAAGCCCCTTGACCAGGTAAAGACGGTACTTATGAGGAAAACCAACGTGGCAGGTGTACCCCGTGATGAGGCAGTCTACCCCGTAGCAGGTAATATTCCATCCTTCAATGTCTTCCCGAAAAACCTCAAGAGCGGAGAGACCGCCAGTGATGGTACTTTTACATTCATGAACCTGGTACAGCACGATCCTGACAACAACCAGGACAGGTACTATGTGGTTTGCGAGCCCGATAAAGACAAGGGGTTGTACATTTTCAAAAAGAAGGAAAGGGCTTTTTATCCCCTTTATGACAAGGACAAAAAGGACTTCCCCTTCAATTCGCTGAGGTATCTCGATACTGACCCCGGAATGCCGGCAACTCAGTTCGAGGCTTACGGTGAAGAGATAACCTGGAACAGCCAGCTGCAGGTAAAAACCTACGAGATCAAGATGGAGCTCTATCCCGACAAGCCCCGGATTGCCGGAAAAGTTGAGACAGAGCAGGTAGGTACCAAGCCGCTCAGCAATGTGACGCTTATGGTGCTCAGCAATTACCAGCGATCTTCCAATTATAATGTCCTGGTGCGCACGGCAAAGACCGATGCGAAAGGATATTTTGAATTTGACAATCTCGATGTGGAGCTTGGCGATTACAATACCGAGGGGCCCACACAGGTGATCGGCCCGGAAAGGTCACTGTTCTGTACTCCTTCAGGGTATAAGGGTGAGACAAGGTACTACGGCAAACTTATGTGGGGGCAGCAGATAATCGAGGATATTCTGCTTGAACCTGACGGGTTGCTGACGGGATATGTTACCGATGACAAAGGTATTGCCGTTGCAGCCGATATCCAGGTGGATGACCTTGCCTTTACCTCCACCACCGCACAGTTTGAATATGGCCAGGCCGCTGGCGGAGGCAGTGGCGGCGGCGGCGGCGGAGGAGGCACCCAGCCGTCGGGTATCCAGACTACAGGCGGCACCATCCAGCAAGCAGGTATCCAAACTACAGGCGCAGGAATCCAGCAAGCGGGCCTGCAGAGTACATCCCAGTCCTTCATGCCGACAGGCATGAAGCAGGTCTTCTCCATCAAGGCCCCCTCGGGCAAGGAGCGCACATTAACCATCATACCTAAGAATCCCGGCTATTCTGAGGAGACCTATATAGTGGATGTGCCAAAAGCCACTTCAACCTCAACCGGCCAGGAGCAGAAGCAGTATATCGTCTACAAGATGAAAAAGAGGGTGCGGTTCATTGTTGCCGAGAAACCCCCCGGAATTATTTTCATGACGACAAACCTGAAAGCTGTCCCCAATGCAGAGGTGACACTTAAAATACCGGGTGCTGAAATAACTCAGACAACCGATCCCCGGGGAACAGTCGTGTTTGAATTTGATAACAACGGCACCTCATTCACCTTCGATATCACACCTCCGGAGGATTCTGACCTGGAGAGTGCCACCTATACAATCAACGACGTTAAGGACACCAAAACGGAGGTTGTTTACCCCGCAGCCCTGCTCAAAAAGGCAACCCGTATCACAGGTAAGGTATCAATCGGGAATGAGCAGCTTTCAACAGCTCTTGAAGGTGCCACGGTCTACATTGACATGGGGAACGGCAACCGTATGGAAACCAAAACAAACAAGAGCGGGAATTACACGCTGACCAGGGTGCCGAAACAGCCGGCCCTGATAACGGTCTGGGCTTCAAAACCAAATTCCGTACCCAATGTAATAAGCAAGTCGAAGCAGATCCTGCTGCAGGATCAGAACGTGCTCGATTTTGACCTTGTATACGACAAGGAGATTGCCATCGAAAACATTTTTGGCTTCGAGGCAGACATTAAAAAGAAGGAGAAACAGAGTGACGGCACCTACCTTGTCAGTGGTGCGCTGATCAACCTGCCGGCCAATCCTAACTTCAAGCTGTCAGAGGAGAGCCAGTCTATTCCATTCACCAAACTGAAAATCAAGAAGAGCGGCAACAGCACTTCCTCCGGTGTGCCACTGGGCATTCCGGCCGTGACTGATTTCGATACTGATATCAAAGAGCTGCAGCTGCTCCTGAACGGGGCATTCGGAGTATTGCAAACCCCGGCCTCAGGAACCTTGATGAAGGTAAGTTCCGAGAACAGCATGGGACGGATAATGGGTAAGACCGGAATAATGAAAACATCATTCCAGTATTCCGGAAATTATATCACTTTCGGGGATAATATTCCCATATACCTGACCGGTCAGCCCGGCAGCACCCAGTTATCAGTCGTCACCCTTACAGCAGCCGATTACCCGGCAAAAAAATGGGGAATTGCCGGTGCAGGAGGTACCGATGTGCAGTTCAAACTCCTCGACTTCACGGCAAAGGCTGACAGGAAGACATCATGGCTTGAAGGTGACAGGATAGGACTCACAACGGTGATAAGCACGAACGAGATCACCGGCATGGTTCCCTCAAAACTCAGCATCACACTTGGCGACCTGGTGCTGCGGCCCTCAATGATCGAGACAGTGACAGGCACAAAGCCGTTGTCGTTCAAGCTGGAAAAATGGGATTTCCAGAGCACGGGGTGGTCGCTGCAGCAGACCCTGAAAGGAGTGTTAATTCCTCAGGGGACCATTAAAACCGGGTTGATTGACGTTCCGGTAAAGAGTGTTCTGATCACCCCTGATAACTTTAAGGTTGGATCGTTTGAGATGTCGGATCTGACCTTCTCCGGGGTGACTCCGCTTAATATTCTCACGCAGAACAATTCGTTCGGGTATAATCCAAGTACAGGCTCCGATCTGAAGGGGCACTGGGAACTCAGGATAGTTGGTACGGAGGGAGCTCCGGGTGTCTCCATTACCGGACTGCCCGGCATGGAGGCAGGTGCTGCGCTGAAGTTTCAGGCATTCTCCCTGCTGAGCAACGGCGAGCAAAAGATCAATATGGGAGGCCAGCAGCAGGAGCTGATCTTCCACAAGATACTTAAGGTCAGGCCGATCTCCTTCTCCGGTGGGGATAAGTATTTCGAGATGGCATGCAACATCGACCTGAATATCCCGCGGATTGAAGCCGGCACGGGTGTGATCAGGTTCTCAAAACCTGCTTCGGAGATATTGTTCCGGCTTTATCCGTTCAACGTTAGCTTCGAGGGGCCCGGCGGTGTGAGATTTGTTTCTGGCATCGCGCAGGGAGATCAGAACCTTGATGCTTCGGGATATACAGCTTCGGGTTTTATAAAGGACAAGGAGGGGATCAACCTGAAGGGCAAACTGCATCGTACAACAGGCGGTGCATGGCTCGAGGTGGATCCTAAAGGACAGAAGATGCCCCTGGGAACCGGATCGACCTCACTGTCGGATATCGAAGGACGGATGGAGGTGCAGCCAAATATCAACGACTGGTCGAAGTTTACCTTCAGCGGTAAGATGACGGGATTCAACGGGATGCAGTCAAACCTGACAAAGACCTTTACGGTTCACGGAAGCATTACTGCAGATAATGAGAGCCTGGGGGTTAAAAACATACCGGGCGATTTCGGAGGAATGAACCTGACCTATGACATCAAGAATGCCCGCCTGACCGGAAGCATGGATATAGACAAACACATGGGAGCCGTCCGGATCAAGGGTGCTTCCAATATCCTTGTTGATGCTTCGGGATGGTACTTCCTGATGGGAGGTCAGATGACCGCCCCGGGATTTGGCAACATGGCCGCCGGCATGCTTATCGGTGACTATCGCGCAATGGCCCCTGACGTTGTGAGTACCCTGATGCAGTTTGCCTATGACAAAAGGGTACCTTCCGCATTCAGAACAGGTATCTCGGGGTTCTTCTTCACAGGCCGGAAGGATGTGCCCATCATAAATATCCCTGATTTTGAGATTGATCTCGGAGTTATGAGCGCCAGCCTCGGGCTGACCGCAGGGCTCGACGGACGCCTCTGGATGGGATTCGATGGCAGCGGGAACGAATACGGAATAGGAGCCATGGCATTTGTACATGCCTGGTTCAAGGCCACCTCAATTACCTGCACGAAGCTCAGCGCTGAAGCAAGGGCCGAGCTGGGTGCGACAGGAATATATCAGACCAGTACAGGAGCTTTCACAGCGGCAGGTTGCGGGAGTTTCACCATCGGCGGGTCAGCCAGTCAGTGCTTCCCGACGCCCTGCTGGGACGGGGTCTGCTGTACTGGCTGCATCGGAGGGGGAATAAGCAAGAGCGTAAAGCTCGACCTGCTCTTCGATTCGAATGGCAACACAAGCCTCGATTTCAGCTTCGGCAACTGCAGCGGACAGGCTAACCTGACAGGTAACTGATAATTAACAATCTGTAAATGGAACGTAATGCATAAGAGACTATATATCAAACTCCTGATCATCATCACTGTGATGTTCACGCTGCCCGGCACTTCCCATGCACAGGAGAACGAGCCAACTGCTGTCGCCACTGAAAAAGGTGTCTGGGTCTATCTGGGCAGTGAGATCCCTTCAGGATTTCAATACCAGGTACTTAAGAGTGAGGGAAACGGTGATTTCGTTCCTTTGGGGACAACAGTCTTCCGGGGAGATCCGGGAACAATGAAAGCCACAGTGGAGAAGTATTACCCGCTGTTCGGTAACCTCGACAAACCTGCCGACAGTGATTTGTCGTTCCTTCGCAATTATGCCGCCCGGAGCAGAACCACCGATTCTGTCTACATTTCAAACCTCCCGCTGATGCACCTTCTTCTGGGGACTGCATTCTTTGACCCGGAAGTAACTGCAGGAAAGACGTACCGGTACAGGGTGGCAAAGATTGCCGGCAGGGACCGCCTGTGGGAGAGAACCAGCAACACGGTGAGCTATCCTGCTAAACCAGACATTCCCGGGCCCCGGTTCAGCAGCAAGCAGGAGTTCGCGGCGCAGGTGGTGGTTCGCTGGTATGTTGCCGGAGAAAGCAGCCTCAGCTCCTTCCTGGTTTACAGAAGGATTTTCGGTAAAGGTGAATACCAGAGACTCGATATTAAACGTGGGTTCAATATCTCTCAGGATACGATCTATCTTATTGCCGCTGACACTGCAGTGCAGAATCCGGCGCTGTATGAATATTACATCAGGCCTCTGGATATCTACGGAAACATTGGTCCTGAGTCAGAGGTAGTAAGTGCGGGGACGCTGGGCAGTATCAGCTACCCGATGCCCGATTATTTCAACGCCAGGGGCGGGGAGAAGGATCATCAGGTAGAGTTGTCGTGGAAATTCAGTGAGCCGGGTTACCTGAGGAGTATTGAGGTGTACCGGAGCAAGTCATTTGACAACGGGTTCGCACGAATTGCCCGGCTCTCTCCTAACGACACCTCCTTTACCGATATAGTGCCTGTGGCCAATGAGAACTACTGGTATTATCTCCTGGGCAACGGACCGAACGGCACCGGCCCTTCCTCGGCAAAAGTTTCGGCCATGTTCAGGAATACCGGTGAAAAACCCCTTCCTCCGGCCGAGACGGGAGCGGAGAGCATCAACGGAGGGATCAGGGTGTACTGGAGCTATTATGAACCCTATGCCAAAGGCTTTTATGTATACCGCTATATATATGAGACCGCTGATTTCGAGCAGGTCTCCGGATTGATACCGGCCGGTGCTGAGATATACAGTTTTGCCGATACGGTAAGATACCTGCAGGGCAATGAGGTGTACCGCTATGCTGTCAGGACGGTAAACGATGTTGACCAGTTAAGCGATTTCTCAGAAACCGCAAGTGCCAGTCCGGGCAAGAAGGCAACTGTCGGTAGTCCGATGAACCTGCGCATCACCAAAACTGGCAACGGAATATTATTGGTATGGGACGATATGCGCCCGACTGAACCGGTCCTGCTTGGTTACAAGGTGTTCAGAAAAGAAGAACCGGACGGCCGTTACACACTGGTACCCGGTGATACTCTAAGAAATGACCTGAATTATTACAGGGATACCATTATGGTGGCAGGAAAGGAATACCGGTACACAGTTACGGCGATCGATTTCTACGGTAATGAAAGTCCACAAAGTGTTTCTGTATCATTTGTTCCCGAAGCATCAACAGTTATTGCTCCGGAAATCATCAGGGCTGTCAATACGGCAGAGGGGATTCTTATCAGCTGGGGGCAGGTCACGGATGAGAAGGCTGTATCAGTAAAGATATACCGGTCGCGTCTGGGAATGCAGCCGCTGCCTGTTTTCACTTTACAGAAAACCTCGGATGAATACCTTGATAAGACCGTCTCCGAAGGTGAACTGTACACCTATGAGATCTCCGTCATCGCAGAGGGAGGCAGTGAGTCTGCCAGAAGCAGGGGGGTAACTGTCAGGCGACAGTGAGCACTACCCTCCCTGTTATCTGATCTTACCTCCCACAATCGGGATTGTCACCTCCGTGCCGTCGAGGTCAATCGTTAGCTCAGTGCCCGGCATCGGGTGAAGGGTGAACTCCTTGTCGCTTGAGAAGATCATCAGGCCTATCTGTTTGCCTGCAGGTATTATCTGGTCGTCAGGTTCCAGCTCGAAGCTCATCTCATAGTACTGGCCCGGAATCAGCGGCTCACTCTCTGTCAGTGAGCGGTGATTCTGAAGGTCGGCCCATCCGCGGGTAATAATATTGTCTGTCGGCTTGGGCTGACGCGGGGTAGTCCAGGGTAGTGACACCAGCCATACTGAGAGGTTCACTGCAGGCTTGTTTGCAGCAGCTCTTACCTTTACCGTTGCCACTCCTGAAATATGCACAGGCTCGGTCAGCACCGGAGTAAGGTATAGGAGACGGTGGCTGGTGTATTCTGCCTGGGCAAGCATGGAGCCGGTGAAGGAGAAGTTGTCAGTGATAGTCTCCTTACCCTGTCCCGCTGTCCTCTCCGTCACCAGGGCGCCTGCCGCCGGTGCTCCGGGGGTGAGAAAGAAGGTTACAGGTACTGCATCGGGATGGGGATAGTCAGCATAGGGTGTAGGGTTGAGCCGGTCGGCATCTTCGCGTACAATAAAGGCCTTCGGGTCATTCTCCACACCGTTCTCCGCACCACAGAGATAACGGGTGAACCACCTGTTCATCATTTTGAAGGGAGGCTCACCGCCGTGGCCGCCCTGGTGATAATATATCTGCAAAGGCAGCCCCATCTCCTTCAGTGCTTTGATAAAACGGTAACTGTGGCTGGGAACAACGTTCCAGTCGTTGAATGCATGCGCCATCAGTACGGCGGCCTTGAAGGGCTCCATGTAGTTCATCAGGTCACGTTTTCTCCAGAACTCGTTGTAGTCACCGGTCACACGGTCCATTCCCTTCGCCATTTCAATGTCTCTCACCACGCTGTCGCAGTAATGGCAGTTGTCAGGATTGGAAAAGATAAAGTCATACAGTACGTCGGCATCTTCACCGAGGTACCCGCCGGGACTCCTCACCAGGCCGTTGGATCTGTAATAGTGGTAGTACGAGGTGTTGGGAGCCACAGGAATAATTGCCTCAAGGCCCTCCACACCTGTTGTGGCAGCGGCAAAGGGGATAGTGCCGTTATACGATGTGCCGATCATCCCCACCTTGCCTGTGGTCCAGTAGGCTTTGACCTCCTCTTTCCCGTCGGGCGTGGTAAATCCCTTCGCCCTTCCGTTAAGCCAGTCGATCACTGCCTTAGGTGCAAGCGCCTCTATCCTGGTACCGATGGTCGGGCATCCCTGTGAAAGGCCTGTGCCCGGCGCCGACGAGTGCACCACGATAAAACCGTACGGCAGCCATGCCTTAACCTGTGAGTTCGATATCACAGGCCGTTCACCTTTGCGCTCAATCTGCGGAGGATGGATATGTTTGGAGGGAACAGTGTTGAGCTCATGCCTTACATCCCAGAAGTACTCCCTGTTGTTGCCGGCGGTACCGGCGAAGTATGGGCTCGATTCATATATGACGGGAAGCTTCAGGCCTTCTGTCTCTGTATGTTTCGGACGTGTGACACCAACATGCATCCTGTCAGGCCTGCCGTCACCGTCAGTGTCAAACTCCGTCTCCACCCAGAGATCCTCGCGAATCCAGTTATCCGGGTTCTCAAAGGCAGATATCTTCTGTGCTTCGCCATCAACAATTACGGGCACTGTTACAGAGGCCTGCAGAGAGGCCTCGGCTTTCCTTTTGATTTTCTGAGCCGTGATTTCAGACTGTCCGCATATGACGACTGACAGCAAAAGGGATACAATGATGCTTTTTTTCATGGGATGAGGCTATTATTTAGCGGGAATGAACCAAAACAAATAATCTTCAGCAGGCTTCCGGATATCTTATATGGTGGAAGAGGCTTCTTTAGTCAGGGATAATTCTGGTATACCCGGGCCGGTCAATGAATAGATTCCTCTTTTGATTGTCAAATTCTGAGAAGCCGCGGTCAACAACAATATAATCGAATGGCAACACCGCTTTTTTCGGGACAGGCAAAGTGGTACCGGTTATGTCTTCAACTGCCTTCTTCAGAAGCGGCTCTGTCAGATCGCCAAGAGGAAAGGCGGGTAATAACTCGTCTTTAACACGAAAATCGGGTGCAAAACCATCCTTGAAGTTGGTAATACCCTGTGAATTGGCATAGCGGATTACGATAGGCTGTATTCCCCAGTTTTTGAAAGTAGTGTATTCAGCCTCGCTGGTGTACCAGTCCTCCGGTTTGATGGTAATGGAGGCCGTGTATTTTCCATAGGTGGTATCACCAACAGTAATGACATCCATATATGGTTCAAGGCCGCAAATGGTCAGTTCCGAAGCGCTGGCAGTGCCATACCCCGTCAGGATATGCACTTTGCCCAGACCAAGTTTAACAGGCACAGTCGGGTCAAATTTGACTCCGAGCTGATCCTGAGCACTATTTGAAATCCAGTAGGCCTGATACTTGTCGTTCCATTGATAGGTGACGAGTGTACTTGAATTGTCAACCACACTCTGAGGTGCAATGGAGCTGGTCAGATACTGGGCGGCTGTTGTGAAACCACCGGGATTGTACCGCAGGTCAAGCACCAGGTCTGTGATCTGGTTAACCTTGAAATACTGCAGTGCCAGGTTCAGGCTGGTACTGTTATAACTGGTGATAAACTGCAGATAGACAAGGTACCCGATCTTATGCCCTTCTATCTCAATGATTTTATACATGAGAACCGGGTCCAGGCTCAGCTCTTCTGCCACCAGGGGGATTGTTACCCCGGATGCAATACCCTCGCTGGTCAGGATCCCCTTGGTGACCGAAATTGAAGTACCGGACAGCAGATCCCTGTAATTCTCCGCAGTGATATTCCCGCCATTAAGCCTGATGATAAGGTCACCTCTGGCAAAACCTGCCAGTGAGGCAGGGGTATTCGGGTACACATATTCAACTATCGCGAAGTAATTTCCGGTGGGAGAGCCTGTTCCATCTACAAATCTGCCGAATGTCAGAGAGTAACCGTAGGTTTTTTCCTCTCCCTGGAGACTTCCTTCAAAAGCAGTTATGTCATCGGTTATATATGACCACCTGTCTTCAGTGTAAAGGAGTTTATCAAAATAGATCTTGGGGTCGGTTTCATATCTTATATCGATGACCGGCATTTTATCATACCAGAGATAAACATCAGTCATAGCCTCCTTGATGAAGCCATTAATTTTCTGTATGAGCACAGAGGCCTGTGCAGGTTCTTCTTCCTCCTCCTCAGGTATAGGCTTCTTCTCGCACCCGGCAAGAATTAGTGCTGCGAGTAAAATCAACGGCAGCCAGTATCTTATCCTTTTCATCGCAATCATCACAATTAAATCCGATATAAAAATACTGAAATTATTTAAGTTACAGATCACCGGTTTTCGACCTTTATTATAAATTCCCCCGCCGCATAAACTAACCTATTGCTTATTTTAGCATCTTCACGTGTTCAATAATGCCTTCCTATGAGCACTCAGAGAACACTTGTCAAAACACTCGGATTAGGATATGTCATCATTTTTGTCATCGCCAATATCATTGGTTCGGGAGTATTTAAGAAAATTGCCCCTATGGCTGCCGAGCTGCAGTCATCGTCATGGATACTCCTTGTGTGGCTTGTGGGAGGGATCATAACCCTCTTTGGTGCACTCAGCAACGCTGAGCTGGCAGGGATGCTTGCCGACACCGGCGGGGATTTCGTCTACCTGAGGAAAATATACAACCGTTTCTTTTCATTTCTTTATGGCTGGTCTCTGTTCGCCGTCATCCAGACCGCCACCATTTCATCACTGGCATATGTTCTGACACAATCACTCAACAGCATCATAACCATTCCCGAGATACTTCCCTCGTTGCATGATTTTACAATCGGCGGGATTTTCTTTCCGTTTCAGGATTTTGGCATCAAGCTGACAGCCATACTTGTGATCATGCTACTGACGCTGCTCAACATGTCAGGACTGAGGAGCGGAGCCTGGACCGGCAAGGCAATATTCTTTATCGTATGCGCGGGACTGGCCGTGATCGTTATTGCAGGACTGACCAATGATGCACCCCGGCCGGAGAATTTCATCAACGCCAGGGAGTTTGGTAATGGCGCAGTCACCCTTTCATCCTTTTATACTGCGATGCTTGCGGCTTTCTGGGCCTACCAGGGATGGGTCTCCGTGGGTTTCATAGGAGGGGAGATCAAGGATGCGAAGGCCAACATACCCAAAGGCATTGCGATAGGTGTCTTTGTGGTTATAGTAGTATATCTCCTTGTTAACCTTGCCTATATGAGGGTGCTGTCGATTCCCGATCTGATAAAGGTTCATGAGGCAGGCAACCAGATAGCTGCGGTTGAGGTTATCAGAAGTCTTTGGGGATCAGGCGGGGTCCTGTTCATCTCTTTGCTTATACTGGTTACCACCCTCGGCTGCCTCAATGCAAGCATCCTGACAGGCTCTCGGCCCTATTACGCCATGTCACGCGACCGTCTTTTCTTTTCAGGTATCGGGAGGCTAAACAGGCACAGCGTACCCGGTAACTCGTTGCTCTGGCAGGGGATATGGGCATCGGTGCTGGTGCTGTCAGGCACCTTCGACCAGCTGACGGACATGCTTATCTTTGCAGTCTATATATTCTACGGAGCCACGGCAACTGGAGTCTTCATCCTCCGGCGCCGTATGCCGGATACGCACAGACCCTACAAGGTACCGGGATACCCGGTTATTACGGCTATTTTCGTGCTCTTCTGTATAGGTCTCTTTATAAATACTATAATGACCCAGCCGCGCGAAGCCCTTATAGGTCTTTCCCTGATTCTTGCGGGTATACCTGTCTATTTTATCTTCCGGAGAAAATCACCGGATGCTAATGGTGATTGATTCTGTGCCACAATCTTTCTGCCTGCTTTCTTGATTCCTTCATAATGACCTGCTCATCTACGGTGACGATTTTCCTCTTTCTTACTAAAAGCCTTCCTCCGGATATAACATCGGTTATGTGGCGTGATGAAATGCCGTAAAGAAGATGACCGATGAAATTCTCCCTGGTGACAGGAGTGGGGGAACAATAATTGAGGACAACCAGGTTATTGTCTCCGTCACCCCTGAAGCCGTTTTCATTCAGGTAGCGGTGCACGTTTCTGAAGCGACGGTAAACCGAGTCGTATGAGACAGTGTCATGACCCTGTCCGACAAAGAATGCAGCCTTCAGACTCTGCAGCATGTCGCTGTGCATACCGTCAGTACCGAGCATAATATTCTCACCAAGTCCTGCCCCGTCGAAATATCCAACATTGTTGTTCAGGTTGCTCTCACAGTTCTCCGCAACCCATGCAGGTGAATTTCTTATCAGATCCCTCTCCCTCTCCTCAAGATGGAGGCAGTGGACGAGGATACTTTTCGCGGAGCCGAGAACCCCGGCATCTGAAAGCCGTTCAACTACCCGTTTACCGTGCTCAGAGAGCGACTGTTCCTGGTCATAATTGTCTTCGGCAACATGGATATGTATACCGCTTTTGGTTTTCTGCATCAGGTCAACAGCCCTCCCGAGGGTATCATCACCAATGGTGAAGGAGGCATGGAGCCCGACCAGGCCCTGGTGATCGTTAAGCCAGGTTTCCGTCTCTTCAAGGCCTTCCCCGGCAATAACCTTTCCGTCGCGGTCAGAGGTCTCATAGCAGAGCAGATGAGAAACACCCACCTTTTCAAATGCCCCTGATATGATTCCGAGAGAACCGCGTACCGCGAAGGGAGAGGCATGATGGTCTATCACGAAGGTCGAACCGTTTCTGGCACATTCCATGGCTGTAACCAGGGCAGACATTTCAATCAATTCAGCATCGAGTTTTTTGTCGAGGGTCCACCATACATACTGAAGGATCTCATGGAAATTGCGGGGTGTCTTCTTCGGGGATCCCATACCCCTTGCCAGGGCTGAGTATGCATGATGATGGCCCACGGCAAAAGATTTTGTCACAAGCTTACCCGTGCAGTCAATCACTTCGGTGTCAGGGTAGACAATGCTGTCATCATCTCCGGGTATGAGCTGAACGGTATCGTCATCGGGCCGTACAATAATATTCTTTTTACTGAAATCCAGTGTTTTCCAGTCAATGTACGTTGCGTTCCTGAGCAGAAGGTTCATGACTTTTTGATTTGTGATTTATCTCCTTCTTCTGAGAGGTAATTTTGTTCTTCTGATTCCGTCATAAGCGGAGATGGCATTGGCAATGGCCGCAGCTGTCGGGACCATCCCTATCTCTCCGATTCCTTTGGCGCCGTAGGGCCCCACGGGGTCTTTCTCTTCGATGCCGATCACCTCTATCTCCGGCATTTCATCTGCCCTGAGTATTCCCAGGTCATTGAATTTCATGCTGACCGGTCTCCCTTTATCAAGCGGCAGATCCTCTGTCAGCGCATAACCCAGGCCCATATGCACGGCCCCTTCTATCTGACCCTCAAAGAGCATCCGGTTCATTATCTTACCGGCATCGTGTGCTGCTATGATCTTTCTGACAGAGCCATCATCATCAAGTATTGCCACCTGTGTGGCGTACCCGTAGGCGAAGTGGATTGCCGGGTCATCTGTTTTCTCTCCCGGTTTGCAGGTCCAGTCGCACACATACCTGCCCCGGTAAATGCGGCCGGCAAGCTGCAGCAGCGACCCCTGCTTAAGGTCTTCCCTGATCCTTGACGAGGCGTCGATGAGGGCGTTGCCCATCAGCGCCGTAGCCCTTGAGGAGGTGGTCATCCCTGTGGGGAGACCTGCCGAGGTGTCCACCTTCACCTCAATTACCCCGGGGTCGATGCCTGTCTCGTGGTGCAGTATCTGCACCGCTATGGTGTGTATTCCCTGGCCCATCTCGCTCCAGCCATGGCTGACGATGACCTTTCTGTCCGAGACGATCTCCACCGACACCTCGCTGTCGTCGGTCATGCCATTCCCCACCCCTGTATTCTTTATACCGCATGCTATGCCGGCGAATTTCGCCGCGGCAAAGGCATCCTTAACTGCCAGCAGTGTCTTCTTAAGCCCCACTCCTCTGAGGAGCTGTCCGGTTGCTGTTCTTTTCCCGTCTTCGAGGGCATTGTCGAACCGTATCTGCCACCGGTCGAATCCTCCCATACGGCATAGCTCATCTATGCAGCTCTCCACTGCAAGGGTCACCTGCGGCACGCCGAAGCCACGCATGGCGCCGGAAGGGATATTGTTCGTATAGACTGTCACAGCCTTAATATCGACTGCAGGCACCGAGTATGCCCCGGTGGCGTGGCCCACCACCCGCTCCATCACCTTGGTCCCGACGGAGGCATAGGCGCCGGTGTCACCCAGGGCGTTAAGCCTGAGTGCCGTGAACCTCCCGTTGCTGTCGCAGGCAAGGCTTATCTCCATCCATACGGGATGGCGTTTGGGGTGCATGATAATCGATTCGTACCTGTTCAGGTGTACCCTCACCGGCCGTTTCAGGTGCCATGCAAAGAGTGATGCATGTCCCTGTACTGTGATATCTTCCTTGCCTCCGAAGCCACCTCCGTTCTGCACCTGTATCACTCTCACCTTTTCTGCGGACAGACCAAGTATCTCCGATACAGCCTTCCTGTCTACGTAGGCACCCTGCCCCTGGCTGTAGAGCCTTATGCCGTCATCCTCAGGCATGGCAATCGCCGTTTCTGTTTCGAGGAAGGCGTGTTCTATGCGCTGTGTCTCATAGATGCCAGTGGTCATCCAGGCTGCACTGGCAAATTCCCGGTCAACATCTCCGGACCTGATGCTGCTAGTCTCAAGCATGTTGGAGCGGCCGCTGTGAACCTCAATACTGTCAGGCCT
>CAZHTG010000038.1:0-5809 GCA_964535795.1 uncultured Rikenella sp.
AAGGGGGTTTGAAGAGGGACTGAGCCTTCCGTCCTCCGAGGTCAAAAGATATCCCGTCGGTTCCCAGGCCACCTCCCGGCCCGTATCTGGGTGCATCAGGGGTACCTGACTCGACACCCTGGTTGCCCGCTCCGCCGGCTACACCCTGACTCTGGCCGGATGTTCCTGTATTTTGAGTGTTACTGAGCGCACCACTTACCCTGGCTCTTGCCGCGTCAACCCTCCGCTGCTCATCCTCCCTCTTAAGTCTCTCTGCATTCTCCTGCTCAATCCTCTTTCGCTCCGCCTCAGCCTCCTCGCGCCTCTTCAGCTCTGCGGCGCGGGCCTCAGCCTGCTTCCTGAGCTCTTCAGGGCTCGGCTCCTTCTTCTTGACCTCAACAGCCTCCTCAAATTCCTGCGTTAAGATTGCCTCTTCAGCAGCTTCAGCTTCAGCACCGGCCGACGGCGGGGGAGGAGGTGGTGATGAAGGCTGCGGGGCGGGTTCAAACAGACCTTCACCGGTCTGGTCAAAACCGAAATTGACCAGCAACCCTTCTTCTGATGGCTCGGGAATCTCTATTTTGAATGTAACAAACAGGACAAGTATGGCAAGCAGAATATGGATCACGGCGCTGACGGCCAGACCCTGCTTCCTTTCCCTGGTGAAAGGCTCTCTGCTGCTATTTCGGAGTGGTGGCAAGTATTAGCTTGTACTGGTTTTTTGCTGCAATATTCATGACGCTGACTACATACTCTATAGGAACACTCCTGTCAGCATGCACCGATATGTATATCTCGGGACTGTCCTGCACTCTCGACTGCAACGCAGCCTCGAGGTATTCGAGATCTATGGGTTGATCTTCAATGAAATACTGAAGATCCTTTGTGATGGAAACTGTAGTCATCGGACGCGCCGAGGTCTGTGTTGTACCCTTGGGCAGCAACAGCTTGAGGGCCGTCGGATGTACCAGGGTGGAGGTCAGCATGAAGAAGAGCAGCAGCAGGAACACAATATCCGACATTCCTGCATTGCTGAAGTTCACACTGACTTTATTCTTGTTTCTGATTGCCATCGGTCGCTATTTTACAGGTTCATTGAGAATATCAAGGAACTCGGTTGAGGTTGTCTCAAGCTGGAAAACCACATTCTCAACCTTGACAACCAGGGTATTGTAACCGAAATATGCGAGTATGCCAAGAATAAGACCACCGACGGTAGTGATAAGGGCAGTATAGATACCACCGCTCAGAATGCTTATGTCAAGGCTGTTGCCGGCAAGCGACATCTCATAGAAAGCCTGCACCATCCCGATAACCGTTCCAAAGAATCCCATCAGCGGTGCTGCGCCTGCTATCGTCGCCAGGGTCGGGAATCTCTTCTCAAGCTTATGCACCTCAAGCCTGCCCACGTTTTCAATGGCGGCAGTCACGTCAGCCAGAGGCCTTCCGAGACGGGTGATGCCCTTCTCAACCATCCTTGCCTGGGGCGAATTGGTCTTCCTGCATAGCTGCAACGCGGCATCGACCTTCCCTTCGTACATGTAATCCTTGATGCGGTTCATGAAGTTGGCGTCGCTTTGTGATGCCTTCCTGATGACAAGGTACCTCTCGACAAAAATGTATAAAGCCACAAACGAAAGCAGCGTAATGAGAATCATCACCCATCCGCCGGCAAGGTAAAGATCAGCCAGTGACATGGTTGCCTCTTCACCTGCTTCGACCGCTGCAGTACCCTGTAATAAAATGTTTGCTAATATCATTGTCCTTGGTTTAATTGTTAACTATTTGACTTACTTTTTTATATCACCGGGCGAATATAATAAAAAACGTCCATTATGACTTCTAATTATGCATATGTTGAAAAAACAGGGGAGTTGTTGAAATGTTATTTCTCCTCTTTCTCTGCCAGCTCTGCCGCTTTCCTTTTCCTGCGTTCTTCAGGACTGATGAACAGGTCCTTAAATGTGTCGAAATCGCGCCTGTAAAACAATCCCACACCCTGGGTATTGGGATGCATCTGGTCGTAAAGGTTGTTATTTGAACGGTTAAAGACTTTGAACCGCAACATGTCGGTGAGCCTGACCTCTATTGTGAATTCCCCGCTGATGGCGCTGGTTTTGGTGTTGAACTGGTTGCCTCCGACATCGACATTGCCGTTCAGGGTTACCCTGTTATTCAGAAGCTGGGTTGAGAGTGCAACCTCCACCTCCTGGTCAGTGATCTCATTCCCCGGCCTGTAGTTGAAGCCTATGTCAAAGTCGTTGCTGATCTGTGACAACCAGTTGCTGAGCTGGTTTGAAAGCATCTCCATTGTGGTTGTGACTCCCAGTACCTCTGCCCCCGGCCCCGTGGTCTGCGAAACCTGGCCTCCGCCACCTGACCCGGAGACGCTGTAAAGAGCCGGGTCAGGATAAAAGCTGTTCATCACCAGTAGGTACAAAAACTGCCTGCTAAGCTTCTCCTCTGTGTCGATGGCCATCTTCAGGTACTCCCTCGTCCGCTCATCAGCAGTGGGAAGGAGTATATCAAACTTTATTGCCGGATTCATCAGCCTGTTGCTGAGATTGAGCACTGCTTCCACCGGGATCCGTTCCTGAAGCTTCGGAAAATCCTCCTTATTGTATATATCGGAGAGCGATGCCTTGGTCCTGTAAATTGCCCTCAGGTTCAGCTCGGCATCCTCAATGGGACCGTTCCATGAGATTGTCCCGCCGTTCTCGACCGTGAACCGTTTATTAAGTATGTTTCCCAGGGTGAAGAGATAATCACCGTCCCTGATGACATAGTCACCTACCATACGTACATCGCCACGGGAGCTCAGGCTTATGTTCAGGTTTCCCTCTCCCTTGCCCCTGATCAGGCCTCCGGTGGCTGCATCCATTATTAGCTGCACCTCAGCTTCAGGTGTGATTTCAAGGTCAAAATTGAGTTCAATGTTACTGCCCTGATCCTGTCTGACAAATGCGTTCCCGATCTCTTTGACCTCCTCCTCTTCCTTTTCGGAGTCAATGAATATAATGTAGGGATAGTTGCTCATGCTTGCAGATGAGTTCAGGGGGATAAAGAACTCAGTGTTGGCAGCCGTTTTGGCCGAAATATTGAAAGTGAGTTTGTTTTCGTTTCCCCTGATACCTGCATAACCCGATGCATAAGCGGTGCCGTAAAAGCTGTCGCTGTCCTTGGGCCGGGTATTCAGAACAAGCATCCTGTCCATGTTGATGTCAAAGTTTATACCCATATCCTTGAATGCCCTGTGGGAGAGCATACCATTGATAGTCCCCTGGTTTCTCTTTTCATCATAGAATCGCATGTTCCTGAAGGCGATTCCCTGAGGGGTGAAACGTATGCTGTCCGAGAAACTGTATCTTGTCTGCAGGAAATTGATCTTCATTGAGGCATCCTGAGCCATCACTGAGCCTGTAAGTGTGAACTGCTTCAGCTTCCCCTGCAGCCTCACTGTGCCTGATCCCAATCCGCGAACGTCGGAGGCAAATGCCTTCAGGAAGGGATTAAGGATATCAAGCGGCATACCATATGTTGAAGCTGTTATGTCGGCATTTTTTGACGACGGTGTGTAGGTTCCGCTGATGTCAAAAAACTTCCGGCCTGCAAAATCATTGAAGACATTTATGGCAGCAACCCTTTTGCGGGGGTCCCAGTCACTGCTTACCGTTACCTGGCCGTAGTCGTTGTTATTCAACCTGAAGTCGCTGATACTGATGTTACTTTCAAAAAGCAGTTCGTCGAATGCATCAGAGATTGTGAGGCTTCCTTTCATAACGCCACCGAACGTCATCTCCGGCGCATCAACATCCCTGACTGGCTGGTCATTCTTCAGGCTGTTAATATATGAGAGGTTCAGACCTTCAAAACTCATTGTGATCCGGTCTTCGGCGAAGGAGGAGAGCCTGCCGTCAAGCCTGATGAAGCTGCTCCGGCTGCTCACCAGGATATTGTCAAACAAGATGCTGGTGGAATCGATTTCGATGCGGGCAGGGTTGACAGACCATGGAGTATTCCTGACGGTAAAACCTGAGGGTAGTATCCCGACCGTCAGTACAGGCCGGTTCAAGTCATTAATGCTATAGTACCCCATCGTCTTTATTTCGCCAATGGTCCGCCCGCCGTCCTTGTTGTCCCACCTGAGGCCCAGTTCTATCGTGTCATTGCTGCCCGTAGCGGCCAGAGTAAAGTTGCCCAGTACTGACTTGTCCGGCAGCCGGAGTGTATCAGCCCTGAGACCGACCTCCATTTTTGCTCCGCTGACCAGGCCCGTAAGGTGCATCTGGCTAAGCTGTGTCCCTGCATAGGTGACTGCCCCGGAAGTCAGTCCGGCCTCCATCTCTGACAATGCGGAGCTGAACCGTCCGGTCAGCAGACTCCCATCGGAAATGCTTAATCCGGTTCCCAGAAACTCGTTAATCTTGTCAATCTTTTTGATGCGGGCATTGAGAGTGAACATGGCCTCACTCTCCCCGTTTTTCTTAACCTTTGCCGTTGCCTTGAACTTTGAGGGAAGAATCCGGGCCAGCATATCCCTTACGGTTGACCCAATGGCGTCAAAGGAGTAAGGGCCTTTAACCTCCGCATCTGCAAAGTCTGATCTGAGGGTCAGAAGCGGAACTCCACTGACCTGCCCGGAAGTGATAAGGAAATCATATATACTCAGCTTTCCTCTTGAGTTTTCCAGGGTTGAGTTGATCAGCCGCAGGTCGCCTTCAATGTTATCTATCCTGTTGCCCTTGAATGATGCGGTTAGCAGTGCGGTGGCATTGAAGACCGAATCTCCCTTAATCAGGTTGAGCTTGACAAGGTCAGCATGGGCAATGTTCATCGTGAAATCAAATTCCGGCATACTCTTCTCAAGGTCGAACCTGCCCATGATATTCATGTTTATGTTCCGGTCCTTGACTGCCACGGTTCCGTCCCAGATACTGTCAGCATAGCTCCCTGCCACAGAAACATTCCTGTACAGATAGTCATTTATCTCCACGCTGTCAATCATACCGTTGATGTTCGCTGAGAGATGCCTGAATGACTGCATTGACCCGTCAATGTCTGCATGCATCCACAAGCCGCCGAACATTTCATTGTTCCTGGTGACATAACCAAGATCTACGTCGCTGGTCCTGAGAAATCCTTTGAAGCTGAAAGTGTTCCTTCCGTCAGGCTTCAATGAAAGGTCAGTCGAGAACGTCCCTCTTTCCGTGGTGAGCTCTCCGAATGATACGAAATCGGTGGTGAAGCCGGTAAAACTGCCCTTGTAGGAGATGAGACCCATGTCATGAGCTATGACCGGAAGCTTCAGAGGTTTCATGCCCGGTATTGAAAAAGCCTCTGCATCAGCGGCGATGGTTATCATCTCTTTAAAATCAATGTACAGGTAACTCTCGCTGAGCGACGGAAGGCCTATAATGTCATAGTCGAACCTTAGCCTGGTTGACGATGAATAATCTATGCTTATGTTTCTTCCCTTCATCTCGGCAACCGTGCCGGTTACTCTGCCTGACACAGTTATTTTTTCACTCATGCCTTCAAGAGGCCTGACAAAGTAAGCCAGGTCATAGAGATCAAGGACTGAATGGTTAAAATGGAGATCAAGCCTGACGCTGTTGATGAAATCTGCCCATGATGCGCTATCGCGGGGCATCAGGAAGATCTTTTCGGCCGAGATGGCACTTGAATCGGTAAGTAGTTCAAAATCTTTGAAAAAGAGTCCTTTTTTGCCAACTGTAATATCCATGTCGAGGCTCCGGCTGGCAAAGCCACCCGACTCTGAGAAGGCCAGACCCCTTATGACCATGCTGACTGAATCGGGAATGATCTTCAG
>CAZHTG010000038.1:5909-28648 GCA_964535795.1 uncultured Rikenella sp.
CTGCCCATGGTTATCTTCGCTCCGGTCTTTTTTGAAATAGCCTGTGTAACCTGTTTTACTGCGAAGGTCTGAATACGGGGTACCTGAAGTAGCAGGAATAATACAGAAGGAACCACAATCAGCACCGCTGTTATGATAAGAAGGACCCTTAAGATTTTTTTAATAATTTTGGCCATTCATACTGGAATTCCCGCCGCAGGCGAAGGTAATAAAAAAGAGTGATACAAAAATGGAGCCAGAGATAACGATCCTTGCGATAGAATCATCCTGCGACGATACTTCGGCGGCCGTTATCAGTGACGGCTTTGTGCTCTCAAACCTGATTGCCAATCAGGCAATACACAAGGCATACGGTGGAGTGGTGCCAGAACTGGCCTCAAGGGCACACCAGGCAAACATAGTACCTGTGGTTGATCAGGCTTTGTCTGCTGCCGGAAAGAGAGCAGACGAGATAAGCGCCGTTGCCTTTACACGTGGTCCGGGATTACTGGGGTCGCTGCTGGTGGGCACATCATTTGCCAAGGGATTTGCACTGGTGCGAAATCTGCCACTTATTGAAGTAAACCACCTCCAGGCACACGTGATGTCTCACTTTGCAATGGAACACGGAAAGGAGAACCGCGTCCCCGGATTTCCGTTCCTGTGCCTGCTGGTATCGGGAGGCCACACGCAGCTGATTGTCATGCGTGATCACCTCAAAATGGAGCTTATAGGCAATACCATTGATGACGCTGCCGGTGAGGCGTTTGACAAATGTGCCAAGGTGATGGGACTGCCTTATCCCGGGGGCCCTGTCGTTGACAAACTGGCAGCTGACGGTGATCCTGATGCCTTCCGGTTCGCGAAGCCGCGGATACAGGGACTTAACTTCAGTTTCTCGGGACTCAAAACCAGTTTTCTCTATTTTCTGCGCGACAAGGTGGGTGAGGATCCGGAATTTATAGCCAAAAACATTAATGACCTGGCTGCTTCCCTGCAGCGTACTATCATAGAGATACTCATTGGCAAGCTGGTCCGCGCTTCGAAGGAGACGGGCATTACTGAAATAGGCATTGCCGGAGGCGTCTCCGCAAACTCGGGTTTGAGGAAGGCAGCGGAAACAGAGGCCGCAAAACGAAAATGGAATTTATACCTGCCTGAATTCCGTTACACCACTGACAATGCAGCAATGATCGGGATCACCGGATATTATAAATACCTCAGATCTGAGTTCACCGACCACAGCGTGACCCCGCTGGCGCGAATTGATTTCTGAATCCTGCCTGCAGGTTCTCAGCCTTCATAAAAAGCCTCCCTGCCCGGAAAGTGAAGACGCTGCCGGGCTATCTTCTCAGGATAAAGGAAGTATTCAATATCTGCTTCAGCACACTCTCTCCCTTCACCGTCATAGAGCCTGCACTTATACAGTCCGATCTTTTCCTGCAGCATGACTAATTCCGCCTCAACTCTCACCGTTCCCTTGCTTATATAAACAGGCCTGAGATACCTGACGGTCAATGACGAGGTCACCCCGGAGGTCCCTGCGGTCACGTAAATGCACCAGGCTCCGACCTCATCAAGCAGCGTGGCAATGATGCCTCCGTGCAGGACATTCACATAACCCTGGAAATGGGGCAACGGATCCCATGAAGCATAAAGCTTTCCGTCCTCCTCCTCGAAGGTGAGCTTCAGTCCCACCGGGTTTGAAGGACTGCACCCGAAACACTTGTACGCTTCCGCATCAAACGGATTCCTTATCTTTACTCTCCCTGACATTTTTACTTTGTTTTTTTCTCTTTTGCTGGGCCAGCCAGGCACTCAGGTAAAGAAGTGATATTCCCAGGTAAAACAACCCGATGGTGAGTGTAACCAAAGCCAGTGACAGCGATGGCTCCTCCCTCGGAGTGTATGCTGTCTTCATGCGGTGACTGTAGCCGAAGATCGTCATGAAAATAACTGTGACGGCCAGCGCCAGGCCAAGAAATACAATGGTGCCGTCAATTGTAGTCGTACTCTGGTAGATAGGACTTTTTTTAAAGGCATTGTAGGTCGTCCTTGCATACGCCTCCGCTCTCTTTCGGGCCTCTGCCTGCCTGTAATCAACCCATGCCTGGTAATTCTTTCTTGCCTCCTCTTCTGTAATGTTCCGGCCGGGAGGATGACTGGTGAGATACTCATAAGCCTCAGTTATCCTGATGAACATCTCCGGCGCGCCATCGGAATGATTGCGGTCAGGATGAAACTCCATGGCTTTCCGGCGGTATGCCCGCCTGACCTCATCATCGGATGCCCCCTGCCTCACCCCAAGTATTCTATAGTAATCCCAGAGATTCATTGTCGGAATAAGTGTCACTAAATAAGAGGTTTTTTTTCACCATGGAATACCGGAGGAGGTTGTTTTTTCATTGTTTCTTATAAATTTGCAATTTAAATTGATTCTAAATAACACTTTTGATGGACAGCTCCCAGATTCTCTTTGCCTTTGGCCTGACCCTTTTTGCAGGACTTGCTACCGGTATCGGTGGATTGATAGCTTTCTTCGCAAGGAGGACGAAGACTACTTTTCTTGCCTTTTCGCTGGGATTCTCTGCAGGGGTGATGATCTTTATCTCTTTCACGGAGATACTGACAGAATCAGGAAATCTCATGAGGCTCTCCTATAGCCATGATACAGCCTCATGGCTTACCTTCATTTCGTTCATTGCCGGAATAGGGCTGTCGGCTGCCATCGACAAGATCCTCCCGGCAGAGGGAAACCCACATGAGCTGAAAAGGGTGGAGCAGATGCATCCTGAGACGAGAGACCCCGACAAGCCGGAGTGTAAGGGAAGGAGGCAGCGACTTGGCTGGTCTGGCGCCAGAGATAAGAAGTTAATGAGGATAGGCGTTTTCACGGCCATTGCCCTCGGTATTCACAACTTCCCTGAGGGGATAGCCACATTTATGTCATCAATTAATGATCTGGCCGTTGGCATTAGCATTGCCATTGCCATTGCCATCCACAATATTCCTGAGGGCATAGCTGTATCGGTCCCCGTTTATTATGCCACAGGATCCAGGAAGAAAGCGTTGATATGGTCCGTGCTGTCTGGTTTCTCAGAACCCGTCGGAGCCGTTGCAGGTTATTTCATCCTTACCCTGTTCAACAGCGATGTAAGCCTTGGATATGTCTTCGGTATCGTCGCGGGAATAATGGTCTACATCTCATTTGACGAGCTCCTGCCGGCAGCACACAAGTACGGAAAACATCACGTTGCCATCTACGGCCTGATAAGCGGGATGATTGTCATAGGGCTCAGCCTTATACTGCTCGACTGATCATTTTTTTTCTTCAATGCCGGATATCGGCAACCGCTTCCGGCACATGGCGGTGCCTGAACAGCACGGCAAAAAGTATGGCCACCACCAGGGAATAACCCGCGAATGAAAACCATATTCCCGGCCAGTCGAAGGCGCCCCCCTCAAGTACAAAGTATTTGTCTATAACTATTCCGCTGATACGGCTTCCCAGGAAGGCCCCGAAGCCGTTGGTCATCATCATGAACAGCCCCTGGGCGCTGGCCCTTATCTCCGGCGCGCTCTGCGTCTCCACAAAAAGTGACCCGGAAATATTGAAAAAGTCAAAAGCCATCCCGTAGATGATGCATGAAAGAATTATCATCCAGAGCCCTTCGGCAGGGTTGCCCAGTCCGAACAGGGCAAACCGGAGAACCCAGGCAACCATGCTTATGAGCATTACCTTCTTTATCCCGAATCGTTTCAGGAAAAACGGGATCGTCAATATGAAGAGCGTTTCGGATATCTGCGAGACAGACATGATTATGGCAGGGTACCTGACTGCAATCAGATCTTTGTAGGCCGGGATTTTAGCAAAATCGTGAAGGAAGGTGTCACCGTAGGCATTGGTAAGCTGCAGGGCAGCGCCCAGCAGCATGGCAAACAGGAAAAACAGTGCCATCTTGGTGTTTTTGAAGAGCTTGAAAGCATTCAGGCCAAGCTCCTCAACCAGATTCTTCTTGTGCCCTCTGGCAAGTGGCGGGCACTTCGGAAGAGTAAAGGCATATATGCCCAGGCCCAAAGATGCCGCCGCAGCTACATAAAACTGCATTGATGAGGTCTCGAAGCCAAGCAGGCTTACAACCCATAATGCCACGATAAAACCTATTGTACCCCATACCCTGACAGGCGGATAATCCCTGATAATATCCATGCCGCTGTTCTTCATTGAACTGTATGCAACCGTGATGGCCAGTGCAATGGTCGGCATGTAGAACATCATGGTCAGCAGCAATATCCAGAAGAAGGTGTCAGGATTGTCAATGGCAGGCAGGAGTGTCAGCAGTACCGCTCCGATTATGTGGAAGATGCCATAGAGCCTCTCGGCGTTTATCCACCTGTCGGCAATTATTCCTGCAATGGCAGGCATGAAGAGTGACGCCAGCCCCATCGTGGAGAATATGGCCCCGAAATCCGTTCCTGACCAGTTCTTCGTTTGAAACCAGTATGCTCCGATGGTGAGCAGCCATGACCCCCAGATGAAAAACTGGAGGAAGTTCATGATGATAAGCCGGCGCTTAAGTCCCATAGCCCTTACATGTTTGGATTGGTTAATCTGCGAATATAGCAAGGTATTCCGAACAGCGTTACGGTGCTGTGAAAATGTTGAAAAAAAGAGATGAGGTCAGCAAACGAGCTTGTATCAGATAGTCCCGAAGAGCCTGTCACCTGCATCACCGAGTCCCGGCACTATGTATCCCTTCTCATTGAGATGGCTGTCGAGTGCCGCAAGATAAATATCCACATCAGGATGCTCCTTTTCAACCCGCGAGACACCTTCGGGTGCACCCACAATGCATACCAGCCTTATTGTTACGGCCCCTCTCTTCTTTACTGCCTCAATGGCTGCGCCCGCACTTCCACCGGTGGCGAGCATGGGATCGAGTACCATAATGATGGCATCGGAAATATCAGCCGGGAACTTGGCATAATACTCCTTGGGTTCCAGTGTCTCATGGTCGCGCACCAGCCCGATATGGCCCACCTTGGCAGTGGTGATGAGACTCGTGATTCCGTCAACCATGCCGAGCCCTGCCCTGAGGACCGGCACGAGAATGATCTCCCTTGAGAGCTCTGCAGTGTTACAGGAAGCGAGGGGCGTCTCAATAACCACATCGCGAAGGGGCAGATCCCTGGTTATCTCATAGGCCATCAGGCCCGCTATCTCACTTACATTCTGCCGGAAATCGCGGGTCCCGGTCTCCTTTCTTCTGATCAGCGAAAGCTTATGCGTGATCAGGGGGTGGTTTATAAGCTTCAGCATCTGACTGTGGGTACTCGGCTTCTGTTAAATCCACCGGTATTATTCCTGCCTTTTTATTGGATGAACTTATATGTAAGGCCTACGCCAATTACTTCCTTGAACTGTGCACGCTTACCCATTATGGCTTCACCTTCTGTCCCTTCACCAACCTTGATAAGGATATCGTCATCATAGAGCAGGTGGGTATTCACGGTGGCTGAGATGAACTTGTTCACTTTCATGACAATCAGTACTTCCCAGCTTACATCAATGTTCTGCGGGTTGTGCAGATAATTCGAGAAGAGGTCGAGCTTCGTCAGAAAGTTGACGTTCTTCACTATCTCATCCTTCTTGAAGGCAATGTTGGCATAGGCGCCCAGCTCTGACCTGAACTTTTTGCCGGGGTCAACGCCAAAGGCTCCCAGTGACGACAGATAATCATCTGCCACAATAGTATTCTTCGATGTAAGAGGAGAAAGAAAAACCGATAACTCCGGCCTGGGCTTATAGTCCATACCGACGGAGAAAAGGAGATAGGCCGGTGCCAACAGATCAGAAATCTTATCATCAGCATTCGGATAGTTATACCCTGGAGTCATCTGGGTTTTGAAACTCATTAGCCCGGAATAGAACCACTTCTCTGATGCCTGTCTCCCGTATTTCGACTGGAAGTCGATCCGGTCATCGGTCTTGACCCATCCCAGGTCATTGCCCTTCTGAAGCATCTTGCCGTAGCCTATGTTCAGGGCATTGTCCCAGGCTGATTTGTCTTGCTTGTAATTCGCTGCCAGGTTTATCAGTCCATTGATTGCCACTGAGTTCTGTCCGCCAGCCGCCCAGTTGGTAAATGAACTCTGTGCCATGTTCAGCGAAAAGACACCGCTGTTGTGCCAGCCCTCAAGAGTGTCGGCAGCCTGACCCTGTACCCCTGAACTTATTCCTGCAAGCATAATTAATGCACTCAATGCGGTTATTATTCTCCTCATTCCCGTCGATTTTTTGCAATATTAACAAACGTATTTTGAGAATGTTTAGCCATTGATCACCCTTGATCTTCCTGATATCACTTATTGTCAAGTGTCCCGAAGACCTTCTGAAGAAGGGGAGTGACCCTTGCCGAAACCTCCTTCCTGATCTTCAGCTCTTCACCTTCAAGCTTCAGAAAGACACCCTCAAGGGCTTGTCTGGTCAGGAAATCATCCAGATCGGTATTTACCGGAGTGAAACCCGCCAGCCTGCCGGCAATGCTGCCGGCAACCGCATTCCATTTCTGTGTCAGGGTTGTCCATGACTCCTGTGCCGAGATCCCGGCAATGATCTCCTTGTTCGTGGAGGTGCTTATCTTTGGTTTGTAAAGCGAATAGAGCTCGTTCCAGGTTGTGTTCCTGAGGTATGTTGTTGCCGCGTTGTCTGCCCCGTGCAGAATATTGTAACCGTCAGATATGGTCATCTGTGTCACTGAACCCACAAAGATGGGGGCAGCTTCCCTGGCAGCATCCTCTGCCGCCCTGTTTATGTTAAGTATAACATTCTCAATCAGTTGTTCGCCACCAGGTATCCTGCTGATGTTTTCCACAATCACCCTTGCCTCGTCAGGCAGGGGGATTTTCACTGCCGGATCGCCGTAATAACCGTTCTCTGTTGAGAGCTTGTCTGCGGCTTTCCTTGCACCCACTGTCAGTGCCTCCTTAAGGCCGTTTATAATGTCACCCTCGGTGAGATCCTTCACGGTTGAGGCCGTCTGAAGAACGTTCATCAGTTCCGCGCATCCTGTTAAAAGAAACAGGGGCACGAACAACACTGCGACCCTGTGCCTCAGGGTATAGATTTTCTTGCTTCCCATAGTCAGATTGCCTGGTAGGGAATAAGGGTCTGCGTCTCTCCCTCCGGGTCCCTGATTTCAAGTACCTCTATAACCACGAACTGGCTCATGCCTCTCCACGGCAGCGGCTTTATATATTCCTTGTAGCGCAGTTCCACGAACTTTCCGCTGGCTCTCTCGAGGACCATGGCAAGACTGTCATTGGTGATACTGAATTCAAATTCGTTGCTCTGTATCGCTCCGGGGGAAGGGGTTTTGAACCCTGTCTGGATAAGCCTCCCTTCCCATGTCTTGAAGATGTATCCTTTTTTTACGAGGAAGTTCAGATCTCCGGCCTTTACCCCTTCGCCAAACACAAAGTAATGACGCCACCAGAAAAGTACGGCGCCAATAATCACCACCAGAACAAGTATTATCCTAAGCGCTTTTTTCATTATCGTCGTCCTTATCCTTCAGCTTTTCTTTTACCTCGGCAAATGTTGCCTTCATTGTGTCCCAGATGGAATCGGCACCTTCCTTCACTGCCTCCCATGCTTCGCTACCCGATTCCTTAAGGTCCTTCAGCTTTGACTTGCCTTCATCCAGTTTAAGCTCAAGCCTGTCAATATTCTCCTGGTATTTCAGTTTGGTTTCAGCTGTGGCATTCTTTGCTCGTTCCTTCAGCCTGTCAATATCAGCTCTCCATTCATCAAGCTGCGATTCAATCTTTTGCTGGTAGTTTTCTTTCTGTTCCTGATTTTCCATGATCTATATAGTTTTAACAGTGATACATTATTTCCGGTCCGATGAATAGGTTCTAATACAGTTTGACTGTGTTCAGCTTGTCAATATACGACTGAACCACAAGCTGCTGTTCATCAATCCTGGCTCTCACTGCTGCCTGTTCCATTTCATTCCTTGGAATGGAGTTGTCAGCCTGGTTGATGTCTGACCTTGCCTTGTTGATTGTGTTTTCGCCCTTGCCAATCTCTTTCTGCAATTTCTTGCGCCTTTTTTCAAGCTCCTTTATCTGATCCGAGAGGGCATCCCTTCCGGCGCCAACAGGCATCGCTATCATCTCGTTGTTTTTGTTGATGATCTCATTTGAAAGAAGACTCAGTTCGTTGTGTTTGACAAGAAGCTTATCCTGCTCGTCATTGACCGTGCTCCTTTTGTTTTTGGCTGTCTTCTGTGAGCGGGCCTTACTGCTCTGGAGACTACCGAGCTCCTTGTTCATGTCACGGAGTATCTTCTCTTCGGCAGCAAGCTGTTCCTTAATGACATCAATGTACTGCGACTTGGCAAATTCCTTCAGGTAATTCTTCGCAGCAGTCAGCTGGATATCTCCTGAAGCAGGCTCTATATACAAATCCTTCTTAAGTTCAATGGTTACCAGCAGCCTGCTCAGCGTGTCTTCATTCATGAGCCGGCTGTAAATGTTGACGGGGGCAGGGGAGACCTCCTTGATGAGGGCTCCGAAGATAGTCATTTCGCCGTTTTCAGTCTGGACCTTTGACTTGGTCCCCGTCTCCTGTAACTTTATCCAGCTCTTGAGGGTGTTGTCGAAATTGGCCTCCGGTATGGTCACGTTGAACCCAGGATAGAGATAGTTGCCAATCTGGATGCTGTCTTCAAGGACTTTAATTGGCTTCTGCGCATTTATTGCCGGGGTAACCGCAAAAAGCGCAAGAATAATGATAAGGGTAGATATTTTCATAGCGGAAATCATTTAGGTCAATTTATAAAGATAATGATTTTCCGGGGAAAAAGCAACCCGGGAAACTACAAAATGCCGATTCCGGTATCTCCTTTACTCACTCAAACCCAGTGCCATTCTGGTTGCCTTCTCACCGGCACTTATGATCTCTGCTGCTTTGTAAAAATCATATATTCCATAGGAATCCCTTGATAACCTGATCATTATATCTATCTGGTAATTCTTCAGGGTAAGGGCGGCAATCTGGTTGAGCATTATGCTGATGCTGCGGGTGTTGAGGTTGAAGAGGCCGATATCGTCCTTTTTATTTTTAGGAATATGCTTGTCATGCCTGGAATAGATTTTCTTTATCTTCCGGAGATACTTATTGTCTTCATCATCCACAGACTCCTCAACGGGATCAGGTATTTCATGAGGGATATCGGCATTGACATCAACAACTGCAAGAAGGTCGCCTTCATGGCGTTTAACCCGGTTGATGGGGATGGGATTGACAAGCCCCCCGTCGACGTAATAATCGCCCCCTGTCAGGAAGGGCTGGAAGACTGTAGGTATTGATATTGAAGCTCGTATGGCATCAAAAAGGTTCCCCTCGTTGAAGACCCTTTCGATACCCCTGATTAAATCCGTGGCAACAGCACTGTATGGTATGTTCAGCTCCTCTATTCTCCTTGCCGGAACAATCTCCTTCATCCTTTCAATCACCTTCTTCCCTTTGACAAAGCCGTTACCGCTGATGGTCACATCAGTCAGCTTCAGTACCTCCATCACGTCAAGTGTGCTCACCCACTCCTCAAATTCCCTGAGCTGGCCGGAGGCATAGATACCTCCCACGAGAGCGCCCATTGAGGTGCCGGCTACCGAAGTGATGTTATATCCCTGGCTCTCAAGAACCTTTATAGCCCCTATATGGGCAAAACCTCTCGCCCCGCCGCTGGAGAGGACCAGCGCAATATTTTTTCCCATGCTACTGTTATTTGTTCTGTTTAAACATACTTGCAAGCTCTCCTGCCAGGCTCCCGAAGAACTTGACGTTTTCCACTGATGTTCCCGGGGTCACTTCGCAACCCGCAGAGAGAATGGCTCGCCCTGAGGCCTCCCTGTAAAACGAGTGACAACTCTCTCTTATCAGTACCTCATTCCCATCCTGAATCACAGAGACGGGATCACTCTTTCCGGCAAAAACCTGTCCCGGTGCGAGAAGCTTCACTGCATCCGTCACGGGGCCAGTTCGGTGATCAATATCTACTATATCGGCGCCTGTGCGGATCACATCAGGGAGTATTGCCGAGATATTACCGCAGATATGAATTTTGGCGTATGCTCCCAGCGAGTGAATATGGTCTGCCAGCGCCTTCTCACGGTCAAAACAGAACTCGTTGTACAGCTCCGGTGAAATGAGGGAGCAGACAGAATCACCGATGCCGATGCAATGTGCCCCTGCCCTGACCTGCAGGGTGATGAAATCAATTGCACTCTCCGTAATTATATCCAGGGCCTTGTGTACCTTTTCGGGATACTCATACAGATCCGTCATGGCAAGGTTTATGTCCCTGATGTCACAGTATTCCGCCAGCGGACCTTCAACCCAGCCTGCAATGAAAATGCTTCCGGCGGTCTCCCTGGCGTAATGGGTGATTTCGGTAAGACGCTCTTTCATGCGGATGTGATCCGCAGTCTTCAGCACCTTCATGCGGTCAATGTGATCTATTTCCGTGATTGCATATCTCTGAACCTTCGGGAGATCATCATCAGGATAGGTGAGGACTGTGCCGTACGCTTCGGCCTCTGCGTAAGGATCTGACATGGTGTTGACCCAGTCTGATCCAAAACGGGTGGCGCATATTATGTTCGCCGTACATTTGTGAGCAGCATTCAGGCAGAAATCCCTGTACCTGACCCCTGCATAACGCGCGGCAAAACGCATCAGGATAGGATGGAAGGGAACCCGGTCGACAGCCCGGCCTTCAATGAAACCAATCGTTCTTTCCAGTGAGTTCATTTCGCAACATGTTTTGTCATACACCGGCCACCCTGCGCTTATACTCTGCCAGCGCCTCGTCAAGCCTCTCCCTCGCAGTATTGTCTCCGGGCACGTTGTGGCTCGGATGGATGTAAAGTTTTACACCCCTGTCGGCGAGGATCTCCGCTACAGTGGCAATGGTCATCCACACACACGTAACAAAGGCCATGGTCGATACCGGACCGATCTTGTCATAATGATTTTTCAGCTTCACTGAGGCGTCCTCGAGCGGAGCACATGTGTCCACTACGATGTCGGCTATGTCAAAGATGGTCTTACCCGAGGAATGCCTGGTCTTTTTCCCCTCTGCTGCCGCCGCTGAACCAAAGACCACAACCTTCATTCCCCGTTTCTTTGATTCAAGGGCGATGTCAATGTTCACGTTGTTGATGCCGGAGTGAGAAAAGAGCCACATTGTGTCCCGCTGATCAAAGGTATAACCTTTCATTATCTCAACACCGTACCCTTCGACCCTCTCAAGGAACACAAACTGGTGCACACCCATCTCTCCGGTTATGTGAGTAAAGAAACTCAGAGGAATCTCGATCATCGGATGGAAGCCGACAAAACCCCCGATCCTCGGATACATCTCCTCGATAGGAAGGGTGGCATGGCCACACCCAAAAGTATGAACCCAGCGTCCGCATTCAATGGTGTCGGCCATTGCCTCTGCGGCCATGCGAATATTATCCATCTGTGTCTCTTCAACACGGGACATGACATCCCTGGCATTTTTCAGCCATTCCATTGCAAGCATAATTGTCTTTCTTATTAAGTGATTATTTATTTTGTTTTAATCTGCTGAAGATAGCTGTTGCAATGACTGCAAGGATAAAAAGCTCCGCAAATGTAAATGTCGTCAGATGCTTTATCCCGTAATTTTCAGCCACCAGGCCCATTGTATAGTTGATCAGTATATTGCCTGTCAGGGCTATGACGAGCACGAAGCTGAAGGCTGTACCGGACAGGTGGGGATACCTGTTCCCCACAAGCCCGAGCATGGTAGGAAAGCCTGCGGCGAGGCCTGCGCCGACAAGAAACAGTCCGGCTGCCGCAGGCATGATCGAGCCGCTCATTCTGAAAATTACCAGTGCGACAAGGGTTATGCCAAATGATAAATAGAGCAGTCTGCTTTCCGGCATTTTCCTGAAGAGGCTGCCAATTAACAGCCTCATTACAGTCATTCCTGCAATGTAGGCCGAAAGACCCATCAGTGCTGCGTTCTGCGGCGCAGACACCCGGTCAATCAGGTAGGTGGTGGTCCAGTTGTTGATCAGACCCTCAATGGCACTCTGGAAAAAGAGAAAGAAGGCAATCATCACCAGGGTGATGTCTTTCAGCAGTGCCATCACCTGTTTCATGGAGATGCCCTCTGCCTGTTTGGCGGGAGGGAACCTCACCAACAGAAAAAGGATTGCTGACGCAAGCGCGAAAAAACCCGTTGCTGAAATGATGGTTTCGAAATTAAAAGAATGTCTGAGAACACTCAGCAATAGGGGCATGCCCAGTGCGCCTATCCCGAAGAAAACGCCCAGAAGACTCAGATTGGCTCCCTTGCCTGTTGTGCTGATGTCGGCAACCACGGCGTTTGTGGCACCGTTAATGGCTCCGCCGCCGAGTCCGAACAGGAATACTGACACCGTGAGGATCCATGAGGTATGAGTGAAGGCGAGCCCCTCAAAGCCCGCAAACATCAGCAGTGCTGAGATGACAAGAAGGGTCCTGTATCCATACTTGTCGCACACCGGGCCAAAGAGGAGTGACCCTGCGATGATGCCTATGGGGAGGATGGAGAAGAGCGTACCGGCCTCAACGGCATCAAGCGAATGCCTCACCCTCAGGTCGGGCAGAACCGCCCCCAGCATTATAAGACCAATTCCGAACAACAACATGCCGAGACATGCTGACCAGAATACGAGCTTCCTGTTAAATGCTCCGCTCATCTGTTGTCTTTTTGTTTTTCCAGGTATTTCATGGCGAGAAAACCTGCACCAAAGACACCTGCGTCGCCGGCGAGGGCAGAAGGCTCAAAGCTGGCCTGCTTCATGCTGATTGGCTGAGCCCATTTTTCCGCCTCCAGCCTGATGGCAGGGATGAGCTCGATTGCCGGGCCGAATACCCCTCCGCCGAAGATGATCTTCTCGGGGTTGAAAAGACTGACGAGGTTAGCAGATGCCATCCCCCAGTATTCAACCGCCCTGCGGATGATCTCCGCGGCCGCAGCATCACCCTTTTTCCACGCGCTGAAGACATCACGGGTTGTTATTTTCCCTTCACGTGCGGTCGCAAGTTCACCTTTGTAATCTTTATGACTGTGCAGGTACTCCTCTGCCTGCCTGGTGATACCCTCTCCCGAGGCATAGTATTCAAAATTGCCGCAGATTGTAAAATTACTCCTGAAAGGCCTCTCCAGAGCCATCCACCCAATGGCTCCGGCAATGTCATGAGATCCGTGCAGGATGTTGCCGCTGACTATTATCCCTGCACCAATACCCGTTCCTACAGCCAGGAAGATCGCATCAGAACAGCCTCGTGCATTGCCCTTCCATATCTCACCCGAAATGTAGCAGGCCCTGTCACTCTCAATGGTGACAGGGATATCTTCAGTAATGGTCCTTATCTCTTTTAAAAGCGGGTAGTCATCCCAGCCCGGGATATTCGGTGCCCAAACCGTCCCCCTCTCACGGCGGCTGATACCCGGCACGGAGATGCCCACAGCTTCCACGGCATCATCCTGTCTGGCCGATTTAGCCAGCATCAGGGCAGCAGTTACCGCAATCATATTTCCTACCTCCGTCCCCCTGCGGTTGTCAAGAGTCAGTGTCTCATTCTCCCTCATGTTGCCCTCATGGTCGAAGAGCGCAAAGGCAACCTTTGATCCTCCAAGATCTATTCCCAAAAGTGCCATAATATTAGTTTTGATGTTCCATTTTTCCGTTAATAAACAGACCTCTCAGCTCCAGGTCGCTGTCAGTAAATATCAGGTCCGCCCTGGCCCCTGCAGCAATGATACCCCGGTCATCGGCTCTGATCAGCTGTGCGGGATAGAGCGAGGACATCCTTATCGCTTCATACAGGTCAATGCCTGCATGACGGACACAGTTCCTTACGGCATCAAGCATCGTAAGCCTGGCGCCTGACAGAGTACCGTCAGGGAGAGTGTACCGGTCGTGTTGCATCACATGCTGGTACGCTCCCCGGTCATTCTCTTCAACGGCATCAGAAACCAGAAAGAGCCTCTCCTTCATTATCTTCTTGACTATCGCCAGCATGGTGAAGTCCACATGTATCCCGTCGGCAATTATACTGGCACGGGCATCGTCAGAGTTGAGTACCGCACCCGGCAAACCCGGGTCACGGTGATGAATGGGTGACATCGCGTTAAAGAGATGCGTTGTAGTCTCAATACCCATATCAAAGCCGCTGGCAGCTTGCCTGAATGTAGCGTTGCTGTGGCCGGCAGCCACTGTTATGCCATGATCCTTCAGGAGACTGACTATCTCAGGAGTGCAAACTTCCGGTGCCACCGTCATCATCTTTATTACACCACCGGCCTCATCAAGCAGCTCTTTGACAGCCTCCTGTGAAGGCACCCTGATTAGCTCCCTGGCATGAGCTCCCCTCTTCGCAATACTGATAAACGGCCCTTCCAGATGCAAGCCCAGGAGGGCAGGATGGGGGTTTTCCCTGACGGCCCGGAATGCATTGCGGTAAACCTCCATGGTATTCGTCGGCATCGCAAGGAGAAAACCCGTGGTACCGGTTCTGACAATCGCCCCGGTTATGGCCCCCAGGGCCTCTGCCGTGGGACAGCCGGAGAAGAGATACCCTCCGCTACCGGCAATCTGGAGATCGATAAGCCCTGAAGTCACCAGGTACCCGCGACAGTCAATCATCTCCACCCCGCTGCTGAAGAAACCGGGATCTGCAAAACCGGTAATATGATTGTCTTCTGTCAGAAGTACCTTTTCCCTTACCAGCTCCCTGCCGGTGAAGAAGATTCCGTTGAAAAAGGCCGTTCCGCTCATTGCAGTGTCAAGGTAGCATAATTTTATAAAACTTATTCTCGAGCGGGTACATCTTAAGTGAAGCATTGGCCACCTCGTGCCCGGTAACATCAACTTCCGCGACCGTAAGAGGCTGGCCCGTAAGGCCGCTGGCAAGATTCAGTTCAGTCTCTTGCCCTCCTGTCTCTCTCAGGTGAATGATCAGCGACTTCCCGTTGTCATCATCAGGCCTGGCACTGATAAGGATGACATTTGACGGCCACCCGGTAATGAATGATCCTTCATGCAGGTCATCTCCCTGACCGTCACCCGGTAATATCCGCGTCAACAGGGGGACTCTTGCACCCCACCCGAAACGGGTTGCAAAACTATCACTGTTGTCTCCTGAAGAGGTCAGATAGTAAGTCCAGGAGTGTCCTCCACGCTGATCGGCATTGAAATTGGTCACCCAGTAATTATTCATCGGCCATGAATAGATATGTGTTGACTGGGGCATCGCACCTGCCTTGTATCTACCCGTATTGATTGCTCCGAACTGCATAAGGGGCACCTCGTTGCTGCCCAGGACAATCTGCATCCCGTTATTGCGTACGGCGGTGAAATTCTGGACTGTATACCAGTCGTTGGATGATCCTGAAATCTGGTCTTTTCCTGTCTCTATCACTCCTCCGGCGACCTCTGTGAAGTGTTTGCCGTTTTCAGCGGCAAAAGGAAAGGCGATATAGAAGCTCTCCGGGTCTGTGATGCTTTTTTTGATTATCGAAAAGGCCAGGTCAGCACGTTTGGCTGTGTTGTATAGCCTTATTTCAAAAGAATAGCCCCTCGGCCCGATTGCGGTCTCTGATTCACCGTAGAACCTGATGGCGTTCCATATCTCACCCTGTGTCATTGAATCAAACCATACGGTATCAAGGGGAAGCCTGATGAAATCGTTCAGCATCCTGCTTTCCATCTGTGACCTGTTGCCTAGCTTCTCAAGGATAAACTCACCAACGGCATGGGTCGCTTCCCTGTCTGCGAGTTCAAGCGACAGTTCTTTGTCAAAGAGCGACCTTATCACACCGTGCAGTTTATCAGTCTCTATCCTGTACCATTGGTTCTCCAGGATGTTATCCAAAACAGGAGTGGGTGCTTCCATCTTCGCCTCAGGCCTGATAATGAATTTCTTATAACCGAAAGCCGGGATATCGTTGAACCATATTGCCCAGTAGGTGCCGTCAGACCTAGACGATAAAGGTTGAGTTGCAAGGCGGTTGCCCTCATTATCGTACACCCCTGCTATGCTGCCGCGGGGTACGATCTGGTGATCAATATAAACGGTTGCCAGCCCTGATCTTGTCCAGTTCAGAGTGTTGAATACGACAAGTGATGGCTCCTTCTCTTTGCTGAACCTGCTCTGCAGGAGACCCATGGCTGATTCTCCCAGTGATGCTGTCCTCCTTGCAGCCTCCCAGGCATAAGACTCCTTGATGGCTCTTTGCTCCATGGTTGGCTGGCTGTAGGGCTCTCGAACACTCTCCGAGTATCCTGTCGTATGCTCGGTGAAGAAGAGTAGAGCTTCATTGGTGAGATCAATCTTCTCCATAGTCTCTCCGGGGAGTCTTATGCCTGCCACCGCAGCCATCGACATTCCTCCCATATTTGCAATCAGCGCGGATGCTGCAGTTCTGGTTGTAGCCACCTCGCGGGCCCCGGCCCCGAAACCGTCAGTCCACCAGTCAGGCCATGCACCCCGTATAACCGGGAATTCAGCACCGTGATCTTTCTCCATGGCTGCGAAAAATGATTCGGCAGTTGACGTGGTAATCCGGGGCCACTCAAAGATCTCATTCCACCTGACGATCATCTCGCTCATGCTGGTCGAGGGCGGCGAATTGTCAGTCAGGTATCCCGAGTGCTGGATCGCCATCTCATCATACGGATAGCCCTTTGCACCAAGACTGATCAGGTAATTCAACAGATTGTTCTTGAACTTCTCCAAGTCGCCGGACTGCACTTCCATCACCGTGTTGCCGGTCATGTAATGCTCTGCCCTGAAGGTAAGCATGCGCTTTCCGGAGGGAGACTCCCACCAGAACATCGTAGGCTTGTCGAAGCAGATAAGTGCCCGGTGCCCGTGTGTACCCATGTTGAGATACCTGACCCCAAGCTTGTCATAATAGTCATTAAGGCACCATCCGATGCCATTGACATCATTCTGCATAGCCAGTGTCACAGGTATCCCGTGGCTCCTGATGTTTCCAACAGCTTTCAGCGATGCGGCCAGGATCTGTTCATCAGGCATCTCATCGAAATTGAAATACATGCCTGTGACCTCTATCCTTCCTTCCTTTATGCGCCTCAGAAGTCTTGCTGTCTGTTCTTCAGGCCTGCATTTCAGGTATTCATTTACAGGCCATGAAGCCTCGCATGTCCACCTGAACCTGGCATTTTCAGGATAACTGTCAGTTGCATCACAGAAATCAAGTGCATAGTCAATGTACCGCAGGTGCTCGGCCAGTATCTCCGTCTGCGGCCGCGTATACCCTATGTCTGTGTGAGCATGCTGAATGAAACTGACTTTCCACTTCCTTACCGGCTCAAGAGTTATGGTTTTGTCAACCGTGAAATTACCGGCGACAACTTTCAGTCTTACCCTTGAAGGCTTCTGCACAGCAGGAAGCCCCAGGTTGACGGTATTGTATCCGAAGCCGAGCACTGTTTTTTCAATTATTTTCCCGTTTGCGTAAATCTGTGCTTCCGTACGATCTCCAAAGTAAAATATGCCTGCCTCAATAAGCTGCAGTGGATTGCCTGCGTTTTTAAGCACGGCAGGGAATGCATTAAGCGTCACACCTGTTTCAACAGGCTTCCTGTAGGTCATGTACCATGAACTGAGATTTGCGGCGCTGCCTGTAACCCTGATTCTCACAGGACTGCCACCGGGCAGTTCGTCTGATGGTAACCGGAGTATCATGTAACCGTGATGGTCACCGTGCTGATCTGTCATGATAGCCCTGAAACTCAGTGATGATCCTTTATCACCAGCAATATCCCATGACTTGCGACTGTCAGTAAAAAATGATATCCGGTGGCCTCCTTCTGTTTCGAGGTCCATTCTTGAAGTGCCCGGACTTGACCCCAGGGCAGCTATCCAGACAAAGGCGGCATACTTTTCCGTTATCTTTTCAGGTACCGGGGCAGTTTCCCACTCCATCATATCCTTGCCACTTGTAGACCTTACAAGAATGCTCTCGCGAAGACCTGGAATGAAGGAATGGTACTCAAAGTCGAGTCCCGATACCTTCTTCTTAAACCCGTTCACAATATGATCATCGGGCGAGAAGAATGACTGGCTGCTCGCAATTGTCGTTGCTGCTGTCAGAAAAACTGATAATAATAAAATGTTCTTCTTCATTTTGCTTCTTAATTATTTTACGAATGCAATAACAAGCATGGCTTCGATCTCTGAATGATTGGTAATCCTTACCATTTCTGCCGCTGCCGCGACAATGAAAGTCTCAGCATAACTGATCTTCTGCTTTAACCCGTAATGGGTTTCAACTGTAATGCTCTGTCCCTCAACCAGATTCATTACGAGGCATTTGTTATCGGTGCGGATATCGATGGTTGTCCTGAAGTTGTACCTCAGAACATCGTAGAGGTGTGTTTCGTGCGTGGGAAGGTGCCATAGCTGCCAGTCGTGCCCCTCCTTCAGTTTAACAGGTTTTGATTTAAGGTGCTTGCTGACGTAATCGCCTTTCCTTTCAAAAAAGAGATTCCTGAGTGCCCTGTCTATGTTCAGGTCGCGCGGCCTCCCGTTCAGATCCATCCGCAGCCAGTCATACATCTTGAAAGTAAAAATATATGGTGTTGTACTGATCTCCAGCACCATGTTGTTCTTTCCCGAGCCATGTATCGTACCATAAGGTATCAGGAAGAGGTCGTGCTTTGCAGCTGCCTGTTTCTGAACGTAACGGTCAACATCAAGAGGCTTGCCGGTGCCGGCGCTTGTTTTCAGGGCAGTGGTGAATTCATCATGATCTATATTTTTGTGAAAACCCAGGTACACAATTGCATCATCTTTTGTATCAAGCATATAATAAGATTCCTCCTGGGTGAAATGTTCCCCGAAATGTTCCCTGGTGTACTCAGGCCGTGGATGACACTGCACGGAGAGGTTGCCGCCGTCAAATGTATCGAGGAAATCAAACCGTATTGGAAATTCCGTACCGAACCGCCCGTGGCATTCACCCAGAACCTCCTTCGCGCCGAGGTACATAAGGCTGTCAAAGGAAATTTCAAGCAGCAATGAGGAACTCTCAAGCAAGAGCCCGTTTTCAGGAGATATAAGCTCGAAGGACCAGGCGTAATTCGGAACATCCGGATTCAGCCCACGGATATTATCCTTTATCCAGGTGCCGCCCCACGGACCCGGTTCAAACCATGGCCTGACTCTGAACATGTTACGACTCATCTCCGTCAGGGTGTCTCTGACCAGGTTGCCTCTCATCCACACAGGCTCATGAGGTCTCTGTGCATCGATAAAAACATCAGTTCTGGTGATCAAATCCTGCTTGTGACGGTTAAGGACAGGCCAGTCAACAAAATAGGATCGCTTATAAAAGGTTTTGGGATTGGCGGGTTGAGAAAAACCTAGGTTGTGAATTTTTCCTGTGCGTGCCCTGTACTGCTGCTCATTCTTCGGCAGGTCTGCATAGATCAGCAACCCTTGCCAGCCGGCAAGCGCTGCTCCGGTGCCGATGATAATATTTACACTGTAATCCGGATCAGGCCTGAGAACCCTCATCTCCGGCATCCGGAAGAAACTGCTGAGGTGAAGGTGGCACCTGGTTCCGAAGAGTGGATCGCTGCCTCCCGAAAAGGGTGAGGTCATCTCCTCAATCTCCTTTTCCGGCTTAAGATAATCTGAAGCGTGAAAGCACTTGACAGTTACGGCTTTATGCTCCAGTGCATTGATTATCTGTTGCTTCAGGGTGTCCCAGAAGACACCGGCATAACCGTCAATGATTACTGTTCCTGTTTCGATAATCAGCGGGATCAGGGAAGCAAACCCGTTATGGATCTTCCCTTCACCGACGTTAAATGCGGGGTAGATATCATATCCGTCACCGGCTGGCGGTTTTTTCAGGGGCAGGGGGTATTGCCCGGAATATTTACGCTTCTCTGCCATGGTTAATTAGGGGCGAACAGGATTATAATCCGGATTCCTTTCTTCTAAGGTCCAGATCATGAAAATCGAAGCTGAAATCAGTCAGAGGCGAGATCGCTTCCATTCTGATACGCTCCGGTTTTCCCTCTCTGTCAAGAGTGAATACCGCAAATGCATCCGCATCCATAGACCTGTCATACCACCTGATAATGAAGGTGTTGCCTGTATAATAGTACATGTCGCCTCTCAGCCTTGGTGACCTGACCGCAGTGAACCTGAGATTGCCATTGACCTCCGAGATAACGATATCACCGAACCACATGTCACTGTATGTGCCCGTGTAAAGGGATTTGTCCAACTGGTTGTCTGACTTTGCACGCTGTGCCTCAACCTTTGCCCACACCTCCTCTGTAATCGCTGCTGCCTCTGTGAGACGCCGGAATGAACTCTCCTTAAGTGTTTTCACCCGGTCAATGCCCTTTATCCCAAGATAACTGTCAATAATAGTGTATGTGATTGCATTATAGGCTTCAGTCGACTGCTGATTGGTCAGGACAATTATTCCAAGCTTCATTTCGGGGAGCATGGTCACCCGGGTTACAATCCCGGTATGTGTCCCTGTGTGTGAAACCTGAAGATAACCGTTTATGTCTGCCAGATCCCACCCAAGTCCGTAGGCGGAGAAGATTGTTTTGTAGGGACCGCCTGGCCTCACCGGTTTTATGGTCTGGGGCGTCCACATCTCGTGGTGCACCTCCTCTGAGAAGATCTGTTGTTCGAGGTTGGGCCCGTACTTGCCGCGGTTCATCTGCATGACGACCCACTTGCTCATGTCGCTGATGTTGCTGTAGATGCCTCCTGATGAATTGTGAAGTCTGTTTTCCTGTTTGGCCACTACCTGAAGAATTCCGTCAACAGGCACATGAGCATCAATGATATTCGATTTTTCCTTCAACCCCTTGAAAGATGCTGAGGAACCGGTCATACCCAGTGGCTGCATGATCCTGGTCTCCACAAACTCTTCCCATCCGGTGCCGGAAACCCGCGTCACCACTTCACCGGCAACTACAAAGAGAAGGTTGTCATAATCATATTTGGTTCTGAATGGCGATGTCTGCTTCAGATGCCTGAGGTTATGAATGATGTCAGCAACTGTGAACATGGCCGAATCAGGCCACATCATCAGGTCTCCGGCACCCAGCCCTAATCCGCTGCGGTGGGTGAGGAGGTCCCTTATCCTGAAATCCTCGGTAACGTAAGGGTTATACAGCCTGAACTCCGGAATGATGTCAATGACCCTGGTATCCCATGTGAGCTTTCCTTCATCGATCAGGATACCCAGTGCTGCCACTGTGAAAGCCTTTGTGTTCGAGGCTATGGCGAAAAGGGTGTGCTCGTCTGTCTTCTGCCTGGTGGCGATTGACCGCATCCCGTACCCTTTCATATGGATCACCTTGTCATCCTTTACCACGGCCACGGCAATGCCTGGAATGTTGAATTCCATCAGCACCCTCTCTGTCAGCCTGTCAATCTGCTTCTTGGAAAGCGGCTGCCCTGCAGCGCCGACAACCAGGGCTGACAACAGAAGCAGGGAAACCAGTCTTTTCATCTGCTCTCCTTTTTCTTCAGGCTGAGATCATGGAAATCATAACTGAAGTCGGTCAGCGGTGAAATGGCCTCCATGGTGAATGCGGCAGCCTTCCCCTCTTTGTTGAGGGTAAAGACCGCGTATGCGTCAGCATCCATTGATCTGTCATCCCACCTTACAATAAAGGTGTTGCCGGTGTAGTAGAGCATTTCTCCCCGCAGTTTGGGCGATTTGACCGACCTGAGGCGCAGTTTGTCGCCCTCTCCGGAGATCACTATGTCTCCGAACCAGCTGTCACTGTAAGTCCCGGCGTATATTGAATTATCAACGGGTGTTTCTGTCTTTGAACGGGTTGCCTCAACTTTTGCCCATATCTCATCGGTTATCTTTTTTGCCTCGGCCCGGTTTCTCTCAACATTCTCCCTGAGTGTCTTAACCCAGTCGTTTCCTGTGACGCCAAGGTAACCGTCCTTGATGGTGTTGGTGATGGCTGAAAAGGCAGCTCCTTCCTGCTGGTTTGTGAATACTATAATTCCCAGCTTAAGCTCCGGGAGCAGTGTCACCTGTGTCACTATACCGGCCAGTCCGCCCGTGTGCGATGCCTGCAGGTACCCGCTGACATCGGTGAGCCCCCAGCCGAGGCCGTAGCCTGCAAAATGACTCCTGTAGGGGCCTGCTGACCTGACCGGAATTATCGTCTGGGGGGTCCACATCTCGCGGTGAGTCCTTTCGGAGAGGAGCTGTTTGTTTTTATTCTCACCGTATTTGCCGCGGTTGAGCTGCATCATCACCCACTTTGTCATGTCAGCCACGCTGCTGATGATACCTCCGGCCGGATTGAGCAGGTCACTTTCATAAATGGGCACCACCTGCAGCACCCCGTTGACCGGCACATGGGCATCAATCATATTCGATCTGTCCGTGGCCCTGCCGGGTGAGGGTGAAGAGCTCTCCATTTCCAGCGGTTGCATAATACGCTCCTTGACGAACTGCTCCCAGCTCTGCCCGGAGGCCCTCGCCACAACCTCTCCGGCCACCAGGTAGAGCAGGTTGTCATAGTCGTACTTCGTCCGGAATGAGGAGGTCTGCTTCAGGTACCTCAGGTTATGGATAATTTCTTCTTTGGTGAAGGTTGATGAGTCGGGCCACAGCATCAGGTCGCCTGCACCCAGA